>JBEHYR010000044.1:0-44077 GCA_048498075.1 Verrucomicrobiota bacterium | reverse complement strand
TCGGTCATCCGCAGCGATCAAGCGACGCGCTCCCGGATGAAACCCATTCTCGCCCCGTCCCGGCGCTTATGCCGACCTATTTACGGGACACTACACTAGGCGTCATACCGATAGCCGACGCCATGCACCGTCGCGATCGCCGACGACGCCTTTCCCGGCGGATCGATCTTCCTGCGCAGCTGCGCAACATGCTGGTCGAGCGTCCGCGTGGTGCCGACGTAGCCGAAGCCCCACACCGCGTTCAGCAGCGCGTCGCGGGTCAGCACTTCGCCTGGATGAGCCGCAAACATCTCCGCCAGCTTCAACTCGCGCGCCGTCAGCGCGACCGATTGTCCCTCGACGACGACGGCAAATTTCCGCCGATCGATCTCCGCCGCGCCGAGCCGAAAAATCGGAAGCCGCGCCGCGTCGTCGATTGGCTCCGGGTGACTTCTGCCCCGACGCAAGAGCGCTTCCACCCGGGCGAGCAATTCCTGAATGCCGAACGGCTTCGTCACGTAATCGTCGGCGCCGAGTTTCAATCCCACAACCTTGTCGATCTCCGCGCCTTTCGCGGTCAGGAAAAGCACCGGCACCTGGGTTCCGCGGCCGCGCAGATCGCGGCAGACATCGTAGCCGCTCGCCTTGGGCATCATCACGTCGAGGATGACGAGCTCGAATTTCTGCTGGGGAAAAAGTTTAAGCGCCTGCGCGCCGTCCGCTGCCGCAGTCACGTCGTAGCCCTCGCTCTCCAGGGTGGCGACCAGGCCGAGTCGGATGTTGGGGTCATCCTCGGCGATCAGGATTTTTGCTTTCATGGCAGAGACAGGATGAAGTTCGCGCCGCCTCCGCTCCGCGGCGCGTAGCGAAGATCGCCGTTCAGGCCGCGCGCCAGCTGGCGGGCGATGCTGAGTCCGAGACCTGCGCCGGTCTTCTCGGCGGTCAAGGCCTCGTCGACGCGGTGGAATTTTTCGAAGATTCGCTCGGCGTGTTCGGCCGGCACGCCCGGACCGCGATCGGCCACGCGTACCTCGGCGCCACCTCCCGTGCGAGGCCCGAGCGTGACCACGATTTCGCCGCCAGCCGCCGCGTATTTCACCGCGTTGTCGAGCAGGTTGAGCAGGATCTGCTCGAGCGCATCGCGATCTGTCGTGAGTTCCAGCTGGTGCGCGGGCAGCTCCGCTTTCAGGGTCATGCCCGCTTCGGCCACCCGGGGAGCGTGAGTCGTCAGCAAACGCGAAATCTCTCCGGTCGCATCGATCCGTTCGCGCGCGTATTTTTTCTTTCCCTGTTCGAGCCGGCTGAAATCGAGCGCGTTGTTCACCAGGCGCGCGAGCCGCTGCGTCTCGCGTCCGATCGTCCGAAGGAAATCCACGCTCTGCGCTGCATCGCGCACGCGCCCCTGCTCCAACAGCTCCGCGTAGAGGCGGATGGTGGTGAGCGGCGTTTTGAACTCGTGCGAAACGTTCGCGACGAACGAGGTCTTCTGCGCCGCTTCCGCCTCACTGCGTCGCGCCTGCCAGAGCAGCAGGGAGCCGCCCGCCAAAATCGCCGCGACGAAAATCCCGACCAGCAGCGAGCCGACAAGAAAAAATCCGCCCCCTGCGCCGCGCCCCGCCGTCGTCGCGCCGGTGAACCCGACGACCTCCCACCCCGGCAGCACGTTGGCCGCGATCGGGATGGTGACGACGGGTTGCTCCGCGGTCGATCGACGCCGAGAGCTGCTGTTGTCCCTCACGTAGACTTTCCTCTGTAACGTCACGCCCGCCGCATCGCGCACCGCAAACGCATCGGCGAGTTCACCGTCGCGCGGCAGGAATTCCCCGAGGCGCGCCGAAATCGTCTTGAGGTTCACTTCCACGCCGACGACTCCGCCGAACGCGGTCCGGCGCCAGCCGATCAAGTGCAACCGGCCCGCCTCGCGCCAGGGCGTCCAGCCCGCGCGTTCGGGTGCCGGCTGCGCTTCCGCTTTTTTCAGCGGCTCGGGCGCAAATTTCTGCCGCGCTTCGGACTGAACGGCGTTTCGCAGGTTCTGGCTCTGCGCGACGTTCGACGTGATATCCTTCCGCTGCATTCGATCCGCGTCCGATTCCTTTTCCTCTCGCGGGAGCCCGCGCCACGGCGGCCCCGAAGCGATCCACGCGTCGAGCCAGGCTCGCGTTTCGCCACCCGCCGGCCGAATCACCCGGTCGTCGGTCGCGAGGCGAAATGTCGCCTCCACGAGGGGATTCGTGTCGCCCCACGTGTCGAAAAATCCATCGGAGTCGCCGGGCGTGAGTTCGTTGAGCGTGGCCATCAGACCGCTCTCCACATCGCCCATGAGCAATTCCACGCTCTCCGCGATCAGCCGCGCGCGCGCCTCGATCGCCGCCCGTTTCGTGGCCATTGCCACTCTCGCTTGCGCGTCGAGCCGCGCCTGCTCGCGACGCACGAGCAGCAAAGCCCCCGCGCCCACCGCCAGCGTGGGCAGCAGGAGCAGCAGCCAGTAGAGCGTGATGTGACGCGAAGTCGTGCGCACGACCACGAGCGTTACGGTGCGCCCACCGCGGGCGCAATGCCAACGATCCCACCGAGCTCTCGCATCCGCTCGCGATACGCGCGGGCGTAGCGATCGCCCGCCCATTTCTTGCCGCCATCGGTTGCGAAGTCTCGCCGCAGCTCCGCCTCGAAATCCGGCGTGAGCACCTCCGTGCGGCCGACGAGCACGCGCTCGAGTTTCGCCGGCGCAGGAGAAATTTCGATCGGCAGCACGGCATCGGTGAACGCGCGGGGCACGATCCAAAACACGCGCAGCCCCGGTCGCTCGAAATAACTTTCCCGCCAGGTCTCGAGCATCGCAGCGGCTTCGTCGCGGGTCAGCCCGGCCGACAGCAGCGCAGCGGGAAACACCGTGGCTCGAAATCGGCTCGCCGGCATCTCCACGGCGCCGACCGCCGGCCCTCTCGTGGGCGCGACTCGCGTCTCACCGGCCGGCAGCGCGCCATGCCACCACACGATCGCGTCACCATGGCCGCACCGCGGTCCGCCCTCGTAGACGCCTACGAACGGAATCGCGGCAGCGCCGGTGTTTTTCAGCTGCACGCGTCCCTGTGCATCACAGGTCACGCGGAGCGGCAGCGCGAAATTCCCGACTCCCCGGTAAAAAATAAAACTCTCCACCTCGCCCTTCGGCCCGCGCACGCGATTGGCCGCCGCCACGCGCGCGCGCGGCCACTGTGGCGTCTCCGACTCGCGTGGGGCCGTGATCGCGAGCGGCGAGTTGCGCGCGAGAACGTCCACCTGCCAGACCGCGCGCCCCTCGTGCCCGGTGGAGAAATCGACGGCCGGAACGAGTTTGAGATTCTGCCCCGGCGAGAGGGGCGGCAACTGTTCGCCGTCCAGCCGTCCCGGATACCACTGGCTGATCGAACCGCCGTGAAACCCGACTTCGACCCGTGCGGTAAATGGTGCGGAAGAATAAAAATAGAGCACAGGCGTTTCCATTTTCACGGTCACGCCGCTCACCGGGCGGTCCCAGCCTTTGTTCGTCGGCGCGAAGCCGGCCAGGCTGCCCACGAATGACGGCAGAGCCGCTTCTTCGACCTCGAGACCGGCGAGCATCCCGCCGGTCGATCCCACGACCGAGGTGAACGTGCCCCATTCGTGCACGGTGAAATCGGCGCCCCGGATCGTCGCCACCGCGACGAAAAGCATGATGAGCGAGCGCATGGTGAAATCACGGGCGAGCGTAACTCGACGACTGCTGTGCGCTCGTCTGCGCATTTTCGGCGCGGTAGGTTTTGCGCTGCACGTTGTCCAGGCCCTCGCGTTCGAGCCGATCCGCTTCGGCGGCGTTTTTCGCGACGACGCTCATCACCGCGACATTGTTGTAGGTCTCGCCCATTTTTTTGAGCGTGTCGTTGCGCGACCGCAGCGCCTGAGCCGCCGCCGCCCGCTCGTTTGCGTCGGCATGCCGCAGCGCCTCGTCCTTCGCGACCACCGTCAAGTTCGCCGCATAATCGGCCTGCACTTTCTGATTCGCCGAGGCGATCACCTCGCGCTCGACCGTCGTGAAGCGCGCCGAACTGCGCGCCTCCGCGTTCGCCGGCCGCCGCGTGAGTGCGTTTTCATAAACGAGCTTCGCCTTCGCGATCTCGCGCTCCTCGCCCGCCCCCGTGGAATCGACTTCCACCTCCACCAGCGCAAATTTCTCCCTCCCGCCGTAAAGTTGGTTGAGCGAAAACTCGGCGCTTTGCCCGCGAATCACGCCCTCCCGGCCGACGAACGACAACGGCCGCACGTGCGCGGGAAACTCGATCGTCACGACCGCCCGGCGCGCCACGACGCTCAACACGTCCCCAAGTTCGGCGTCGAAAATGGTCGGCAGATCGCCGCTCGACGCGACGAAGTAGGTGTTGCCATCGCATGTCTGCGCGAGCCGCGTCATCATATCCTCGTTGTAATCGAGACCGACACCCACGGTCGAAACCGAGACTCCCTCGCGCCCGAGCGCGACACCCAGCCGCGCGAAATCGTCCGGCGAGCGCGGGCCGACGTTGGCGAGGCCATCGGAAAGCAGAATGAGCCGGTGCGTGTAGCGACGATCTTCGAGGTGCTTGCGCAGTTCGGCGGCCCCCTGCGACACGCCGCCGTAGATCGCGGTGTTGCCGCGCGCGCGAATCGACCGGATGCACTGCTCGAGATCGCGCCGGTCGCCGACGCGGCACGCCGGCACGAGGGTCTCCACCTCGTGATCGAAGATCACGAGCGAAAACACGTCGTCGGGTGCGAGACGACGCACCGCTTCGATCGCCGCCTCCCTGGCGTGCTCGATTTTTTCACCGCGCATCGAGCCGGAGCGGTCGAGCACGAGCGTGAGGTTGACCGGCGCCCGCTGTTCCGGACGAGGCAGGCGCGCACAATCGAGCGCGACCTTCACGACGGCGCGTTGCGGGCCGCCCGCCGGCAGCACCGGCCGGTCGAGTTCGATGCGCAACTGCACCGGCACGGCGGCTTCCTTGGCACCCGCGACGAGCGGCCACAGCGACACTGCACCGATCAGCGCAGCCGCGAGAGAAGAGAGATTTCGTTTCATGATGGTTCCGTTTGGGACGGGCCCATTGAACCACGAAACGCCGCGCAAGATGTCAGCGGCCGGTCAGGGAGTTGTCAGGAAATTGTCAGGCGCCGGGCAGCCATGACGTTCGAGTCAAGGGAAGGCGTGGCTCCGCGCTACTTGGGCGCAGAGATCGCCTCCATCACCGTCGTGAAGGCACCTCGGCCGCGAATCCAAAACGCGGATGCCGCGTTAGCTTCGCGACGGTGAGCGCAGGCGAACTGATGCCGCACACGAAACGCGCGAGCTGACGCACGGTGCCCAGCGCTCGCTGATGCGCCGCGCGCAATGTCTCCACGTCGCCCACCGGCCAATCGAAACCGACCGATGCGCGTTCAAGCGTGATCGGCGGCTCGCCGGCGCATTGTCCGCAATGCCCGCAATCGCGCCCGAGTTCCTCGCCGAAATAACCGATCAGCCGCCGCACGATGCAACCCGCACCCGTGAGCAAACCCGCGACATTCCGCCCGCGCGCGATGTCGCTGCTCTCGCGCGCAGCAAACCGCCGCTGCAGTTCGCGCCAGACCGCCGCGAGATCGTCCGGCGCCCGCACCACGCGATAACCCTGCCGCACGCCCGCGACCTGCAACTCGAGATCGCCCTTCTCCTCGAGATAGTTCAACGCCTTCACGATGCGCTCGCGTTCGCTGCCGAGCGCGGTCGCAGCCTCGGCGAGCACCACGGAATTCCACGCCCGCCCCACTTTCGCTGCCGCGAAAAGTCGTTCCAGAAATTCCTTCCGCTCTCCTTCGAAACGCCCGACGACCTCCTCGGGCGCACGCTGGAATTTCCATTGGTAAGTCGTGTAAAACGGCGCCGTCGCCTCGATCAAACGATCCAACTCCAGATAGGTGAGTGCGGTGGAAACGACGAGTTGGCGGATGTCGTGCTTCACCGACAACTCATACGCCGACACGTCGAAAATCTCGCCCGTCGCGCGACCTTGCAGCAGCCCCTCCAGCAATTCGCGCAGCGCCTCCGGCGCCGGCGTATCGCCGTAAGTGAAATTCTCGAGCACGGTGAGATCCTCCGCGGCGCCGAGGATTTCGCAGTGCGAGGGCTGGCCGTCGCGGCCGGCGCGGCCGATTTCCTGCGCGTAATTTTCCAGGCTCTTCGGCAGGTTGTAGTGATAGACCGCGCGGATGTTCGCCTTGTCGATGCCCATCCCGAACGCGATTGTCGCGACCACGATGCGGTCATCCGCCGCCATGAACCGATTCTGCACCGCTTCGCGCACCTCGGCGTCCATGCCCGCGTGATACGCCTCCGCCGCGAAGCCCGCGTCCACCAGCGCCGCCGCCACGGCTTCCGCCGTTTTTTGCAACGTCACGTAGACGATCGTCGGTCCGCGCGGCGCCGCCCGCAGCCGTTCGACGAGCAGCGCGCGACGTCGCCCCGGCGCACACGCCGTCGCACGCAGAAAAAGATTCGGCCGGTAAAATCCGGTGTGCACGTGCGCCTCCGGCACGATGGCGAACTCGCGACAAATATCCTTCGCCACCGCCGGCGTTGCGGTGGCCGTCAGCGCGAGCACGCGCCCGACCTTCAACTCCCGCGCAATGCGGGCGAGTTTCAGGTAGTCCGGTCGAAAATTATGGCCCCACTCGGAGATGCAGTGCGCCTCGTCGATCACGAGCAGCTCGATCGCGAGCGATTTCAGCCGCGCGAGAAACCGCTCGTTGGAAAAACGCTCCGGTGCGACGAACAGCAGCTTGAGCCGCCGCTCGCGCAACGCCGCCTGGATTTCTTCGAACGCCTCGCGGCTCACGCTCGAGTCGAGTCGCGCCGCCGCGACGCCACGGTTTTTGAGAAAATCCACCTGATCCTTCATCAACGCGATCAGCGGCGAGACTACGACGGTCAGTCCTTCGAGCAGCAGCGCCGGCAGCTGGTAGCAAAGGCTCTTCCCGCTCCCGGTCGGAAACACCGCCAGCGCCGAACGCCCCGCCAGCAGATGCCCGATCACCGCCTCCTGCCCCGGCCGAAAATTTTCGAAACCGAATCGTTCGCGCAAAAGCGAGCGGGCCGCGGCGACCGGATTCGTGGCTTCATTTGCCATCGCGGTGTCGTGCGGACGGAGCGATCGAAGGTCAAGCGGCCACCGTGGACGCCGTCCTCACCCCAGTTCCCATCGCCGGGCGCGAGGGACAAAGCAGGCCGTGAAACTCGCCGCGGGCTGGTGGGCGCGGTCGACCTGCAACGCCGCCCGCCACGCCGGCTCCGCGACGAGCAGCAGGCTGTCGATGTGCGGCACGATCAGGATCTCGTGGCGCGCGACTTGATCGGCGCGATGGCGGGCGTGTTCGGTTTTCGCCGCCGCGAGGCGGTCGGACAATTTCGCTTTCGCACTGCTGCCGCGCCGGGCGCGTTCAGCCAGCTCGCGTTCATAGTTGCTGAAATAATCGTCCACGCGATCGAGTTCGCGGCGCAGCCGAGTCTCCTGGCGCGTCCGCACGCCCGCGAGTTCGCCGGCGAGTTCCTGTTCCATCGCCGCGCCGAGCAGTGTGCTCCAGGCGGCGGGGTCCGGCACCGGCCACACCGCCGGACCGTGACCTGTGGTCGCCGTGCGCGCGGCGCCGATTTCGTTCGCGAGAGGATCGTCACGCCGGCCGCCCGGCAGCGCCAGCGCCATGCGATGCAGCGACCACTGCTGGTCGATGGACTGGATCTCGCAGCGCACCAGCGCGACCAGCGAGAAATGGAAATCGGGGATAAACGGCGCCGTCTGCCGCCAGCGCACGGTTTCCGGATACTGACTGCGCCAGAGTTTCTCGACGACGACGGCGTCCGGTGCACGCGCCGCGGGCCCGTCCGCCGAGAGCACGGCGCGTTCGAGCACCAGGGGCACCGGGCGGAGTGCCTCGGCGAGCCGAAAGGTGAGCGGACAACCGGGAAAAACCTCGTGCTCCGCCTCGCGTGCCCCGCCGGCATTCGCCGCGGCAAACTGCAACTCGACGGAGTGCAGCGCCCCGTCGCCGTGCCAGAGCTTCGCCGCGGCGCCTTCGGCCACCACCTCGAGTCGGTCGTGCCAGCTGCGCGAGCACAGCGCGCCCAACGCGGCGAGTCCCTCTTCGTAGAAATCGACGAGGGCACCGGGCTCGTAAGGCATGCGGTCGAGTCTCATGTCGATTCGAAATCGTGGGCGAACAGCGTCGCATCGAGTTCCTTCACTTCGGCGTGTCGACCCCGCGCCGCGGCGAGTTCCTCGCCGAAACCCGCGATCGCGGCGGCGACCCGGCCGTCGCTCGTCTGCCAGCGGCGAAAAATTTCCTCCTCGAATTCGTCGCCGCTGAACCGTTCGCCGAGCACGAGGCCGGTCTCCCCGACCACGAGTTCGAAGAGGTTCAGTTTTTCCTGCAACACCTCCAGCAGGTGCTCTTGCAGCGTGCCGGCCTGGACGAAATTGCAAATCTGGACCGGGTGCTTCTGCCCGAGCCGGTGCAGGCGGCCGATGCGTTGCTCGATCTCCATCGGATTCCACGGCAGGTCGAAATTCGCGAGCGTGCGGCAGAACTGGAGATTGCGGCCCTCGGTGCCGCTGTGGGTGAGCAGGAGCGCGCCGCCGTGCTGGCGAAACTCCTCCGTGATCGGCTGGCGCTCGGGCGCAGGCGTCGCGCCGTTGACGACAAACGTGGGCACGCCCGCGCCGCGGAGGAATTCCGCGAGCGCCGCCTGCGTATCGAGAAACTGCGTGAAGACGACCGCGCCGTTTTCGCCGCGCGTGAGCGGCAGGAGCAACTCGCATTTGCGCCGCCAGCTCGACTCCAGCGGCGCCCGCTCGCGCCAGCTGCGTGCCGCGGCGGCGTCCGGAAATTTCCCCAACGCCGCGCGCCAGGCGGCCGGGCTGCTCCCCGCCGCCTGCAACAGCAGTCGACCCCACAGGCTCGCCTGGCTCGCGCCGAGCGTCGCAAGCCGCGCGCGGAAATCGCCCTCCCACTCCCGCCAAAATTCCTCCTCCGCGGCATCGGGCGAAAACACGACCGTCTCGGCGCGCCGCGGCGGCAGGTCGATGCCGGCGTTCGCGCGGGTGTTGCGGATCATCACTTGCCCGAGCAGGCGCCGCAATTCCTCCGGCTCGCGCGGCTGCCGCGGCCGCTGCGGATCGAGGAAGCGCGCGCGAAATTCCTTCGGCGATGGCAACTGGCCCGGCTGCAGCAGGGTGACGAGATTGTAGAGTTCCTCGAGCGAGTTTTGCACGGGCGTGGCGGTGAGCAGCAGGAGAAATTGCCGCGGCAACGCGTCCACCGCCTGCCATGCCTGCGAGGTGCGATTGCGCAAATAGTGCGCCTCGTCGACGATCAGCAGATCCCAGTGCACCTCCCGCGCGATCGCGAGTTGCGCGGGCTGCTTGAGCGTGTGAAGGCTCGCGACGATGCCGGGGTTTTCGCGCCAGAAGCGGGCCGGATCCTCGCGCGCGACCGCCTGGTTCGTGGTGACGGAGGCGAGGCCGAATTTTTCGTCGAGTTCGTCGGCCCACTGATCGACGAGCGACGGCAGCGTGAGCACGAGAAAGCGTTTCGCCATGCCGCGCGTGAACAGCTCCTTCGCGATCAGCCCCGCCTCGATTGTTTTGCCGAGGCCGACTTCGTCGGAGAGCAGCGCGCGTCCACGCAGCGGGCCGAGCACGCGCAGCGCCGTGCGGAGCTGATAGTCGAGCCGCTGGATGCGGCAGTGCGGCAGGCACAGCAGATCGTCGGATTGATTCGAGACCCACCACAGCGCCGCGCGCTCGCGCAAGGCGAAGCCTTTCAAATCGGCGAGTGGAATCGCGGTGTCCTGAAACGTCAGCGGCGCCAGCCGCACGACGACCGGCACGGGCGGCGGCGGCGGCCGGGCCGCGGCGAGCGATCGCGCCGCGGGGGCCGGCGGCAACGCGGCGGCTTTTTTCGCCTCCGTCGCGGCGCGTTGGGCAGCAAATTTTTCGTCGCGCTGGCGCCGCTCCTCCGCGAGTCGCGCCACGATCTCGCGGCGGCGCGCCTGCTCGTCGGCGCGTTTTTGCTCCTTCCGCCGCGCGCGTTCCGCGTAGCTCTCGAACGCCCGCGCCTCGTCCTGATTGAGCCGCGTCATCACCCGCCCGAGGGGCGAGTGCCGCGCGACGTGCTCCTCGGCCATCGCAACGAGGCTTTCCTCAAGCATCGGATAGGGCGGCTCGTTTGCCGGGAGCAATCGTTCCGGGAGCGATTCCGGTCCGCCGCTCCCGGCGGCCGGCCGGCGAAACCCAACGGTAACGCGCGCGCGGTCGGTCTTGAAGCGCTCGAGCCACGCGCCGAGTTTTTCGCGCACGCCGGCCCGGTCGCCCGGCGAGAGTTCCACAGGTTCGGCGCCACCCTCCACTGAAAGTTCCCAACGCAGGCGCCCCATCGCTTGCGTTCGCACGACGCCCACCGCCACGGTCGTTCCGCGGTCCGGATCGCTCCACTCGAAGCGCGCGCACAGTTCCGCCGAATCGAGCAATATCCGCACCCCGAGCAGCGCCGGTCCGCGAGCCGGCGCGAGGCCGAGCTGCGCCGCCGCCACAGCCGTCAACGCCCCGCGCGCCGCCTCGATCGACACTTCCGGTGGGCCGCCTTGTGCGGGCGTGGAGAAGCTCAAAAGCACTTTGGCGTATTGGGCCACGAGGCGCCCGAGCCATCTCCAGTCGGCGCCCGACGGGAACTCCACCAGCCCTTGCCACACTCCGGCCTTCGCGGGTCCGAGGTCGGTTTCCGCCACGACGCCGACCCGCGCGGCCGACACAGCCGGCGTGCGTGCCCGGATGCGCCGCATCATCGCGTGGGCCGACGTCGGATCGGATCCGCAACGATCCGCCGGCGCGACGCCGATGGGCTCGAGCTGAAACGTAAACGCGGCGAACCGGAAGAATCTTCCCATGCCGGTCTGGGGCAGAAGCCAGCCGCGCGCGATCGAGACCGACTGCCCCGGTCGCACCCACTCGAACAGCAGTGCAGCCTCAGCGAGCTGAAGGGTCACACGCAACTCGGCCGGCTGATCCGGAAAAATCCCGCCTTCAATCGACGGCGGCAACGGAGCAGCGGCGGATTTGTCCATTCGGACTTGATCGCACGAGGCGACGAGGGATGCGTCAAGCACGCGCGCAGCGCGGCCCCCAACGCACCCGGGCAGCACTTATGAACATAAATTCCGCCGTTCAACCCAACCAAGGATTGTCCGAGCATCACGGATACAGAAGACCCCCTGAAAACTTGATGCGGCAATGCGTTCACTCATGGGTTTCAAGGAGCGCAAGAGGCGGAATTTCCGGTCGGTCGATTGTCCGAACTCATCCGTGCAATCCGTCAATGACGGTTTTCAGGACGAAGCGGCGAGGAGACGGCGCAGCGTCTCGTCGACGAGCTTCGGGTTGGCCTTGCCCTTCGCCGCTTTCATGATCGGGCCTTTGAAGGCGTTGATCGCGGTGTCCTTGCCGGACTTGAATTCGGCGAGGGCTTTCGGGTTCGCGGCGATGGAGTCGCGACACCATTGCTCCAGTTCGTTGCTGTCTGTGGGCGCGGCTTTCAGGCCACGCTTTTCGGCGATCGCGCCGGGCGTTTCGCCAGTGGCGGCCATCTCGATGAACACGTCTTTCGCAGCATTCGTCAGGAGCGTGCCGCCGTCGATCAGCTTCACGAGTTCGGCGATGTGCGCGGGGCGGACTTTCGAATCGGCGAGCGAGAGTTTCGCGTTACCGAGTTCGCGGAGCAGGTCGTTAGCGAGCCAGTTGCCTGCTTGCTGCGGCTTGCCGCTGAGCTTCGCCGTTTCCTCGAAAAAATCTGCGAGCTGACGGTCCCACACGAGCACGGAGGTGAGCGTGTAAGGCAGCTGGTAGCTCTCGATGAAGCGGCGCTGTTTCGCGAAAGGCAGCTCGGGGCACTCGGCGCGGAGGCGCTCTTTCCATGCGGCATCGACCTCGACGGGCATCAGGTCGGGGTCGGGAAAATAACGGTAATCGTGCGCTTCTTCCTTCGAGCGGAGCGATTGCGAGGTGCCAGTCATGCCGTCGTAGTCGCGCGTCTCCTGCACGATCGTGCCGCCGCGCTCGACGAGCGCGATCTGGCGCTTGATTTCATGAGCGATGCCGTCGCGCACGAACGAGATCGAGTTGAGATTTTTCAACTCCACCTTCGTGCCGAGCTTCGTCTCGCCGACGGAGCGGATGGAGATGTTCGCGTCGCAGCGGAGCTGACCCTTCTCCATGTCGCAGTCGGAGATGCCGCCATAGATCATCGTCGCGCGGAGCGAGGTGAGATACGCGTAGGCTTCCTCGGCGGTGTGCATCGCCGGATCGGAGACGATCTCCATCAGCGGCGTGCCGGCGCGGTTGTAGTCGACGAGCGAATCGGTCGCGCCGTGGTTCAGTTTGCCGACGTCTTCCTCGAGGTGAATGCGCGTGAGCGGGATGGATTTGTGTTCGCCCATGAGATTGCGCGCGGCGCCGGGCAGCTCGATCTCGACCGCGCCGCCAAGGCAGATCGGCTGGTCGTATTGGGAAATCTGATAGTTCTTCGGCGAGTCGGGGTAAAAGTATTGCTTGCGGTCCCATTTGCAGACGGGCGCGATGTCGCAGCCGAGGAGCAGGCCGGCTTTGATGATGGCGTCGAGCGCGGCCTTGTTCATGACCGGGAGCGTGCCGGGCAGCGCGAGCACGACGGGATCGGTGAGCGTGTTCGGCTCGTGGCCGTAGCCGGCGGCGACGCGCGTGAAGACCTTGGAGTGGGTCTTGACCTGGACGTGGACCTCGAGGCCGATGACTGCTTCGTAGTTCATGAATCAAGGCGAGTCACAGAGAGCACAGAGAGAGCTGAAGAGTTCACAGAGCAAGGCGACGAACACCGTCTTTGAGCCAGCGTGATCTGAAATTTATCAGCAAACCGAGTTCGCAACGACTGAACTTCAGATAGGTCAACAGTTGCGCTTCGTGCACGTCGGCTAGGGCGTCAACCGCTTTGAGTTCCACGACGAGCCTGTCATCGATCAAGAGGTCGAGACGATAGGCGTCCTCGATCACCAAACCCTTGTAGGTTATCGGGCACACCTTCTGCGCCACGAATCGCAACCCGCGAAGTGTGAGTTCATGTTCCAGCGCCCGCTGATAGGCCGACTCGAGCAGTCCGGGCCCGAGATCCTTGTGAACTTCAATCGCTGCACCGATCACGGCCTCCGTGAGTTTGTTCATTTCAGCATTCATCTCTGTGTCCTCTGGTTGCTCCTCTGTGCTCTCTGTGTCTCAAAGATTCGGGTGTTGGGTGCTCCAGTCGTGCGCGCGCTCGTAGGCGTAGGCGATGGCGAGGAGGTCGGCTTCGCGGAAGGGTTGCCCGATGAGTTGGAGGCCGATCGGCAGACCGCTCGTGGTGAAACCGCAGGGCACGCTCACGCCGGGGAGGCCCGCGAGGTTTACGCCGATCGTGTAAATGTCGCAGAGATACATCGCGAGCGGATCGCTCTTCTCGCCGATCTTGAACGCCGGGATCGGCGAGGTGGGTGTGAGCAGGGCGTCGACTTCGCGGTAGGCGTTGAGAAAATCCTGGCGGATCAATGTGCGGACTTTCTGCGCGCGCAGGTAATACGCGTCGTAGTAGCCGCTCGAGAGGACATACGTGCCGAGGATGATGCGGCGCTTCACTTCCGCGCCGAAACCTTCGGCGCGCGACTGGAAGTAGAGATCGACGACGTCCTTCGCGCTCTTCGAGCGATGGCCGTAGCGAATGCCGTCGTAACGCGCGAGATTCGACGACGCCTCGGCCGTCGCGATGACGTAGTAGGCGTCGAGGCAATACTGCGTGTGCGGCAGCGAGACTTCTTTGATCTCGCAGCCCTGCGCGCGATAAAACGCGACCGCGCGCTCGACTGCGGCGGCGACTTCGGGATCGAGACCTTCGCCGAAATATTCCTTCGGAATGCCGAGTTTCCAGGGGCCTTTTTTGGCGGCGAGCGCGGCGCGGTAATCGGGGATTTCCGTTTTGAACGAGGTCGAGTCGCGTTCGTCGTGTCCGGCGATGGCGCCGAGCACGATGGCGGCGTCCTCGACGGTGCGCGCGAACGGCCCGATCTGGTCGAGCGACGAGGCGAACGCGATCAGGCCGTAGCGGGAAACGAGGCCGTAGGTCGGTTTGAGTCCGACGATGCCGCAGAGCGCGGCGGGCTGGCGGATGGAGCCGCCGGTGTCGGAGCCGAGGGTCGCGATGGCTTCGCCGGCGGAGAGGGCGGCCGAGCTTCCGCCCGACGAACCTCCGGGCACACGCGTCGTGTCCCACGGATTGCCGGTCGGACCAAACGCCGAATTCTCCGTCGACGAACCCATCGCGAATTCATCGCAGTTCAGGCGGCCCCACAGGACCGCGCCGGCGTTTTTCAGACGAGTCGTGACCGTCGCGTCGTAAGGTGAGACGAAGTTCGCGAGCATTTTGCTCGAGGCGGTGAGCGGCTGGTCTTTGACCGCGATCACGTCTTTCAGGCCGATCGGAATGCCATCGAGCGGTCCGCGGGCTTCGCCGGCGGCGCGGCGGGCGTCGGAGGCAGCGGCTTGCGCGAGGGCGTCGGACTCGTCGAAGGAGTTGAAGGCGCGCACGCGCGACTCGACCGCGTGAGTGCGCGCGATGAGGGCGCTCGTGAGTTCGACGGCGGAGAGCTGCTTCGCGGCGAGCGCGGCGGAAAGTTCGGCGATGGTCTGGAAGTGGAGAGCGGTGGGCATCTGTAGCGGCGGTCTATGACCGTCGGTTTGTTTTCGCGGCGCTTTTTCGGCGGTCATAGACCGCCGCTACAATTTCATTCAACGACCTTCGGGACGACGATCATGGCGTCGCGTTGCGCGGGGGCGTTGCGCAGGGCTTCGGCGACGGGCAGGCCGGGGCGCGCGACGTCGTCGGCCCAGACGTTCACGACGGGAAACGCATGGGCGGTCGGCTCGACGCCGGTCGTGTCGACTTTCGAGAGTTGCTCGATGTGGTGCAGCACGTCGCCGAGCTGCTGGGCGAACTTTTCCTTCTCCTCGGGCGTTAGCGCGAGACGGGCGAGTTTGGCGACACGATCGATATTGAGGTCGGCGGGAGCGGCCATGGCGGGAGTGGAGCGGTGAGCGTGCGACGCGGAAAAACGATGGCAATGGGCAAAACACCGACGCAATCCCGGCCGAACGCGTTCTTCGCAAAACTTTTTCTCAAGCGAGTCTGCCGCGGGCCGATAACTTCACGACCACCCCATGGCAGATGAAAATTCTGGTTGTTGATGACGATACCGTCGCCCGGAAAGTGCTGGGCGCGTTTCTGAAACAATCGAATTACGAAATTCAGGTTGTGGAGGACGGCCCCAGTGCGCTCCGCGTGCTGACCGGGCCCGAGGCACCACCGATCGCACTCATCGACTGGATGATGCCGGGACTGAGCGGGCCGGAGCTTTGCACGAAGCTGCGCGCGCATCCGTTCACGTTGCACCCGTACCTGATCATCCTGAGCGGCCGAAAGGAGAAATCGGATATCGCGCAGGCGCTCGACTCGGGGGCGGACGATTTCATCAGCAAGCCTTTCAACATCCAGGAAACGCAGGCGCGGCTCCGCGTGGCGCAGCGTGCCGTCGAGCGCCAACAAGCCCTATGCGCTCGCGTGGCCGAACTCGAGATTTCGCTCAAAAAATCCGCGAGTGCTCCGCCCATCGCGGCGGAAGCGTCCGTCACTTCGCCGCCCGGCGCCGACGCTGAAAACGCCTTGCCCCGGCTGGCGGCGCTCGAAAAGGACCAATTCGAAACCGTGATCGCCGGCGCGCTCCGCCACATCGGACACTACGCTGCGCCGCGGCGACTGAAACGCGCAGCGGTCGGGGCCCGTCGCGTCGCGGCGTGGGCAGGATTGTTGCTCACCAAGGAGAGCCTTTGGATCGACCTGCTGTTGGAGATCGACGACGACAATCTCTCCGTGCTGCTCGAAGAAAGTCACGGGAAGCGCGCGGCGCGAACGTCGCAAGTCGCGGATTTCTGCGTGAGATTTCAAACCGCGCTCCGCGACTCGATGCATTCGGTGCTGCGCGCGATGGGCAGCGAGGTGTTTGCACCGCTGCCCGCACAAGCGGTGACCGGATTCGACGCCAGCTGCCCGGACATCCCGGAGGCGTTTACCGAGCGTCATCATTATCGACTCGGCACGGCGAGCGCGGCGATCGCCGTCGTGGTGCAACCGGCGGCCATCCGGGAGATCACGAGCGGACAACTGCAGCTGCTCGACGTGCTGGCGAAGCCCTATCCGCCTGCGGACTTGCAGCGCGTGCCGCTGATCCGCGGTGGGGTGGCGCTCACGGACCGGCTCGTGGAGAAACTGCGCGGCTTCACCGAGGCCACGGCGAAAGAACCGCCGCCGATCGTCGTGCACCGGCCCTCGGCGCTCGCGCTGCACTACTGCGCGCAGGCTGGTGATCGGAGTGCGGCGGCGGCGTAAACGCGATCGCGAGGCGGCCTGGCCGAAGCGCGGGCGGGCCTGTTTCGCGATGTCGTTTATTGAGGTTCGCCGATCAGACTGACCATCGCGGCAAAGTCCCTGCGCTCCCGCGCAGGGCTACAGGAGCACTCGTGGCCCGCGGCGGAAGCAGCGGGACGATGGGGCGATTTGCCGGCGTCAGCCGGTTACGCGCGATTCAATAGGTTGCGTCGCTCTTACCGGCGGGGTCGGAGACACCGCCCTACATTCCCGGAGCGCGTGAATCGGTGGGCCGCTACTTTCGCACGCTCCAGGTCGTCTCGCGGGCGATCTCGTCCTGGATTTTCTGCGACACGGCATTCACTTCGTCGTCCTTCAACGTCCGGTCGGCAGCGCGAAACACGAGGGAGAACGCGAGGCTCTTCTTTCCCTCGGGCAGGCCGGCGCCTTGGTAGACATCGAAGACAGACACACGCTCGAGGGCGAACGCGTTGCCCACAGAAGCGCGGGCAAATTTGGCGAGCTGCTTGCGCACTTCCTCGGCGGTTGTCGACGCATCGACGAGCAGCGCGAGATCGCGGAGCGCAGCGGGGAACAGGCTGAAATCGCTGTAGCGGCGGCGCGCGGCGTTCGCCGGGATCTTCTCCGGGAGGATCGCGAACATGCCCGCGTAGACTTGGCCTTCCACGCCGCGGCTGTTCACGAGCGCCAAACTGAGGAGTCCGCCGTTGGCCAGCCAGCCTTGGCCGACTTCGCCCTTCGCCGCAAAATGACCCTCTTGCCAGCCGGGCAGAAGCACGTTCGCGGCGAGCGTCGGCTGGCGGGCGAGGTC
Source organism: Verrucomicrobiota bacterium (assembly GCA_048498075.1). GTDB lineage: Bacteria > Verrucomicrobiota > Verrucomicrobiia > Opitutales > Opitutaceae > Opitutus. Next base: position 26,772 of record JBEHYR010000044.1, on the reverse strand, counting down.
GATGCCGGCGAGGGCCGCAAGGGCATTGAGGTGATGTTTCACCAGATAAAAGTCCGCCGGTTCGCGGTGTTTCCAGCGACGCTCCGTGTCCTCGGCGACGATGAAGCCGACGGCGGCGCACTCGAGATTCTGGCCGTTGTGCTCGATGAACACACGGCCGGTCTCGCACAAGCGCGAGACGGCGACGCCGCGCGATTGGTTGAGTTTCAGCGTTTCGAGCAGGCCGGTGATCAGCGTGGGGCGCAGGTGCGACTGGTCCTCGACGAATGGATTGGCGAGCGCGAGTTCGGCGGCGGCGGTTTGCGAGACCCAGGCGGCCAGCTCCTTGCCGGGACGCAGCGTGTAGTTCACGCACTCGTGGAAATCGTGGCCGACGAGATAGGCCGTGGCGCGGCGATTGAACTGCACGACGGGATCGTCGTCGCCGACGAGGCCGGGCGAACTGACGATCGTCGCGGGAATTTTTTCCGTGCCGTACAGGCGGAGCACTTCCTCGACGAGGTCGATCGGGCGGTCGAGATCGTCGCGCCAGCTGGGCACGCTGACGGTCCACGCGGGGCCGCGGCTCTCGGTCGGCTCTTCGCGGACGATGGTGAGTTCGAGCGCCGTGAAAGCGGCCGCCATGTCGGCCGCAGGAATATCGAAGCCGATTTTTTCGCAGATGTAATCGTGAGTGACGACGATCTCGCGCTGCCACGGCACATCGCCGCCGACGCGGTAAACGGGGCCGACGACGGAGCCACCGGCGGTTTCAACGATGAGATCGATGGCGCGCCAGGCGGCTTCCAGAGCCGCATGCGGGTCGACGCCGCGCTCGTAGCGGTAGGAGGAATCGGAAGAGAGATTCAGCCGGCGCGAGGTGCGACGGACGGTGTGGCGATCGAAGACGGCGCACTCGATGACGAGATCGGTGGTGTCGTCGCTCACGCCGGAATTTTCTCCACCCATGATGCCGGCAACGACGACGGGCTTCTCGGCGTCGGCGATGACGAGCATGTTGTTCGTGAGCACGCGCTCCTTGTTGTCGAGCGTGACGAGCTTCTCGCCGTCGCGGGCGCGGCGGACGACGATGCGCTGGCCGGCCAGTTTGCGGGCGTCGAAGGCGTGCAGAGGCTGGCCGGTCTCGAGCATGACGTAGTTGCCGACGTCGACGACGTTGTTGATCGGGCGAAGGCCGACGGCACTGAGGCGCTGCTGCATCCAGGCAGGGCTCGGGCCGATCCTGATGCCGGTGACAACGTGCGCGGTGTAGAGCGGGCAGCCCTCGGGATCGTCGACGGTGACGCCGCGGAGGAGGTCGGGACGCTCGGCGGCGCGGAGTGAGGTCACCCCACCCACAGCAGCGGCGGGGACGCCATGGAATTTTTCCTGCGGATAGAGCAGCGGGAGTTTGAACCACGCGGCGAGTTCGCGGGCGATGCCGAGGTGCGACTGGCAGTCGGGGCGGTTGGGCGTGATCTCGATGTCGAAGACGGTGTCGCCGGGCGGGAGCACGTCGTTGATCGATGCACCGAGAGGCGGCTGGCCATCGAGGATCAGCAGGCCGGCGTGCTCGGCGCCGAGGCCGAGTTCGTCGGGGGCGCACATCATGCCGTCGGAGGACTGACCGCGGATTTTCGACTGCTTGATTTCGAAATTGCCGGGGAGAATCGCGCCGGGGAGCGCGACGGGGACGCGTCGGCCGGCGTCGCAGTTGGGTGCACCGCAGACGATGGTCTTCACGCCACCGGCGGGGCCGACGTCGACGGTGCAGACGGAGAGTTTGTCGGCGTTCGGGTGCTTGGCGCGGGTGAGAATTTCGCCGACGACGACGAGGTTCAACTGCGGCGCGCCGGTGGAAAGAACGTTTTCGACCTCGAAGCCGAGGAAGGTGATCGCGCGGCAGATTTCGTCGGTGGACGCGGTGAGAGCGACGTAGTCCTTCAACCAGTTAAGAGAGATTTTCACGGGAAAAGATTTTTGAAACGCGGAGGACGCGGAGAGCGCGGAGGGATTCTTCGCGTCCTCCGCGCTCTCCGCGTTTCAATTCATCAGGCGAATTGTTTCAGGAAGCGGAGGTCGTTTTGGTAGAAGTAGCGGATGTCATCGATGCCGTAGAGGAGCATCGCGAGGCGCTCGAGGCCCATGCCGAAGGCGTAGCCGCTCCAGATTTCCGGATCGTATCCGACTTCAGAGAACACCGTCGGATCGACCATGCCGCAGCCGCCGATCTCGATCCATTCCTTGTTCACTTTCGGCAGGTGCTTCGCGCTGAGATCCACTTCGAAGCTCGGCTCGGTGTAGCCGAAGTAGTGCGGGCGGAAGCGCGTCTTCGTGTCCTTGCCCAGAAGCGACGCGAAGATGTAATCGAGAAGCGCCTTCAGATCGCGGACGGTGACCTTCTTGTCGACGTAGAGGCACTCGAGTTGGTGGAAGTTCGCGGAGTGCGTGGCGTCGCTCGTGTCGCGCCGATACACGCGGCCGGGCGAGACGATGCGGATCGGCGGCGGGCCCTTGAGCATCGTGCGGATCTGCACGGAGGACGTGTGCGTGCGGAGGAGATATTTTTCCTCGGGGACTTTTTTCGAGACGTTGCCGAAGCGGGCGGTGTCGGGAAAATAAAACGTGTCCTTGGCGTCGCGCGCGGGGTGATCGGGCGGCGTGTTGAGGGCGTCGAAGCAGTAATACTCGGTCTCGACCTCGGGGCCGTCGGCGACGACGAAGCCGACTTTCCGGAGGATGCTGCACATCTCCTCGCGGACGAGCGTGAGCGGGTGATAGGTGCCGGGGCCGAAGTCGGGCGACGGGAGCGTCGGGTCGACGGCGGGGCCAAGCTTCGCCTGGAGTTCGAGCGACTCGATCGTGCGGAGGGCGTCGTCGAGGAGCTGCGTGAGGCGGCCCTTCGCTTCGTTGATGAGTTTACCGAGGACGGGTTTCTGCTCCTTCGGCACGGAGCCCATCTGCTTCATCAGCGCGGTGAGTTCGCCGTTGGGGCCGACGTAGCGGGCCTTGGCGGCTTCGAAGTCGGGGCGCGTTTTCAGCGCGGCGAGTTCGGTCTGCGCCTTGGCGACGAGGGCGGTGAGGGTGTCTTGCATGGGAGCGGAATTGAACCACAGAGGCACGGAGACACGGAGAAAAAAAATCCTCCGACGACTCGGCTCTGTGTCTCGGTGTCTCTGTGGTTAAAAAAAAAGGACGGCGCCTCGGTGAGGCCCGTCCTCCGGGAGAGAGAGGCGAGCCGGAGCGGGCTCGCGTTAGGCAGAACTCAGGCGGACTTCGCGGACGCCGCCTTGGTCTTCAACGCGTCCTGGGCTTGTTTGACCAGGGCGGTGAAGGCGACTTCGTCGCGGATCGCGAGATCGCTGAGTACCTTGCGGTCCATGACAATGTTCGCGGCCTTCAGCGCTTCGATGAAACGGCTGTAGGTGATGCCGTTGGCGCGGCACGCGGCATTGAGGCGCACGATCCAGAGGGCGCGGTTGTTCGCCTTCTTCTTCTTGCGATCGATGTAGGCGTATTGCCAGGCATGCTGGACGGCTTCTTTCGCGTAGCGGAAGAGCTTCGATTTGCTGCCGAAATAGCCTTTGGCGTATTTCAGCACTTTCTTGCGACGCTTGCGCGACGCGGGGGAGTTGGTTGCACGAGCCATGTTTGGTTTTCCTTTTTGGTGAGGTTGTCGTCGGCGGGTCGGCTTAGTTCACCCGCCGGGCGAAGTTAGGATTGATCGAGTTTTTTAACGGAGGCCGAACGGGAGCGCGCGGTGGAGCGGTTCCGCATGGCCAGCCGGCACGAGCTTGTCCTTGGAGGCCCGACGCTTTTGCTTCGAGCTCTTGGTGGCAAGCAAGTGACGAAAACCCGGGGTGCGGCGCACCAGCTTACCTTTGGCGGTAATCTTGAAGCGCTTGGCGACGGACTTTTTGGTCTTTTGCATGGGAAGAGCGGTCAAAAACAGAGCAGCGCGCTTCCCCTGTAAAGGGTAATCTTCCCGAAACCTCCGGCGACGCCGACCCAGATCAGAGATCAGAAGTCCTGCATTTTCCCCTCGGCTGGACCACGGTGTGGTTCCAATCGCCCCAGAACCTCGCCGGCGAGATAGACCGAGCCCGCGACGACCACACTGTCGCCGGGCTGGCCGGCCGCGCAATGGTGAGGCGAAGGAAACAGGGCGTCGATCGACGAGGCGTGAACGCGACCGGCGAAGGTGGACGCGACCAACGACGAGAGCTGCGCGATGCTGCAGGCGCGACTCTGGGCCGGAACGACGAAATAAATCTCGCGGGCGTGGCGGCAAAAAACCTCGACGAGCGGAGCGGCACGCGAAAGCCCGAGGACGCCGGCGATCACGATCGGCGGGCGACCGGTCCCGGCGGCGAGCTGCGCGAGGTTGCGGTCGAGGACGGCGGCGCCTTCGGCGTTGTGCGAGGTGTCGAGGATCACGTGGCGGCTATCGACCTCGAAACGCTGCCAGCGCGCGGGCCAGTCGACGTGGCGGAGCGCGTCGGCGATGCCGGCGTCGCTGAGTTTCCAACGCGAAGGAAGTTGACGCGCGGCGAGCGTGGCGGTGGCAGCGTTGAGCTGCTGGTAATCGCCGGCCAGATTCGTCTGCGGAAAAACCGTGAATTCTTCAGTGACGGAAATGACCTGCGAATGCTGCGGCGCGGCGAGTTTGCGGACCGTGGCCTCGGCTTCGGCCGGCATGCGGCCGATCACGACGGGGCGGCCGGATTTGACGATGCCGGCTTTTTCCGAGGCGATCGCGGCGAGGGTGTCGCCGAGAATCTCGCAGTGATCGAGGCCGATCGAGGTGATCACGCTCACCTCGGGCGTGACGATATTGGTGGCGTCGAGCCGGCCGCCGAGGCCGACTTCGATAACGGCGATATCGCAGGAGGACCGGGCGAAGTGGAGAAACGCCATGCCCGTCATGAATTCGAAATAAGTCGGCGGCTCGGGCAGGCGCGAGGCGACCGGACGCAGTTCGCCGACGTAGCGCGCGATTTCGGATTCGGAGAGCATGCGGCGGTCCACCTGGATGCGTTCGCCGAGGCGGACGAGGTGCGGCGAGGTGTAGAGGCCCACGCGCCAGCCGGCGGCGCGCAGGATGGCCTCGAGCATGGCGGCGACCGAACCCTTGCCGTTCGTGCCGGCGATATGAATACAGGGGATCGAGTTCTGCGGGTCGCCGAGCGCGGCGGCGAAATGCCGCATGCGGTCGAGCCCGAGCGCAACGCCGCGTTTCTTGAGTTCGAGGAGGGAGGCGAGCGCGGCGGCGTAGTCGTTCACGGAATCGAGGCGCTGGCGCGGGTGGCGGCGAGGGATTCGCGCCATGCGGCGGAGAGTCGAGTGAGGATTGGGTGCGCGGCGGAGGAGAGTTCGCGCAGGCGCGAGCGGTCGTCGGCGGACCAGATTTCCGCGACCGGCGTGATGCCGCGGACGGAGTTGCACACGGCCACGGCGTCGGCGGCGACGAGTTCGTCGAGGGAAGCGCGGGCCGATCTGGCCGGGAGGCCGCCATCGAGGATCCAGGCGAGACACGTGCCGGCGACGGGACCGAGCGCAGGATCGGGATAATGGATCGTGTCGTTGACGATCCAAAAAATATTCTGGCGAGAGGTCTCGACGACGAGGCGAGCTTCGCGGGAGAGCAGCAGACCTTCGTCGCTCCCGACGACGGCGCGGGCGTGAATCTCTTCGGAGGCCTGACGAAGGGTCGCGTCGTTCAGGCTCTTTGGGCGCGGCGGTGATTCGCCGGGATCGCGGGCGACCTGTAACACGCGCACGGCGATCCCCGCCGGCGGCGCGGGCAGCGGGAGCGGCCGCGCGGCCAGCTCTTCGGAGGGGCCTGAGCGTTCGCGCTCGACCCGGAACGCCGGAGGGACCGAAGGGTCCGCGCCGAACGCGATGGCGTAACGGAAAACGGCGTCCTCCACCTCGAAGTCGCGGAGGAGTTGACGGATCACGGCGTGCATCCGGTCGGGATTCGTCGCCATGAACGACGAGGGCAGCGCTATGCCGGCGCGCGCGCAGGCGTGCTGGAGGCGCGCGAGGTTGTAACGCCAGTGGTGCGGACGGCCGCCACTGGTGCGAAAGGTTTCATAAAAACCCGGGCGAGAAATGTCTCCCAATCCGTTCATGAAGTTGGCCGGACGCTGGTTTCGACCTGGTCGAGTGCGACCCAGAGAGCCTGGGCCTTCCGGAGGGATTCGTCGAGTTCGCGATCGGGCTGCGAGTCGGCGACGATACCGGCGCCGGCCTGGACATGGGCGAGACCGCGCTGCACGAGCATGGAGCGGATGACGATGTTCATTTCCATCTCGCCGCCGTAGGCGATCCAGCCGAGGGCGCCGGTGTAGAAACCGCGCCCGACGGGTTCGAGTTCGTCGATGATTTCCATCGTGCGGATCTTCGGGCAGCCGGTGATCGTGCCACCGGGAAACATCGCGCGGAAGACGTCGGGCCACGTGCGGCCGGGAGCGAGGCGGCCCTCGACTTGGGAGACGAGGTGCATCACGTGCGAGTAGCGTTCGACGGCCATGAATTCGGGGACGTGCACGCTCCCGAACGCAGCAACGCGGCCGATGTCGTTGCGGATGAGGTCGACGAGCATGAGATGCTCGGCGCGTTCTTTTTCGTTGGCGCAAAGTTCGGCGGAGAGCGCGGCGTCCTCGGATGAGGAGGCATCGCCACGGCGACGCGTGCCGGCGATGGGACGCGAACTCACGACGCCGTCAGCGAGGCGGACGAGCAACTCGGGGGAGCCGCAGACGAGGGCAAAATCCGGCGTGCGGAAGAGGCCCATGTAGGGCGACGGGTTCACGCGGCGGAGCGATTCGTAGATCGCGGCAGCGGAGAGCGAGGTCGGGCGGCTGGTGCGGAGCGAAAGGTTGACCTGATAAGTGTCGCCGGCGGCGATGTAGTCCTTCACGCGGCGGACGGCGTGCTGGAAGGCGGCCGGGGTGAAGGAAGGCGGCGGAGGCGAAAGGTCGCGAGCCGGCGCCAGCGCGGCTCGCGAGACCGGGCGGAGGGGCTCGCGCCACCGAGCGTGCGCGAGGCGGAGGCTCGCGGTGGCGGAGAAGAATTTTTCGGCGAGCGCGGCTTCGTCGGCGGTGTTTTCGAAATCGAGCCAGACGACGATGCCGAGGGTGCGAGTGAGGTGGTCGAAGATGAAGAGTTCGCGAGTCTCGATCGCGGCATAGAGCGGCAGCGGCAGGTCGCGCGTCGCGATCGAAGGAAGTCGCTCCCACGTGTGCACGAGGTCATAGCCGAAAAGCGCGATCAGGCCGCCGGTCATCGCGGGCCAGCGGGGAAGTGCGGGCGTCTTTCGTTCGGCGAGCAGGGTTGAGAGCACGTCGAGCGGGGCGCCGGCGCGCGTTTCCAGGAGTTCGGCGCCGGTGGCGGTGCGGACTTCGGCAGACGCCGCTTGGCCAACGATCAGGCGGGCCGGGCGATCGCAGATATAAGTGTAGCGGCCTCCCTGGGTGCTTTCGAGCAGCGCAGTGGCCGGGGCGACGGTGAACGTTGCCCAAGTGGGCGGCGGCGTTTCGTCGCGGCAAACGAGCACGGCAGGAAGACGCGTGCAGCCTTCGCGGCGCCAGCGTTGCCAGTGGTCGAAATCGACGGATTCCATGGGCGAGACGGAAACTTCGCGGGCGCCGCGGTGACGTCACGATCAATCGGCGGATTCGAGGTTTTGAGTGGCAAGCGCGGCGGAGCGTGCTCCACTGCGGCGATGCACGCCTGGCACAGTCCGCATGGCCGTTCCCTGCCCGCGATCGGTGGGCGGACGTTGCTGATGGGCGTGTTGAACGTGACGCCGGATTCGTTTTCCGACGGCGGTGCGCTCCCCTCGCCCGAGGCGGCGGTCGCGCGCGCGGGAAAGATGATCGAAGACGGCGCGGACGTGCTCGACGTGGGCGGCGAGTCGACGCGGCCGGGCTCGCTCGCGGTGAGCGCCGCCGAGGAGTTGGCGCGGGTGTTGCCGGCGATCGCGGCGTTGCGGGCGGCGTTTCCGCGGGTGCCGATCTCGATCGATACTTACAAGGCGGACGTCGCGGCAGCAGCGGTCGCGGGCGGCGCGGACATTATTAACGATGTGTGGGGGCTGATGCACGGGCTGACGGCGGCGGAGCGAACCGTCTGGCGCGAGCGCGGGACGGGGAAAATATCGCCGATGGCCACGGTCGCGGCGAAATGCGGCTGCCCGGTGATCGTCATGCACAACCGGCTCGATCGCGACTACCGGGATTTCGTCGCGGATGTGCTGACGGATTTGCGGACCGGCGTGGCGGTCGCGGCAGCGGCGGGCGTGGCGGATGAACAGATCTGGGTGGATCCGGGGTTTGGATTCGCCAAGAACGTGGCGCAAAACCTGGAGATTCTGCGCGAGCTGGGACGCGTGGTCGGGTTGGGTTATCCGGTGCTCGTCGGCACGTCGCGAAAGTCCACGCTCGGCAAAGTGCTCGGGACCGAGGTCGATGACCGGATCGAGGCCGGCGGGGCGACGGTGGTCTGGGCGATACAGCAAGGGTGTGCGATGGTGCGGGTACACGACGTGCGGGAGATGGCTCGTTTCGCACGCATGGCGGATGCGATCAAGGCGGGGTTGAAATTCGCCGCGCCGCGGTAATCGGATATCACGTTTTCATGGACAAACTGATCCTGCGCGAACTGCACTTTGTCGCCCGCCATGGCGTGCTTCCGATCGAGTCGGAGGAGAGCCAGCATTTTTCGGCGACGCTCGAGCTGGAGTTTCCGATCCGCGCGGCGGGCGAGAGCGATCGGCTGGACCTGACGGTCGACTATTGCGCGGTGCAGGAGGTGGTGCGCAGCATCATCGAAGGCTCGCACAAGCGGCTGATCGAGACGCTGGCCGAAATGGTCGCCGCGGAATTGCTGCGGGCGTTTCCGCTGTTGAGCGCGGTGACGGTGGAGATCACGAAACCGCGGCCGCCGGTGGCGTTTCAATTTGCAGGCGTCGCGGTGCGAATCCGGCGGGAACGCCTGGCGGCGGGCAGATGAGTTTTCGCGATGTTCCAGAGCGCACGAGAATGAGCGCGGTTGCGCGGCAGGCTTTCGTGGGCGCGGGCGCGAATCTCGGCGATCGCGCAGCGACTTTGCGCAGCGCGGTCGCGCGGCTGCGGGCGTGGCCGGGAGTCGCGTTCGTTGCGGAATCGGGATTGTTCGAGACGGAGCCGGTCGGCGTGGTGGACCAGCCGATGTTTTTAAATCTCGCGGTCGGGCTCGAGACGACGCTCACGCCGGAAGAACTGCTGACTGCGTTGCTGGCGATCGAGCAGGAATTCGGGCGCGTGCGGACGCAGCGGTGGGGGCCGAGGACGCTCGACCTGGACCTGCTCGCGTTCGAAGGCGAAACGCGGGCGAGCGAGGCGCTGCAGCTGCCGCATCCGCGGATGTTCGAGCGGAGTTTCGTGCTGGCGCCGCTGCGTGAAGTGGTCGCGTTGCCGCGTTTTCAGCGGCCGGTCTGGGCAGAGCTTCGGCGGCGCGTGGACGCGAAACGGGACGAAGGCGTGCGCCGCGTGAGTTGAGGTCACGGATGCACTTGCGCGAACTTGCGCGGAATTGTTGAAGGGGCGCGCGCGATTCGAGTGTTGTGCCTGCGATGCTCACGCGCCCCACCTCGGAATGGTCGAAAACAGCGCGCGCATCCCTGTCCGAGGATTTTTTTCCGGGTCGTTCGCTCTGCTAAAAACCAAAGGAAAATCGCCGCCAATCCACCTAGATCGCAGTTGACATCCGGGAGCGCTTCATGAGCTTTTTTGCCCCTTGTTTGGCTTCCTAGCTCAATGGTAGAGCAGCTGACTCTTAATCAGTAGGTTCGGGGTTCGAGTCCCCGGGGAGCCACCAAGCTTCTCCGAAAGTCGGAGCCGGTTCGCCAGCGTCCCCGTTGTTTCCCAGTTCAAGTTCGAGGCAAGCGATGCGATTTTTCGCGCCGGCGTAGCTCAACGGTAGAGCACCTGTTTTGTAAACAGGCGGTTGCGGGTTCGAATCCCATCGCCGGCTCCACTCCCCCATGGCGCCGCAAGCCTCGCGTAATTGTTCACTGCCCGATGGTGTAATGGTAGCACAAACGACTCTGACTCGTTTTGTCTAGGTTCGAGTCCTAGTCGGGCAGCCACATTTTGCGGTTTGTTACGCACTATTTAATTTCCCCGGAAACTAAGTTGACAGGCCAGTTTCGATGACGCCTAGTTCGAATTTCTTCAACCCCCAGCCCTGAATTTTTCTCAGCGAAATGCTGATCTTTTTGCCAGCTCTTGCAGAAATCGTGGTCGAGCATAGAATCCCTGCCGACCGGTCCGACTCTTGCTAGGTGGCGCCCCCCTCGAAAAACCGATAGCGAAGCTGCGCGGCCAGATAGCCATTTTCTTACGAAACAAAAGCCCCATCGAACTGCCCTTAATCCCCCTCAATCTCCAATCCTATGATCATCCATACTCTCCCCATCGCGTTCCTCCTCGGTGATGCCACCCTGATGGAGCTTTTCAGTAAGGGCGGCCCCATCATGTGGCCGATCTTGCTGGTGTCGTTTGTCGGCATCACCGTGGTCGTCGAACGCGTGTTGTTCATCCTCCGCGAAAACAGCCACCGTGAGCCCGAGGTCGTGGAAAAGATGCTCGAAAGCGTCGAGAAGCGCGACATCGAAGGTGCCCTCGCGATCGGCCGCCAGAGCAAGGACTTCGTTGCCCGCATTCTGGTCTACGCCCTGTCGAACAAGGAATACTCACTCTCCAATGCGTTCATCCGCGCTTCCAGCCAGGAGCTCGCCCGCTTCCAGCAGGGGATCGCCACCCTCGACACCGTTATCACCGCCGCCCCGATGTTGGGCCTCCTCGGCACCGTCACCGGCATGATGCGTACCTTCGGCAACATGCAGGGCGACCTCAGCACGGCGGCCGGCCAGATCACCGGTGGTGTCGCCGAAGCGCTCATCGCCACGGCTTGCGGTCTCGCGATCGCCGTCACCGCGCTGATGCCTTACAACATTCTGAACGCCCGCACGGAAGAGGCGAAGCATGAGGTGGCCGACGCCTCGAACGCGCTCGAAATCCTGATTAAGAAATCGGAGTCGACTTCGTACACCGCCTGAGAGCGCAAATCGCACTGCGGTTAATCCTCCGTTTCGACAGCTAATCTCCGAATCCCACCATGGCCGGTTCATCAGGCGGCAAAAGCAGCGGCGGTAAGAAGAAGGCGCGTATCGAGATCATTCCTCTGATCGACGTCATCTTCTTCCTGCTGGCGACCTTCGTGTTGTTCACCCTGTCGTTGAACAAGTCGAACGGCTTGGCGGGCGTGGCGCTGCCGCATGCCGAAACGGGCGAGATCCGCGATCCCGAGGGTGTCACCATCACCGTCACACAAGAGGGCACCATTGGTTGGGACAAGGATCCGATTACACTCGATGAATTCCTCACCCGCCTGCGCAACTACCACCTTTCGAATCCCGATGGCCGCATCCTGATCAACGGCGACGACAACGCGTTCTTCAGCCAGGCGACCTACGTTTTCGACGAAGTGCGCAAAGCGGGCTTCCAAAAAGTTCTCATCGAGACCCGCGTGCGGCAGCCCGGCTCTTAAGCCCCCGCCCCGGCCGTTCTCGCGGCTCCGTCTCCACTCAATCTAATCAATCATGTCTGAGTCTGCTTCCAAGTCCGTTTTCCCCGACGAGGGCAAGAAGAAGGCGCGCATCGAGATCATCCCGCTGATCGACGTCATCTTCTTCCTGCTCGCGACCTTCGTCTTGTTCACACTCTCGCTGAACAAGATCATGTCCGTGCCGGTGAATCTGCCCGTGGCGTCGAACACGCCTGCGAAGCCGAGCGATCTCGACGATACCGTAATCCTCCAGGTCTCCGATCAGGGCACCTGCTACTGGAACAAGGAGTTGATCAATCTCAGCGAGATCGGCCCCCGCATCGATCAATATAAGAGCCAGGTGCCGAATCCCCGCATTCTCATCGCCAGCGACGACAAGGCAAAATTCGGCATCGCCGTGCAAGTGCTCGATGAAGTGCGGAAGGCCCACATCGAACAAGTCTCCGTCGAAACCCGCCCCCGCGCCACCGGGCGGTAAGCCCACTCACTTTCCTTCGTCATGCGTCGCGATCTCATCATCGGTATCATCATCTCCATCGCCCTTCACGGCGGTGCAGCCTGGCTCAGCGAAACCTTGAAGGCCGGTCCCAAAAAGCATGTGGCCAAGGAAGAGACGCCGACGATTCAGTTGATGGAGATGCCCAAGATCGAGCCCGACGAGCCCGAGAAAGTGGAGTCCGACGACGAGCCGCAGGCGCAAGTCGATTTCGCGCCGCCGATGCAGACGGACGTTCCGCAGATCGTCCAAGTCGATTCTTTCGTTCAGCAGGTTCAGCCGCCGCCGCCGGAGAACATGAAGCCGAACATCGGCGCCATCTCCATCCCTCAAGGCCGGGTGGGTAGCGGCATGAAAGGCGCCGAGATTTTCGACCCTTCGAAACTCGACCAGCAGCCGGTGCCGAAAGTCCGCGTCCAGCCGCAGTATCCCTTCGAAATGCGCCGCGCCGGCATCACCGGTGAGGTGCTCGTGGAGTTCATCGTCGATTCCAATGGCGATGTCCGCAACGCCTTCGCCGTCCGCTCCACGCAGCGTGAATTCGAAACCGCCGCGATCCAAGCCGTCAGCAAATGGAAATTCCGCCCCGGCAAAAAGGGCGGGCGCGCGGTAAACACGCGCATGCAACAGCCCATCTCCTTCAGCCTGGCTGAAGAATAATTTTCAACGTGACCGTGTTTTCCTCCTTCTCCCCTTCCCGCACCGGACGCGCCCTCTGGCTCAGCCTCGCGTTGCTCGGTGCGCTCGCCTCGCCCTCCTTTTCCTCAGCCCAGGACGCGTCGAACAATCCACCGAAGGAACTCGAGGAGAAGACCTCGACGGAACTCGAGAAGCTGAAGCCACTCCTCGATGCCAAAAACTGGGACGGCGCCCTCACCCTCATCGGCAGCATCAAGGCCGGGGCGAAACCGGAGAGCTACGACACCGCGTTCCTCACCGACGTCGAAGCCAAGATTTATCTGCAAAAGGGCGACTACGTTAAATCGATCGCTCCCTGGGAGACCGCCCTGCGCCTCTCCGACGCTTATCACTTCTTCGACGCCAATACCGTCCAGGACATGATCTATTTCCTGGCCCAGATTTATTATCAGGAAGGCACGGCGTCGAAGGTTCCCTCCGTCCAAACTCAGAATTTCGGCAAAGCCACCGCTTACCTCGAACGCTGGATCGCCAACACCAAGCGGCTCCCGCAAGACTCCACCCGTCAGGAAGCCCAGGTCTTTTACGCCTCGCTTCTCTACAACTGGGCTTCGATCAACCAGGAGAAGGTGAACATGGATCTCCTGAAACGGGCCGACGCCGAGGTCGCCAAGGCGCTTCGCTCCTCGACTCACCCGCGCGAAACTTTCTACGTGCTCTCCCTGGCCATCGGGCAGCAACTCGGCGATTACCCGCGCCTCGCGGATACGTTGGAACTGCTGGTGAAACATTATCCCGGCAAAAAGGATTACTGGTCACAGTTGGCCGGCGTCTACGGCAATCTCGCCGCGCTGGAAACCAAGGACGAAGCGAAGGCCCGGGAAAACAACATCCGCGCAATCATCACGATCGAGCGGGCTCAGGCCCTCGGCTTCATGAAGACGCCGAAGGACAACTACACCCTTTTCGGTATCTACTACAATTTGGGCCAGTTCGGCCGCGCGACCGAGATTCTCCACAGCGGCCTCCGCGATGGCTCCATCGAGCCCGATCTGAAGAATTGGGAACTCCTCGGCGCCTCCTATCAGCAGGTCGACAAGCCGCTCCAGGCCGTCGATGCCCTGAAGGAAGGCTCCAAGCATTTCACCAAGACCGGCCAGCTCGATTTCCAGATCTCCCAAATCTACTACTCGCTCAACCGGGCCGAAGATTCCTACAAGCACCTCCAGCTCGCTACGTCTAAAGGTCATCTGGAAAAACCCGGCGCCGTCTACGGCTTCATGGGTTACGTGTGCTGGGAACTGGGCAAGCTCGAAGAGGCGAGAGATGCGGTTCAGAAGGCCATCAACTCCCCCGACGGCCAGAAAGACACGCAACTTCCGAAATTAAAAGACGCGATCGAAGAAGCCATTCGCGAACGCGACGCTCCGAAGGCCGCCGGGAAAAGCGCCTAAGCTCCAACTTACCAACCCATGAAGAAGTCGTACATCTATTTCCTTGTTCCGCTGGTCGCGCTGATCGCATTCGGCGCGGTCTACTGGAATTTCGCCGCCGGCTATGAAAAGGTCGAGGCCGCGAAGCTCGCCAAGGTGAAGGCCGATAAACAGGCCAAACTCGAGCAGCAAGCCAAGGACCGCGAAGTCGCCATCAAGGACGCTCTGGCCGCCCAAGAACGCCGCAAGGCCGAGAAGGCCGCCAAAGACGCCAAGGACAAGGCAGATCAAGAAGCCCGCGGCTTGGCTATCGAAGCCCGAAACAAGGCGAATCGCGACCAAGCCAAGCTTTCCCAGCAGGTCGAGCGCCTCGAGAAGGACATCAAAGCCGAGAAGGAAATCATCGCGAAGGTCGAGGAGGACCGCAAACGCGCCGGCGACGAACAGGCCTTCCTGAAAACGTACGTGAAACAGGCTGAGGCCAACACCAAGAGCCTGTATGAGGTTCTCGATAAGATCGCAGCGGCCGATGCCGCCCGCGCCGCTGCCGAAGCCGCCGCCGCCGCGGCTGCCAAAAAGAACAACTCCTAAGCTTCCCCACCAATGAAAAAATGGATGTACGTCATTTCTGTCGGCGGCATGCTGGCGATTTTCCTCTTCTTCTACTTTTCCCATATCAAGGAAGCGGAACAGCAGGAGAAAATTCGCCAGGAAAAGCTCGAACAGGACCGCAAGGCGGAAGCCGCCAAAAAGGCTGAGATCGAGGCCAAGGCCCGCGCCGACGCCGAGCGCCGCGCCGCAGAACGCGCGGCGGCTGACGCGAAAAAAGAAGCCGAGAAAGTCGCCAAGTGGGAAGCGGAGAACCGCCACATCCAAGAGGAGACCGATGGCTATAACGCGAAAGCCAATGCCTACGCCAAGCAGGCCTCCGAACTGGATATCCAACTCACCAAACTGCGCGCGGAGAAGGACCGTTTGATCCGCGAAGCCTTCGAGTTCGCCAAGCAGGTCGAACAAGCCCGGATCGAAAAGCGGAATGCCGAACTCGAGATTCAGCGCATGACCGACATGATCTCGAAGAAAGCAGCCGACAGCTCGCTCACGCGCGCTCCGGTCATGCCCACTCCGAAGCCCTCGACCTGATTACCGCTAATCTTTAATTTTCGAGTCCGAGACGCCCCAAGCGCCTCGGACTTTTTGTGTACGGCTATCGTCCCCATTCCCTCGAGTTGCGCAGCCGACGCTGTTCGAAGTAGGGCGCGGCCAATGCAGGGCCCGCTCGCAGGCGATGTTCGATCCTCGGGAAACGGATCGACCGAAGAAAACCAGACGTTGCTCGATCGTGGTGATTTCCTTCTCGTCAGGGCAAAACCTGAGAGGTAGTGTCCATTTCGATGAAACGCTCTCCAGCGCGTTCCCGTCGTGCGGTTCCGTCCGCACACCTATCGCGAACTTCATTGCCCACAGGCCAGCCACTTCAACGCGGAGCCTGTCGCCGCACCCACGAAAGGATTCGCACCTCGCTCGCGCATCCAGCGAATATGCCGCCGTGCGAGCACCCACTGGGCGGCGACCAGCGGCGAAGGCCAGCGAAAACCGACAATAGGGTAGCGCCGTCCCTCCTCAGTACACCTTGCCCTCTCTTTTATCTTTCCATCCCTCCATGCTAAAACACCTACTCCTCCTCACCGCAGGCTTCGCGGCCAGCTTCTATTCCGGCTGTGCTACCGAAAGCAGCCAAGCTCTCGCTATACCTCAAGTACAAGCAGCGGCGCGACCGTACAGTGGGGCGAAAAGCGCCTTGGTCGTCGGCAAATTCGATAACCGCTCCGCGTTTATGCGCGGCCTTTTTTCAGACGGCGTCGATCGACTCGGCAGCCAGGCAAAAACGATCTTGATTACACACTTGCAGCAGACTGGCCGTTTTTCAGTCGTAGACCGCGACAATATGGAGGAGGCCAAACGAGAAGCGGAGATCAAGGGCATCGCTCAGAGACTAAAAGGCGCCGATTACACCGTCACGGGTGACGTCACTGAATTCGGCCGCAAGGAAGTCGGTGACGAGCAACTCTTCGGCATTGTCGGCAATGGCAAACAGCAGATCGCGTATGCCAAAGTCAGCCTCTATGTCGTCGATGTTGCGACATCCGAGGTTGTCTACTCCACGCAGGGTGCCGGCGAATACAAATTGAGCAACCGCGAGGTTCTCGGTTTTGGCGGCACCTCGAGCTACGACTCGACTCTGAACGGCAAGGTTCTCGACCTCGCCATCCGGCAGGCGGTCGACGGTCTCGTGAATGGCCTCGAAGCAGGCAAATGGACTCCTTCAAAATGACCCCGCTCCGCTTTTTCTGTCTGGTCGCAAGCGCGCTCCTCTTCGCCGGCTGTCAGACCAATCGGTCCCTCTACTATTGGGGCAATTACGAGACGGTCGCATATCTCACCTACTCCAAACCAGAAAAGGCCACTCTCGAACTCCAACTCGAGAAGCTCCAAGAGGATGTCGCCAAGTCGGCGAAAATCGCTCCACATCCAGGCCTGCATGCCCAACTCGGATACGTGCTCTTTCAACTCGGTCGGGTCGACGATGCCGTGAAGGAGTTTTCCACCGAGAAATCCCTGTTTCCGGAGGCGACCGTCTTCATGGATCGCATGATTGAAAAGGCCACGGGAGGAAAGAAAACCGCATGAAAACTCCACTCTTCTCGCTTCTCATCGCGCTGCTATTTCTCTCCGGCTGCGCTTCCGTACCGCCGAAGGACTACACCGCCTTTCGCAAGAGCAACCCACGTTCGATCCTCGTTCTCCCGCCGGCAAACGAGACCAATGACGTTCTGGCGCCCTATAGCCTGCTTACGACGATTACCCGCCCCCTCAGCGAACTCGGCTACTACGTTGTCCCAATCGTAATGGCCGACCAACTTCTCAAAGAGAACGGCCTAACGATTCCGGCGGAGATGCATCAAGCGCCGCTGCAAAAATTGCATGATGTGTTCGGCTCGGACGCCGTGCTCTACATCACAATCGAAAAATACGGCTCCAAATACCAGGTGCTCGCGAGCAATACCTTTGTGTTCGCCCGCGCGTCGCTGGTCGATGCGCGCGATGGCACCAAACTGTGGGAAGGCCGCGTTCAAACGGAGTTTCAAGGTCAGTCTGGCCTGATTCAGGCGCTGGTCACCCAAGTGCTGAACAAACTCGTCGATCAGGCGCACCAAGTCGCTGCGATGGCTTCCGTCCAGTTGCTTTTGCCGCCCGGCCAGGGATTGCCGAAGGGTCCGAGGCATCCGGAATACGGCAAACTATAGTTCACGCCTCCTGCGCGCCGCGGCGGTAAAGATCTATTGATCGTCGTCAGCCGCATTTGATTCCGATTCTTCGTCACGCGACTCTCACCCGCGTGACGAAGCCCAAGCCCCGCCGCATCACCGGCCCTCGCTTCAGCTCCACCTGCCATGGCATTTTCAGAAAAGGTGTAGCCGGATCATCGACCCCCGGCCAATCGCCACGCCCCTCAGGAAGCCGCCCGGAGTCGACGCCCCTGGCCAAAGCGGTTTGAAATTTTCATAGCCGCTGTAGGAGCCTGCTTGCAGGCGATGCTGGCCCTTCGCCCACCGGAATCGCCTGCAAGCAGGCTCCTACCTTCGACCCGCCGCGCGGCCACTCTATTTGTCAAACCGCTCTACGCTGCAGCTGTTTGAGCCAAGGTAGCCGTTCACCTCGGCTTCGCCTCCGGAATTTCCCTGGCAAACTGTCATTCTGAGACTCCGAACCAACGCCAAGCCGTTGGGTGACCTACGCCGATGAACGCTCAAAGGCCTGTCATTCTGAGCGCAGCGAAGAATCCATTTGGATTTTCGCACGCGCGTCGGGCCACGAAGCGCGCACGGGATTCTCCACTGCGTTCAGAATGACGAACCGGGTGAGGTTCATCAGCAGCGCACCGAAGAATCCACATGTTCGTCCACCCGCGGGCGCCGCCCTGGATTCTTCGCTGCGCTCAGAATGACAAACGGTGGCCGCGACCTCTTCAGGGCCAACAGCGCGACGTTCGACCCAGCGTAGTATACAACATGTAGGAGCCTGCTTGCAGGCGATGGAGCCCCGCGCCTCCCGGGCGAGCCGCACCGTCGCCGGTGCGGCCGCCTCGATGCAGCGCCCACCGGGATCGCCTGCAAGCAGGGCTCCTACCCTCCCGATCGTTCACGATGAACCGCTGTCGCGCTCAGCTCCCTACAGCCCCAGCGTCGCGAGGTGCGCGGGATTTTTCTTGAGCGCGAGCTGCGCATTCGCGCGAAACTCCCGCAGCCATGATTCGAGTTTCGCCACCGCACCGTTGCGGTCGTTGACGAGCCCGCCCGATTCGCCGCCCGCCGCGGCGAACTCGTTGTCGAGATCGGTGAGGGTTTTCAGGCCCGCGAGCGCCGTCTCCAGCCGCACGGCCGTGAAACTCCGCTTCGCCAGCGGATCGGCAAACGGTGCCTGCTGCGCCGCCTCATACGCGGCGGTCGCCTGCGTGACGAATTTCTGCAGATCCGCCGGCACCGCGCCGCTCGCCCCGAGCGCTTGGCGCGTGCGCATATCCGGATACTTCGCCTGCACCGTGGACCGGAACTCGACATACTCCTCGCGCGCCGCATTCCACGCCGCATCGCGCGCCTTCTTCGCCTCCGACACGCTGCCGAGGGCGTTCTGACGCTTGTTGAACGCCGCCTGCGCCGCCACTTGGAGCTGCAGACCGACGTTCAGCTCCGTGGCGTCGTAACCGCGCGGACCGAGCAACGCGACGATCGCGGGATCGGCGAGGGCCTTCTCGATCATCTGACCGCCGCCGGTGATGGCGTTGGCGACTTTCTGACTTTGGACCGACCTCGAACGGAGCTTGGCGTCCCCGGCTTTTGGCTGCGTCTGAGCGGCAGCTGCGCTCGCATTTTCAGTACTCATGGGGTTGAAGGAACGTCGCTGATGCAAACGATCCTCGCCGCATGAGGCAAGGTATATACCTGAATGCGCTTGATTTTGACTGTCATAAGCAACTCCACCCCAGCCGAATGAAAAGCTTCGCCTCTGGACGCCGTCGTCGAGCCTCGACACCGTTTCGACGGGCCTCGACACGCCAACGCCGCGCCACGACACCCATCGTCGCGCCCTGACACGCGAACGAAAAGCCACAACACGCTTTCGACGAGCCCCGGGAAGCTATTGCCAAGCCTCGGGAGCGTTTCGACATGCCTCGGGAGGCCTTGGAAATGCCCCAACACGGCATCACACCGCCATCGGAACCTTTCGCCGAGCCTCTTCATGCTATCGGCGAGCCCCATGACCGTTCCGCCGAGCCTCCGGACTCCAACGCCAAGCCCCGACACCGTTTCGCGAGGCCTCCGCACTCCATCGGCGCTGCCCGACACGCGAGCGCAGCACCCCAGCAAGCCTTCGCCCGGGCCGCGGATCGCTCCGCCAAGCCGGGAGAACGGATTATCACGCCCGCGCAGACGGTGGAAACCTCGCCACCACCGATCGCCGCGCACCGCCGTGCGATCATCCTCTGACGCGAGTGTCCTCACCATCATTACGCGCGACCCGCCGAGCCCGCTCAGTCGCCGCGTTGGAGCCCAAGCCCGGATGAGTCGTCATCGACTGTTTTCCCTTTCGCCCATTTCCTCCTCGTAAGTGTAAACCCTGAGTGCAACGATGAGGACCGATGAAACGCTCTCCAGCGCGTTCGCATCGTGCGGCGCCCCTCCGCGCGGTTTGCACTCTCATCCTGAGCGGCGGCTTGCTGCTCACCAGCGGCTGCGTCGCATCGACCTCGGCACCGCCGGCAAACCCAGCGCCGGGGTCTGCCACCGCAGAATTGCACTCCCTCGCAGAGTTGGACCGCCCACCGATCGTGCGCGTGCGTGCAGCCCCGCAATATCCCTTCCTTCTCCGCAAAAAACGCCTGACGGAAAAAGCGCTGGCGGAATTCATCGTCACCAAGAAAGGCGATGTGGTGAACGCCTTCCCGGTGGAAGAGACCTACACCAACTTCGGCATCGCGGCGGCGCACGTCATGGGAAATGTAATTTTTCGCCTGGCATGAAACGGGTATTAACAGTCAACCAACACCCAATTATATATATGACAAATAATCATCGGGGAGAGGGAGAATTATTTGAAGACGAGGTTCGTCGTATTGCGAGAGAACTTTGGCCATCGGCTCAGTATTCAGGAGCTTCCATCATAGACGGAAGGGAACGGGACGGAATATTTGAAACAGAGGACTGCATTAACATAGTCGAGGCCACAATATCACCGAAAAAAGATAAGGCTGAGTATGATGGCGAAAAACTGTCTGAGCTCGCGCGAGACTGGAAAAAACGGGCCCAAGATAAAGCGATAAGATGTTTTTTTATCACTAAGCACGAGCCTACACCCCAACAAAGAGATGTGCTAAAAAAGGCGAAATACCCGATAAATCCGCTATCATACAGGCAATTTCAGCAGAAACTTGTCAACGCCTCCGACTATCTTGAACTCAGAGAAAAATTTCCGTTTGGAAGCGCAAGAGACCCAGAAACAGATGATATTCACCCGAAATCTGGCTACATTGGCCTCGATTTGCTCGACCAGACTAGTCTCGCTCCATGGAGTCTTGAAAAAGTAAAAAACCATCTTCTTGCAGGTGATCGAGCAGTCCTTCTTGGAGACTACGGTGCCGGCAAGAGCATGACCTTACGTGAGATTTTTAAACTATTGAAGTCGGATTTTTATAAAAGCCTAACAGAAAAGTTTCCAATATACATAAACTTAAGAGATCACCAGGGCCAATCCGATCCAGCTGAAGTAATCCTTAGGCACGCAACAAGAATCGGCTTCAGGAATCCCGATCATCTAATACGAGCATGGAGAGCTGGTTTCGTTGTATTACTTCTAGACGGCTTCGACGAAATCGGGACATTAGGCTGGACGGGACAATGGAAAAAATTGCGAGAACTCAGGCACCGCGCCATGGAGGTCGTGCGTCATTTTAATCGTGATGCTCCTAGAAAAACCGGTGTAATAGTAGCTGGCAGGGCCCATTTTTTTGATAGCGACCGAGAGAGAACAACTGCTTTAGGACTCGGAGATCGGTGCATTCAGCTTACCCTCAGCGATTTCTCTGAAGAGCAGATCGAGGCCTATTTAAAGCGATTCGGAATTACCACGGCGCTTCCAAATTGGCTGCCAACCCGACCGTTGCTACTTGGATACTTAGCGTCAAAGAACCTGATAGGAGAGCTGACTAACGGTGATAAGTCCAATGACGCCGCTTCAGGGTGGGACCTTTTACTAGACAGAGTTGTCTCTCGAGAGGCTAGGATCGAAGTTGGAATCGACGGCCACACACTAAGAAGGATAGTTGAACGCATAGCTACGAAGGCCCGTTGTTCGCCAGGAGGACTAGGTCCTGTATTTCAGAAGGATTTGAGCGACGCTTTTTTCGAGATCTGCGGGTATCAGCCAAACGAGTCTGCGATGGTGCTTCTCCAAAGACTGCCCGGCCTAGGAGTTCGATCAGGCGCAGATGAAGCCCGCGTCTTTATACACGAAGATTTAACCGACGTATGCAGAGCGGGCGATCTTTTCGTTTTCGTAACCGATCCTTTCACATTTCCGTTATCTCCCCTGGAGAACTGGGAGGCTGCAATGGGAGAAATCGGTCAACAAGTTCTTGTTCGCAGACTAAATCAAAATGGCGTGTCGCGCGGAAAGCTAGAAGCACCTATTCGCATTTTGGAGACACGCGAAAAATGCACTGTTGCTGTCGCTGATTTGGTGCTCGCTGGAATAAATAACGAAATGAGCTTCGCCAACGCTGTCTTTGTAAGTCGCGCACTCATTCCATTTTTAGATTTAAGCGAAGTTACTGGCAATCACAGCGAGGTGAACTTCCAAGAGTGCTTATTCTCTGAACTCTGCGTCGCATCAGAAGACCAATCGTTGCTGCCTCGTTTTCTTGGCTGCTATATCGGTAATTTGTCAGGCAGGGTTTCACGCAAGGATTTACCCCAAGGTATTTTTGATGAGGATTGCACCTTTGATTGCTTCGAAGGCCACACCCTCACCACAAGTTCAATTATGGAGTTGAGCTTACCTCTCGGTCAAAGAGTGCTACTTTCTGTCCTAAAGAAATTATACGTTCAGAAAGGATCAGGGCGACGCGAGAATGCTCTCCTGAGAGGTCTCGATGAAAGGTCACGAAGAATAGTGCCTGACATTCTAAGAGTTTTGAAAGCTAACGGCCTTACTTACGTCGCACGGCACGCGGCGAACCACGTCTTTTATCCGGTCCGCAGCCAAACGAAACGCGTTTACCAGATCATCAATGCACCGTCCGCATCCCAAGATATTTTGTTAAACCAAGTGGCAGGCATCGAGTCTTGAACGGTCGGCCCAATGGCGTCCGGCCGATAATTGTTGATTCTGTCCGCCAGTGAGTCCTCGCACCTGATGCGAACGAGGCCAATAAACCACATTCGATCAGCCGGACGATGCCAGCTCCTCACGGTTGCCCCTAACTTCGGAATGCTCCGCAGCGAAGCTCCCTCCCCCGAAGGACCATGAACATCATCCGCAGTCTAGCGGCAGCAGGTTTAGCCGCGCTGCTTCTTCAGCACGTTGTTGCGGCCGAACTCGTCAAACCGGCGTGCGTCGGCAAGGCGACGGTTTGCCTTTACGATGACGGTTCGGTTCTCGCCTGGGATCTCGTGAATCTAAAGCCGAACGAGCGGCTGGCCGCAGCTGTTCGAGCCCTTGAACCAACGGGCATCGACGCCGATGAAGGTTCTTTTTGGATCTACGACGGTCACCGCATCGTCGAACTGAAGGATGGAGCGGTCGTCGGCGAACCCGCGCCCGTCGCCGAGGCCCGCGATGCCCCACTGCTGAATTTCCTGCGGAATGACTCGGGTGCCTACGCCGTTTACGCCTGGGCCATTGTCGATCTCCTGCGCGACCAGCGCCACGCCGTGCCGGAGCTGGGAGGACAGCTCGAAGTGAAATCGCTGCGGCCGCTCTGCTATGCCAAGGGCCCGCACACGCTCTGGATCGGCACCGGTCAGGGAGAATGGGGCGGACACCTCGTGCGCTTCGACACGGAGCGAGGCACGTGGGAATCAAACTACGACGGCCTGCACTACGTCACCGGCATCGCGCTCATCGGCGATTCGCCCAAACTCGTCTCGTGGTCCATGAGCCACTTCTATGCGCACACCGTGCTTCGCGTGCATCACGACGATACGTCCATTGAGACAAGTTTCGAGGTGCACGAACAAGCATACTACCAGACGACCGCCTACAGCCCGTTCGACGAACGTTTTTATGTCGTCGAGCAACGCTTGCTCGAAACGGTGGACCCGCATGGCAAAACCACCAAATGGGCCGAGTTGCCCGAGATGCGCTATAAACCTGAGGGCATGGCCATCGGCGTGGTGCCCGGAGTGCATTCCATCGTCCCGATCGCCCGCGACATGGTGATGGTCTTCTTTTTCCAAGGCCCGCCCGTGCTCGTCCACAACGGCAAAGTGCTTCGCTTCGCCGAGCGGGCCGACGCCCATCCCTCGTCCTGATGAAGCGGCGAGGTGGTCGAAAAATCCGAGTGAACAAATCGAAACAAACCATCCTTTAGAATTCTTCTTTATCCGTGCCATCCGTGTAATCCGCGGTCGGATCGAATCACGGGAAATCGGTCCGGGCCTCCGGGCCAACGTGGCTGCCACTCGTCTCTTCTATGAAACCGTTTCGCCCTCTCGTGGTGATGATGTGCGGGTTGCTGGCATCGGCATCGATGCTGGCCGACGAGCCGACGCCCGTGGTGCCTAAGCCACGCAAGCGCCTGGGGCCCGCGCCCAGCCGGGAGATCGGCAAGAACGACGGCAACACGGTCGTGGGCGACGTGCAGACGATCGAGAAACAATTCCTCAATACGTTTCAGGGCTACGTCGCCGCCACCTACACGCAGTTGACGTCCCGGTTGCCGGATGAGCCCTCGCTCAGCGCACGCTACGACATCCGCATGAAATTGAATACGGAGACGAACGAAGCGATTGAGATCCAGATCGAGGGGAAACTGAGCGAGCGTCGGCGCCTGTTGTTGCGCGAGGCCATCATGGAGACCTGCAAGGCCGTGATCTGCCCGGCGGAGCTGCGGAGGAAGTATGGCAAGGTCCTCGATTTCACCTTCGACCTCGTGGTCAACTACCAGCGCGGCGGCAGTCGTTGAAACGTTCCGCATTCCGGCGGAACTCCGCGGAGCGCGGTGAGTCACTTCGGGGATGGACCCAGCTACGATCCAGGGCGGGCCGGATGTGCACGATCTGCAGCGGTTCATCGCCGCACAGGCGGGCGCCTATTCCGACGCGATCGAGGAACTGCGCGCCGGAGAAAAACGGAGCCACTGGATGTGGTATGTGTTTCCCCAGGTGGCGGGACTGGGCTCGAGTTCGATGGCGGAGCGCTACGCCATTCGCTCGCGCGGCGAGGCGGCGGCGTATCTGGCGCATCCGGTGCTCGGCGCGCGATTGCGGGAATGCGCGGAGGCGCTGCTGGGGGTGCGGGGGCGGAGCGCGCGCGAAGTGATGGGCTATCCGGATGACTTGAAGCTGAGGTCATCCATGACGCTTTTCGCAGCGGTGTCGCCGGCGGGTTCAGCCTATCAGCAGGTGCTCGATCGCTACTTCGGTGGCGAGCGCGATGAGCGGACGGTTGCGTTTCTGAATCGGGAATTTTGATCGGCCGGCGATTGGCGCTCGCGATCAACCTGAATTCCTGAATTTAAACCGAAGAACGCGGAGCCCGCGGAGAGAGAAAGGGCGGAGATCGTGTTTAGGTTCGATGCCCCGCGACGAGAAGTGAACCGAGTCGTGCCGGCTAAAACACGCACGAGTGCTCTTTGAGTTTTTTGCGATCTCCGCGGTAAATCCGAGTGTGGTTGCTACATTTCAACCGCAGGGATCGCTGAGGTTACCAGACGAGTTCGGGTTTCAATCATCTCAAATTCCGGATTTGAAACGCGGAGACCGCGGAGTGAAACGGGGAGGAAGGCGTCGCGGTGAGATTTCACCTGTCGGAGACGGGCCATGCTTGAACCGCGTGCAGGTTTTTGTCTCTGCGCTCTTCGCGGTCTCCGCGGTTTGAACATCTTTTTTCAGGAGCCTTGAAGCTGAAGCACCAATGACCCAACGGTCCACTCACCGACCGCGCGCCAGCGGTGAATAACTTTTGCCGCACGAGGATTGCTTCGCGGTGCGGTGGAATTCAGCACATTCGCCATGGTTTCAATGCGTGCGTTTGCGGTGCTCGGGGTCTTGTTGGCGGCGGGTCTGGCGATCTTCGGATTCCAGATCGGGCGCGCGGTGAAAACGGGACGCGAGTTCGACCGCTTCCTCACCGTGCGCGGGCTCTCCGAGCGCGAGGTCACGGCGACGCTCGCGATCTGGCCGGTCAGCTTCACCGTCGCCGCGGACGACCTGCCGGCGCTCAAGGAGCAGATGGCCGCCAGCCGTCGCACGGTGCAGGCGTTTCTGCGCGAGCACCAGATCGCCGACGACGAGGTGTCCACCGGCCTGCCCGCCATCAGCGACCGCGAGGACGAGCGGCTGCGCAGCAACGCCGCCGCCAATCTGCCCCGCTACAAGGCGGTCGCGACGCTCGTGGTGCGCAGCGGCAAGGTCGATGTGGTAAAGGACGCGATCCAGCACGCCGACGATTTGATCGCGAGCGGCGTCAGCCTGTCGGGCAACGACTATGGCGAGCGGCCGCAGTTTCTGTATGGCGACATCAACGGCATCAAACCGGAGATGATCGCCGAGGCCACGGCGAGCGCGCGGGCGGCGGCGGAAAAATTCGCGCAGGATTCGCGCGCCGCGGTCGGCGCGATCCGCCGCGCGACGCAGGGCGCGCTCGAGATCGACGACCGCGATCCGGCCTCGCCCGAGAAAAAAATCCTGCGTGTCGTCACGACCGTGGAATTTTTCCTGCAGTAATTTTATGGAGACGCGAAGGGACGCGAAGGCTTGCGAAGATCCTCCGCAGTGAGGCCTTCACAAATTCCTGAACTTAACCGCAAAGAACGCAGAGAGATGCTCCGCGTCGGAGCGGAATCGGTCGGGCGAGAGCTGCGAGGTTTCTTTCCGCCGCTCTTTTCCTGTTCGCTGTCCGGAATCAACCCGCTCAATCGTTGAATCGGTTGTCAGCACAGTAATTCCCCAACGCTTCAGCAGCGTAACCGAAACCCAGAAAGGATCATCCACCATGTCAGCCCCCGCCCCCGCCACCAACACGATCAAACTGCACCGCGTGCTGCGCTCCACCCCGGAACGCATCTACCGCGCCTTCCTCGACGCCGACGCCATGAGCAAATGGCTTCCACCGAACGGATTCACCGGCAAGGTCCATCACCTCGATGCCAAGGTCGGCGGCACGTTCAGGATGTCGTTCACCAATTTCACGAGCGGGAAAAGCCACAGCTTCGGCGGCGAATATCGCGAACTCGTGCCGCACGAGCGGCTCGTCTACACGGACAAATTCGACGACCCGAATCTGCCTGGCGAAATCGTGGTCACCGTTCTCCTGAAAAAAGTGCTGGGC
>JBEHYR010000043.1:0-45276 GCA_048498075.1 Verrucomicrobiota bacterium | reverse complement strand
AACCTGGGAGCGCGGGCGGCTCGCCCGCTTCGGCGGAATTGCGGGCGAGCCGCCCGCGCTCCCACGCAAAAACTTTCGGGAAATTTTCCCGCGCCCACACCGCAGGATTCGCGAGATCGAGCGCCGGCCGCACCGCCGCACGATACTGCGCGAGCAAATCGGTCGTCACGCCGGCGATGACGACGTCCACTTCGCCGAGTCGCAGCCGCGTCGAGGCCGGCGCGAAAAGTTTCCCCGTCGCCCGATCCGCGATACTGCCGATCACGGCGACGCCCGTCGCCTGCACGCGGCGCACCGTCTCGGCGACATCGTAGAACTCCGGCTCGTGATTACCGAGATTGAGCACGGTGGGCGCGCGTTGCGCGAGCGCCGCGAACATCGCGAACTCGATCGCCCCGCCGCTGCGCTGCGCCACGACGTTTCCCGCTTCGAACGTGTCGCCGTCGACGAGTACCGCGAGCGGCACGCCGGGATTTTCGTTTTTCAACCGGTCCACGCGCGCCACGACCTGCGCCGTGCGATCGTAGGCGGAGTGCTGGTCGGCGATGACGACGAAGATCGCGTCAGGCGCGGCTCGCAGCTCGCCGAGCGCGAGAAGAATCGAAACCAAAACAAAACAGCGGCGCATCGGTGCCCACGCTGCTGCGCACGGTCCGATCCGCAAGCCCACGCGCCGTCCGGCCGAACCACGCCGTTGCTACACACGCGCATCCCTTGACTCGCGTCCCCCCACGGTCAACGCCTCCCATCATCCCCGTTCGCTCCTCGTCGCAGCTGGCCCGCACGCGACCCGTCCGCTTTCCCGTCAGTCCCACA
Source organism: Verrucomicrobiota bacterium (assembly GCA_048498075.1). Classification (GTDB taxonomy): domain Bacteria; phylum Verrucomicrobiota; class Verrucomicrobiia; order Opitutales; family Opitutaceae; genus Opitutus. The sequence goes on along the minus strand of JBEHYR010000043.1, from coordinate 44,460 downwards.
ACCCAGCCCAGCCAAACATGAAAACGCTACGTTTCCCCCGGTTCAGTCGCGCAGCTCACGCCGCGCTTTTCGCGTCGGTCATCCTCCTCGCCACGTCCACCGCCACCTTCGCCCAGATCTTCGTGGCGATGCCCGGCTCGGGAGAATTCGATGGCACCATCGCCAACTACACCGCCGGCGGCGCATCCACCACGTTTGCGACCGGCGTCAGCATTCCCGAAGGCCTGGCGTTCTGGGGCTCCGACCTCTATGTCGCGCTCAACACCAATCACGGCCTCGACGCCACGATCGTGAAATTCGCGCCGAACGGCAGCAGCACCGTTTTCGCCTCGAGCACCGGTTCGCCCAGCACCTTCGGCCTGGCCTTCGACAGCGCGGGCAACCTCTACTCCGCGGGCAACACCTCGATCATGAAGTACACGCCAGGCGGCGGCGGCGCCCCGATCACATTCGCCACGCCCGCCGACCAGCCCTATGGCCTCGCGATCGACAGCTCAGGCAATGTCTACGCGGCGATGCGCAACAACAACACGATCTCCAGCTACGACAGCGGCGGCACGCTGCGCTGGACGGTCAGCCTCGGCGCCGGCCACGCGCCCGTGGGCGTGGCCGCCGGCGACCTGGGCCTCTTCGTCGCCAACCACACCACCAACACCGTCGACCTCTATTCGTTCGTCGACGGCTCCTCGCTCGGCAATGTCGCCAACGCCACCGACGGCCTGAACGGCCCCTTCGGCTTGGCCTTCAGCGGCGGCCTCCTCTACGTCGCGAACGACGGCGGCGTTTCCGGCTCGATCCAAATGTACAGCGATCCGCACACCGTGGTCGGCTCGTTCGCCACGTCCAGTTTCCCGTCGTTCGTCACCGCCAGTGCCGTGCCCGAGCCATCGACCTACGCCGCGCTCGCCGGCCTTTGCGTCCTCGGCGTCGCCGCCTGGCGCCGCCGCACCGCGACCTGAGCCGAAACGATGCCACCGAGGTGGCACCCGACGTCCTCGTCGGGTTGATCGACGAGCGCACACCGCCCGGCCCGACGAGGACGTCGGGCTCCACCGCGGAAAGGTTCTCTTCACGTTCGTCAGGTCAGCGACGTTCCCGCGCCAGAGCGCGGCGCCACCGGGAACCAGACTCCCGCGTTGACCCGACCGCCGCAGCGACTACCTCTGACCGCTCCGCCGGTGAATCGGGTCTACATCAAAACTTACGGTTGCCAGATGAACGAACGCGACAGCGAGGCCGTCGCGGCGATGTTGCGCGCCCGCGGCTATCGCATCGTCACGCGCGAGGACGACTGCGACGTCATGCTCCTCAACACCTGCTCCGTCCGCGACGCCGCCGAGCAAAAGGCCATCGCGAAGGCGGAAAACGTCGTCGCCCGCAAACGCCGCCAGCCCGACTTCGTCCTCGGCATCCTCGGCTGCATGGCGCAAAACCGCGGCGCCTCGCTCCTCGATCAGTTGCCCGACGTCGACCTCATCGTCGGCACGCAAAAATTCCACCAGGTTCCCGGTTACCTCGACAACCTTCGCGCCGCGCGCGACGCCGGCGCGCCGATCGGCGACACCATCGTCGACATCGCCGAAGAGGCCGGCTCGCAGAACACGATCCGCGATCACCTGCTCTCGCAGGATGTCGCCTCATCGGCCTTCGCCTCGGACGCTCAACTCTCGACCCTCAACGCTCAACCCGGCAATGGCGCCGCGCCGCCGCCGCAGATCACCGCCTTCGTCTCGATCCAGCAGGGCTGCAACATGGATTGCGCGTTCTGCATCGTCCCGAAAACCCGTGGCGACGAACGCTCCCGCCCGATGGACGACATCGTGCGCGAGTGCGAACAACTCGCCGCCCGCGGCGTCCGCGAAATCACGCTGCTCGGCCAGATCGTCACCAGCTACGGCCGCCGCGATTACGTTCACACGCACGGCATCTCGCCCTTCGTGCAGCTCCTCGAACGCGTCCACGCGATCGACGGCATCGCGCGCATCCGCTTCACCTCGCCGCATCCGCGCGGGTTCAAAGACGACCTCGTCGCGGCCTACGGTCGCCTCCCGAAACTCTGCGGCTACGTGCACCTGCCGATGCAGAGCGGCAGCAACCGCATCCTCCGCGCGATGAACCGCCCTTACACGCGCGAGCGCTACCGCGAAATCGTCGACGCCCTGCGCGCCGTGCGGAGCGACATGTATTTTTCCACCGACGTGATCGTCGGCTTCCCGGGCGAGACCGAGGAGGACTTCGAGCAAACGCGCGAACTCTTCGCCGCCTGCAACTACGACATGGCGTTCATCTTCAAATATTCGATCCGCTCCGGCACGCCCGCCGCCGCGCTCGAAGATCAAGTGCCCGACGCCGTGAAAGAGCAGCGCAACCAAATCCTGCTCGACCTGCTCCGCCAGAATTCCGAGCGCCGCAACGCGCTGCTGCTCGGCACGACCGAGGAAGTCCTCGTCGAAGGCCCCGACAAGAGCGGCGCGCATTACACCGGCCGCACGCGCGGCAACCGCGTCTGCGTCTTCGACGCCGACCCGCGCCTCACCGGCCAGCTCGTGCCGTTGAAGATCACGCGCGCCAGCGTGAGCACGCTGTATGGCGAGCTGATGCTCGCCGGAGTTGAGAGCTGAGGGTTGGGAGTCGAGAGACCGGACCCTGGCGTTCCGCGCGCTGACTCGACACACATCTCTCAACTCTCAACTCTCAGCTCTCGACTTTTCTTCATGTCCCTCCTCCTCGCCACGCTGCTCCCCGGCCTGTTCCTCCTCGCCTTGGGCGTGCCGCTGCTCCTCCACAGCTCGCGTGCGATCGCGATTCTGAAAGCCACCCCGCGCTCCACCAACGCCGCCATCTTCTTTTTCGGCGCCGGCGCGATCTGGTTTCTCTGGAACGTCCTCCACCTCTCCGCCGCCGACTTCGGCGAGTATCGCGTCTACCTCGCCCTCGGTTTCACCGCCATCGCGCTCCTCGCCTTCAAGTGCGTCCCCGATTTCCTCGCGGTCCGCGGCCTCTGTGTGCTCGTGCTGCTCAGCGCCTCACCGCTGCTCGGCGCGGCCTACATGCAATACCAGCTCCCGCAGCGGCTCTTCCTCGTCACGCTCGTCTACGTGTTCATCGCGCTCGCGATCTGGCTCGGCGCGTCGCCGTTCCGCCTGCGCGATTTTTTCGAGTGGCTCTTCGCGTGCCCGTCACGCACCCGCGGCGTCGGCGCCGCGCTCGCCGCCTACGGACTCCTGCTCGGCGTCGTCGCTTTCACTTATTGAAACGCGCATGACCGCGCCGGCACCCTCGTCCCCTCCGCCCGTCCTCCTCGTCCTCGCCGGCCCCGCCGGCTCCGGCAAAAGCACGCTCTGCGACCGCCTCGTCGCCGAAAACCCGTCCTTCTCCCGCGTCATCACCACCACCACGCGCGCCCGCCGCGAAGGCGAGATCGACGGCGTCCACTACCACTTCTTCACGCCCGACGAATTCGAACGCCGCATCGCCTCCGGCGAATTTCTCGAGTGGGCGCAGGTCCACGGCAAGAACCGCGACCGCCTCTACGGCACCCTCCGCTCCAGCGTCCTCGATCCGCTCGCCGCCGGCCGCAGCCTCGTCATGAGCGTCGACGTGCAGGGCGTCGAAAGTTTCCGCGCGGCCGCGAAAACGAATCCGCTCCTCGCCCGCCATCTCACCACGATCTTCATCGTCGTCGACCGCGAACGGCTCATCGCCCGCATGCGCGCCCGCGCACAGGATAACGAAGACGAGATCGCCGGCCGCATGAAAACCGCCGAACGCGAACTCCGCGAAGCCCACAAGTTCGACCACCTCATCGAGAGCAAAACGCGCGACGAAGATTTCGCCGCACTCCTCGCCATCGTCGAAAAAGCCCGCGCGAAAGTCCTCGCCGGGTAGGGCGGGCTTCAGCCCGCCTTCGCCAAGCCCTCGTCCGCCCAGCGGACTGAAGTCCGCTCCACACCCGCGAACCGCCGCGCCCCTCCGTGGTCTCCCTTCGAATGCCCCTGACCTTCGCCGGGATCGAACTCGACCGCCGGAAACTCCTCCTCCTCGGCGCCATCGTGCTCGGCTGCGCCGCGGTCGCGTTCGCGTATCATTTCGTCGACGTCGAGGCGATCCACCGCCGCGCCGAGAAGCTCGACGGCGCGCTCGTCTTCGCGCTGATGACGATCCTGCCGATGGTCGGCTTTCCCGAGACCGTCTCGACCGCGGTGGCCGGCATGCGCTTCGGCCTGCCGCTCGGCCTCGCCTTGGTTTCCCTCTCGATCGCCCTGCAAATGCTCCTGAGCTACGCGATCGTGAAACTCGCCCCCGCCTTCTTTTCGAAGCGCCTCAAATCCCTCCGCGAGCGCCTGCCCCGGGCCGCCCACACGCCCCTCACGCTGTTCACCATGCTGCTGCCCGGCGTGCCGTATTTCGCCAAAAATTACGTCCTGCCGCTCGCCGGCGTGCCGCTCGCCACCTTTCTCCTCGTCGGTCTGCCGATCAACATCGCCCGCTCCGTCGTCGGCCTTGCGTTCGGCGACATGAGCGACGACCTCACGCCCGCACGCGTCGCCGGCTTTGCCGTTTATTTCATCGTGATCACCGTCACCTGCGCATGGGCGTTCCGGCGCCTGTGGGCACAAATGAAAAGTCCGCCACCAGCGGCAGGTGGTCGGAAGCAACCCGCGTGAGCGCATTGCGCGGCACCGCCACGCGCTCCACCGCAAACCGCCGCGACATGAAAATGTGATCGAGCCGCGCGAACGGCCGGAGCGAGGAAAACGTTTTCAACGGCCGGTGCTCCGGCCTCGCCGCCTGCACGTCGCGAAACCGCGCCGCCGCCAGCCGATACGGCGCGCTCCCCGGCGTCAGGTTGAAATCGCCGCACATCAGGATCGGCTCGTCATCCGGCACCCCGCCCAGCCAGTCCGCGCCCAGCAACATCCGCATCTGCATCAACCGTTCGCGCGGCCCGAGCCCGAGGTGCGTCGTCACGAGATTCACCGTCGTCCCGCCGACCTGCACGCGCGCCCACAACGCCGAGCGCGGCTCCTTCCACCAGCTCCGCGGATCGTGCGGCAGCAGCGCGCGCTTCACGATTTCCACCGGCCAGCGGCTCACCAGCGCATGCCCATAGTGTTCCTCGCCGCGCGTGATCGTCGGGCAAAACACGACCTCCATTCCGAGTTCAGCCGCGATGATCGCCCCCTGATCCTCCGCGCGCGATCGCCGCCGCCCGAGATCGACTTCCTGCAACGCCACCAGATCCGGCGCCTGTTCCGCGATCGCCCGCGCCACCCGCCGCGGCGAGACCCGCCCGTCCATGCCGCCGCACGCGTGCACATTGTACGTCATCAGCCGCAGCCCCTGCCGTCCCGACGTTTTGGAGACGCGCGCGCCCCACGCCTCACGACCCAGCCAGTGTCGCGCCGCCGAGCGCAACGCCTCCGGCCGCACGAAATCCTCGGTGCCCGCCGGCAGCCGCGTGCCGCCCGGCACCAGCAGAAATCCCTGCGTCTCGTTCGGCCCGAAACCCGCGTGCGCCCCGCGCTCCGGCGCGAAACTTCGCGGCGTCTCCCACGGACTCCAGCCGAGCAGCACGAGATCGCCCGCGTCCGGCTGCTCCATGAATTTCACGAGGTCGCGCGCGATCTCCGCCTTCAACTCCGCCGGGTGCGGCAGCAGATCCGCGAGATCCTCGGGGACGCGCGACTCCCCGCGCGCATGATGCCACGCGATCCGGCCTGCGCCCGTGCGCACCAGCACGCCGGGAATTTTTCCCTCGCGCACCAGCCGCCGCGCGACCGCCTCCCGCTGCTCGTCCGTTTGCTCCTCGAAAAAATAAACGTGCCCCACCGGCCCCATGGCCGCGATCGCGAAAGTCTTCTCCTCTTCCGCCGTGAGCTTCTCCTCCGCCCGCTGCCGCTCGAGCCGCGCCTGGTTCCGCCGCCCCCGCGACAGCCAGGGCGCCCCGCTCACGCTGCGCTGCTGCGAGCGCACGCGCCACGCGCGATCCCGCTCCCGCGACGACGCCAGGCAGGCGCGCACGACGAGTTCCACCCCGCCCGGATTCTCCGCCGGAAACGGCGTCACCGCCTCCTGCCCGTGATCCGAAAAAATCCACACCGCGTAGTCGCGCCGCCGCGAGCGCTGCGCCGCCCGCGCAATCTTGCGAACCGCGCGGTCGATCCCGCGCAGCCCGAAATGCGCGAACTTCGATCCCGGCCCGCGCGCATGCGCCTGCTCGTCGTAGCCCACGAAGTTCAGGTGTACGATCGGCAGCCCCCGCGTCACCTCGATCTGCCCGCTGATCGTCAGCAGCTCGCGCAAGCCCACGCCGACGAAAACCCGCGAGAGCAGCAGCAGGAATTCCGGGTGCGGCTTCCGTCCCCGCGCGATCGCCCGCGCCATGTCGCCGACCGCCACGCCGAATTCCACGAGCAGCATCCAGAAAATCCGCACCGCCGCCGGAAACTGCGCCACGATGAACAAAAAGACATTTCTCACCTTGCCCGAGCGCCACATGTCGCCGAGTCCGATGCTCGCCGCGCAGAAATGCGCCTCCTCCTGGCCCGCGCCGCCCGTGTAGATGTTCGACCACGAGCTGCCGCCCTTCAGCAAACCCTCCGCCTGCTCCGCGCACTTCGCCTCGCGCGCCTTCGCCCACTCGGGATCCCACATCCGCCCGATTTTTTTCAACACCCGATCGTAGAAGCTGAACGCCGGCACCGCCGAGTGCACGCCCCAGAAAAGTTCCGCCTGCACCGCCGGCGTCGTCGACGGCAGTCCCGGATAAAAGGTCCGCAGCTCGTAACCCTCGCGCATGACCAGCCGCCGCAGAAAAGGCATCCGTCCCGCCGCCAGCGCCGCCTCGAGCTGCCCGCGCGCGAGCCCGTCGATCTGGATCAGCAGCAGCCCCGGCTCCTCCGCCGTGCCTTCCGACGGCGTCAGCCCCAGGTGCCGCACCGCCCATTCGCTCCGGCTCAACCGCCGGCGCACGCGGTGCACGATCGCTTCGATGCCCGCAAACATATCAGCGTAGGGCGGGCTTCAGCCCGCCTTGGAACCCCGCCGAATATCCCGCCGCCTTCGCAATCACCCCGAACTCGCGAACCCAAGCCAAGTCGTGAGCCGAAGCACTCCGATGAACCAATAAATCTCCGTCATTCTGAGCGCAGCGAAGAATCCATTTGGACTCCCGCCCGGCGGACGTCGCCCTGGATTCTTCGCTGCGCTCGGACTGACAAAATTTTTTCACCGTTTCATCGTTTCACCGTTTCATCGTTTCACCGTTTCATTGTTTCGCTGTTTCATCGTTTCGCTGTTTCTCTGGAGCTTGGATCTTGGCGCTTGGAGCTTCCTCAGCCGCTAGCGGCCGAGGCCGTCCATCACCGCCTGCGCTTTTTCCGCGAGCAGATTCCACTCGGCACTGATCCGCTCCATCAAGGTTCCCCACGGGCTCCGCTCGACCGCCAGCCGCTCCCGTCGCGTCGCCCGCCGGATCTCCGCGTAAAATTCCAGCGCCATCGCCGCGCAGCGTTCCTTCGAAAAATTTTCCGCCGTCCGCCGCGCCTCCGTTCCATACGCGACCAGCCGCCGCGGCTCGCGCTGCAGCTGCCGCAGCCGGGCCGCGAACCGCGCCGGCGCCGCGTTCTTCGCCAGCATGTATCCGTTTTTGCCATCGCGCATCACCTCGCGCACGCCCGACGCGTTGAGCGCCACCACCGGCCGCCCCGCCGCCATCGCCTCGGCGAGCACCATGCCCTGCGTCTCCGTGAACGACGCGAACGCAAACACGTCCATCGCGTTATACGCATCCGCCAGCGCGCGCCCCGTGTGCTTCCCCGCGAGCACCAGCCGCTCGGTCACGCCTTCGCGCGCAAAAATCTCCCGCAGATGCTCCTCCGCCGGTCCGCCGCCCACGACGACGAAACGCGCCCCCGGCGTCTTCTTCACAAACAACGCGACCGCCTCCGCGAGATACTCGAGATTTTTTTCCGGTGCGAGCCGCCCCACGTGCCCGACCACAAAGGCCTCCGCCGGCACTCCGATTTTTTTTCGAAACCTCTCGCCCTTCCCCGCCGCGAACGCCCCCACGTCGATCCCCGTCGGCACCACGCCGATCGGCGTCTCCACGCCCCGCCGCCGGATCAGCCGCGCGATGCTCTCGCTCGGCGCGATCACGCCGTCGCACAAATTCGCGAAATGCGTCGAGAGGTTGATCGCCATGTCCTTCAGCGCCTGCGAGTCGAACGGCAGGTAGTGGGTGTAATCTTCGTAGCGCGTGTGATGTGTGAAGATCACCGGCACGTTCTTCGTCGCCGCCATGCGCACCGCCGTGTCCCCGAGGAGAAAGGGATGATGCGCATGGATCACGTCCGCCGGAAACGCATCCAGCTTCGGCGTCGCGACGATCGGCAGTTTCACGGAAAAATCGCTGCCGTTGAATTTCTGAAACGCCGGCACGCGCTCGACGATCGCCGCCGCCCGCGGCGGCAGCGCCCTGCCCGCGAACTCGGGCGCCACGACCAACACATCGTGCCCGAGTTTCCGATACTCCTCCGCAAACGTGCTCACCGAGCGCGCCACCCCGCCGACGTGCGGCAGGTAGGTGTTCGTCATCATGCAGATGTTCATTGCCAAAAAATTATTTCAGTTCCCCCGGCACCCCCGCTGCGGCAGCCGCGGGACTCCACGCCCCCTCCGCCTGGTTCCTCCCGTTTCACCGCTCCACCTCCGTCAATTGAAACTCATCCGTCCGGTCGCCCGCCGGCACGTCGAACGGCACGCACCCTGGCACGCGCACCTCGCGCCGCGGCGGTTCGCCCCGCCACGCCCCGTCGATGTGCAGCCGCCCGCCGCTCGCATCGCCGACGAAGCTCACCGTCACCGCGCCATGCGGCGTCAGCGTTGGCCCGAACTCCACCGCTCCCGGCCCCTCCGTCGCGCGCCACCACCCCGGCTTCACCCCCGCCCCGATCACCAACCCCGCCCCCGTCCCCCCGCCGCCCCTGGCCCCCCCTTCCTGCACAGAGTAACCCATTGGGTTACTTTCAATATCTCCATTCCCCTGAGATCCGCCGTCAAAGTAACCTAATGGGTTACTTTGCTCTTCACGCACAAACAGGTTTCTCATCAGCATCAGCCACTCCGCCGCGGCCCAGATGTGCTGCCCGTCGCCCATGCAGCCGCCGAAGGTCTGCGGATGAATCGCCTCCGGCCACTGCCCGGTCGGCGACGCCAGCCCGACGACCGCATCCATCAACGCCCACGCCGCCGCCACTTCGCCCGCGCGCAACCGCACCTGCGCGAGGTGCAGCGTCAGGTAGGCGTTGATTCCCGAGTGAATCATGTTCTGGAAAAATCCGCCCGACTGCTCGTGATGGCTGCAGAGGTAATCCGCCGTCTTCACGATCCCCGGATCGCCCGGCGCGAACAGCTGCAGCGGATAATCCGCCACCAGCGAACCCACCGCGCCCGAATCCATCCGGCGGTGCGGCGACGCCGGGATCGCGCCCGGAAACCGCCGCTGCGGCCCGCTCGGAAACGACCGCCGGATCGTCGCGAGAAACTCCTCTGCTTCGCGCGCAAATTCCCGCGCCGCCTCCCCGTCCGTCCTCTGCAACAATTCCGCCGCCGCCTGCAATCCGCCCACCGCCCAGAAATCGTCCCAGTAGTAAAAATCGTTCGGCCCGAGATGCTCCGCCGAAAAACCCGCCGGCAACAGCCCCGCCTCTGGCTTGCCGGAGTCGCCCGGCAGCCGCTTGCGCTGGATCCAGCGCGCACCCTTCGCCACGGCGCGCAGCCACTCGTCCGGCAGTGTCTCACCGGTGAGCGACGCGAACCGATGATAAAACCACAGCGCCTCGCCGTTGCTGTCCCACTCGCCTTCCTGCGACAAAAAATATCCGTCGTGCCGCTGCCGCGGCGCGAACTCCGCCAGCGCCCGCCGCGTGCGCTCGACGCCGCCGAGCGACAGCAGCGCGTTTAACACGAACACCGCATCGCGAAACCAGAAACGCTTGTACGTGTATGGCCCCGGATACACCTCGCGCGGCGCGTGCAGCACGAGGTTCGCCGCCGCCAGATCGTAGAGTCGCTGCACCGCTTCATGGCCGACGCGCAACCGCGCGAGCGGCGCCATCGCGTCGCCCCAACTCACCGTCGTCTCGAACGCCGGCCGCCGCTTCGGCTCGAGTTCATCGTAGATCGGCACGCGAATCTCGCACGCTGCCTCGTCGACGCCGGTCCGCGGAAACAGCGCCACCGCCGTCGCCATGCTCACCGGACAGGTCACGCTGCTCGTGCTGGCCGCCTCGCCGAGCTGCAGCAGCACGTCGCCCCGCGCGTAGGTCGACAGCAGATTTTTCGCCGGCGGCCGGTCGAAGAAAATTTCGTTCACCTCGTTCACGCGCCAGCCGCGCGAGCTGTCGAGGACTTCGATTTTTTTCACGAAGCTGACGCCTTCCGGGTTGTAGGGCCGCACCGCCACCGCGATCTCTCCGCCCGCTGCGCCCTTCGCCGCGACGCGAATCCGGCACTGCGGTTCGCCGCGGTCATCGAGCGCCAGCGTCACGATGCTCTCCAGCGTCACTTCCACTGCCGGGTCTTCGCTCGCCGCGATCGTGCGCACCTCGAGCGTGTCGTTGAACCGCAACTCCTGCCTGACCTCCGCGAGCTTCGACGGCAGCAGCACCGGCCCATGCTCCGGCACAAACCAGAAATCCAGCGACCAGCCGTCGAACAGCGGTGTCACCAATCCGCGCGGATCGACGATGGGATAGAACGGCACGTCGGGCACGCCGACTGCGGTCCAATTGCGATGCGTCAGATTGATGTGACTAAAGGAAAACGCCCGGGGAATGAACGAGGGATCCTCCGGGTTGAACTGGCGTTCCACCCAGTAGGGCCACACCCAGTCGAGATTGTTCTGAATCGCCTTCGTGTTCACCAGCCCGCGCGCGTGGAACAACATCCCCGCGCGCAGCAGCTCGATCGGCTCCGCGACTTCCGACGGCTGCGCAAACCCCCGCAAGCTCGCCAGCAACGCAACCGGATCCAAAAACCCGTAGGCTCGCGCCACGCGGGTGATCAAAAAACGGACGGGCTTGGAACGCAGAATCATCGAGGCCGAAGGGGTCCAACCCCATTGTCCTCAGCCGAGACCGAAAGTTGCCGGAACCCGGCTGAATGTCCTCCGATCGCCGCGATCTCGCGGCTGATCTCGAACGCCGCGGCCGATGATCGTTAATGCCGTTCCCGGCTTCGTTCCACGCGGATCGACGAAATCGTATCGTTCCAGTCGCGCTCGCTCTCCGCGAGATTGCGCACGTCGTGCGTCAACCGCAGCACGCCGCCCCGGAAATACGCGTCGCGATAAACCAGCACCGTCAGATCGCCTTCGATGCGGATGGACGAGATCCGGTCGTTCGCCCGCGGCCCGCGGACGAAATTCACTCGCGTCAGGTTCTCCGCGTCCTGTCCCACCTCCAACGTGAACGCCGCGCCGCGGAAATCCGCGTGTTCGTAAAACGTCACGCGGGCACGATGCTCCGGCCCGTGTCGATCGCGATCGCGGTCTCCATCGTGATCGTCGCGTCCCGCGAACGCGGTGACGCAAGCCAGGCCGAGCAGCAGTGCGGGGAAGCGGAAAGCACGCATGCGGCTAAGACTGCGCGAGCTGCGAAAAGTTTCAACTTCAACCCCGCGCCCAACTCAGCGGTGGAGACCGACGTCCCCGTCGGGCTTGCCTTGGACCGTCGCCGATCGATCAAGCCCGACGAGGACGTCGGTCTCCCCCTCGCCATCCCGCCTCACTCCTCGTCGACCACGTAGTGACACCCCTTGCTCCGCGGATTCAGCCCCGCGGCGTGCACCACGAGCAACGCCGTCTGGATCGCGTTGCGCAGCTCGATCAGTTCGCGCGTGAGCCGGCACCCGCGATAAAAACTCTGCACCTCCTCGCGCAGCTCCAACAAAATCCGGCGCGCGCGCGTCAGCCGCTTCGGCGAACGCACGATGCCCGCGTAGTTCCACATCGTGCTCTGCAGGAGATTGAGATCCTGCCGGATCAAGGTCGGATCCGCCTCACGCGTCGGACTCGACCACTCCCGCGGCTCCGGCCAGCGCCCGTCGCCCCGCGCGAGTTCGGCCGCATCCGCGCGCGCGGTGAATTTCGCGCTCGTCAGGCACTCGAGCAGCGACGTGCTCGCCAGCCGGTTCGCGCCGTGCAGCCCGGTGCAGCCGGTCTCGCCGATCGCGTTGAGATTTTTCACGTTCGTCCGCCCGCTCAAATCCGTGTGCACGCCGCCGCACGAAAAATGCGCCGCCGGCACGATCGGAATCGGCTCGCGCGTCACGTCGACGCCGAACTCCGCGCAGCGCGCCGTGATGCCCGGGAAATGCTCGCGAATGAACTCCGGCTTCATCGCCGACAGATCGAGAAACGCGCACGGCTCGCCCGTCGCCGCGAGTTCCTGGTGAATCGCGCGCGCCACGATATCGCGCGGCGCCAGCGAGCCGCGCGGGTGCAGCGTGTCCATGAACCGCACGCCGCGCGCGTTCACGATCACCGCGCCTTCGCCGCGCAACGCCTCGGTCAGCAGGAACCGCGGCGCGCCGCGCTTGAAGAAAACGGTCGGGTGAAACTGCACGTATTCGAGATCGATCACGCGCGCGCCGACGCGATACGCCATCGCCACGCCGTGCCCGACGCTGCCCGGCTGGTTCGTGCTGTGCAGGAAAATCTGCCCGAGCCCGCCCGTGGCGAGGATCGTTTTCTTCGCCACGATCGCGTGTACCTCGCCGCTCGCCGGATCGAGCACGTAGGCGCCGAAGCACGTCAGCGGCGCATAGCGGTCGGCGATATTTTCCGTGTTGTGCGAAAGCGTCAGCAAGTCGACCGCGACCCAGCCCGACCGACGCGTGATGCGCGGCGTGGCATCCACGCGCGCCGCGACCTCGGTCAGGATCGCATGCCCCGTCGCATCCTTCGCATGGATGATCCGCCGCGAGCTGTGCCCGCCCTCGCGCGTAAGATCGAGCGCGCCGTCCGCGCCGCGATCGAAGCCGACGTGGAGTTCGTCGAGCAGCAATTCCTTCACCGCCGCCGGCCCCTCGCGCACGAGTTGCTCGACCGCCGCCGGATTCGCCGTGTCGTCGCTCGCCTCGATGATGTCCTGCGCGAACAGCTCCGTCTGCGGCGACGTGTCGTAGATGATCCCGCCCTGCGCCCAGTCGCTGTTCGCCGCGAGCGGCCCATCGAGCGACAACAGCTCGACCGCCATCCCCGCCCGCGCCGCGTGCAGCGCATACGCGGACCCCGCCAGCCCCGCGCCGATCGCGAGACAATCCGTGCGAAGCGTTTTCACTTGGGAGCGCGACCGCCCCCGGTCGCTTTCCGGGTGCGACTGCGGCCGCCCGCGCTCGCACCGAGCACCGTCAAACTCAAATCCGCCGCCGGCGCCGAATGCGTCAGCGCCCCAATGCTAATTACGTCCACGCCCGGCAGCGCATACTCACGCAACGTCTCGAATCTCACGCCGCCCGAAACCTCCACCACCGCCGCGCCCGCGATGATTCCCACCGCGCTGCGCACCCTCTCCGGCGGCATGTTGTCCAACAGAATCACCTCCGCGCCCGCCCGGACCGCCTCGCGCACTTCCGCGAGCGTCTTCGCCTCGACCTCGATCTTCGCCAGATGCGCGGCGGCGGCGCGCGCGAGCGTCACGGCCTTCGTGAGCGAGCCGGCGGCGGCGATGTGATTGTCCTTGATGAGCACGTGCTCGCCCAGCGACGAGCGGTGGTTCACGCACCCGCCGCAGCGCACCGCGTATTTCTCCAACGCACGCCAGCCCGGCGTGGTCTTGCGCGTGTCGACGATCCGCACGCCCGTGCCCGCCACGGCGTCGGCAAAACGCCGCGCCTGCGTCGCCACCCCCGAGAGCCGCTGGAGAAAATTCAGCGCCGTCCGCTCCGCCGTCAGCAGCGCCGCCGTCGGCCCCGCCACCGTCAGCACCTTCGCGCCCGCCTTCACGCGAGCGCCATCGCGCGCCGCGAGTTTGACGACGAGCCGCGGATCGACCTTCGCAAACACGCGCGCCGCCACCTCCAGCCCGCAGACGACGAGATCGTGCCTGGCCTCGACGAACGCCCGCGAGCGATGTTTCTCCGGGAAAATCGCCCGGCTGGTCACATCGCCGAGACCGGCATCCTCCTCGAGCGCGAGATCGATCAAGTGTTCAGTGCGAGGCGTGAGCATGGACATGGAGAATGCAGAATTCGGTTTGTCATCTAATGGATGACATTCTAGCCGGCCGCGGGGGCCGGCGTGAGTTCGAACATCCGTTCGATGCACCGCGCCGCCCGCGTCCGCAAATCCTCGTCGAGCGTGATGATCTGCTCGGGCCGCGGTGCGACGAGCGCCTCGCGGATTTTTTCGAGCGTATTCATTTTCATGTAAGGGCACAGCCGGCAGCCGCCGATGAAGTTTTTCTCCGGTGACTCGACCTCGAGCCGACTCACCAGCCCGCACTCCGTCAGCATCAGAAAATACGGCGCGCCCGTCGTCTTCACATACTTCATCATCGCCCCCGTGCTCCCGACGAAGTCCGCGAGCGCCGCCACCTCCGGCGTACACTCGGGATGCGCCACGACCTTCAACCCGGGAAACTGCGCCCTCGCCTCCGCGATCTGCGCCGGCGTGAACTCGTCGTGCACGAGGCACGTGCCGTCCGAGGAAATAATTTCCTTCGCCACGCCGCGCCGCTTCAGCTCGCTGCGCACGTTTTCCGCCATCAGCCGGTCGGGCACGAACACGACCCGCCGCACGGGCAAATTCGCCACGATGTCGTAAACGTTCCCCGACGTCACACACACGTCCGACTCGGCTTTCACGTCGGCCGTGCTGTTGATGTAGCACACGACCGCTGCGTCCGGGTAGAGCGCCTTCAACTTCCGCACGCCCTCCCCATCGATCGAGTCCGCCAGCGAGCAGCCCGAGCGCCGGTCGGGCACCACGACCTGCGCCCGCGGCGAGAGAATCTTCGCCGTCTCCGCCATGAACACCACGCCGGCGAACACGATCACCTTTGCCTGCGAATTCCGCGCCATCTCGCTCAGATAATAAGAGTCGCCCTTGAAATCGCCCACGCCGTAAACGATCTCCGGCTCGACGTAGGAATGGGTGAGGATCACCGCGTCCTTCTCCTTTTTCAGCCGGTTGATCTCCAGCGTCTGCGGCGCGATCGAGCGGCACGTCTCCAGATTCCAAGTGCGCCCGTGCGGATCGCAGTCGACGTTCATCAACGCCCGGAACAGGCGCTCCGCTTCGACCTCGATGGGATTATCCGTGGCAATCATGTGCGAAAAAATTAGCCCGCTTCGCTTCGGGCGGCAAACGCGCAAAGTCCCTCCAGCACGAGCCGCGGCTCGAGCGCATCGAACAGCTTTTCCCGGGCGATCACCGCGGCATTGCCGCCGGTCGCAATGACCAGCGCGCCTGCGCGGCCAAACGCCTCCGCCCGCACCCGCGCCACCGCCTCGCGCACCGCGCCGACGTGTCCGAAGAAAACGCCGCTCGCGATCGCCTCGCCCGGCGAGCGCCCCAGCGCGCGCCGCGGCCGCACGACCGGCACGCGTGGCAACTGGGCGGTCCGGGCTGCCAGCATTTCCGGCCACAGCGCGAGCCCCGGCAGAATCGCGCCGCCGAGCAGCGCCCCGTGGCGCGTGAGTGCGGTCACGGTCGTCGCCGTGCCGCAATCCACCACGATCAGATTTTCCCGCGGAAATTTTTCGCGAGCACCCAACGCCGCCGCGATGCGGTCCGCACCCAGCTCCGCGGGCCGGCGGTAACCGATCGCGAGGCCGTGGGCGGCGGGCGCGTTCAGCTCAGTCACCTCGATTTTCCAAGCGCGCGCGATCGCGCGCTTCAGCTTCGGAGTCGTGTCCGGCACGACCGAGCAAGCCACCGCGCGATCGATCCGCCCGCGCACGCGCGCCGGAAGTTCCCGCAGTTCCTCCGGCCGAAGTCGAAACGTCTGCACGATCCGGCGCTCCGCCGCCACGCCGACGAAGACCGACGTGTTGCCGAGGGAAACTGCCAGCGTGCGCATCATGTGAAAAAGGTGGAACCCGGCGTCCCCGCCGGGTTGTTTGCGCTCCAGCCCGACGAGGACGTCCGGCTCCACCAGCTACGCTCGTCCTTCATGGCTTCCCCAGTGCCGCCAGCACGTCCGTCGCGATCTGCTCCGGCTCCATCAACCGCCCGGGCCCGCCTTCGCCGCACGCGTGCGCGCCTTCCGCGGGATCGAGCACGCGCACGCCCCACGCGCGGAGTTTTTCCAGCGACGCACTCGTCGCCGGGTGCGTCCACATCGCGGCATTCATCGCCGGCGCGATCCACCACGGTTTCGTCTTCAACTCCCACGCCAGAAAGAGCGTCCCCACCGGATCATCCGCCAGCCCGCCGGCGAGACGGTTGATCGTGTTTGCCGTTGCCGGGCAGACGAGCGCGAGATCCGCCGCCCGCGCCAGTTCGATGTGATCGAGCGCGCGACCTGCCTCGAAAACATCCGTGAACACCGGCCGGCCACTCAACCCCTCGAGCGTCGCCGCGCCGACGAACTCGAGCGCCGCCGGCGTCGCAACCGTCTGCACCGTCACGCCCGCCTGCGTGAGCCGCGAGATGGCTGTGCAAGCCTTGTAGCAGGCGATCGAGCCGCTGAGCATGAAGAGGACGTTTTTGTTCATAGCTCGGATCGAAGTGGATTGATGTAGCGGCGGTCGATGACCGCCGGGCTTGGGCCACGGCCGTGAAAGTCGCGGGAGCTGAATCGGTGGCCGTAGACCGCCGCTACAATGCGTGAATCACCGCGCCACATTGTCGATCAACCTCGTCGGCCCGAGCCGCACCGCGCCGAAACGGCGCCCGTCGCGATCCTCGACGTAATCCACGTCGAATCCCGCCGCGCTCAACTCCGCCTGCGCCGCCGCCGCACTCGACGCGCCGGCGAGCACCGCGTGAAACCGCGGCGCGAGCGCCCGCTCGGCGGGCGACAGCCGCGCGTTCCGCGAACTCATCGCGAGCCCGTCCGCCTCCCGCACCGTCGGGCAGCCGACGATTTTCGTCGGCAGGAAAAAAGCCTCCGCCATCCCGCGAATCAGCAGGAGCTGTTGAAAATCCTTCTCGCCGAAATACGCCGCCTCCGCGTCCGCGATCTGCAGGAGTTTCAACACGACCGTGAGCATCCCCGAAAAATGTCCCGGCCGGTGCGCGCCGCAGAGTTCGCGGCTGAATTCGCGCTCCTCGACGGCGTACCGCGTCCCGTTCGGATACATCTCCGCGACACTCGGCGCGAATGCGACATCCACGCCCGCCGCGTCCATCAGCGCCGCATCGGCGTCGAGCGTCCGCGGGTATTTCTCGAAATCGTGCTGCTCGTCGAACTGCGTCGGGTTCACGAACACCGAAGCCAGCACGACGCCGTGCTCCCGCCGCGCCGCGCGAAAAAGCGACGCGTGGCCCTCGTGCAACGCGCCCATCGTCGGCACGAAGCCGACCGTGCGCCCCGCCGCGCGATGCGCGGCGCGCAATGCGCGCCATTCGGGGACGGTGTGGATCAGGCGTGGCATGAGAAATCCCGCTCCTCCCGGAGCGGGCTACGGCGATCGGGTAGCCCTGCGCGGGAGCGCAGGGAGGATTGACCCGAACCGCTCACGAAAAACTCTCCTTCCCGTCCGGAAATTTTCCCGACCGCACCGCCTTCGCATATTTCTCCACGCCGTCGCGCACCAGCGCCGCCCCGTCCGCGAATCGCCGCACGAAGCGCGGTTTGAAATCCGGGTTGAACCCCAGCAGGTCGTGCAACACGAGCACCTGCCCGTCGCAACCCGCGCCCGCGCCGATCCCGATCGTCGGCACCTCGGCCGCGGCGGTGATCTTCCGCGCGAGCTTCGCCGGCACGCACTCCAGCACGATCGCGAAAACTCCCGCCGCCTCGAGCGCCGCCGCGTCTTCCTGCAACTGCGCCGCGTCGCCCGCCGCCCGTCCTTGCACCGCATAGCCGCCGAGCGCGCGCACCGACTGCGGCTGCAGCCCGAGGTGCCCCATCACCGGCACGCCCGAATCGACGAGGTGCCGGATCGCGTCCGCGTGCCCGCGCACGCCTTCGATCTTCACCGCGTGCGCGCCCGCCCGCAGCAGCTCCGCCGCGCAGTCGAGCGCGTGCGCCGCACCCTTCCGCGCCGCGAGAAACGGAAAATCCGCCACGATGAACTTCCCGCCCGCCCCGCGCGCCACCGCCCGCGTGTGTAGCGCCATCAGCTCCACGGTCGCCCCGAGCGTGTCGTTTTCCCCGTGCATCACCATCATCGCGCTGTCGCCCACGAGCAGTGCGTCGACCGGCGCCTCGGCGAGCAGCCGCGCGGACCACGCGTCATACGCGGTGACGACGACCAGCTTGCGCTGGCGCTCCCTGGCGGCGGCGAAATCTCGGATGTTGCCCATGCGGAATCGCCACACCGAACACATGAACCGCCGGTCCACAAGGACCGCCCGTGTCACGGCTCAGTCATAAGCGCGGCGCGCGGGTTGATGTAGATGAGCGAAACGCGACGAATTTTCATCCTGAGATCGCTCACCAACGCCAAGCCGTTGGGTGGCATCCGCCGATGAACTCTCCAATGCCTGTCATTCTGAGCGCAGCGAAGAATCCATTTGGACTTTCGCACGCGCGTCGGGCCACGAAGCGCACACTGGATTCTTCACTGCGTTCAGAATGACAAACCGACCGGTTCCTGAGCGGCGAAGCAGAGCATGACATTCTCGTGCGCGCCGCGCCCCACGGGAAACGTTTCCCGCGGAAGGCATCAGCTCGGCCGCAGGTGTTGCGCGAGCTTCGCCAGCGCCTCGTCGAGCAGTTGCACGCGCAACGGCTTCGTCAAATGCATCACGAAGCCCGCCGCGTGGCTGCGCGCGATGTCGCTCTCCATGCCATACCCGGTGAGCGCGATGCCCGTCAGCCCGCGCTGCGTGCGCAGCTCGGTCATGAGATCGTAGGCGTTGCCGTCGGGCAGCCCGATGTCGGAGATCACGAAATCCACGCGCTCCTTCTCGACCATCGCGCGGGCCTCGGCGATGGAGCCCGCGGGCACGACTTCGAAATTCCGCCGCATCAGCAGTTGCTGCAGCGTCGAGCGCGTCGGCGCGTGATCTTCGATCAGCAGCACGCGTCCGCGCATCACCGGCGACACCGCCGGCTTCGCCGGGGCCGCCGGTTTCGCGCCGGCCGGTTCCGGGTTCGCCACCGCGGCTCCGTCCAACTGGGCGAGCGGCAGCTCGATAATAAACTTCGCTCCGCGGCCGCGCCCCGCGCTCGCCGCGCGGATCGTCCCGCGGTGCAGTTCCGTCAGCATGCGCGAAATCGCGAGCCCCAGCCCCACGCCGCCGAACCGGTGCGAGCCCGCCGCCGTCGCATGGTCGCCCTGCGAAAACGCGTCGAAAATCCGCTCCATCTCCGCCGGCAGCAGCCCGATGCCGGTATCGGAAATCTCGATGACCAGTTGTTCGCCCGCGGCATCCAGCCGCGTCGCGATGCCCACATGCCCGCCCTCGGGCGTGAACTTCACGGCGTTTTTCAACACGTTCCAAAACACCTGCTGCAGCCGCACCGCGTCGGTCAGCACCATCGCCCGCGGCGCGCCGAGATCCAGCTGCACCGGGATGTTTTTGGCGGCGAAATCCTGGCGCACCGTCCCGAGCGCATCGCGCAGGATCGCGTGCACGTCGCGCGGGTGCAGGTCGAGCAGCAGCTTGCCGCGCGTGATCCGCGTCAGATCGAGCAGGTCGTCGATCAGCCGCGCCTCGAGTTCGACGTTGTTGCGGATCGTCGCGAAATCAGCCCGGACCGAGTCGGGCAGCGCCGCATCCGCCGCCAGCTCGCTCGCCAGGAGCAGCACGGGATTGAGCGGCGTGCGCAGCTCGTGCGAGAGCGCCGCGAGGAAATCGTCCTTCGCACGCGAGGCCGCCAGCGCTTCGTCGCGCGCGCGCTCCAGTTCGTTCTCCGTGCGCTTCGAGGCGGTGATGTCCTCCGTCACCGCGAGCGCCGACTCCACCACGCCGCTCGCATTCCGGATGAACGCGACGCTGTTGCGCACCCACACGAAGCCGCCCTTCGGCCGGTCGTAGCGCGTCTCGATCACGAACGACGACGCGTCGCGCGCCGAGTTTTCCGTCAGGAAAACGTGGTGCCCGAGATCCGCCGGGTGGATGATATCCTGCATCCGCAGCCCCAGCAGCTGCTCGCGCGTGCGGCCCACGATGTCGCAGTAGCGGTCGTTCACCATCAGGAAACGGCCCTGCAAGTCCGTCTGCGCGATGCCCGCGCCCGCTTGTTGAAACACCGCGGAGAGCTGCTCCTCGCTCGCGCGCAACGCCGAGTGGCTCGCCTGGATCTGGTTCAACATCGAGTTGAACGCGTCCGTGAAACCGCCGATCTCGTCGTTGCTCACCTTCACCGCGCGCACCGAATAGTCCTTGTTCTCCGACACGAGCCGCGCGGTTTTCGCGAGATCGAGGATCGGCAGCGAAATCAGCCGCTGGAAAAACGTGGAGAGGAAAAACGCCAGCAGCACCGATGCTCCCAGCACCGCCAGCAGCACGAGCCCGTAGACGCCGAGCCGCCGATACATGCCGTTCAGATCGCCCTGCAGGTAAACGGTCCCGACGCGCGTCTGGCCCTCGATGACCGGCTTGAACAGCGTGATGTGCCTCAGCTTGAACTGCACGCCGTCGCGGCCGGGCGCGACGGGGAATTCCCCCGTCGGCCAGTTCGCCGGATACGTCACATAGCGCCGCCCGAGCCGGTCGTAGAGCGCCGCCGCCGCGATCTCGGGTTCGGCGCGCAGGCCCGAAAGAATTTCCGCGGCGAGCTTCTCGTCGTCGTAGATCAGCACCGCGGAGCTGTTCGCCGCGATGATGTCCGCGATGGTCGACAGGCTGCGCTCCGTCGTGCGCTTGTAGCTGTAGAGTTCGTAGGCCAGCAGCACACACGAGGTCAGCCCGAGCACCGCCATGCACGTCAGCACGATCACGCCGACGAGTTTTCGTTTGATGGGGAGATCGGGGAAACGCATCGCGTCAGTCCTCCTCGGCGCGGCGGACCTCGGCCACGCGTAGCAATTTCGAACTCATCGTCAATCGCGCCGCTCGCGTCGCCTCCACGTTCACGCGCAGGCGGATTTTATTTTCCGGCGTCCGGTAGAACTCCACCATTCCGCCGCGGCGCACGAAATTCTCGAAATCGCCCACCGTCAGCAGCGGCCGCCCGCCCGCCGCGCGCAGCAGCGCCGGCAGTTCCCCGCGCTCGCCCGCGCTCACGAACAGCAACTGGCAGCTCCGCGCCTCGATCGGATGGCGCACGCGGGTGACGACGATGCGCCGCCCACACGCCCGCTCGTTCCGCACCACCTCGTCCAGGCTCCCCGCGAACGGATCGCGCCCGACAATCCCGATCACGAACGGATCGCCCGCCCTCGCGAAGGTTCCCGGCGGCCAGTCCACGAACTGCGTGAGGTTGAACAGCAGCACGCTCTCCAACTCGTAGTCGCGCGGCCGCTCCGGCCACGCCCGCGGCGACACCAGCGCGCCGCCCACCGCCGCGAGCACCCCGAGCCACTTCCGGCGGCGGAGAAAGTTTCGGCTGAGAAATTCCATGGAGACTTGGGCGTCGCGCCGGAGCGGATGAGAGCGGGCAGACTGTTCGGCGCGATCCGGTCGCGGTGCAATCCGGCGAAGACGTTTCCCGACGCGCGCGCGCAGCTCCGCCGCCTTCCGGCGATTCTCCGCCGCTTTGCCCGCGCGCCTCGCCATGGCTAGGCGTCGGCGGCCGGCAGCAAAAAATAGAAACACGCACCGCCGCCGGCTGTTTCTTCGAACCCGCACCGGCCCCCGTCGAGCGCCACCAACCGCTCCACCATCGCAAGCCCCAGCCCGTGCGGCGCCCCGGCGACCGAGCGTTGGTGAAACGGCAGAAACAGCGTCGCGCGTTTCTCCACGGGCACCCGCCCGGCGTCGCGCACCCAGAAACGATTCTCCCCGCCCGCCGCCGTCCAACCCGCCTCGATCCACGGCGCCGGCCCCGCGTGCTCGAGCGAATTCGTGAGCAGGTTCCGCCACACCACTTCGAGCCAGCCCGCGTGCCCGTTGACCGCCGGCCACTGCTGCGCGTGCGTGAGCACCGCGCCCGCCTTGAGAATTCTTCCCTCGAGATGCTGAAACGCGTTCCAAAACACCGCGCCCATGTCGACCCGCCGCGCCGGCTCGTTCGAGGCCAGCGCCTTCGCGATGACACTCATCCGATCGATCGTGCGCACGAGGCCCTCGGCCGAATCCACGATCGGCCGCACCAGCGCCGCGTCCTCCGGCGAATGCTCCGCCAGGATTTCCGCCAGCATCTCCGCCGTGGTCAGCACTCCGCCGAGCGGCGTGCGCAAATCGTGCGCGATCCGGTGCCCAAACGTCCCGATGTCTCCGCGCAGGCGCGCATTTTCACGCAGCAGTGCATGGCCATCGATCGCCGCGCGAAACAGCCGCGCCACCAGCGGCGCCGCCCATTCCTCGCGCGCCACCACGTAAGCCGAACCCGCGACCGCCGCCTCCGGCGCGCGACCGAGCACGACCACCGGCCAGCGCGGCAGCCCCGCGCCATCCATCGCGCCGCGCGCCGCCGCGAGCACCTCGCCGCTGGGATCGCCGAGCACCAGCACTTCGCCGCCCGCTCCCGCCTCCTCTCCGAGCGCCTGCTCCAGCGCCGCCACGCGCACGATCGCCGCCTCCGGAAAGGCGCGCCCCCCTGCCTCGCTCGCCACCGCCGCGAACTCGGCGCCTCCGCCCACCAGGATGATCTTCGTTATACGCGAGCCGCTCATCGAAAAACGTCAGCAGCTCAGGTCGCGCCTCCGGTCCACGCAATTTCTTTCCCGGAATTTTTTCCGTACTTTGCAGCGGCAGGCCGGCGCCACCCGCCCGCCCGGCCCGAGGGGAATGTTACAAATTCGAATACGTTGGAATCCATGGAACGAGAAGCCGTGACCGTCGCCGCCATCCGCCGACGCAGCGCACGACATAGTGGTATCCCTGACCCGTGAGGTTCCCCAAAACCCTGCACCTTCATCCTCCCCTCACGAACAATTTGCCTGCGCCCGGATTACGCCAACCGTTCGCACCCATGTCCGTTTGCGCCCGCCCGCCCGCGCTCCGCCCGCTGTCTCTGCTCGCCGCCGTTCTCGTCGGCCTCGCCCGCGCGCACGCGCAAACGGTTTCGCTCGCACCGGTCTTCGTCACCGCCACACGCACGAGCGAGGCCGTCGACTACGTGCCGTTCTCGCACGTCACGCTCCCGGGCGACGCCCTGCGCGCCGCTCCCACCGCCACGGTCGACGGCGCGCTCCGCGCGATTCCCGGCTTCAGCCTTTTCCGCCGCAGCGACAGCCTCGTCGCCAATCCCACCACGCAGGGCGTCTCGCTGCGCGGCCTCGGCCCCAGCGGCGCCAGCCGCTCGCTCATCCTCCTCGACGGCGTCCCGCTCAACGACCCGTTCGGCGGCTGGGTGCTGTGGAGCAAAGTCCCGCGCGAATCGCTCGCCGGCATCGAACTCGTCCCCGGCGGCGGCGCCACCGCCTGGGGCAACGCCGCGCTCGGCGGCGTCATCCAGCTGTTCACCGATCCGGTCGTGGGCTCCCGCGAACGCCTCGCCAGCCGTATCGGGAGCTTCAACACGCGCGAAATCGAGGCCCAGGCCACCGCGCCGCTCGGCCCCGGCACCTTCCAACTGCTCGGCCGCTTCCTCGCGACCGACGGCTACTATACCGTCGCCCGCGAAAACCGCGGCCCGCTCGACCAGCCCGCCAGCAGCCGCGCCCGCTGGCTGACCGCGCGCTGGCGCCAGCCGCTAGGCCCGTCGCTCACCGCCACGTTCACCGCCCGCCGCTTCGCCGAGGATCGTGGCAACGGCACGCCGTATCAACGAAACGCCGACGACGAGTCCTTCGCCTCGCTCGCCCTCGCCGCGCAGGCCTCGCCTTCCTTCCAGTGGAACGCCACCGCCTACGTGCAGGCGCAGGATTTCTCGAGCACGTTCAGCTCCGTCAACGCGACGCGCACCGCCGAGACTCCCGCGAGCAACCAGTTCTCCGTGCCCGCGACCACCGTCGGCGCCAGTTGGGTCGGAGCGTGGTCCCCCGGAGCCGCGACCGCCGACGGCTCCCCCTCGCCCTCCGCCGCGCGCACCAGTTTCGGCGCCGATCTCCGCGACGTCCGCGGCGAGACCCGCGAAGATTCCGCCTACGTCAACGGCGCTTTCACTCGCCGCCGTTTCGCCGGCGGCCGCCAGACGATCGGCGGAATTTTCCTCGTGCACAGCCGCCCGCTTTTCTCCGCCGCCCGCGGCTCGCTCGGCATCCGCCTCGATGACTGGCAGGAAACCGACGGCCATCGCCGCGACTTTCTCAACGGCGCCCCCGCCGCCGACACCCGCTACGCCGACCGCGACGGCGTCGCCTTCAGCCCGAGCGCCGGCCTCGTCTGGCCGGTCGCGGCAGGCGTGCAGCTGCACGCGAGCGCCCAGCAGGCCTTTCGCCGCCCCACGCTCAACGAACTCTACCGCCCGTTCCGCGTCGGCAACGTCATCACCGATTCGAACCCGGCCCTCCGCACCGAAAAAGTCACGAGCGGCGAACTCGGCGCGCTCTTCGTCGTAGGGCGGGGTCTCCCGACCCCGTCGTCCCCGCGCCGCCGGGATCTTCCTCCCGCCCGCGAGATCTCCCGTCCGCTCACCCTCGGAGTCACCGGTTTCTGGAACGAACTGCACGATTCCGTCGCCAACGTGACCATCGCGCGCGGCCCCGTCACACTGCCCGACCTCGGGGTGATTCCGGCCGGCGGCGAGGCCCGCCGCAAACTCAACCTCGACCGCACGCGCGTGCGCGGCGTGAACCTCACCGCCGACTGGAAACTCGCGCCCTCGCTCGCGTTCAACGCGCAATACCAGTTCGACGACGCCACCGTCACGCACGCCGCGATCGCGCCGCAACTCGACGGCCTGCGGCTCGCGCAAGTCCCGCGCCACAGCGCGAGCGCCGGCCTCACGTGGACGTCGCCCGCGAGCCGCTGGAGTTTCGCGCCCCGCCTCCGCTGGATCGGCGCGCAGTTCGAAGACGACCTCAACGCGCTCCGCCTCGCGCCCGCGACGGTGCTCGACGCCGCCCTGACCTGTAAATTTCACGCCGGCGCCGAAGTGTTCCTCACGGCCGAAAACATTTTCGACCACCGCATCGAAACCGGCCGCAGCGCCGACGGCCTCGTCAACACCGGCACCCCGCGACTGATCCTCGTGGGAGTACGGTGGGGGCGGTGACACGGTGTTTCCCACTTATGGCCTGTTCGTGAGTTGCTGTTTCAATGGATGCTGTATACTCGGACGCTGTGTACGATTCTTCCGAAATAGTCCTCCGTTTCCTCAGTGGGGCTTCGGGAGGCGGTGAGTCTGGTTACAATCCTCGATCGGGTCGGCACGTGCGGGTAGGATGTTACGCCGCCGTTTTTGACGTCTTTTGCGCCTCTCGGGTTTTGCAGGCGGAGGCTCGCTCGTCGCATTTGGGCTATACGTTGAATGTCGCACTAAAGGACCAAGGCCTCGGTTACGTTCGTAAAGTGTCGCTCGGTCTTGCCCGGGGGCCAAGGAAACGATCGGGGCGTCGCTCTGGAAGAAACCTTTTGGAACTCGCTGAGGCTTGGAAGATCCGGCTCCGGCGGGCGGATGTTGAGGCCTGGCGGGGGCTTCCGGCGCTGTTTGAAGTCGAGCCAGAAGAAATGCGGTTTGCGGTGAGCTGTTGTGCGTCCAATTCGAGGGCCACCTCCAGGTCGTTCGAGACTGCGGACATCTATCGGCGTGTCATTCGTAGTTCGGCACCGTCGTCGGTGGTTGCGTCGCTCTTCCTTTTTCCCGACGGACGAATGACAGATTCGCGAGACTTGAGTAAATTGCTCGATGGCGCGACGCGGCTTGCCACTCAGCGGGGTGACGACTTGCGGCCTTGCGACGCCGTGGGCGCAATCGTGGCCTACACTGACAACGATGCGCTTTCGGCAATCGTGAACCCTGACGGTGGACGTCTCGATCTGAGCTACCGATGTATGATTCGAAAAGCGGTGCGGGCCTTGGAGCCGTAATGGCCGCGAACGAAGGATTGAGTCCTGATTTGCTGCCGCTGTGTCAGGTATCGGACAGCGGATAGTAGACCCTTCGGTTGCCCTGTCGGACATATCTGACCCGTTTTGCGTCCAGCAAAAGCCCAAGAATTGACCACGACAGGTAGTCGCAGTTCTTCCCTTCAAAGTTGGAATGGAGGTTCAGCGCCTCGGCTATATCTGCATTCCGCACCCCTTCGGGATGTTCAGCGATATATTCACAGACGGAGTCCTCCAGATCACGGAGCGCAGCAGTCGCCTTTTGCTTGGGAGTCATCGAAAGCGGGAGTTTATTACTCGTCGTTATCAGTAGTTTGGGCCCACTCGAGCCTAAAGCTCTATTGGGGAAACGAACTCGCCTCGTCCGCGCAAACGGTTCACGGCGACACCAACAGCGCCATCGCCGCCGGCTTCGTCATGATCAACTGCGCGACGGATTTCGTGAGTTCCGATCGAAACAAGGCCGGCGGTCGCAGGGCCGCATTGCTTCGAACCTCGCATCGTCAGCCGGACGTCGCGTTAAAGGTTCTGCAAAAAGTGATGGAGCTGCCGCGCCGCAGCGACGATCGCGAGATGGGCTTCGACGCCGTCGGCGTCACGATGATCGAGTGTCGCAACGACGGCTCGCCCGTTTCCATCGCCGTCGCCGTGAACAGTCAGGTGCCGTCCGTCGTGCGCTACGAAGAACTGGTCAAACGGCTGGCTCATCTCTACGCGACGAAATTCAAAGAGATTTGAGGCGGACTCGTATGGGCGGAACCCCGGGACGAGATCGGTTGAACACAGAGCAGCGCAGCCGGCTGATGGCGCGCGTGCGGCAAAAACACACCGCCCCCGAACTGATTGTCCGAAAAGTTCTGCACCGTCTCGGGCTGCGCTTCACGGTGAACGGCCCGCTCAATCGCTCCTTGCCGGGACGCCCCGACATCGTCCTTCCGCGTCATCGCACCGTCGTGTTCGTCCACGGCTGCTTCTGGCACCGGCATGCGCATTGCGCCCGCACGACCACGCCCCACCGGCGCCGGGAGTTTTGGGTCGCGAAATTCGCCGCCAATCGACGCCGGGATCGCCGCGTCCGATCCAGACTGCAGCGCGCCGGTTGGCGAGTGCTCGTCGTATGGAAATGCGAGACTCTGTCCGTCCTGCCTTTGGTTTCGAGCCTGTCGCGACGCTTTCCCCGAACACGCGCCTGACGACGCGCGGCCGGGCGCTCCCCGTCGTTCGCGATTCGCCGTCGCTCGCGCGACCCCGTTAAAATCTCTTCAGGTTTTTCGCCCTCGGAACTTTGGGTCGGGCCCGCCCACCATGACCCTCCATGCCCGGAACTTTCGTCCCTTTCCTGCTCGCGCTCACAACTTCGGTCGCGTTCGCCGCGTCGCCCTTCACCGTCTTCGTCAGCAACGAGCGCTCCGGCGACATCACGGTCATCGACCCGGAGACCAACACCGTCGTCCGCACGATCGCCGCCGGCCAGCGCCCCCGCGGTATTCACGTGGGCACGCGCACCGGGCACCTCTACGTCGCGCTCAGCGGCTCGCCGCGCCTCGGTCCCGGCGCCGATCCCGAGCGGGCGAAATCCCTCGTCGCCGATAAATCCGCCGACGGCATCGCCATCATCGACCCGGATTCCGGAAAAACCCTTCGCACGCTCCGCGTCGGCTCGGACCCTGAGCAGTTCGCGATCGATGCCTCGGAAACGATCCTCGCCGTGGCCAACGAAGACATCGCCGAGGTGAGTCTCTGGAACATCG
Organism: Verrucomicrobiota bacterium; assembly: GCA_048498075.1. Classification (GTDB taxonomy): domain Bacteria; phylum Verrucomicrobiota; class Verrucomicrobiia; order Opitutales; family Opitutaceae; genus Opitutus. The sequence goes on along the minus strand of JBEHYR010000043.1, from coordinate 16,488 downwards.
CCACCGGCAAGAATTCCGCTCGCCTTTCCGTTTCCGAGGAGCCCGAGGGCGTCGCCTTTCATCCCCGCCGCCCGATCGTCTACGTCACCTCCGAAGCCCGCGGTGAACTTTTTATTTTCGACGCCGTCAGCGGCCGCCAGCGCGCCCGGCTCGCGATCGGCGGCCGTCCGCGCTCCGTGACGTTTCTCCCCGACGGCTCGCGCGCCTACGTGCCCGCCGAAGGGGAAGCGGCCGTCACCGTCATCGATGCCACCGAGCAACGCCTCCTCCAAAAAATTTCCGTTCCCGGCGATGGCGTCCTGCCGATGGGCTCCGTCATCACGCCCGATGGCGGAACGCTTTTCGTTTCCACCGGTCGCGGCGACTCCGTCGCGGTCATCGACACCGCTTCGAACACCACCGTCGCGACGATCGCCGTCGGCCGGCGTCCGTGGGGTCTCGCGCTCTCGCCCGACGGGTCGACGCTTTACTCCGCGAACGGCGCCTCCGACGACCTCTCCGTGATCGACGTGGCGACGCGCCGTGAACTCACACGCGTTAAAACCGGCGCCGGTCCCTGGGGCATCGCCATCGTGCCCCGCTGATTTCGCCCCGGCGATTCGATCCGCCAACGGCGTTTTTCAGTTTCATACGTAATACGTATGAAACGGTCAGACTCGAATTTTCCTTAAAAACCTACCCGATCGCGATAGGCCCGATCGCCCGGTGCTTCTACGTCCGAAGGGAGCGGAGGAGCAGGACGGCGAACCACGTGTGCGGCGAGAAAGACGGATCGGCCGCTCGTAGCGGAACGCGTGAGCGTTTCGTTCGGCGGAGTTGGAAAACGTTGAGCATCGAGAACTGCGCGGAGCGCCGGCCGCGCCGACGCGCACGCCATCGCCGCCGCCGCGTCCCCCTTCCAGCGGAGCCGCACCTCGACGCATGCCAGGGGTTTCATACGTATTACGTATGAAACGGTCAGACTCGAATTTTCCTTAAAAACCTACCCGATCTCGACAGGCCCGATCGCCCGGTGCTTCTACATCCGAAGGGAGCGGAGGAGCAGGACGGCGAACCACGTGTGCGGCGAGAAAGACGGATCGGCCGCTCGTAGCGGAACGCGTGAGCGTTTCGTTCGGCGGAGTTGGAAAACGTTGAGCATCGAGAACTGCGCGGAGCGCCGGCCGCGCCGACGCGCACGCCATCGCCGCCGCCGCGTCCCCCTTCCAGCGGAGCCGCACCTCGACGCATGCCAGGGGTTTCATACGTATTACGTATGAAACGGTCAGACTCGAATTTTCCTTAAAAACCTACCCGATCTCGACAGGCCCGATCGCCCGGTGCTTCTACATCCGAAGGGAGCGGAGGAGCAGGACGGCGAACCACGTGTGCGGCGAGAAAGACGGATCGGCCGCTCGTAGCGGAACGCGTGAGCGTTTCGTTCGGCGGAGTTGGAAAACGTTGAGCATCGAGAACTGCGCGGAGCGCCGGCCGCGCCGACGCGCACGCCATCGCCGCCGCCGCGTCCCCCTTCCAGCGGAGCCGCACCTCGACGCATGCCAGGGGTTTCATACGTATTACGTATGAAACGGTCAGACTCGAATTTTCCTTAAAAACCTACCCGATCTCGACAGGCCCGATCGCCCGGTGCTTCTACATCCGAAGGGAGCGGAGGAGCAGGACGGCGAACCACGTGTGCGGCGAGAAAGACGGATCGGCCGCTCGTAGCGGAACGCGTGAGCGTTTCGTTCGGCGGAGTTGGAAAACGTTGAGCATCGAGAACTGCGCGGAGCGCCGGCCGCGCCGACGCGCACGCGATCGCCGCCGCCGCGTCCCCCTTCCAGCGGAGCCGCATCTCGACGCATGCCAGGGATCGCGGCCCTGGGAATGCAGGAGAACGTTGCCCGCGCCGCCGCCGAGAAGTTCGACTGCGCCCCGCGCACTTCATCGGCACCCGCGACCCGAAAGCCCCCGGATGGCCGCGCGGCGTGAAGCGTGTAGATTCACGCCGTCGCGAATCCCTTTTCCCGTGCGCTCTGCCCTTTTTCTCCGCTGCTTTCCGACCCCATGGAGCCAACCCGCGCCAGTCTGATTCGGCCGGTCTCGCGCGGGAGTGTCGGGCTCGCGCGGCTGCAGGGCCTCTTCTTTCTCGCGTTTGGCGTGTGGCCGCTGCTGCACCTGCGCAGCTTCCTCGCAGTCACCGGTCGCAAAACCGATCTGTGGCTCGTGCAGACCTGCGGCGCACTCATCGCGGTCGCCGGCCTCAGCCTGCTCGCCGCCGCGCGACACCGGCGCGTTTTTGGCGAATGGAAATTCTTCGCCGCGCTCTTCTCCTTCGCTCTCGGCGCATCCGACGTCGTTTTCCATCTGCACGGCGACATCCCGCGCATCTACCTCGCCGATGCCGCCATCGAATTCTGCTTCGTGCTCGGCTGGATCGCCCTGGCCCGTCGCTGAATGCGGCGGGCCGGACGTCCGAAATGCGAAATGCGCCCTGCGGCCGCAGCACCCGCCGCCGCTAAGTTTCGCCGTTACGTTTTCAGCGCGCGATCCGCCGCGGGATGGGAATGCGAGCTCGCCCACGTCTGCGTCATCATCACCGCGCCCGGTTCGATCAAGCCGAACACCACGTGCGGAACCCACCCGCGATCATCCGCAGCGCCAAGCCACTCCCCCCGGTGACGGCTTTTTCCCGACCGCCCTTTCGGGGGGCCGCCTCCGCCACCCCTCCTCTTTTGCTCGGTCCGTAACCCCGTGACGCCGCGCCTCCACCGTCTCCCCCTCCACCTCAAGTTTCTCCCGCTCAGCTTCTTCGTCACCGCGGCGTGCTCCGCGTTTGCTCTTGCTCCGAATGGCGCCCGCCAGCCCGCCGAGGCCGACGCTGCGGCCGCGCAAGGCGACTGGCCGATGGCTGCGAAAAATTTTGCCAACACCCGCTACAGCGGCCTCGACGAAATCAAAACCGGCAACGTCAAAAACCTCCGCGTCGCCTGGACGTTCTCCACCGGCACCGACCGCGGCCAGGAATGCGCGCCCCTCGTGGTCGGCTCGACGATGTTCGTCGTCACCCCGTTCCCAAATCTCGTCTACGCGCTCGACCTCGCGCAGGGCGGCGCCGTGAAGTGGCGCTACGAACCGAAGAACGAACCCGCCGCGCAAGGCGTCGCCTGCTGCGACCACGTGAACCGCGGCGGCGCTTACGCCGACGGAAAATTTTTCTTCAACACGCTCGACGGCCACACCATCGCCCTCGATGCGAACACCGGCCGCGAGCTCTGGAACACCAGGCTCGGCGACATCAACCTCGGCGAGACGATCACCATGGCCCCGCTCGTCGTCCGCGGAAAAGTCCTCGTCGGCAACAGCGGCGGCGAATACGGCGTCCGCGGCTGGCTCACCGCGCTCGACGCGAACACCGGCGAGCAGGCCTGGCGCGCCTACAGCACCGGCCCCGACGCCGACGTGCTCATCGGCCCCGAGTTCAAACCGTTCTACCCGCAGGATCGCGGCGCCGATCTCGGCGTCACGAGCTGGCCGCCCGGCCAGTGGCGCATCGGCGGCGGCACCGTGTGGGGTTTCATTTCGTACGACCCGGACTCGAACACGATCTTCTACGGCACCGCAAATCCCGGCACGTGGAATCCCGAGCAGCGCCCCGGCGATAATAAATGGACCGCCGGCATTTTCGCGCGCGATCCCGACACCGGCCACGCGAAGTGGTTTTACCAATGGAGCCCGCACGACCTCTACGATCACGACGGCGTCAACGAAAACCTCGTGCTCGAAATCCCAGTACACGGGCAGCCGCGCCAGGTCATCGTTCACCCCGAGCGCAACGGTCATATCTATGTACTCGACCGCGCCACCGGCGAGGTGCTCTCCGCCGAGCCCTTCGTCCGGATCACCTCGAGCAAAGGCGTCGACCTGAAGACCGGCCGCCTGATCTACAATCCGGAAAAACAGCCGCAGACCGGCAAAGTCGTCCGCGACATCGCGCCCGCTTCTCCCGGCGCGAAGGACTGGCAGCCCTCCGCTTTTTCGCCGCGCACCGGCCTCATCTACCTCCCGCACCAGAACCTCTCGATGGATTACGAGAGCCTCGAGGCGAACTACATCGCCGGCACGCCCTACGTCGGCGTGAACGAAAAAATGTACGCCGGCGAAGGCGGCCATCGCGGGCTGTTCACGGCGTGGGATCCCGTCGCCGCGAAACCCGTGTGGCAGTTGAAGGAAAAATTTCCCGTGTGGAGTGGCGCGCTCGCGACCGCTGGCGACGTCGTTTTCTACGGCACCATGGAAGGCTGGTTCAAAGCCATCGATGCGCGCACCGGCGCCGAGCTGTGGAAATTCAAATGCGGTTCCGGCATCATCGGCCAGCCCGTCACGTATCGCGCGCCCGATGGTCATCAGTATGTCGCGATCCTCTCCGGCGTCGGCGGCTGGGCTGGCGCGATCGTCGCCGGCGAACTCGACGCCCGCGATCCCACTGCCGCCACCGGCTTCGCCAACGCGATGTCCGATCTCCCGTCGGTCACCACGAAAGGAGGCACGCTGTATGTTTTCTCGCTGCCCTGACCTTCGTCGCCCTGCGCGTGAGCGCACGGATTCCGCACGCCGTAGCCCTGCGCGTGAGCGCAGGGATTTCCCGCGGCGGCGACAAACTCTCGCCGCTCTCCTTCTCGCCCTTCTCTCGATTCCCTTCGCCTCCGCCGCCGACCCCGCGCCCCGCCTCCTTCGCGTCGCCGACGACCCCAACAACCTCCCGTTCTCCAACTCCGCCCGCGAGGGTTTCGAAAACAAACTCGTCGACCTCATCGCCCGCGACCTCGGCGCCACCGTCGAATACACCTGGCATGCCCAACGCCGCGGCTTCTTCCGCGAAACGCTGAAGGACGCCCACTGCGATCTCGTCCCCGGCGTGCCGCACGATTTCGAGCGCACCCTCAACACCGCGCCGTATTACCGATCGTCCTACACATTCGTTTCACGTCGCGCGCAGCACCTCGATCTCCACTCCCTCGACGATCCGCAACTCCGCTCCCTGCGCATCGGCGTGCAGATGATCGGCGACGATTTTTCCAACACCCCGCCCGCGCACGCGCTCAGCCGCCGCGGCCTGATCGCGAATGTCCGCGGCTACACGCTCTACGGGGATTATTCCCAGCCGAATCCGCCCGCGCGCATCCTCGACGCGCTCCTCGACGGTGAGATCGATGTCGCGCTCGTTTGGGGCCCGCTCGCCGGCTTCTACGCGAAGCAACACGCGCCGCTGCTCGCGCTCACCGCGCTGCCGCCCACGGACGAACTCACCCATCTCCCCTTCGCGTTCGAAATTTCCGTCGGCGTCAACCGCCGCGACCGCGCCCTCCGCGACGAAGTGGACGCCATCCTCGTCCGCCGCCGCCCCGAGATCGACGCGCTCCTCGCCGACTACGGTGTCCCCCTCCTCGCTCCCCCGTCGCCTCCCGCCGCCACCCCTCCGTCGCCTCTCGCCGTCGCCCGTCCGTCGCCTGCCGTCGTCGCCCCGCCGTCGTCCCCCGCCCTCACCGCCACCTCCCGCCCCGCCGTTTCCCGTTCCCTCCGATGACCCCCGCCGCTCATCGTCCCGCTGCGCTCCGCCGCCGCGCCCCATCGGGCCAATGTCACCTATTAAGTGACATTCCCCCGGGCGCCCTGACGCCCCGACGGTCACCGCAATTTACCACTGCAATTGCTACTTCGCTGGCGCTCAACTTCCACCCATCGCACCAGCGACAATGTCACGTAATAAGTGACATTCTAAAATCCGCGGCGGTCGTCGTTTTCCTGGCGCTGGGCGTTTTTTCAACGGGCTGCAAACGCGAGGTCCGCAGTTTTCATTCGTCGACGCCCGATACGCAAAATCCGCTCGTACGGCTCTCGTCGCTTCAACCCGGCGTCGCGGCCGGTTCGCCCGAAATCAAAACCGACTACGAGCGCAACGCCTCCGCGCTCTCCGACGGCAAACGCCTTTTCTCCTCGTTCAATTGCACCGGCTGTCACGCCAACGGCGGCGGCGACAAAGGCCCCGCGTTGATGGACGAGAAATGGATCTACGGCGGCCGCATCGAGCAGATCTTCGCCTCCATCATGGAAGGCCGGCCGAATGGCATGCCGTCCTTCCGCGGAAAAATCCCCGCCACCCAAGCCTGGCAACTCGCCGCCTACGTCCGCAGCCTCAGCGGCCAGATCGCGATCGATGCCGCGCCGCAGCGCAACGATCACATGAAGTCCAACCCGCCGGAAAACTCCGTCGACCCGGTCAAACCGCGCGACGCCGGCTCGCCGAAATGAATCGTCCGCGTCCATCCGCCCTGTGGCGCGGCAGCGCCGGTAGGGCGCGTTGTCCTCAACGCGCCGCTCCGCCGTCTTCTCCCCGTGGCGCGCCGATACCGTTAACGCGCCCTGCCTTCGGCTCGCTCGTTCTCTTCGCATCCGCCCTTTGCCTCACCTCCTGTCGCCCGGGCCACTCCGTCCTCGCGCCCGGCTCGCCCCAAGCCACGCACACGGCGAACCTCTGGTGGCTGTTTTTCGCCGTCACCGCGCTGGTCTGGCTCGGCGTGATCATCGCGATGCTGCTCGGGATTTCCGCGCGCGAGCAGCCCACCCCCGACCCACGTCTCACGCGTATCGTGATCGCCGCTACCACCGCCACGGTCGTCACGCTCCTCGTCCTCCTCGTCGCCGATTTCGCCACCCATCGCACGCTCGGTCCGCCGCCCGCCCCCGATGCTCTCACGATCAAACTCACCGGTCACCAGTGGTGGTGGCTCGCCGAGTATCAGGATCCCGTCGCCTCGAATGTCATCCAGGTCGCGAACGAACTCCACGTCCCGGTCGGTCGTCCCATTCTTTTTCAACTCAACTCGCCCGACGTCATCCACAGTTTCTGGATACCGAGTCTCCAGGGTAAACGCGACCTGATCCCCGGCAACCCGACCTCGCTCTGGCTCGAAGCCACGCATCCCGGCACCTACACCGGCCAGTGCGCCGAGTTCTGCGGCTATCAACACGCGCACATGGGCCTCACCGTCGTCGCCGAGCCGCCCGCCAGATTTGCCGCCTGGCAGGCCGCCCAGCGCTCCGCGCCGCCGCCGCCCGTCACCGGCCCGCAGCGCCGTGGCCAGCAGCTTTTTCTCACCGGCTCCTGCGTGCTCTGTCACACGATCGAGGGCACACTCGCCCGCAGCCGCGTGGGCCCGCCGCTCACGCACCTCGCCAGCCAGTCGACCCTCGGCGCGAACACCATCGCCAACACCCGCGAGAATCTCGCCCGTTGGATTCGCGACCCGCACACGATCAAGCCCGGCGTCCGCATGCCGCAGAATTCGCTCAACGACCCCGACCTCGCCGCGCTCCTCGACTACCTCGCCACGTTGAAATGAAACAAATGAAACCTCTCGCCGCATTCGCACCGCCCGCAGGTGGAGCCCGACGTCCTCGTCGGGCTTGAACGCGCCGCCCCTCAAACCAGCCCGACGATTACCCTTGTCTCCGGTCCAAAGAGATTACCTCGGCCTCCACCTCGCGTCACCACTGAACCTCGCGCCTTCCTGCCTCCCGCCGCCAGCCCATGAGCACCGCCCCCGCCGACGACCCCGAGCCCTCCGCGCTTCCGCTCGATCACCCCGAGTCGCAGACGCTTCACCGCACCTGGGACCGCGCCCCCGGCCTGCTCGGCTGGATCGCGACGACGAATCACAAGGATATCGCGATGCGATATATCGTCACCGCGTTCACCTTCTTTCTCCTCGCCGGCGTGCTCGCGCTCCTGATGCGCCTGCAACTCGCCACCCCGGAAAACCATCTGCTTGGCCCCGATCGCTACAACCAGTTCTTCACCGTCCACGGCACCACGATGATGTTTCTCTTTGCCGTCCCCGTGATGGAAGGCATGGGCCTCTACCTCGTCCCCTTGATGGTCGGCACCCGCAACGTCGCCTTCCCGCGCCTCAACGCCTACGGCTACTACGCCTACCTTGCCGGCGGCCTCATGCTCTGGGGCGGCCTCGCGTTCAACATCGGCGCCGACGCCGGCTGGTTCGCCTACCCGCCGCTCGCCGGCCCCGAATACGGCGTCGGCAAGCGCGTCGATTTCTGGTCGCAGATGATCACGCTCACCGAAATCTCCGCGCTCGTCGGCGCCGTTGAAATCATCACCACCGTCTTCAAGCAGCGCGCGCCCGGCATGTCGCTCAACCGCATCCCGCTCTATGTGTGGGCCATGGTTGTCACCTCGTTCATGATCATCTTCGCGATGCCCGCCGTGATGCTCGCGAGCGGACTCCTCGCGATGGACCGCTTGACGAACGTCTCCACGCATTTCTTCAACGCCGCGGAAGGCGGCGACGTGCTCCTCTACCAGCACCTCTTCTGGTTCTTCGGCCACCCCGAAGTCTATATCATCTTCCTGCCCGCCACCGGTTTCGTTTCCGAAATCATCACGACGTTTTCGCAACGACCCGTCTTCGGCTACACCGCGCTCGTGCTCTCGCTGATCGCCACCGGCTTCATGGCCTTCGGCCTCTGGGTGCACCACATGTTTGCCACGCCCGTGCCCGAACTGGGCAAAAGTTTTTTCACCGCCGCCAGCCTCATGATCGTCATTCCGAACGGCGTCCAAATCTTCTGCTGGCTCGCCACCCTCTGGGGCGGACGTCCGCGCCTGCTGCTTCCGCTGCTCTGGGTACTCGGCTTCTTCGCGATCTTCGTCCTCGGCGGATTGACCGGCGTGATGCTCGCCTCCGTGCCGATCGACCGTCAGGTCCACGACACCTTTTTCGTCGTCGCGCATTTTCACTACGTGCTGATCGGCGGCGCCGTGTTTCCGCTCTTCGGCGCCTTCTACTACTGGTTTCCAAAATGGACCGGCCGTCTCCTCGGCCGCGCACTCGGGCTCTGGCACCTCGCGCTCTTCTTCATCGGTTTCAATCTCACGTTTTTTCCGATGCACCAGCTCGGCTTCGAAGGCATGCCGCGCCGGGTGTACACGTATCGCCCCGGAACCGGCTGGGGTGACCTCAATCTCCTCGCGACGTGCGGCGCGTTCCTCATGGGCGGCGCCGTGCTGCTCTTCCTCGTCAATGTCCTCCGCAGCCGGCGCGGCCCGCTCGCCCATGCGAACCCCTGGAACGCCCCTTCGCTCGAGTGGGCCGCCACGTCTCCACCACAGCCCTACAACTTCGCCCGCCCGCCCGCGGTCGCGGGCCGCTACGCGCTCTGGGACCGGCGCCCCGACACCCCCGTCGTCATCGGACTCCAACTCGAGAAACGCGAGGTGCTCAACACCACCGTCGTCGACGCCCAGCCGCAGCACCGCTTCGAACTCGCCGAGGATTCCATCTGGCCCTTCCTCCTCGCGCTCGCCACCGGCCTCACGTTCACCGCGCTCATCTTCCATCCGGTCGCATTCCCCCTCGGCCTCGGCGCCGGCTTCGTGATCCTCTTCGGCTGGTTCTGGCGCGGCAACGAACCCGTGCGCATCACCTCCGAACACCGCCATGCGCAGGCTCGTCCCGGGAGCGCGGGCGGCCCGCCCGCTTCGTGAATGCGGGCCAGCGGCCCGCGCTCCCATCTCCGCGCTCGACCTTCATCTCTCATCCCATGCCCGCCCCATCTCCCAACGCCGATCTCCGCTCTCCGGTGTTTTTGGACGTCGCGCATCTCCCGCCCGACACCATGGACCACCGTTCGCCGATCTGGTGGGGCAATCTCCTGCTGCTCTTTATCGAGACCACGATGTTCGCCCTGATGGTCGGCGCGTATTTCTATCTCCGCGGCAACTTCACCAGCTGGCCACCCCCGCAGTCGAATCGCCCGTTCTCTGCCTACCACACCACGCCCGATCTCTTCATTCCCTCCATCGGCCTCGCCGTGCACCTCATCAGTCTCGTGCCGATGATCCTCGCCGACCGCGCCGCCCTGAAGCTTCGCTGCCGCCCCGTCCAGCTCGCCCTTACCCTCGTGATTTTCCTCGGCCTCGCCGCGGTCGGCCTGCGCTTCCGTGAATTCTCCGCCTTCCATTTCCGCTGGGACGACAACGCCTACGGCTCCGTCGTCTGGACGATCGCCGGCCTGCACCTGCTGCACCTGATCGTCGGCACCTGCGAACTCGGCATCATGCTCGCGTGGATCCTCGTGCACGGCCTCGACGAGAAACACGCCCGCGACATCCGCGTCACCGCTACCTATTGGTATTGGATCGTCGGCATGTGGATCATCCTCTGGACGATTCTCTTCCCCGGACCGCGCTTTTTTTGAAAACACGCATGAGCGCCGATCCGCAACCCGATCCCTTTTCGCGCTCGCGCCACGTGAAGTCGCTCTGGCTCGTGCTCCTTGGCCCGCCCGCCGTCTGGCTCGTGCAGTTCCAAACCAACTACGCTCTGACCGCCTGGGTCTGCACGCACGGACACCGTTCTCTCCTCACACTCGTCAGCACCGCCGCCCTGCTGCTCATTGCGGCTCTCGCCGTCCTCGCTCGACGCGAATGGCGGATCGCCGGCGCCGCCGCGCCCGGCGCCAGCACCGCCGCCGACACCGCCACTCGCAGCCGCTTCTTCGCCGTGCTCGGCCTGCTGAGCTGCGGCCTCTTCGCCCTCGCGACCCTCGCCCAGGCAGTCGCGCAATTCTTCATCGAGCCATGCTGGCAATGAAGCAGGTAGGGACGGCTCTCCGAGCCGTCCGCGAGCACCTTTCCGACCACTGTGCCCACCGTGTGATCCTCCGCGGACGCCTCGGAGAGGCGTCCCTACCGCTCGCGTTTTTCTTTCTTCTCTTCCCGCTCACCACGTTCGCCCACACCGCGCCCGCCGTCCCGATTACCCTCCGCTCCTGGTCCTTCGAACCCGGCATCGTCCTCCCGCTCGCGCTCTCCGCCTTCCTCTATGCCCGCGGCCTTCACCGTCTGCGCCGCGCCACCGGCAACTCCCGCAAACTCCGCTCTTCCGCCCTCGCTTTCTTCGCCGGCTGGCTCTGCCTCGTCGTCGCGCTCGTGTCGCCGCTGCACCCGTGGGGCGCCGAACTTTTCTCCGCGCACATGACGCAGCACGAGCTCCTCATGGTCGCCGCCGCGCCGCTCCTTGTACTCGGCCGGTCCGGCCTCGTCCTCCTCTGGGCGTTCTCCCGCCGCACCGTCCGCGAACTCCTTCTCTGGCACCGCGCTCTCGGCACCGGCTGGCTTTGGTCTCAACTCACGCGTCCCCTCGTCGCGTGGACCGTCCACCTCCTCGCGCTCTGGCTCTGGCACATCCCCGCGCTCTTCCAATCCACCCTCGACAGCGAACTCGCCCACGCCCTCCAACACCTCAGTTTCCTTCTCTCCGCGATCATTTTCTGGCACGCCGTCCTGCACGCCCCACAGCGTCGCCTCGCCTGCGGTCTCGGTGTGCTCTCGCTCTTCACGACCGCCCTCCAAACCGGCGCGCTCGGCGCGCTCATCACCTTCGCCGGCCATCCCTGGTATCCACGCTATGCTGACACCGCGCCGGCGTGGGGCCTTTCGCCGCTCGCCGACCAGCAGCTCGGCGGCCTGATCATGTGGATCCCCGCCGGCCTCGCCTACGTGATCGCCGGCCTCGCGCTCGCCGCCCGCGCTCTGCGGGCTCCAGACCCTGCAAACCCCGCTCCATCTCGCGCCCCCTCACCTCGCTCCGCCCCACTCTCCCCCGCGCCCCTCGCACCCCCGTCACGCCCGGCAACAATGTCATCTATTAAATGACATTCTCCTTCCCTGTCCTCCTCGAGCGTGAATGACCGCCGGCTCGACCACGATTCTCTCGAACCCGACCGCCGCTACACCTTTTCAGCCGCCCGATTTCGCTTTTCAGTGATTTGGCTTCGTAGCCGGATTTTTCATTCGTGTCGTTTCGCGTCCATTCGCGAGCGACCGCAGGAGTCCGGTTTTAAAATTTCTCCTCCGCGCTTTTCGCCGCGCCGCGCGCGCCATCTCCGGCGGCCGCGCGCTCTGATGAATCTCGAGCCCGCTCAGGTTCCGCACCACCACCCGCGCCGCCTTCCCAAATCTTCATCGATCACCCGACCCTTTCGCCGCCGCCTCCACCGTCGTGAGCCCGGAGCAATGTCACGTAATAGGTGACATTGCCCCGCCGGCGTGGCGGCGCATTTTTCGCCGTTCCGCCCTTTTCTGCGCCGCTCGCTGAGCGCTTGCTCGCGTCGCGCCCGCTTCCGTTTTCGAGGCCAAAAAAAGGTGGCCCTCCGAAGATTGTCATTCTGAGACTCCGAACGAACGACAAGCCGTTGGGTAGCCTACGCCGATGAATTCTCAAATACCCGTCATTCTGAGCGCAGCGAAGAATCCATTTGGACTTTCGCACGTGCGTCGGGCCACGAGGCGCGCACGGGATTCTTCACTTCGTTCAGAATGACCCGCTGGGGCTGGCTCGCCTCGGAGTGCGAAGCGTCCGGGTCCAGGCGCAAAGCCCCGCTTGCTAGCGCGCGGCGGACCTGAACCATCGACCGCGATGCGCTTCGAACATTTCGCCCTCAACGTCCCCGACGCTCACGCGCTCGCGAGCTGGTATGTCGAGCACCTCGGTTTCACGGTCGCGCGCCGGCGCGAAGACGCACCGTTCACCCATTTTCTCGCCGACGACTCCGGCCGCATCGTCCTCGAAGTCTACACGAACCGCTCCGCGGCGATGACGGACTTCGCCGCGCATCACCCCCTCGTGTTTCACGTTGCCGTCGTCAGCGCCGATTCGCGCGCCGACCAGGCCCGCCTCGAGAAAGCCGGCGCCACGTTTGCCCTGGACGATCTTTTGGCCGACGGCTCGCTCCTCGTGATGATGCGCGACCCATGGGGTATACCGCTCCAACTCTGCCAGCGCACGACGCCCTTTCCGCGCCGCTGAGCGGCCATCCTGCCAGCGCAGAATCGGGGGATGGGCGGCCGGCCGGCCGCGGGAGATCATCGATGAATCCCTGCGGTCACCGTCAGGGTGCCCGCGGAAGAATATCCTTGAGCGACCTGCCCAAACCTCCAGAAACGGCGCGCCGTGCTCGCGCTTTTCCCTCTCCCCGCTTGCGTAGCCATGCGCGGATCTCGCCGCCTTCGCCGCGCCCTCCTGGTCGCGGCCGCGTTGGGATCGACTTGGGCCGCCGGAAGCCGGCTGCACGCGCAGGCGGCGTCCTCCTCCGGCAAATACGACCGGCTGAAATCCCTCAGTCTCGATGAACTCATGGACGTCCAGATCACCTCCGTATCCGGCCACGCCGAGGAGCTGCGCGACGCCCCCTCCGCGATCCAGGTGATCAGCCATTTCGAGATCGCGCGCTCCACGGCCTCGACGATCCCGGAAGCGCTCCGCCTGGCGAACAACCTCAACATCGCGCAAAAAAATCCCCACGACTGGGCCATCAGCGCCCGCGGCTTCAACGCCAACGTCGGCAACAAGCTCCTCGTGTTGATGGACGGCCGCAGCGTTTACACGCCGCTGTTCGCCGGCGTGTTTTGGAACGCCCAGGATTACATCCTCGACGACGTCGACCAGATCGAAGTGATCAGCGGACCAGGCGGCACGCTCTGGGGCGCCAACGCCGTCAACGGCGTGATCAACATCAACACGAAGAACGCCCGGGAAACCCAAGGCTGGCTGCTCGAGGCCGCCGCCGGCGACGAGTTGGAAAACCTCACCGCCGGCCGTTACGGCGGCAAAATCGCTCCCAATATTTTTTTCCGCGTCTACGTCAAAGCGATGGAATACGACGCTGGCGTCCTGACCGGCGGCCACGCCGCCGCCGACGGTTGGAAACAAGCGCAATCCGGTTTCCGCCTCGACGCCGATCTGCCCGCCGGCGATTCGCTCACCGTCCAGGGCGATGTCTACGCCGGTGACCTCGACATGCAGACCGGTGACACCGCGCGCATGGGCGGCGGCAACGTACTCGCGCGTTGGATTCATCCCGGCGCCGGCGACTCGCAGACGAAGGCGCAGTTTTACCTCGACCGCACGCACCTCGCCGTGCCGTTTGCCGCGACCGGTTTCGCCCCGGCGGGTTTTCTGAAGGACGACCTCGACACCGCCGATTTCAGTTTCCAGCACACGACCCGCTGGGGCGAGCGCCAGTGGCTCACCGGCGGTTTCGGCTACCGCTTTTCCCACGACGCCGTGAAGCAGCAGGCGCCCAACGTCGCCTATCTGCCCGCCCAGCTCGACCGCAGTCTCGCCAGCGTGTTCATGCAGGACGAAATTAGCCTCGCTCCGAACCTGACCGCGACGCTCGGCAGCAAGCTCGAGCACAACGACTACACCGGCTTCGAATACGAACCGAGCCTGCGCCTGCAGTGGAAAATAAATGCGACCAACACCGCGTGGACGGCCGTCTCGCGCGCGGTCCGGATGCCCTCGCGCTTCGATCACGATCTCTACGAACCCGCGCCGCCGAACGCGCTGATCACCGGCGGCCCGCATTTCGTCTCCGAGATCCTGATCGCCTACGAGACCGGCTACCGCGCCCAGTGGACCTCCCGTTTTTCGACGGCGGTTTCCGTTTTCTACAACGACTACGACAAACTGCGCAGCTGGGGCATCACGCCCGTCACCGTCCTGCCCGTGACGTTTCAGAACGGCCTCGATGCGAAAACCTACGGCTTCGAATTCAACGCCGATCTCCAACTCTCCGAGCACTGGCGCCTCAACGCGGGCTTCAATCTCCTCCGCGAACACGTACGTGTGAAGCCGGGCGCCTTCGATCTCCAGAACGCGCTCGACGAAACCGGGGATCCGCCGCACCAGGCCGCGCTCCACTCGATCGTGGATCTGCCGCACGGCGTCCAGTTCGACACCGCGGTGCGCTGGGTCGACGAATTGCGCAACAACAACGGCGGCCAGCCCGGCACCGTCCCTGCTTACACCGAACTCGATCTTCGCCTCGCGGGGGAAATCTTTCCGAACGTCGAGTTAGCGCTGATCGGTCGCAATCTCCTGCACGACCATCATCCCGAATACAATCCGCCCGGCCCCGCACGCGAAGAATTGCAGCGGAGCCTGCTGGCGAAGATCACCTGGCGCTACTGAGCGAGTCCCAAAAATCACACGCCGTGAACGACCCGCAATATTTTCTCCGTTGCGTCCGCCGCGCCGGTTGCCGGCTCGGGCTTTTGCTCTGCATCGCCCTCTCGTCGCTGCACGCCGCGCCGGTCTCCGAATACGAGATCAAGGCGGCCTTCCTTTTTAATTTCGCGCACTATGTCGTCTGGCCGCCGGGCTCCCAGCCGGCCGCGGGCGCCCCGATCGTCATCGGCGTCGTCGGCGACGACCCGTTTCGCGGCGCGCTCGATCTCATCGTCAAAGGCGAGACGATCGACGGCCATCCCCTCGCGGTCAGGCACTTCGCCGCCAGCGCGGACATCGCGAAGTGCAACATGCTTTTCATCAGCCGATCGGAATCGGCGCACCTGCGCGAGCTGCTCGACCGCCTGAAAAACCACCCGGTGCTGACGGTGAGCGACTGCGACCGCTTCGCCTATTCGGGCGGCACGATCGGACTCGTGATCGAGGAGGGCAAGGTGCGCTTCCAAATCAATGTCGACCGCGCGAAAATCGCGCAGCTCACAATCAGTTCCAAGCTCCTCCGGCCCGCGACAATCGTGCGCGACAAACCGCAGTCGATGCTGGTGCCCGCCGCCCCGAACCAACGCGCGTTCCTGGAACTGGCCGTGCTGCCCGAATCGGTTCGCCCTCGCGTCCGGCGAGGTTGAGCGGGTGTGCCGCCGATTCGGCACGTGGGCGGCCCGGTGGTCGGCCCCGGCGCCCCCACGGTGCTCATCGGCAGCCTGCCGGCCGCGCGCGTCGGCGACATGCTCGTGTGCGTCGGTCCGCCCGATTCAATCGTGAAAGGTTCCTCGACGGTGATGATCGCCGGGATGCCGGCCGCGCGCTTGGGGATCCGACCGCGCACGGCGGTCAGATCGCGGTCGGCGCTTTCAACGTCTCGATCGGCGGCTAGCGCCGTTTGAAAAAGAGTGCAGCCGGGCGGCAGGCCGAATGTAGGCGCCTGCTTGCAGACGATCCCGGCGGGCGAACGTCCAGCATCGCCTGCAAGCAGGCTCCTACAACGGCGATAGAGCGCGGCGGCCGCGCCGCCTTGCGTGGAAAATTCCGCGGCGGCCGAGAGCTTCACGTTCAGCCCCGAAACCTCCACGTCCTGTGCGCTCCTCACGGCGAGCGCGCCGGCTTTGGATTCGATCGTCACGCTCCCTTCCGCGCTCAGCGTGAGATTCCTCCGTGGGCCTCGGCGCGCGTGAGCAAAAAATCCCAATCGGTCGCGGCAAACTGCGCGCGCGCGACTTCCGTGTCGGCGGTCGCCGCCGTCCGAAACGGTCAGGCCGTGGGCGGCTACAGCATTTCAAATAAAACTATAGACTGAAACGGTAACCTATTAGGCAGTTGTGTTCGGCCGAAGAGTTGCTGAAGGGGAGGAGGCTGCGAAGAAGAGGGCGGAAAGGTCGCGGGGATGGCGGCAGGAGAT
>JBEHYR010000042.1:0-45489 GCA_048498075.1 Verrucomicrobiota bacterium | reverse complement strand
CCGCCAGTTCCAACTCCACCGGTTCGTCGCGCCCCACGAACCAGATCCGCCCCTTCACGTGCCCGCGCGTGCGATTATCGATTTCGCCGCGGATCACCTGCTCGTCGATGCGCCACGCCATGGCCGTCAGATTTCGCAGCCCGCCCCGCAGTTCAACTCCTCATTTCCCCAACCCGTCATTTTTCCAACCCAACCATTTTACAGAAGGTCACGAAGGAAACGCAGAGCCCCGCACCCCCCGCGAATCACGCCAAGCCACGCGAAACCACGCGAAATGCCCTTCGCCATTCGCGTCCATTGGCGTGATTCGCGGGAAGGCGATCGCTGCCTCTGGCCTCGTTTCGCCCGATCGGCCGATTGCTCTCATTTCATTTCGCTCTTTCCGCGGGCAGGCCGTCTTTCAATTTCCCTCGCCATCATGATCCGCCACGAAGCCTACCTTCACAAAAGCTGGGAAGAGCAAGGCCTCACCTACGTCCTCATCGCCCGCCTGCGCGACGACGGCTCGGCCGATCTCGCCGGCTTCCTCATGGATCTTTTCTGCCTCGGCGTGAAGGACGCCTTTTGGGAGCCGGACCTCGAGGGCTCCGGACTGCGCGACCTCCTCGACCAGACTCTCCGCGGTGATTTCCGTGAAAAAATCCATCCCGCCCGCGCCCGGAAATTGATCGAAGGCGCTCTCGCCTACGCCGAGTCGCTCGGCTTCGCACCGCACCGCGATTTTCGCAAAGCCCGCCGCGTCCTCTCCGGCATCGACGCCTCCCTCTGCCCGCGCGATTTCAGCGACGGCCGCCCGTGCTACATTCGCGGCACCAACGACTCCGACGAGCGCGTCGAACGCGTCGAACGCGTCCTCGCCCTCCTCGAAGCCCGCTGCGGCCCCGACGGCTTCGATTACCAAGGCCTCGACGACGACGACGAAGAAGACGCCCTCGCCACACGTGACGACCTGATGGCTTTCCTCGACGCCGAGCCCGACGAAGTGCCTCATTTCTACGAACTCAGTGGACTGCTCACCGCCATGCTGATCTGCCCCGCGGCGCTCTCACCTGTGAAAGCGTTCGACGCGCTCTGGGGCGCGGAAGGCCGCGTCTGGACCAGCGAAGCCGAAGCGCAGGAGTTCTCCGGCTTGCTGATGAGCTATTGGAGTCAACTGGACGATCTCATCCACAACGCCATCGCGCCCGATGCTCATCCCAACGCCCCCGTCCTCGACATCTGGGAGGAGGATCTCGACACCGGAGAGCCGGACGAAAAGTTCAGCGCGTTCGCGATGGCCGTCGCCTCCTGCGATTGGGCGAAAGGATTTCAACGCGCCACCAAACTCTGGCCCGAAGCCTGGGGCGACACTCTCGCGCGGCCCGATCTCGCGCCGCATTGGGAGGTCGTCGATTGGTGGGCTCACTTCGAAGTGAAGGAAAACCGTGACAAGATAGCCGCCGCCGCCGAGTCCGCCACCCCGCGCACGCTGAACGCCTCCGTCAAATCCCTCGCCCGCGCCCTGCGTTTGCCCACCACCCCGCCCCCCGCCTGAAGCACCGCGCTTCCACGGCCGCGCGGCCTCGCTCCGAAACCATCCCACGCCACCACGAGCCGAGCGGACGGACACGGATGTTTCAACTCAGAGCGGTTTGAAAAAGAGTATAGCCGCGCGTCGGGTCGAATGTAGGAGCCTGCTTGCAGGCGATTTCCGGTGGGCGAAGATCCTGTATCGCCTGCAAGCAGGCTCCTACAGCGGCTAGGGCAATTTTCAAAGCGCTCTTGTTTTCTCCTCTGTACTCTTCGCGGGCTCCGCGTTCCAACTACATTTTTCAGGCTCAACGCGAGCCCCGGCTCCCGAACGTCCGCGCGAAATCATCTTTCTCGTGGCCTGCGCACTCGTCGGGCCACTCCACCCGCACCCGCGTCAGCTCTTCACGAAAGCCAGCAGCCGCTGTGTCTTCTCCAAACCCGGAAGATAACCGCGCACGTAAGCCTGCCAGTAAACTTTGGCCGCCAGCGCGTAATTTTCCGGCGTGCCGATGCCGTGCTCATAGCACGAGCCGAGGTTGACCAGCGACCACACGTCGCCGTGCTCCGCCGCCTGCCGCACATAACGAAAAGCCATCGCCGCATCCTTCGCCACGCCCGGCGCCTCGTCGATGCCCCAGTAGTGCACCCAACCGAGATACGCCTCCGCGCGATAATTCCCCGCGTCGGCCAGCTGCTGAATTTCGGCGAGCGCCGCCGCCGGCTCCTTCGGTTGGCCGAAGCCGCGCAATTTCATTTTCGCGAGGAGAAATTTCGCGTCGACGTTCCCCTGCGCCGCCGCCGCGCGAAGGAGTTTGCCCGCTTTCTCGTAGTCGCGTTTCGCGTAGTATCCGACCAGGTAAGACTCGCCGACTTCCAGGAGCGCCCGCGGCTCGACGCCGGCGATCTTCTCGAGTTCCTGCACGCGGCCGCGCGCTTTGCCGGGCATCATCCACGCCGCCTCGTTCGCCTCGTGCACCTGCGCGGCGAGGAGCAGCAGCTTCGCCCGCGGATTCGTTTCCCCGAGCGCCTTCAAGCGCCGCCACGCGTCCCCATCGGCGTGCCACGCCGCCTCGACCTCCAGATCGAGCGCCAAGCCCGGCTCCGGCCGGCCCGTGAGTTGCCCCGCTTCGAGCCCCGCCGCCAGTTCGACCAATCCCGTGGAATAACCCAACTCCGCCGCGCGTCGCGCGAGTTGAATCCCCTTCAACAAATCCCGCGGGAAACCGAAGCCCACCGCATGGTACCACGCCAGCCGCGCCAGCGACCGCGGCACGCCGGCATCCGCCGCCTTTTGCAGCAGCGGAATCGACTGCGCCGCGGGCACGCCCGGCACCATTTCGTACCCGATCGCGCGGCCATACGCATCCATCGCCACCAGGCTTCCTTCGGCCACCGCTTCCAACGCGAGCGCCTGACCATGCACCGGATCCGTCAACGCAGGCATGCCCCACGCCTTCCCGAACAGACACGCCCAAGCCATATAAGCCTTCACCGCGACATCCGGATGCCCCGCAAATTGCTCCCGCAGGAATTTTTCGCCCCCTTTGTCGCCGCCGAGTTCGCGCTTCACCCGAAATCGCACGCCGAAAATATCCTCCTTCAACTGCACCGCTGAACCGTCCGGCCATTGCGGCGCGCTCGGCGCACTCGGCTCACCGGGTGCCGTGCTCACCCCCGCCACCCAGGCCACGCACACGACCCATTTCAAAACACCGAAGCGAAAGTTGATGCGCATGAAATTATAAGCCCATGCATCGTCCGCTTAGCCGCCGCCTCGGCGCGAGCGAAATACCCGCGCGCCTCTCCGATATCAGCGACGCGCAGCACCACCATAAACCCGCTGCCAACTTTTCCGGGCCACTCCCGAGGCAACCGCCGCGCTCTCCTGCGGTCGATCCTGCGATGCCTTCACGCCCCGCCGCACTCGCGCGCGCCCTCTCCGCCGCCGCTCTGCTCCTCCTCGCCGCCTGCTCCGCCGCCTACTACGGCGCGATGGAAAAAATCGGCTTCGCCAAACGCGAGATCCTCGTCGACCGCGTCGAGAAAACCCGCGACGCCGAAAACTCCGCCAAGGAACAATTCGCCTCCGCCCTCGAACACTTCCTCGCCGTCACCAAGGTCGACGCCGGCGATCTCCAGCGAAAATACGACGACCTCAATCGCGAGTTCCAGCGCAGCGAGACGCGCGCCAAGGAAGTCCGCGATCGCATCGCCGCCGTCGAGGATGTCTCCGACGCGCTCTTCTCCGAGTGGAAGCAGGAACTGAAACAATACTCCAACGCCGACCTCCGCCGCGAGAGCCAGCGCGAACTCGACCTCACGCGCCGCCGCTACGACGACCTCATGCGCGCCCTCCGTCGCGCCGCCGACCGCATGGACCCCGTGCTCGCCGTCTTCCGCGACCAGGTGCTCTTTCTCAAACACAACCTCAACGCCCGCGCCCTCGCCTCGCTCACGACCACCAGCCGCGAACTCGAAGCCGACATCTCGCGCCTCGTCGCCGACATGGAAGCCTCCATCCGCGAAGCCGACGCCTTCATCCAAACCCTCAAATCCCCCTGACCGCCCTCCCGGTAGTGTAACGCATTGCGTTACACTGCACCCAGGCCGCCCTTGGCCGAACGCCAGAGCGGCAACTAAACATTGGACGCCGCGACCCGGCTTTGCAGCGGTCGTTTTTTCCAGAGCCCGTTCGGAAAAACGGTGGCCAGGGTCGTCGAGCCCGGCGGCTTTCCTCGCGAGCGAACGTCGCTTTCCGGGATCAACGACCCCGGCCGCGAGTTTATTCGAAACGCAGTAAACCGCCGGCGTATCCTCAGCGGCGACTCGCGCGTCGCTTCTCCCCCCGGGTCTCCGAGGGCATCCGCGAGTCTTTGACCCGCCGTCCGCCGTTGCGCTACATTCGCACCCATGATTCGCACCGATTTTCCGTTTCGAATCGACCGTTGGCCGCAACGCCTCGTCGCCGGACTGCTCGACGAAGCGTTCCTCGGCTTCCTCGCCATCGTGGCGACGGCACTCACGCTTTTTCCGATGCTTTTCACCGTCGGCCCCGGCCCGATGGCGACGATCGACGCGACGCAGTGGGCCATCATCGGCTGGTTCGCGCTCGAATACGGCTTCGCGCTCGCCTGCGCCCGCGATCGCGGCGCCTTCCTGTGCAATCCGTGGCGCTGGATCGATCTCGCCACGATCATCGTCCCCCTCGCCTCGCTCCTGCCCGGCGTGTCGCGCGCGCTCCGCTCTTCGACGATCCTGCGCCTGATCCGGCTCATCCGCGTCGTCACGCTCGGCCTTCGCGCGAGCGGCATCGTCGTGCGCGACCGCACGCGCC
Organism: Verrucomicrobiota bacterium; assembly: GCA_048498075.1. Lineage (GTDB taxonomy): Bacteria > Verrucomicrobiota > Verrucomicrobiia > Opitutales > Opitutaceae > Opitutus. The sequence continues at coordinate 40,643 of JBEHYR010000042.1, read as the reverse complement.
AGCTGACTGAAACGACCGCCACGGGTCCCGCCCGAGTCACCCTCGTGGCCGACGCCCCCGCGACCGCCGCCAGTCCGCAGCCCGCGGACTGGAGCGAACTCGAGCGCTGGCTCGGCGATCGGGCTGAAGAGTGGTTTCACGTTTCGAATCCCAGCCGCGAGGAACTCCACGAGGTCACTGCCGCCGCGGGCCTGCCGGCCGGTTTTCTCGAAACCCATCTGCTCGGCGCCAGCTACCCGCATCTGGTCGCCAGCCGGAATCACGCGGCGCTGTTCCTCTGGCTCCCCGAACTCGACGCCACCGGTCGCGTCGACCGCCACGCGTTGCTTTTCGTGATCTGGGAAAACGGCCTGCTCTCCCTCTCGCGTCGCGCGACCCAGACACTCGATGCCCGCGGCGCCGCTTCCGCTCTCGACGCGAGCGAGCCCGCCGGGGCGCCGTTTCCGTTGCGCATGCTCGCCGCCACGATTGCCCGCGTCATGCGGCAAAACGAAACCATCGTCGCCCGCTTCGAGCAGGATTTGCGCGCCCTCGAGGATGTGCCCGTGCGCGAAAGCCACCCGGAATTTTTCGAGAAGACCTTCCGCCTGAAAAAAGAACTCTCCGCCGCCCAATCCGACCTCTGGCGTCTGAAAAGCGTCCTCGCCGATCTCGCCGAGAAACGCGTGCTCCTGCCTGGTGCGACCGACGCTTCCGCCGAAATCTTCGGCCGCCTCTCCAGCGCCGCCGCGTATCTCTACGACACCGTGCTCAACATCCGCGAGGAGGTGCTTTCCGTGATCGAGCTGCACCTCAACGTCGTCTCCTTCGACCTGAATCGCGTCATGCGCGTCCTCGCCGTCGTCAGCGTGCTCGGCCTCGTGCCGGCCGTGATCGGCGGCCTCTTCGGCATGAATCTCATCGGCAACCCATGGCCGTTCACCCTGCCGCAGGTCGCCTTCGCCATCGGCTTCGGCATGCTCGTCGGCCTCTATCTTTTTTTTATCAAGGGCTGGTTGCGTTGAACGCGTTCACGTCCCGGCCGCGACGATTGCCAGCGTGAACCCATCGTAGCCTTTGCTGCCGACAGTCTGGATCGTCGTCGCGCTCACGCGCCCGTCCTGCGCGAGCCGCTCGTTGAAGCGCCGCACGCCGACCACCGCTGCATCCGTGCTCGTCGCGTCGATGACCGCGCCCTTGCGCACGACGTTATCCACCACGATCGCCGCCCCCGGCCGGGCGAGCCGCACGGCCCAATCGAAATATTCCGCGATGCTCGCCTTGTCCGCATCGATGAAAACGAAATCGAATTTTCCCCGTTTCTCCGCTGCGAGCTGCGGCAGCGAATCGATCGCGCGCCCGAGGCGCAGCTCGATCTTGTCCGCCACCCCGGCCCGCTGGAAATTTTTCCGCGCCACCTCCGCGTGCTTCGGCTCCAGTTCGAGCGTCACCAGCCGCCCATCCGCCGGCAGCGCCCGCGCGAGCCAGATCGTGCTGTAGCCGCCGAGCGTGCCGATTTCCAAAATCGACCGCACCTGCTGCATGCGCGCAAACAACTGCAGCATCTTCCCCTGCGCCGGCGAGACGGCGATCGCCGGCAATCCCGCCGCCTCGCTCTCCTTCAGCGCCGCCGCCAAAGCCGCATCCGCCGGCAACAGGAGTTCACCGAGGTAGCGATCCACGTCCGCCCATTGCGTTGGATTCATGATTCAACCTCCGCCCGCGTCGTTCGTTTCATCGCGAAAATGAATCCCAATCCGAGCCCGCAGGCAAAGCCTGTCGCATGCGCCAGCACGTCGACCTCCACGCCGCCCGCCCCATACAAGCCGAGCACCGCGAGCCCCGCCGCCAGCGGCACGGCCATCGCCCGCCAGCGGCCCGCGAAGTTTGCGCGCGCGATCACCCGCACCGCCCGCCCCGTCAGCAAGCCGAGCGCCGCAAAAATCGCCGTCGATGCTCCCAGCGAACGATACTCTCCCGGATAATGGATCGCCGCCGCCGCGAAATTCCCGGCCACCGCCGCGCTCGCGATCAGCGACCATCCGCGCCATCGCCCCATCGTCATCAGCACCGCGGCAAAAACGCCGAGCCCGCTGAACACGTTCGAAGCCAGATGGCCCGCGTCGCCATGCAGAAACAGCGCCGTCGCCGGCCGCCAGATCTCCCCTCGCGCAAAAATCCCCGTCGCATCCACCGCACCCAGCTCGGTGAGAGCCGGCCATCTGCCCTGCGCCCAAAAAACCGCCAGCGCCGCGAGCACGCACAGCAACGGGGTGAACAGCGCGCCGCTCTTTCGCGTCGTCGCCTCGGCGATCGGCCGCGGCGGCCAGCCGACGCTCTCGCGATCAAAGCGCGCGAGTTGCTCGCGCACGTCCGCCACCGCCTCCTGCTCGACCATCAGCCGATAGCCGCGCTCGTCCGGCAGCAGCCAGAACGCCCAGCCCGCCGCGAGCGCGACCAACCCGTGCTCGAAACCGATCGCCGCCGTTCGATACACCCCCGCCTCCGCCAGATCGTCGGGCGGTGACTCGGCGGTCGCCGGATCGGGCAGCGCAGGCGGACTCATGGCAGAACCCATAACGCAGTCGCGCCTTTCCGCCAGCCAACGCGTGCGCGAAGCCCGACAACCGCTGCGCAGAGCGCGTCCGGCGCACGTGCTACACTCTCACGCTCCGCCCCCCTCGATGACTCTCAACCAGCTCGCCGGCATTCTGCCGGCCGTCGTTTTCCCGCTCGCCACGCTCGTGCAGCTTGGGCGGATTCTGCGCGACCGCTCGGCCGTCGGCGTGAGCGTGACCACGTGGCTGCTCTTCGGTTTCGCGAACCTCGGCATGTATGTCTACGCCGAGCGTTACACCGAATGGCAGGCGATCCTCGGCATGCTGTTCACCGCCGCCGTCGACTTCGCGATCGTCGCCCTCGTCGTCTGCGGCTACGGCCGCACTCGCGAAAGCTCGCCCGTCGCCGCACGCCTTCAGGCGCGGGCCGCGTCATAGTCGGTAGGGCGCGTTATCCCCAACGCGCCGCTCAGGCCCCATCCGCCGCTTGAACCGTCGCGTTGAGGAGAACGCGCCTACCCTGGGCATATTTTTCAACCTGCCGGCAGGATGCCGACGCTACTCCGCCTTCCGCGCCGCGATCGCCGTCGCCAATTCGCGCAACGCCCGCTCGAGATCCGCCGAGCGAATCGGCTTCGAGAGATAATCGTCCATCCCGTTTTGCAGGCAGGCCTCGCGGTCCTCCTCGAGCGCATTCGCCGTCAGCGCCGCGATCCAGGGTTGTCGCTCCTTCGCCACCGTCGCGCGAATCCGCTGCGTCGCCTCGATGCCGTTCATCACCGGCATGTGCATGTCCATGAAAACCACATCGTAGGTTTTCCCCTGCACCGCGGCGACCGCCTCCTCGCCGTTCGCCGCGAGGTCGATCTCGTATCCGAAATGTTCGAACATCCGCCGTGCGACGAGCTGGTTGACGCGATTGTCGTCGGCGACCAGCACGCGCAGCGGAATTTCCACGCTGAGGCGTGGCGTCTTTTTCATCATTTCCAGGGGCATCGGCGGCCGGGTCTCGCCCATGAACACCTCCTCGATCGTCTGGAGCAGCGTCCCGGGCCGCACGGGTTTTTGCAGCACCGCCGCCACGCCGTTGCTCGCGGCGACGGCGCGGATGTCCGCCCGCGTGAGCGACGACATCAAGATGATCCGCGGCTGCTTCGCCGCGCTTTCCCGCACCGCGCGGCAAAGCTCCAGGCCGTCCATCCCCGGCATCTGCATGTCGGTGATGAGCAGATCGTGCGGCGTGTCGCGCAGCACGCGCAGCGCCTGCGCCGGTTCGCTCACCGCCAGACTCCGCAGCCCCCACTGCTTCAGATAACTCTGCAGCACCGCGAGCGAGGTCGCGCTCTCGCTCACGAGCACCGCGCTGCGGCCGCCGAGCATCGATTTCGCCACCGGAAAACTCGTCTGCTCCCGCTCTGCGCGCGTGCTCACCGTGAAGTGAAACGTCGCGCCCCTGCCCGCTTCGCTGTGCACGCCGATCGCGCCGCCCATCAGCTCGACGAGGCGCTTCGAAATCGCGAGGCCCAGCCCCGTGCCGCCGAACTTCCGCGCCGTCGACGAATCGACCTGGCTGAAGCTCTTGAACAACCGATCCTGCCGGTCCGGCGGGATGCCGATGCCCGAATCCCGCACGCCGATCTTCAACGTGAACGCCTCGCCCTCCGCCGGTTTTTTCCCCTCGGCCGTCCCGACGTTCACCACCACCTCGCCCGCCGCGGTGAACTTCACCGCGTTGCCGATGAGGTTGCAGAGAATCTGTTTCAGCCGGTTCCCATCGCCGCGAATCGAACCCGGGCACTCCGCCGCCATCTGGTAAACGAGATTCAGCCCCTTCTCGCCCGCGCGGCCCGCGAAGAGTTCGAGACAGTCCTCCACGCAAGCGCGCAAATCGAACGGCTCGTCCTCCAGCTCCATGCTGCCGGACTCGATTTTCGAATAGTCGAGCACGTCGTTGATCACCACCACGAGCATCTCGCCGCAGTTGCGGATCGTCTCGACCATCTCCCTCGCGCGCGCATCGAGCGGCGTCTCCAGCAGCAGGTTGGTCATGCCGATCACGCCGTTCATCGGCGTGCGAATTTCGTGGCTCACCGTCGCGAGAAACGCGCCCTTGGCCTTCGCCGCCGCCTCCGCCTGCTCGCGCGCCTCGATGATGCCCGCTTCGTAGTCGCGCCGCGCCGTGATGTCCTGCATCAGCCAGACTTCGCCGGGATTGTAGACGTGCGCGGTGAACTCGAACCACCGCTCCTCGCCATCCTTGCGCCGCGCGCGAAACTCGATCGTGCGTTTGAAACCCCCCGCCCGCTCCGCCGCGAACTGCTGTCGCATCTCCTCGGCTTTCGCGCCGAAAATCTTCCCGAACCAATCCGCCTCCGTCGGGATCTCCTCCGGCGTGTAGTAGAGCGCCTGCGCCAGCGGCGCGTTCATCCACAGTTTGCCGTCCTGAAAATGCGCCGCCGGCTTCGGCAGCGTTTCCACCATGATGAGCCAGCGCTCGCGATTCCGCCGTGCCTCCTCGATCGCGTGCCGCCGCGCCGCCTCGATGCGCTCCCGCCGTACCAGCGCAATCCCCGTACCGACGCCCGACAGAAACCCGCTCGCCAGACAGAGCAGAATCTGGAGATACCACGCGTTCTGAATGCCCGCCAGCCGCCGCGCATAGGTCGCCGCTTCCCAGTCCACGCCGACCACGCCGGCGAGCTTGCCCGCCGAGTCGTAGAACGGCGCGTAGCCACTCACGAAAATCCCCCACTCGTCCTGGTAAGGCTTCGGGTCCGCGTGCGCCACACCTTCGGCAAACACCCGCCGCAGCGTCTCGCTCGAATCGTCGTAAGGCTGGAAAATGTGCGACTTCTGCTCGACGCCATTCGGCAGGCGCATGCCCGCCGGCGTCGGATCGAGCACGAAGAAAATTTTCCCGTCCTTCTCCGTGCACGTGTAGATGAAGCGGTAATCGTTGCGCACGTCGTGACCTTCCTTCCGCCAGTAAAGCGCGCGGCGCAGCGGCACGAGCGCGCGCACGTAGTCCTGCGTCTGCTCCTGGGCGCGATCGGTGAAAGTCCGGTGCAGATCCCCATCGACCTCCGCCGCCACGCTCATTGCCGCGCGCATCAGCTTGTCCTGCACCTCCATCTCCAACGCCGACATCGCCCGGTGATGCAGCACCGCCGAGCACACGATCGTGGCGATCAGCACGATGATGCCGACGACCATGCCCTTCAGGCCGGCGGAGGCAGGCGAACTCGTGGACTTGGGAGAGTCTGACGACATGGGACAGTGTTCACGTCCCGCCGCAGGACTTCGGGGGGGAGTCCGGTTCAATGCGGCTGGAACGCGCTGCCGGTAAATCCCAACGCGCTCCGCCACGCAAGCGCAGAGCCGCCGCCACGCTCCGCGCCACCTCTATCCAGAGGGGATTTTTAATCATGCGCCACAGCCGAGATCTCCTCGGGCGAGGAAATTTCGCGCCGCGCCTGCCGGCCGAAGTCCCCTCCTGAGAGGGGTGCCCGAAGAGCGGGTGTGTTGGCGCGCCCAAGCCGCCTACACTCTCCCGAATCCCACCCGTCCCACCGCAAACAAAACCCCTTCTCCCTCCACGCTGAACCGCGCCGCCGCCCCGCCATCGCCGCCCTCCATCCGCTCCACCCGCACCTCCACCGCGTCCACCTCCGCCGGTATGCCCTTCGCGTAACGCAACGCGATCGTCCTCGGCTCCACCGGCAGCCCCGCCCGCGCCAGCGCCGTTTGCAACAGGTCGAAATACGCCGCGTTGTTCACGTGTTCGTTCACGTCGAAGTCCGAAAACCGCAGCCCCAACGCGATGCGACGCGCCTCTGCTCCCGGCGCCGCAAACTCCGCCTCCTCCAGCTCAGGAAACGCCGGCAGGTCGTGCCCGACCGGAAACGTTTCCACCACCTCCCGCGGCACGCGCACGATCGCCTTGGTCCGCAGGCTCACGTAAAGCCAGATCGAACTCCCACGCAGCAGACACCGCTCCTGCGCGTCGTAGAGCCGGAAATCCCGATAGCCGCGAAAACCGCGAATCCCGCTCGACCAGGTCTCGAGCCGCAGCACCTCTTCGTAACGCGGATAACGATCGATCTCCACCGCGATGCGATTCAACATCCACGTCTCGCCACGACTGAAGATCGCCCCCGTGCCCGTGCCGTATTGGTTCGCATGCAGGATCGCCGCCTCCTGCAGCAGCTTGAAAACCCGCGGCAGCAACATCACTTCGCGACGATCCACGTCGCCGTAGCTCACCGTTGCGGGAAGGATCAATTTGTCTGTCATCGCCAAACGCGGATTGTCTCGGATGGAGGAGCCTGCTTGCAGGCGATTTCTTCGTGCGGACAACCAACCTCGCCTGCAAGCCGGCTCCTGCAACGACCTGTTCTTATAAAAACTCCTCGCTTCCCCATGAAAATTCTCTTCCTCGGCGGCACCGGCATCATCAGCACCGCCTGCACCCAGCTCGCCCTCGCCCGCGGCCACGACACCGCCCTCCTCAACCGCTCGAAGCACACCGCCATCGCCGGCGCGCGCTCGCTCGTTGCAGACATCGCCGACGCCGCCGCCGTCGATTCCGCCCTCGGCTCCGAGCACTGGGACGCCGTCGTCGACTTCATCGCCTTCGATGTCGCCGCCATCGAGCAGCGCCTCGCGCTCTTCCGCGGCCGCACGCGCCAGTATGTTTTCATCAGCTCCGCCAGCGCGTATCAGAAACCGCTCGCCCACTCGCCCATCACCGAGTCCACGCCGCTCGCGAATCCGTTCTGGGACTACTCGCGCCACAAGATCGCCTGTGAAGACCGCCTCCTCCGCGCCCACCGCGAGGAGAATTTTCCCGTCACCCTCATCCGCCCCTCGCTCACCTACGGCGACACCGTCGTGCCGCTCGCGATCAACAGCTGGGGCGAAAAAAGTTTCACCGCCATCGCCCGCCTCCGCGCCGGCCGCCCGCTGATCATTCCCGGCGACGGCCTCACCCTCTGGACGATCACGCACAACAGCGATTTCGCGAAAGGCCTCGTCGGCCTGCTCGGCCGCGACGACACGCTCGGTCACGCGTTTCACATCACCTCGGACGAAGCGCTCACCTGGAACCAAATTTATCAACTCACCGCCGAAGCCGCCGGCGTTCCCGGAAAGTATCATTTAATAGATGACACTTTCCCGCGCTCCCTCGCCGCGCCGACATTCGTCCACATCGCCTCGGATTTCATCTGCGCCTGCGAACCCGGCATGATCGGCACGCTCCTCGGCGACAAATCCAACTGCGCGCTCTTCGACAACACGAAGATCAAACATTTCGTCCCCGACTTCACCTGCACCACACGCTTTCGCGAGGGCATTGCCCGCACGCTCCGCTGGTTCGACGCCGACCCCGCGCGCCAGATCATCGACCCTGAAGCCAACGCGAAATGGGACGGCATCCTCGCCGCCCGCGCCCGTGGCCTGGCCGCCCGGTAGGGACGCCTCTCCGAGGCGTCCGCTTCCGCACCATCTCCGGACGGCTGGGAAACCCGCCCCTGCCGACGCCCCATGCTCCGGCGGCCGATCCGCTCAGCGCAAAATCTCGCCGCGCGTCGCATCGCCCGGCACGTCGAGAACCTGAATCTGGTTGATCGTCTTGAAGTGCTCGTGGTCGGCGAAACTCCACACGACTTTCTTGTCGCGGGTGATCTCGAAGAAATGCGGCTGCTCGCCGAGATGACCATGGCCGAGGTAATTGCAGAAAATCGTATTTCCATTCGGCAGCCGCTGGAAACCCGTCATCAGCTGCAACGGATTGCCGGGCACCTCGTTTTGATCCAGCGACCACACGACCTTCATCGCCGCATCGAATTCGAGGATCTTGTGACCCTCGCCACACGCCACCAGCAGATGTCCGTCGGGCAAGAGCAACGCCTCGTGCACGTCACCCGGAATGGGAATCGAGCGCAGGCTTTTGCCTTCGCCGTCGAATTCCTCGATCCGGTGCTCGCCCTTGCGGCAGAGGAGATAGTGGCCGGCCTTCGTTTTGCGCGTGCCGCGAAACTGATCGTGCACGCTCACATTCGCGGGCGGCGGCGTCAGCTTGATCTCCTTCGCGATTTTTCCGGCGCGATCGAGCTCGAGGATGCGGCACGGGCCGTTCTCGACGACGAGCACGCGACCGTCCGGCAGCGGTTGGCAGGCGTGGATCTGGGTGTCCTTGCCCGCCTTGTATTCCCAGGCGATCGCGTGATCGCGTGTCATCTCGATCGCGCCGTGCGCGTGGCAAAAAAGAAAATTTCCGTTCGGCAGCACCCAGCAATCCTGCGGATGCTGGCAGGCGTATTCCCACTCGATCTTTCCGTCCGCCGCGACCAGCGCGACTTTGTTGCCGTAGGAATCCGTACAGAGAAAAGGATGCGCCGCTCGCGCTTCATTCATGCAAGCCAGCGTGCCGACCAAAACGAAAGCGAGACACCGAAGGGTTGATATTTTCATAGGGGTTGGTCGAAGAAAACAGGCCCGGTTCGCTCCGCGCGAACGTGAATTGCGGCATCAACCCAGGATGTTAAGCCGGCAGCATCTTGAGCCGGTAGGATCTTGAGCCGGTAGGGACGCCTCTCCGAGGCGTCCGTAGCGCCCAACGGACCGCTCGGAGAGCCGCCCCCACCGGCTGCGCACCCCTCACGCCCGCAGCTTCACAATCAAATCCTTCGCCTCCACCGTCTCGCCCACCGCCGCGTTTACCTCGGCCACGACGCCGGTGGCCTGCGCGAAGACCGACGTCTGCATTTTCATCGCCTCCATCATGAAGAGCTTGTCGCCCTTCGTCACCTTCGCGCCAACCGACACCGCCAGCGTCACGATCAAGCCGGGAATCGGCGCGGCGACTTGCAACGGATCGTTGAGATCGGCTTTCGGACGCGCCTTCGATTTCGGCGCCACGCCCTTGTCCAGGATGTACGTTTCGCGCGCGATGCCGTTGAGTTCGTAATTGATCGTGCGGCGGCCGTCCTTGTCCGGCGCGCCGATCGTCACGAGGCGGATGATGAGAATCTTGCCCTCCTCGATCTCGACCGAGATTTCCTCGCCGACCTTCAACCCGTAAAAGAACGCCGGCGTCGGCAGCACGCTCACATCGCCGTATTCGCGCTGGTGTTTCGCGAAGTCCGCGAACACCGCGGGATACATGAGGTGCGAGTAAAGTTCGTCCTCGCTCGGCTCATGCTTCAGTTTTTCCGCGAGTTCCTTTTTCAGAGCTGAGAGCTGAGAGTCGAGAGCTGAGAGCTTCTTTCCGGCTCTAGACTCTTGGCTCTTAGCTCTGGGCTTCGCCGCGACAGCGGCCAGGTATTTCGCCCTCGCTTCCTTGAACCGTTTCTCGCCGAGCACCGCGCGCCACACCGGCTCCGGCCAGCCGCCCTCGGGCCAGCCGAGGCCGCCGCTCAGCATGTCGATCACGCTCTCGGGAAAGGGCGTCGAGCCCGGCTCGAGATTTGCCACGTCCGCGGGCTTGATGCCCTTCGAGAAGAGAAACAACGCCAGATCGCCGACGACTTTCGACGACGGCGTGACCTTCACGATGTCGCCGAAAAGCTGATTCACCTCCGCATACGTGCGCGCGATCTCCGGCCAGCGGTGCGACACACCCATCGACGCCGCCTGCTCCTTGAGATTCGTGTATTGCCCGCCCGGCATCTCGTGCAGGTAAACCTCCGCCGAGCCCGTCTTCGGCGCCGTGTCGAACGGCCGGTAAAACTCGCGCACGTGCTCCCAGTAATCCGAGACGGTGTTGAGCCAGTCGAGGTCGAGCTGCGTGTCGCGCGGCGTGTGCTGCAGCGCCGCCACGATCGAATTCAAATTCGGCTGCGACGTGCTGCCGCTCATCGACGCGATCGCGAGATCGACGACGTTCACGCCCGCGTCGCTCGCGCGGAGAATCGACGCCGACGCGATGCCGCTCGTGTCGTGCGTGTGGAAATGAATCGGCAGCCCGACTTCCTCGCGCAGCGCTTTCACGAGCTTTTGCGCCGCATACGGCCGGCACAGCCCCGCCATGTCCTTGATCGCGAGGAAATGCGCGCCCATGCGCTCCAGCTCCTTCGCCAGTTTCACGTAATACGTTAAACTAAACTTGTCGCGCCGGTCGTCGAGGATGTCGCCGGTGTAGCAAATCGCCGCCTCGCAGATCGCGTGCGTGTCCTGCACCGCGTCCATCGCGACGCGGAGGTTCGGCAGATAATTCAACGAGTCGAAAATGCGGAAAATATCCATGCCGCTCGCCGCCGCGTGCTTCACGAAACCGGCGACGATGTGGTCGGGATAATTCGTGTAGCCGACGGCGTTCGCGCCACGGAAAAGCATCTGGAAACAAATATTCGGCACGCGTGCGCGCAGGTCGCGCAACCGCTGCCACGGATCCTCGTTGAGGAAACGCATCGCCGTGTCGAACGTCGCGCCGCCCCACACTTCCATCGAGAAGAGCTGCGGCGCGTGGTGCGCCTTCGCGCCGGCGATCGCGAGCATGTCGTAGGTGCGCACGCGCGTCGCCATGAGCGATTGATGCGCGTCGCGAAACGTCGTGTCGGTGATGAGCAGACGTTTCTGCTTCAGCGTCCACTCGGCGAATTTCTTCGGCCCGAGTTTCAACAACAACTGCCGCGTGCCGTCGGGCGGCGGCGTACCGTGATCGAACGCCGGCGGCACCGCCGCGATGAAGGACTTCTCGGGCCGGAAACCTTTCGCGTGCGGGTTGCCGTTGACGATGACGTTGCCCAAAAAGTTCAGCAGCTTCGTCGCACGGTCGCGGCGCGGCTTGAAAGCGAACAGCTCCGGCGACGTGTCGATCAGCATCGTCGTCGCCTGACCGCTGCGGAAGAGCGGATGCGCGATGACGTTTTCCAAAAACGGAATGTTCGTCTTCACGCCGCGGATGCGGAACTCGCTCAGCGTCCGGCGCGCGCGGTTCATCGCGATCTCGTAGGTCTGGCCGCTCGTGATCGATTTCACGAGGAGCGAGTCGTAGAAGGGTGTGATGACCGCGCCCGCGAAACCCATGCCGCCGTCGAGCCGCACGCCGAAGCCGCCCGGCGAGCGATACGCGAGGAGCCGGCCGTAGTCGGGGATGAACTTGTTCGCCGGATCCTCGGTCGTGATGCGGCACTGGATCGCGTAGCCGTTGCGCGGCACAGCGGCCTGCTGCGGCATGCCGACTTCCTTCGAATGCAGCGCGTGGCCCTGCGCGATGAGGATCTGCGCGCGCACGAGATCGAGCCCGGTGATCACCTCGGTGACGGTGTGCTCGACCTGGATACGCGGGTTCATCTCGATGAAAAACCACTCGTGGTGGTCGAGATCGTAGAGGAATTCGATCGTGCCCGCGTTGTCGTAGCGGATCTCGCGGGCGATGCGCGCGGCGGCCTCGCAGAGTTCGGCGATGACTTTTTCGGGTAAGCCGAAACTCGGCGCGACCTCGACGACCTTCTGGTGACGACGCTGCACGGAGCAGTCTCGCTCGTGGAGGTGGATGACGTTGCCGTGTTTGTCCCCGAGGATCTGCACCTCGATGTGCTTCGCGCGCGGAATGTATTTTTCGAGAAACACCGCCGAGTTGCCGAACGCGCGCCCCGCTTCGCCCTGTGCCTCGTCGAGGAGCGACGAGAGATCGGCCGCCTTGTGGACGATGCGCATGCCGCGCCCGCCACCGCCGAACGCCGCCTTGATGATGAGCGGAAAGCCGATGGTCTTCGCCATCTTCATCGCCTCGTCCCGATCGACGATCGGCTCCTCGGTGCCGGGCAGCACGGGAACGTTGATCTTCTTCGCGAGCGCGCGCGCGGCGGTTTTGTCGCCCATCATCTCGAGCAGCTCGGGTCGCGGCCCGACGAAGATGAGTCCGGCCTTTTCGCAGGCGCGGGCGAAGTCGGCGTTTTCCGAGAGGAAACCGTAGCCCGGGTGAATCGCGTCGACGCCCTTTTCCTTCGCGACGCCCACGATGCTGTCGATGTCGAGATACGCCGCGACCGGGCCCTTGCCCTCGCCGACCTGGTAGGCTTCGTCGGCCTTGTAACGATGGATGCTGAGCCGGTCCTCCTGTGCGAAGACCGCGACCGTGCGCAGTCCGAGTTCGGTGCCCGCGCGGAAAATGCGGACGGCGATCTCGCTGCGATTCGCAGCCATGAGTTTCTTGATCGGGCGGACGGTGGAGGCCACAGCGGAGGGAACGGGAGGAATCATCGGCGGGGGAAAGCGGTTTTTAGAAGTGGCCGAGTCGAAAGCAACGGAAGAGTTAATAACTCGAGACAGCCCGACTATCTTCTTTAATCATCGGTTTTTACAGGCATACCCTCGGAAGCCATGGGCCGTTTCCGCTTCGCCTTCGTCGCGGCGTTTCAAATTTGCTGGTTCGGCGCGGCGGCCGTGGCGTCTCCCACGAGCACGATGTGGGCGCTCGGTCACGGTGAATTTGGCGAATTTGGGGCGGGCGCGCTCGACGTGCATTCCCTCCCGATCCGGATGGACACAAACGTCTCGGGCGTCAGCGGCGGAGCGTTGCACACGCTCGTCCTGAAGCGCGACGGCACGCTCTGGGGGACCGGCGACAATTCCTCCGGTCAGCTCGGGCTCGGCCTCCACGAAACCGCGGTCGACACGCTCCGGCCCATCGCCTTCGACGTGATCGCGATGTCCGCGGGTTACTACCACAGCCTGTTTTTGAAACGTGACCACACGCTCTGGGCCGTCGGCTGGAATGACGTCGGCCAGCTCGGCGACGGCTCGCAGATCACGCGCTTCCGGCCCGTGCAGGTGGCGACTGACGTCGCATCGATGTCCGCCGGCTACGGCCACAGCCTTTTCCTCAAAACCGATGGCACTCTTTGGGCTACGGGTGCCGGCGACTACGGCCAACTTGGCACCGGTTCCATGGTGAACGTGTCGGTCCCCGTAAAGATCGCCAGCGATGTCGCCGCCGCCGCGGCCGGGATCTACCACAGCGCCTTCATCAAGCGCGACGGTACACTCTGGACCATGGGCGACAACCAATCCGGTCAATTGGGCAACGGCTCGACGATCAATTCCTCGGTGCCCATCCCAGTGGAAAGCGGCGTCACCCGCGTGACGGCCGGCGGCTATTTCACCGCGTTCATCAAATCCGATGGCACGCTCTGGACCATGGGTGAAAACGCTTCCGGGCAACTCGGCGACGGCACGAACGCCAACCGCCCGCGACCCGTGTCGATCGCCCCGGACGTGATCGCGGCGGCGGGCGGGATCGACCACCTCCTGTTTCTAAAAAACGACGGGGCCGCCTGGTCGACCGGTGGCAATCTCGCCGGCCAGCTCGGCGACGATTTTCACGAGGGCTACCGGCCGAATCCTGCGCGCGTGCTCGGCGGAGTGTCCGCAGTTGTCGCCGGAGTCAGCGGCAGTTTCTTCCTGCTCGAAGACGGCACGCTGCTCGCCGCCGGGGCCAACGACGCCCACCAGTTCGGCAACGGATCGTCGCTGCACGCGATCGCCCTGCGCCTCGGCGATGACATCGCCGAAGCCAGCCTCGGCTCGCAACACGCCGTCTATCTCAAGCGCGACGGCACCCTCTGGGCCGCCGGCGCCAACGATGCCGGGCAGATCGGCGACGGCTCGGTGCGTCTCGATTCACCCTATCTGCCTCCGCCGTTCGCGCCGCTCACGCTGATCGCGCGCGACGTCGTCGCCGCGAGCGCGAGAAACTCGTATCACACGATGTTCATCCAGTCCGACGGCACCCTCTGGGCCGCGGGCCGAAATCTTTTCGGTCAGCTCGGAGATGGCACGCACACAAACCGATCGACACCCCTTCAGATCGCCACCGACGTCACCGCCGTCGACACCAGCTTCTCCAGCAGCCTGTTCCTGAAACGAGACGGTACGCTCTGGGGCGTCGGGTGGAACCAGTTCGGCGAACTCCAGCAAGGCGGACCGGAGCATATCCTCACGCCCGTCTTGCTCGCCCGCGACGTCGCTCAATTTGCCGCGGGCAACAATTTCTCGCTCTGGGTGACCAGCGACGGCGCGCTGTGGGGCCGGGGCGACAACGGCGCGGGCGTGCTCGGCACGGGCAGCCAAGGCATCCTTCGCTCGCCCGTCAGGATCGCGAGCGACGTCGCGGCGGTGACCTGCGGCACCGATCACACCTTGTTCGTCAAGCGCGACGGCACGCTCTGGGGCATGGGCGCCAACCGCGTTAACGGGCAGCTCGGCCTGATCGAGCCGGACCCGGCGTCTCCGCAACTCTTCCCCGCGGTACATCGCCGAGCGTCGAATCAACTCAGCCCCGCGATGATCGCGACGGAAGTCGCTGCAGCCGCGGCAGGCGGAGCGCACAGCGCGTTTCTTAAAAAGGACGGCTCCCTTTGGGTGATGGGCTACAATGCCAGCAGCCAGCTCGGCGCGGCGCCGGGCGAAACGATCGACACCCCGCTCCAGATCGCCAGCGGCGTGGAGCGCATCTTCGCCGGCCCGGCGACGCTCGCGTTTCTGCAGCGCGAACCGCCGGTGATCGACGCCTCGCCGCACGGCGGCGCGTTGCGCTTCGGCCAGTCGGCCCCGCTCACCGTCGAAGCGCACGGCGCGGCGCCGCTTTCGTATCAGTGGCTGCGCGACGGCACGGGCATCGCGGGCGCGAATGCCTCCACCTTCACCGCCACCTCCGCGGGCCGTTATTCCGTCATCGTCGGCGGCACCGTCGTCAGCGATGTCGCGGTGCTCTCCACGCCGAGCCGGCTGGCCAATCTCTCCGCGCGCGCCCGCGCCGGCACCGGGGAAAATCTGCTGATCGCCGGTTTCGTGGTGAGCGGACCGGAGGGCGCGAACAAGACCTTCCTCCTCCGCGGAGTCGGGCCCGCGCTGAAGTTGCTCGGCGTGCAGCGCGCGCTCGAGCAACCGTCGATCGCCCTGTGGGATCATCGCGGCAGCGGCGAGCCTCTGGCCACTAATACCGCCTGGGGCTCCGATCCGTACCCCCCGCGACTCTCCGCTTTCGCCGCGGCGGTCGGTGCATTTCCGTTCGCGGCCGACAGCCTCGACAGCGCCACCGTCGCGGCCGTCGCCGCCGGCAGTTACTCGATGCACTTGTCCGGCTTCGGCGGCACGGAAGGCGTCGGCCTCGCGGAACTTTACGAACTCGACGATCAGACTCCATCGCAAGTGGCGAACCTTTCCGCTCGCGGGCGCGTGGGCGCCGGCGAGGACGCGCTGATCGCGGGATTCGTCGTGACCGGCTCCGAGCCCGTCACGCTGTTGATCCGTGGCGTCGGGCCGACGCTGGCGACGCAAGGCATCGCCGCTCCGCTCGCCCGGCCTTCGTTGCGAGTCCATCGTGGCGCGCGGGTGCTCGCCGCCAACGACGATTGGGGTTCGGCGCCGGATCGGTCCGCCATCGCCGCCGCCGCCAGCAAGGTCGGCGCGTTTTCCCTGGGGGAACAGAGCAAGGACGCCGCGCTGCTGCTCACCGTGGACCCCGGCGTGTATTCCGCGGTGGTCAGCGATGCCGGAGATGCCGGTGGGATCGCACTCGCGGAAATCTATCTGGTGCCACAATAGTTCAGCGCCGTCCGTCGCCGCAGATTTTTCGTGGCTTTGTAGGGCGGGGTCTCCGAACCCCGCCGTAGCACGGGCAACCTGCCCGTGCTTCCCGAGCCGCGGTCAGATTGACCGCGCTACATTCGAACCGGCGGGGTCGGGAGACCCCGCCCTACAGCGCCGTCATCTTCGCCACGTCCGCCGCCTTCGTTTCCAGATCGGCGAGGCACTCCGGCGACCCGCGTTCCAGGTACCGGCAGATTTCCGGACGCCGTTCGTAGATCGTGCAGGCAAAATGGCGCGACCCGTCCGCCCGTCGCTCGATTGCCAGCGCACCGCAGTGCCCGTCGCTCATCTTCATGAACGCCCGGTTCCCGATGAAATGCGCCAACCGGTCCACGTCCGGTCCGAGGCGCTCCCAGTCGTAGCCGGTGACCCAGATATACTCATGCGATTCCGAAAAACAGCAGACGCCGCAGCGCTGGCAGTCGGCGGAAGCTCGGGCGACGTCGTCGGACATGGCCGCGCAATCTCGTCGCTTGCCGCGCACGGCGCAACCGTTTCGATTCGGCCATGGATTTTTTCTCGCGCGCCCGCGCCCTCATCGACGCCGCCCACGCCGCCGATCCGCACCGCACGCCCGGCGGCCAGCCGATGGAACTCGTCTACGCCGAGCGGATGGAAGCGTGGGTCGCGCGTGTCGCCGCCGAGCCCACGCCGTTGCTGCGCCTCGCCGCGCGCTGCCAGCATCTCGAACGCTGGTCGGTGCCGCGCGCGAGCTTCCCCGACGGCAAAGCCGGCTACCTGAACTGGCGGAAATCCCTCTACACGAAACAAGCCGAGCGGGCCCGCGCGCTGCTGCTCGAAGCCGGCGCGTCCGCGACCGAGGCCGGCGAAGTCGCGACGTGGGTTTCGAAAAACGGGCTGAAAACGAATCCCGGCACGCAAGCGCTCGAAGACGCCGCGTGCCTCGTGTTTTTGGAAAACGAGATCGGCGCCTTCGCCGCGCAGCACGCCGACTACCCGCGCGAGAAGTTCGTCGATATCGTCAAAAAAACCTGGCGCAAAATGAGCCCGCGCGCCCAGGCACTCGCCCGCGCGCTCGAACTGCCGCCCGGGATCGCGGCGCTCGTGCGCGATGCCGTGGCCCCGGCGGCGTAACGCTCCTCTGGTTTTTTTCCGCGACCGTTCCGTCATGAAAAAGAAAATTCTCCTCGGCGCGCTCGTTCTGTTCATCGCGATCCAGTTCGTCCGGCCGGCGAAAAATATTTCGCGAGAGACGAGCCCGAACGACATCACGCTGCTGCATCCCACGCCGCCGGACGTGAAGGCGATGCTCGAGCGCGCCTGCTACGACTGCCATTCGGACAACACGCGCTATCCGTGGTACACCGAAGTCCAGCCCGTCGGCTGGTGGCTCGCGCGCCACGTGAGCGAAGGCCGGCGGCACCTGAATTTTTCGCAGTTCGGCGCCTACGAGGCGAAGCGCGCCGCGCGGAGGATGTCGCAGACGATCGACGAGACCAACGACCACGAGATGCCGCTCCCGTCGTATCTGCTGATCCATCGCGAGGCGAAACTCTCGGAAACTGAAATCGACGCGCTGGAAAACTGGGCGCAAACGGTGCGCGAACGCGTCTCGAAAAAATGATGGCCGACGCCTGGCTGAGCCCGCCGGCGGCGCCGCTGCGCCCGCCGGAGCCCTTCGAAACCGTGCGCCTCGTCGCCCGCAAACCGCGCGGCGAGGACGCGCCGGCGGCCTTCGCAACGTATGCGAGCGATCCGGCCGCGACCCGATATCTCGCCTGGAAACCCTACGGCGCCGTCGAGCCGCTCGCGGATTTCCTGCGCGGGCGCAACCGCGGCTGGGAAACGGACGACGGCCATTACGGCTACCTGCTTTTCCTGCGCGCCACCGGCGAACTCATCGGCTCGATCGGCGCCTTCGTCGAGGGCGACAAGGCGATGTTCGGCTACGTGCTCGGCCGCGCGCATTGGGGCCGCGGTTACGCGGCGGAGGCCTTGAGCTTCCTCGTGGAGTGGGCGCACACCGAGCCGCGGCTGCGTCGCGCGTGGGCCTACTGCGCCGCGGAAAATTTCGCCTCGGCGCGCGTGATGGAGAAGGCCGGGCTCGAGCGCGAAGGCGTGCTGCGGCGCTGGCAGTCGTTTCCCAATCTGGGCCCGGAGCCGCGCGACTGCGTGTTCTACGCGAAGGTGAAGTGACGTTCCCCGGTGCATGTTGGAGGAGCCTGCTGGCAGGCGATGATCGATTTTGGCGCGCGGAGATCGCCTGCCGGCAGGCTCCCGCAACTCGCATCGCAGCCGTCGTCGCCGACGGTGGAACCCGACGTCCCCGATCGGGTTGATCGACGAGCAACACCTCCCAGCCCGACGAGGACGTCGGGGTCCACCCTTCACGCCGGCGGGCGGCCCAGGAGTTTTTCGATCGCCGCCGTCAGCTGCGAGATCTCGTAAGGCTTCGGCACCATCGCTTGAAACCCGTAGCTCGCGTAGTTCGCCATCACGGGGTCGCGCGAGTAGCCGCTCGAAACGATCGCCGGCACCCGCGCGTCGGTTTTCCGAATACACTCGATCGTTTCGCGCCCGCCGAGGCCGCCGGGGATCGTGAGATCCAGAATCAGCAGGTCGAAACCGCGGCCCTCGGCCCGCGCCGCCTCGAATTGGCGCAACGCCTCCTGGCCATCGGCCACGCCGACGACTTCGAAGCCGGCCCGGCGCAACGCGATCGCGCCGATCAGCCGGATGCTGTCCTCGTCGTCCATCAATAAAATCCGCCCCCGTTGTCGCCCGTCGTCCGCGCCCGGCCCCGCGGCCGGCGGCGTGACCGCAAAGGGCGGATGGCTGTCGACGGGCCGCTCCGTCGCAGCGGGCAGCCAGAGATGAAAGGTCGTCCCGCCGCCGAGCTCCGACTCCACCTCGATCCGGCCGTGGTGTTTCGTGACGATCGAATAAACGGTGGCGAGCCCGAGCCCGCTGCCCTTCTCGCGGGTGGAGAAATAGGGATCGAAAATCTTCGGCAGCACGTCCGGTGCGATGCCCTGGCCCGAGTCGGTGAGCGACAATTTCAGATAACGTCCCGCGGCGACGCCGGACCCGGCCTCCGCGGCGCGCATCACGTTCGCCAGCTCGGCGCGGAGCGTGCCGCCCTGGGGCATCGCCTGCAGCGCGTTGCGGGTGAGATTCTGCAGCACCTGTACGATCTGGTCCTTGTCGGCGGAGGCCGGCCACAGGTCCGGCGGCGCGGAAATCTCGCGGCGCACGGGAGCGTTTTTCAACGTCAGCTCGAACGCTTCCTTCACCACCTCCGCGAGCGCGACCGGCGCGAGCACCGGATCGCCGCCCTTCGCAAACGTGAGCAGTTGCCGCGTCAATTGCCGCGCGCGACCCGCGGCGCGCGAGATTTCCTGCAAGCTCTGCGTCGTCTCCGCCGTGGGTTTCCCGTCGAGCATCACGAGGCCGAGATGGCCGATGATGATCGTGAGGACGTTGTTGAAATCGTGCGCGATGCCGCCGGCCAGCACGCCGAGCGATTCGAGGCGCGCCGCTCGCTGCAACTCGGCTTCGAGCCGCGCCTGCCGCTCGAGCTGGGCGCGGATCTGCTCCGTCTGCCGGCGCACCCGGCGGCGCAGCGCAATGACCGACGCGAGACCGAGCAGGGTGCAGCCGCTCAGGACTCCCGCCATCGCGAGCGCCCGCGGCACCGTCCACAGCCGCGCCGGGCGGAACACGGCGACGTCCTCCGGCGAACGCAACCGGAGCTGAAAACTCCGCGACTGCCGGAGATCGTCGAAGCGCAATTGATAAATCCCCGTGAGCTCGAGACCCGCGCCGAGTCGAAGCGCGTCCGGGGCGATCGCGCCGGTGGAGTCGTCGACCGCCGCCTCGAACAGCTCCTTGCCCGCCTGCAACGTGAGCCGCGCGCCGCCCGCGCGATCGACGACGTCGATGAGCGTGCCGTGCATCCGCACGAGCCGCGAATCGAGGTTGGCCGCCAGCCGCGAAGGATCCGCGACGAACACGGACGCCGGCGGCGGGCCCGAGCGGATCTTGCGCGCGACGGTCTCGCGCAGCTCGATGCGGACGCCTTCGCGCCCGAGGATGCCCACCGCCTCGATTTCATCTCCCGGCGAAAACATCGCCGGCTCGCGCGTGAGCAGCCGCACGCCCACGTCGTCCTGCTCGAGGTAAATAAAATGACCGGGGTCCGCGTGGAGCACCACGCCGCTCACGCGCACGCGCATGAGTTCGCCCGTCGTGGTGAGTTGGCGGAGGCTTTTCACCGACCGCAGCGGCAGGTCGAAAAAATCCGCCGGCGCGTCGGCCTCGATCGTCACGGAAGCGAGCGAGCCCATGCGCAGGAGGATGCCGGAGATGCGGCCGTTGTCGTCGACCACCGCTTCGCACGCGCCGCGGATGCGGATGAGCGAGCCGACGGTCGGCGAGAAATTCACGGCCGAGGAGAGCAGCCCGACGAACTCGCCCCCGGGTGTGGTGACGTGAATGCGTCGCGTCGCCCCGTCGGACTCGGTGCGCTGGAAGAAGCCGCGCATCTCCACGAGTTGCCCATCTTCCGCACCGGTGATCGCACGGTCGTAGGAAATTTCCTTCACGCGCGGCGTCTCCATCGCGCCGAGATCGCGCATGCGCCGCAGCTCGATCGCGGGTGCGAAGCCACCGTCGAACGTCACGCCCTCGACATGAAGATACTTGTTGCGCGGCGGAGCCTCCATGCTGGCCGGACAGCGCACGCGAATGCCGCCGGTAATGTCTTCGACGAAGAAGATCTTGCCCCCCGGCTGCGACCACGTGACCACCCCGGAGAACTCCACGGGCAAGCCGCGCGCCGCCTGCTCGAGGCTCAACTGCCGGATTTGATCGACACTCTTCAATTCCGGTTTGTCGTCGAGGGGCGGCGGACCGATCACGCGGTAGAAGGCCGACCGCAGCGTCCACCGCGCCGCGCTGAGCGTCGGCCGGCCGACCACTTCGACTTCGGCGCCGTAGGGCAGCCGCTGCTGCAGCGCGGACTGCGCGTAAATCTGTCCGGTCTCGTCGCGCACGACGAGCGACGCGCCGGGCTCGCTCGCCTGCACGCGACCGCGGATTTTCAGCTCGGCGTTCGCCGGCGCGCGATAGACTTCGTTGACCGGCGTCACCGGCAGATTGAAACGCTGCGAGCTGGCCATCGAGCCGGTGACGACCACATCGCCTTCGTCCGCCGTCCACAGCTCGACCGTCAACTGAGTGGCGGTCGGGTCGAAGCGCGCCTGATACAGGCCCGTCAGCCGGATGAACTTCCCCTGCCAGCGCGGAACGGAGCGGGGATTTTTCGGTTTCACCCAGGCGGTGACGGGTTGGTCCGCGACGACGAGCGACAGCCGCAGGTGATCGTCGTCGTTCAACTGCTGGCCATCGACATACGCCTCGACGGTCACGACGCGACTGGTGAACGCGGTGAGGTCGTGAATCCGCGCCGTCGCCTCCAGCGGCTCGATCGGCTCATAGGCGCGGAGCACTTCGACGTGCACGCGGGCGGCCTCGAGGCCCACGTTCGGCACGAGCGTGCCCTCGAGGCGCACGCGCTGGCCCTGCCGCAGCTCCGGCGGGGTCGGGGAAAGCTGCAGATACTCGCCCGCCCCGTCGCGTTCGAGCCAGAGATGACGCCACCGCCGCTCGGAGTAGCTCACGCGTCCCTCGAACTGGATGCGATGGACGACGTCTTTTTGCTCGGGGGTGAGCATCCAGACTTGGGCGGGGTTGGTGAGCGGAGGCTCCGCCGGCGCAGCCTCCGCTGCGATCGCTCGCGGCAGCGCGCCGCCGAGCCCTCCCAACATCGCCGCCGTCCAAAGCGTCGCGACGGATTTTCCAAAAATCCGAACGCGCCGAACAACGGAGGCACGCGAAATCATGTGAAGGAGACGACCGAGAAAGTCCGACCATCATCAATCGGCTCAAACAGCTAGCAATAAAGAACGGCTCCAATTCAATTAGCCGCGCTCAATGCGGCGATGACTTTCCGCGGCAGGTAGCCGCGGAAAGCACCGGCGCCTCTCGCGAAATTCTCGCGGGGCGTTAGCCTTGTGTCTTCCAATGTGCTTTCAAAGACGAGGCCAATTCGTCCCGCCGCTCCCGCGGCGGGCTACGTCTGAATGTAGCCCTGCGCGGGAGCGCAGGGATGGTCTCGCCTTGAAAGCAGGTTGGAATCAGCATGAGAACGCCGTGGCGAAAACAGCTCGAACGCGCGGCCGCCCGACCGCCTGAATTCGCCCGACGCGCCGCCTGATGCTGACGCGGCGGCAATTCGTCCTCGGCCTCGGCGGCCTGACCGCAGGCGGAGCTTTCTCCTATGTGCGCGGAGTCGAGCCCCGCTGGTTGAGGACCACGCGGATGCCGGTGCCGTTGCGCGTCAAGGGTGGGCCGCTCCGCGTGCTGCACCTCTCGGATTTCCACCTCTCGCCCGTGGTGTCGTTGGCGTTCATCGCGGAAAGCATCGCGCTCGGCCTGGCCGAAAAACCCGACCTGATCCTGGTGACCGGCGATTTCTTAACCGGCCGGCTGGAAAACATCGCGCCGTATGCAGCGACGCTGGCGCGGCTGCCGGCCGCAGCACCGACTTTCGCCTGTCTGGGGAATCACGACGGCGGCATTTGGGCCGGCAGCCGCAGTGGCCTCGCGTCCATCGTGGAAGTTTCGCGCCTCCTCCGGCGCGCCGGCATTCCGTGCCTGGTAAACACCCACGCCGAAATCACCCTCCGCGAACAAGCGCTCCAACTCATCGGCCTGGGCGATCTCTGGTCGGGCATGTGCGAACCGGCCAAGGCGTTCGCGCAAATTCCCGCGCGAGGCGACGCCCTGCGGCTGGTGTTGAATCACAATCCGGACGCGAAGGCGCAGCTGCGGCCCTACGACTGGGATCTGATGCTCGCAGGTCACACGCACGGCGGGCAGATTCGGATTCCGCTCCTGGGCGCGCCGTTCGCACCGGTGGAGGACAAGCGCTATATCGAAGGCCTGCACCGCTGGGAAAATCGCTGGCTCTACATCACACGCGGCGTGGGCAATCTGCACGGCGTGCGGTTCAACTGCCGGCCCGAGGTGAGTCTGCTGCTGATCGGTTGACGAAGCTTTCGGTTCCCGCGCTGGCCCCGCGCGCAGGACCGAATTCTCGCGGACGCCAGCGGCGGCGAAACGGTTGCCCAAGCCGTCCGCGCTTCGCCACGACGCGGAAACGACACCTATCCAACCGAGTCGGGCGAATCGCCCGCGCCATAGAGCGCCACCAGGCCCGCGCGAAACGCATCGGGAAGGACGTCGTAGTGATCGCGAGCGGGGAACCGCGTGGAATTCAGCGCGAGCCCCTTGAACGAGTTCGCCGCGAGTTGCTCCTCGAGCAACGCGAGATCGCCCGTCATCGACGGCGTGTCCTCGGCGCCGACGCCGAGAAAGAGTTTTACCGGCAGATCGGCCGCGCGCTGGCGGCACCCCGCGAGCAGCCGGAGGGGACTGCGGTCGTCCCACCACAACGACGGCGCGCTCGCGAGCAGCCGCGTGAAAAACGGCCGTGGCGCCATCATCGCGTGCAGGGCGACCAGCGCGCCGAGCGAATGCCCGCCGATCCGCGCTCGTCCGCGCGGAGCGGAAAGCGGCGGGCGAGTTCCGGCCAGAGCGTGTCGGTGAGAAACGCGAGGAAGGCGTCGGCGCCGCCGCTCTCCGGCTCCGTCGCCAGCGACGTGGGCGTGTAATCCCGGATACGCTTGTTGCCCGGCTTCGTGTAGCTCGCGCCATAGCCGACACCCGCGAGTAGCAGTGGCGGCACGCGATTGGCGGCGCGAAGTTCGCGATAGGCGGCCACTGCGAAGCGAAACTGGTCGTCGCCATCCATGAAGAGCACGGGGGAAACGGACCGGCGGCGTCCGGCTCGTCCGTGCATGGCGGCTCGATAAAAACGAGATACTCGGTGCCGGTTTGCGGAGAGGGGAACTTGAACGTCCGCCCAGCCATCGATCGCGAACTGAAAACGTCCTCCACCGCAACGCAACCCATGCCTCCCCTCCCCGCACCCGCCGCCCCGCCTTCCGCCCCGCGCTCCGCTCCCCCGCGCTCCCGCCCCTCCGCGCTGCCGCCCTGGCCGCCAGCGCCTAAATCAAATGTCACCTATTACGTGACATTCCCATTGCGGTGGGTCGGATGATCCCGACCGATGTGAAAAAAACAATGTCACTTAATAAGTGACATTCAGCTCATCAGTGCCGCGGCACGAAGTGCGCGCGGGCAGGGCACGCCACCTCCTAAAACGGGCCTGGGTGAGCAGCGGTCGCCCATTTTTCAATGTCACTTAATAAGTGACAAGTTTTCCGACGCTGGCGCGAGGGAGCGAAATGTCGCCGTGAACCAATGTCACGTAATACGTGACATTGCCGATGAGGCGCAGACGAGGAAAGGGCGGTCGAGAGGATGGCGGGAGGACGGCGGGTGATTCGGAGATGGAGATGGGGCGGGAAGGCGATCAGCCTGCGCGCGAACTATCGCATGGAACTTCGACCGACCGACTCGCCGGCGCCGTGGCGCTGGATTCCGACGCTCTACTTTGCGCAAGGGATTCCCTACGTCGCGGTGATGACGGTCGCCGTCGTGATGTACAAGAATCTCGGCGTCTCAAACACCGACATCGCGCTCTACACGAGCTGGCTCTATCTGCCGTGGGTCATCAAACCGCTTTGGTCACCGCTCGTCGATCTGGGCGGCGCGAAGAGGGTTTGGATCGTCGCGCTGCAATTCGTACTCGGCGCCGGCCTGGCCGGCGTCGCGGTGCTGCTGCCGGGGCCGCTGTTTTTCCGCGGGACGCTCGCCGCATTCTGGTTGATGGCGTTCAGCTCGGCGACGCACGACATCGCGGCGGATGGATTCTATTTGCTCGCGCTGCCGACGCATCGCCAGGCGGCGTTTGTGGGTGTGCGAAGCACGTTTTACCGGCTGTCGATGATCGCGGGTCAGGGCGGGCTCGTGTGGCTGGCTGGCTGGTGGACCGGCAGGCTCGGCGATCCGGCGCGGGCCTGGGCGTGGGTCTTCGCGGTGGCCGCAGGATTTTTTCTGACGGTCGCAGCCTATCACGGTTTCGCGCTGCCGAGGCCGGCGGGCGATGGTCCCGTGCCGACGGGAGCGGCGCGGTTTGCGAAGGATTTTTTCGCGGTGTTTGCCGCGTTTTTTCGACGAAAGGGCGTCGGTACCGTGCTGGCGTTTCTGCTGCTCTATCGGTTCGCGGAGGCGCAACTGCTGAAACTGGTGACGCCGTTTCTGCTCGATGCGCGCGCGGTGGGCGGGCTCGGGTTGAGCACGCAGGACGTCGGCATCATTTATGGCACGGTCGGTGTGATCGCGCTCATCGCGGGCGGGCTGGCGGGCGGCGTCGCGATTTCGCGGTGGGGACTGAAGCGGATGCTCTGGCCGATGATCCTGGCGATGTATGCGCCGAACGTGGTGTTCGTGCTGCTCGCGCTCGCGCAACCGGCGAATGCCGTGGCGATAGGCTCGGCGCTCGCGGTGGAGCAATTCGGCTATGGCTTCGGGTTCGCGGCCTACCTGCTCTACATGATGTGGGCCGCGGACGGCGAGCACCGCACGGCGCACTACGCGATCTGCACGGGTTTCATGGCGCTGGGGATGATGCTGCCGGGCTTGGGTGCGGGCTGGCTGCAAGAGAAACTCGGATACGTGGCGTTTTTCGCGTGGGTGCTGGTGGCGACGGTGCCGAGCTTCGTCGCGACGGCGCGGGCACGGGCGCAGGTGCCGGAGGAGTTTGGGCGGAGGTAGGGCGGGTTATCGCGATTGCGGCTCGCCTATCGGACTGACCGGCACGGCGAAGTCCCTGCGCTCCCGCGCAGGGCTACCGTAACAGTCGCAGCCCGCGGCGTGAGCAGCGCGCCAGGGAGAATGCGCCCGACCATCCAATTCACGGCGCCCGGCCACGAGGAAGGCGGACCGGTCGAACGCCAGGTGTCCCGGCTTTGGCCTGAGCGAGTTATTCCGCGGGTGCGGCGACGAGCTCGAGGCGGCGGGATGTCCGGGCGGGCGATGGCGCGGCCGCAACGGCGCATGCCTGCGAGCCTTGCGCGAGGGAACCTGCGGTGGCGACGCTGGCGCCGATCAAGTCAAGCAGAGCGCGGATGCTGTCCTTCATCGATGTGGCTTGGCGATTGAGTTCCGCGGCGGCGGCGGCGGTTTCCTCGGCATTGCCGGCGCTCGACTGCGTGACGCTGTCCATCTGGCTCACGGCGGTGTGCACCTGCGCGATGCCCTGGCTTTGTTCGGCTGAAGCGGTGGCAATCTCGGCGACCAACTGGTCGACCTTGTGCGCCTTTCCGACGATTTCGATCAGCGCCTCGTTGACCTTGTTGGAGAGAGTCACGCCGTGTTCGCTCTTACGGATGGCGATTTCGATTTTGTCCGCAGTTTCACGAGCGGAGCCGGCGGATCGTTGGGCGAGACTGCGCACTTCTTCCGCGACGACGGCGAAGCCCATGCCGCTCTCGCCGGCTCGCGCCGCTTCGACGGCGGCGTTGAGGGCGAGGATGTTGGTTTGAAACGCAATTTCGTCGATGGTCTTGATGATTTTGGCGATGTCGCTCGACGAGCCCTTGATTTCGTCCATCGCGACTTTCATGGCCGACATGCTGATGGCGCCCGAGTCGGCGGCGACGCGCGCCTGACCAGAGAGTTCTTTGGCCTGTTTGGCGCTCTCGGCGTTGTGCCGCGTCATGCTGGCGACCTCTTCGAGCGAGGCACTGGTTTCCTCGAGGCTCGCCGCCTGCTCGCTGGCGCCACTGGCGAGGGCGGAGCTGGAGGCGGAGACCTGGCGGGCGGCGGCGGCGACTTGCTCGGAGTTTTCTTCCATCTTTACGGCTACTCTCCTCAGGGTCCGGTTCGTATCGCGCACGACGTAGAATCCGACGCCGACGCTTAGCGCGAACGCGGCGAGGGCGCCTGCCGCCATGGCGAACTGCGTCAGGCGAATCGTGTGAGAAATCGCATCGGAATAGCTGACCGCGTCCCGGCGATTGAAGTTCACGAGTTCCCGGACCTGCGCCATGTAGTTCTCGAAATACGGCTCGAGATCGCTGGAGGTGAGTGCGAGGGCTTCGATTTTCTTCCCCTCGCGACTGAGCGCGAGCACGGCGCTGCGACGGCTCAAGTAACCGGGCCGGAGCGAAGCCAGTTTGTCGAAGAGGGCGCGATCCTCCGGCTGCGTGATCGTCTTTTCATACTCGGCATAGAGCTGGCCGACGGTGTCCTTGCTCTCGACGATTTTCTGCTCGAGTTCCGCTAGCTTCCCGGGGGTTGTGCTGAGCAGATGTGTGCGCAGGTGCAGCTCGGCCTTCGTGACTTCAGTCTCGATGCGCCCGATCGAATAGGTGCCGGGCAGGCTGTCGGTGACGATCGCGGTGACCTTGGCCTTGATCGCAAACAACCGCGAGAAGGCCAGCATACTGACGGCGGTGGTGATCGCGAGCACGATGGCGAAACAGAGCGCGATGCGTTTCCCAAGGGTGAATTTTTTCATAGCGGGCGGCGTTCCTAAATCGACTGGCGCGTTCGGCCGGCCAAGGTCTGCTTTCCCCAGTAGATGGGTTGTTTTGCTTTCCTATCGGCGCCGCGCGCAGCCAACTTGATCGCGGTCCGGGAATATTAGACCCCGTCCCAAGTCGGTGCGGTGCGACTAATTGGAAATCGCAGGGGGCGCCTCGGCCGGCACGATCCGGACGATTCGGCCGGGTTTGCCGATCAGCTCGAGCGCGAGGTAGAGATAACCGTCGGGACCGGTTTTGATGTCCCGGATACGACCGAGGCCGTGAAAAACTTCCTCGTGGTGCACGATGCGCTTTCCGTCGACCACCATGCGCAGAAATTTCTGCTGCGCGAGCGAGCCGATGAAGAGGTGGCCTTTCCACCGCGGAAATTTATCGCCCCGGTAAAACTCCAGCTCGCTCGCGGCGATCGATGGCGTCCAGTTGATCACCGGCTGCTCCATCCCCGGCGCCGCCGTCTTCGCGGAGATCGGCGTGCCCTCGTAGTTCATGCCGAAGGTGATCACCGGCCAGCCGTAGTTGTTTCCGCGTTCGATGCAGTTCAGCTCGTCGCCGCCGCGCGGGCCGTGCTCCGTTTCCCACAGCGAGCCGTCCGCGGGGTTGATCGCGAGGCCCTGCGGATTGCGCACGCCGCAGGCCCAGATCGAGGCGAATTTTTTCGGCTGCCCGGCGTAGGGATTGTCGCGCGGGATGCGGCCGTCGGGAAAGATGCGGTGGATTTTTCCGTTCGGCACGGCGAGATCCTGCGCGTCGCCGGTCGTGAATTCCTCCATCCCGCGTTCGCCGACACTGAAAAACAAATACGGTCCCTGAAACGCGAGCCGCCCGCCGTAGAGCACGGAACTCGGCTGGTATTCCGTGGGCGGCACCGCAAACACGTCCTGCTGCTCGACCCAGCGGCCGTCGCGGATTTTGCCGCGCACGATCCGGGTCATCGACGTGTCGTCCGGCCCGCGGTCGCTGTAGGAAAGATAAATCCAGCCGTTGCGCGCATAGTCCGGATCGGCGACGACCGACATCAGTCCGGCTTCGTCGCGCACGAGGATGTTCGACGGCGTGCCGGCGATCGGGTCGGGAAGAAGTTTCCCGTGCTCGATCATGCGCAGTTTTCCGATCCGCTCCGTCACGAGCATGCGGTCGTCAGGGAGAAATGTCAGCGACCACGGCACGTTGAAACCTTCGGCGATCGATTCGAAGCGATACGCATGCTCCTCGCTTCGCTGCACGCCGGCCGGCAGGGGCCGCTCCTCGCGCGGCTGCGGGTCGACCGCCCGCGTTTTCGTTTCCTTGATGAACGTGATCAGCGCGGCGATCTCGGCGGCGCTCACCGCGTCCTTGAACGCCGGCATGCCGTCCGCGGGATGACCATCGCGAATGCTTTTTTGCAGGCTCTCGTCGTCGCCCCCGAAGCGCCACGCACCGTCGATGAGGCTCTGCGCCTTGCCGCCTTCCATGTGCTCGCCGTGGCAGCCGCTGCAAAGTTCGCCAAAAAGCTTTGTGACGTCGCGCGCGCGCGTTTGCGCGGAAATCGAGACAGCCGCGCCGCCCGCCAGGCCGGCGAAGGCGAGGGCTCGGATCAGGCGGCGCATGCGGAGGCGTTCATGACTCGAAAAAAAATCGGAAGCGCCACCGACCGGGCGAACCCAAAATCGTTCCGTCACGGCGTGGCGGCGTTGACGCGTCCGCGCCGCCGTGGCAATCGGGCCGCATGCCTTCCAAGCCGATTCCCGGGTCCACGGGCGAGGTGCTCACCTGCCTGCCCTCGCCGTATCTGCCGCACCGCGCGACCGGCCTGCTCTACCTCCCGCGTTTCCTCGCGAAGTGTCGCTACGTGAAGGAGCACGGCGCGCTGCCGGCGAGCTATGCGAAGAACTACAAGCGCGGCCTCGATCGTTTTCTCTCTCTTCATCTCGGGATCGATCCCGCCGCCGTGGAGAAAATCGTCTTCGAGGCTTCCACCGACGCCGAGATCGAGGAAAAGCTGATCGCGCTCCTGCCCGCCGACGTGGGTGCGGCCAAATGGAATCGCGCGCTCGTGCAAAAAGGCATGACGCCCGCCGGCCGCGAATTTCTTAAAGAGGCGCTCACGGCGATGGGTTGCGCCGACCGCGCCGACGAGATCCTTTCCGTTCCCGACCTGATCGATTTCGACGAGGGGCGAATCGAGTAGCGGAGCCGGGCGGCGAAGCCGAACACCGCCACCGGGCGCAGCCTGCTTTTTCACGCACCTGTGGCGGCGGTCTATGGCCGTCGGTGCGATCTCCGCTCGATCCCGCGAGAGCGCTTTGAAAATTTCCATAGCCGCTGGAGGTGTAGGAGCCTGCTTGCAGGCGATACTGGACCTTCGCCCACCGGGATCGCCTGCAAGCAGGCTCCTACCTTCGACCCGCCGCGCGACTCCACTCTTTTTCAAACCGCTCGAATCACGGCTCCCGGCGGTCAGAGACCGCCGCTACAGGAATACCAGATACGCCCAGCGCAATCCGCGCGCGGCTTTTCGTTTTGCCACCGTTGCGGACTTGGCCTGACCTGTTTCTCTTCCCGCCATGGTCAAAGGCCAGAAAGTCGTCTGCATCAACGACACGTTTCCCCCCGTCATTCTGGCGCTCTACAAACAGCTCCCGGTGAAGGGTGACGTCTACACGATCCGCGAAGTTTTTCTCGGCCGCGAAAAAATCGTGCGCGGCGGCGACAGCGCGACTGTGGGCCTGCTGCTGGAAGAGCTGAAAAATCCGCCCGATCCATTTCATCAGGGTAAACAGGAACTCGGTTTTTCGTCCGAACGTTTCGCGCCACTCGAGGAACTTCCCGAAGAGGAAGCCGAGGAAGTGGAAGCGATCGGCATCGGCGCCGCGGCGCCGGCGTTCGGATAAGCGTTCGGTGATCGGTAGCCCTGTGCGGGAGCACAGGGATCTTTCAGCATCGAACCCAAACCGGCGGGGTGCGGAGACCCCGCCCTACATCCTCAATCCGCATCCGGCACCAACTCCGGTCGCGCCGGCCGGCCGATCTGCCGGCGGATCGACTCGAGATTTTCGCGCACCAGATCGCCCATCGATTCGCAGCGGTGGTATTCGTCGCGCTGGTAGTGCTCCGCGAGACTCGCCCGCAACTCCCGGACTTTTTCGATCGGCGCGATCGGATCGACGGCCATCTCGTCGAGCAGAAATCCCAGTCGTTGCGCCGCCAGCTCCGCGCGTTGAAACATCAGCGTCTGCTCCTCGCGCCGGTATTGCAGCGCCGTCTGCGGATGCAGGTGCTTGATGCAGTAGCGCACGACCTCGGCGTTCTCCTTGAAGAACTGCGGCAGATAAAAATTCTTGTGCCCGTCGTAGGACTGCTGGTCGAAGTCCATCGCGCGAATGCGCAGCTGCGAGCCTTCGAAATCCGGCGTGAGCACGACGACGTAGTTGTAGGAACGCATGTCGCCGAGCAGCCGCACGAAGCAGCGCTCGTTGAACTTCACCAGCTCCTTCGCGACGCGGATCGGCTTCAGATTCTCGTCGTAGAGCCAGTGCGCGATGAAGCTGTCGCCGGGAATTCCCACGATGTGCTCCTCGACGAGTGTCTGGCCGGTCGTGAGAAAATTCAGCCGATTCGGCGAGAGCAGATGCTCGAGTTCGAGGCCGTAAACGCGCGAGGCGTCGGCGCGCTTCACATAGAAATAATCCGCGTTGTCGTTGTACGCGTTGACGATTCGGATACGAAACGGCGTCGAATTGCCGAAGCCGCAGAAGTCCACGCGATCGATGTAGAGATGCTCCACGACCGAGAGATCGCCGTCGACCTTCAGGATGGCGTAGACGCGTTTCAACCGGTCGTAGAGCGCCGTCATCTCCTCCGCGCGGTAGATCACGCTGTCCCACAACGTCGGCTTGCCGTCGGCGTCCGGCAGCGGAATCGCCTCGTGAAACGCGAGCAGCTGGTCGTAGGTCACCGGCAGTTCGCGCTCGCGCCGGTAGTGCTGCAAATAGCCGCGCAATCCCGGGTTGATCGGGAAAGCCGGTTTCTTCCGGGTCTGTGGTCGCTGCTGTCCGACGCTTTCCATGCGAAAAAACTACGGCACGACGACGCCAGCGCGAGCCCGGTTTCCGCGTCTCCATCCCCCCGGCGATCCACGCCCGCCGCCGGGCGACCGGCCCGGCGTTGATCCTATTGAGCCTTGCGTGAAGAAGTGACGCGATCCCGGTAGGGCGCGGACTCCGTTCCGCGCCGCAACGATCTCTGGTCGACACGGCAGCGAAGGGACTCGCCGCCCTCCGGTCGGCGTCACTTCTTCGCGCAATTCTCAATAAATTCCGCGATTGAAACGCGGAGTGCGCGGAGGCTGCGGAGGAACCAGAGCGAGATGGGAATCCCGGAGAGCTTCACCCGCGAGGTAAAGATCCGGCGCGAAGCGTGGTTTGGTTTTCTCCTCTGCGTTCTCCGCGGGCTCCGCGTTTCGACGGCGTTTTTCAGGTCGATCGAGTTCAGCGTGCGCTTGCGCGCTGCACCCTCTTCTCCGACGCTCGGCGCATGTCGTTCGAATCGCGGCTGCGGAAAGAAACCCCGCAATGGGTCGCCGAGGGGATCGTCACCGCCGAGCAGGCGAAACGCCTGCACGCGCTGCACCCGGTGCACGAGGGCGCGGCGGCGCGGAAATTTCTGACGATCATCACGCTGCTCGGCGCCTTGCTCTGCCTCGTCGGCGTCGCGCTGATCGTGAGCGCCAACTGGGAGAAAATCCACCGGTGGGTGAAGCTCGCCAACCTCGTCACGCTGCTCGTCGCGGCCTACAGCGCCGGCTGGTGGCTCAAGGTGAAACGCGGCAACTACCCGAAGCTCGGCGACGCGCTGCTCATGGCGGGCTGCGGCTTGTTCATGGTCGGCATCGCGCTCGTCAGTCAGATTTTTCACCTCGACGGCCGGCCCGGCGACGCGGTCCTCGTGTGGATCGCGGGCATCGTGGCGATTCCATTCCTGGCGCGATCGTCGGGTGCGTTTTTCGTGCTGCTCGTGGCGGTTTATAGCTGGCTCGTGATCGAGGCGACGGCGCGCGACGGCTGGCTGATTCTGGAAGCGGAGCGGGACTGGGATAGCGCGGCGATGGTGCTGCTGTGTGCGTCGCTCGTGCTGTATTGGACGGCGTTTCTCTGGCGGCGCGAGTGGCGCGGGTTCGCCGGGATCCAGCAGGCATGGCCCGTGGCGATCGTCTGCGCGACGGTGTATGCGGCGGGCTTCGCGCACGAGCAGTGGTGGAATTTTTCCGGCGAGCCCAGGTCGGCGCCCGCCTTGGTGCTCATCGGGCTGGCGGTGCTCGCGAGCGCGATCGCGGCCCGCGCGAACTGGCGGGAGTGGCGGATGCTTTCGCCGTGGCTGCTGCTCGCGGGCGCGCCGGCGCTGATCGCGCTCGGCGGTTTCTTCGGGCACGATGCGCGCGTGGCGTGCTCGATTTTGAGCTGGGTGACGCTGCTCGCGTTGAACGTCTTCATGGCGCGCGCGGGCCTGGAGCAGGGCGAACCGTGGCTCGTCAACCTCGCGATGGCGTTCATCGCGCTGAATCTTTTCACGCGCTACTTCGATATTTTCAGCACCATGCTCGACCAAGGCCTGATGTTCCTCGTCAGCGGCGCACTCGTGCTCGGCGTCGGCTGGTTTCTCGAGCGAAAACGCCGCGCCCTGCTCGGCGCGATGAAACGCGGAGGTGACGCGTGAACGCCGCTCGCTGGTTCGCGCTGGTCGTCGGTTTGCAGGCAGCGTTCTTGCTCGGTTGGGCGGGTTTCAACGAGTGGAGTCGCAGCACCGCGCCGACGATCCTGCTCGAAACAGCGCCGGTCGATCCGCGCGATTTCCTGCGCGGCGACTACCTGGTTTTGTCCTATAAGATCAGCCGCGTACCGGCGCCGGCTAGTCACGATCCGCGGAAGGCGTTCTCCGACTACGGCCGGGAGATCTGGGTGACGCTGCGCCGCGACGGACGTTTTCACGTGGTCGAGTCGACGTCGTGGACCCTCCCGGCGAGCCCGGAGCCGGACAGGTTTATCGTGCGCGGCCACACGATGGGCGAAAGCGGAGCGGGTCAGCTGCGCGTCAACTACGGCATCGAAAAATTTTTCGTGCCGGAGGGAAAGGGGCGGCCGGCGTTCAAGGAAATGGTCGTCGAGGCAACCGTGACGGCCGGCGGACGACTCGGGATCAAGCGGCTGCTGCTCGACGGGAAACCGTTTCCCTGAGCAGCGGCTCCGAGGTGTTTGTTTGATTCCAATTCGCGTTCAAGTTGAGACGATGCCGAACGGTCCCTGCGCTTACGCGCAGGGCTACATTGCCGAGGTAGCCCGCCGCGTGAGCGGCGGGACGGGTTGGGCTCAATTTGAAAGCAAACTAGGATAAGAACTACCCGAACCTCGGTCGTCGTGTAGCGACGGTCTGCGATGGCCGCCGGATTAAAATCGTGTAGCCGCGCGGCGGCTCCCGATGTAGGAGCCTGCTTGCAGGCGATTCCGGTGAGCGAAAGTCCGGCATCGCCTGCAAGCGGGCCCCTGCATCGGCGATGGAAATTTTCAAAAATGCGGGAGACCGCCGCTGCATTTTTGACCGGCAATCCTGAGCGGCGCGGCGGTCGCGAAGGGCAATCTCCGCCAGAAGCTCACCGTCCCGCTCCCAACAGTGCACCGCCCCACGTGGCAGCACAGGATCGCGCGCATTGACGCCGCTGGCCGCGGCGCGAATTTACGAGGGATGTCCTCTTCGGAATCCTCCACCTCTGCGGGTCGCGGCGCCCTCGCTGCGGCGGCCTGTTATCTGGCGTGGGGCCTCTTTCCAATTTTCTGGAAACAGCTCGCCGCGATCGATGCCACCGAGCTGATCGCGCACCGGCACGTGTCCTCGCTGGTGTTCGTGCTGATCGTAATGGCTGCGGGCGCGGGGCTGGGTGAATTGCGCGCGGCGCTCGGTTCGCGGACGGCGCTCGGCTGGCACATGGCGAGCGGCGTGCTGCTCACGCTCAACTGGCTCGTCTACGTGTGGGGCGTGAATCACCAACACGTGATCGAGTGCAGCCTCGGCTATTTTCTCGTGCCCCTGGTGAATGTGGCGCTCGGGCGTTTCGTGCTGCACGAAAAATTGCGTCGGCTGCAGTGGTTCGCGATCGCATGCGCGGCGGCGGGCGTGCTGCTGTTGCTGGTCCGCGTCGGACGGCCGCCGTGGATCGCACTCGCGCTCGCCGCGACGTTTGGCGCGTATGGGTTGCTGCGAAAAAAATCGCCACTCGGTCCGCTCGTGGGCCTCGGTCTCGAAACGCTGCTGCTGTCACCGCTCGCGCTCGCGTTCATCGCGTGGCAGCAGGCGCGCGGCGCCGGCGCGCTGGGCCGCGTGAGTACCAGCGAGCACCTGCTGCTCGCGAGTGCTGGCGTGGTGACCGCGGTGCCGCTGTTGATGTTTGCCTACGGCGCGCGGCGAATTCGTTTTTCCACGCTGGGGTTGCTGCAATACATCGCGCCGACAGTGCAGTTCGCCGTGGGCGTGATGATGTATCGCGAAACGCTGTCGCCGGAGCGCGCGGCGGCGTTCGGCTTCATCTGGTGCGGGCTGGCGCTCTACACCGCGGACAACCTCTGGCAGCAGCGGCGCGTCAGTTCACCGGCTTGATCGAGACGAGCTCCATCTCGAACACGAGGGTGGCGTCGCGGGGGATCGTCGGCGCGCGGCCACGCGAACCGTAGGCAAGGCTGCCCGGGATGATGACGAGGCGTTTCTCGTGGAGCTTCATCATCTGCAAAGTCTGATCCCAGCCCGCGATGACTTCGTCGCGGGCGACCCGGATGACGAGCGGTTTCGCCGGATCGAGCTGTTCGTCGAATTTCTCGCCGTGCAGCAGCCGCCCGACGTAGAGTACGCCGACGCGCTCGCCGGGTTTCGGTGAAGGGCCTTCGCCTTCGCGCTGGATGATGTAGCGGATGCCGGTGCTCGTTTTCTTCGTGCCGGGCCAGGTTTTTTCAACGTATTCGATTTCCTCCGGCGACAGCCGCTCGCGCTGGGCGCGGGCGAACGGGACGGCGACGAAAAGCAGCGTGAGCAGGACGATGCGGGAAAAGACGGGGGCGACGGTCATGCGGAGGACGGTTTACTGCGAAACGCGCGGATTACACGGAATTTTTTATGGCTTCGTGCGCAGCGATGCGGCGCAGCGCCTCGCGAAGCAGCGTCTTGCCCGGTTCCATGCGATGCCACGGCGACGCGCCGGAAGGATGCGGCAACGGAATGCAGTCGGCGGCGTACCCGCGATAGTCGATGCGGAAGGAGCGGCCGATGGTGTCGTTGAGCGGCGCGGGCGGGAGGAACTGGGCGATGGCGAGCTTGCCGACGGGGAGCACGAGCGTGGGGCGAAGCAGCTCGAACTCGCGCTGGAGCCAGGCCGAGCAGTTCGCGATTTCGTCCGGCGCCGGCACGCGGTCGCCGCCTTCCGGGCGCTTGCCGGGAAAACAGCGGCACACGGCGGCGAAATAGATGCGGTTGCGCACGTCGTCCTCGGACCACGCCAGCGCCTCGGCGAACCACTTGAAAAGCGTCTTGCCGGCGGTCCATGCGAAGGGGCGGCCGAGCTTCGGTTCCTTGTCGCCGGGCGCCTGGCCGACGAGGAGGATTTTGCTCGCGACCGGCCGGCCCGCGACCGGCGGCGGAATCATCCGCGGGCAACGCCGGCAGGCGATGAGGGCGGATTGATGTTTCTTGATCGCGGCGACAGAGGCGACGACAGCGGCAGGCATCGAAGCGAAGGTGGCGCGGCGGAGACCGATCGCGCTAGAAAAAAAGCTCGTGCGTGAACGCAGGTGTAGGGCGGGGTCTCCGAACCCCGCCGGTTTGGGATGATTCGCACGGTTGTCATGCGAATGAGCCGTTGCGGCGGGGTTCGGAGACCCCGCCCTACAATTTGGCGGAAGACAGAGGATCAGCGACGCCCGCGGTAGCGATTGAAACTGCCTTTGTGGCGAATCTGGCCGGGCAGGCTGCCGCGCGGCCGGTGCTGCGTTGAGGGATCGACCTGGCGCGCGACGAAGGGTTTGTAAGGAAAACCTTCGAGCCGTAGCTCCGGAATCTTCGCGCCGATGAAGCGCTGGATGTCGCGGATGTCGCCCGCGTTTTCCGGCGTGACGAGCGTGAACGCATCGCCGACCGCCTGCGCGCGGCCGGTGCGGCCGATGCGGTGCACGTAGTCCTCGGGCTTTTCGGGCACGTCGTAGTTGATGACGTGTGAAATGTCCGCGACGTCGATGCCGCGCGCCGCGATGTCGGTGGCGACCATCACTTCGTATTTGCCGGACTTGAAGCCGGCGAGCGCCTCGATGCGCTGGTTCTGCGAGCGGTTCGCGTGCAGGACGGCGACGGAGTGATTCGCGGCTTTCAGCCGGCGGGCGATTTTGTCGGCGCCGTGCTTGGTGCGGGAGAAAACGAGGACGCTGTCGAAGTCGATTTTCGCGAGGAGTGCCTCGAGGAGTTCGAATTTCTGCTCGGCGGCGACGGGATACATCGCGTGCTTCACCGATTCGTTGACGGAGCGGGCGATGCCGACCTCGACGCGCGTCGGATTGCGCAGGGCGAACGACGCGACGGCGGCGATCTCCGGCGGCACCGTGGCCGAGAAGAAGAGCGTCTGCCGCTCGCGCGGGCAGCGGCCGATGATGTCCTTCACGACGGGCAGAAAACCCATGTCGAGCATGCGGTCGACTTCGTCGAGAACGAGAATGTTGATGTCCTGGAGCGTGATCGTGCGCTCCTTCAGGTAATCCATCAGGCGCCCGGGCGTCGCGACGATGATGTCCACGCCGCGGCGGAGTTCGGTGCGTTGCACGCCGTAGCCGACGCCGCCGAAAACGGCGACGGTGCGGATGTCGCTGAAGCGCGCGAAATCGCGGAAGGCGGTTTCGACCTGGGCGGCGAGTTCGCGCGTAGGCTCGAGGACGAGGACGCGGGCGCGGCCGTGCTGGCCGAGACGCGTGAGGACGGGCAGCGCGAAAGCGGCGGTCTTGCCGGTGCCGGTCTGCGCGGACGCGATGAGATCGCCGCCGCCGAGGACGACGGGAATGGCGCGGAGCTGGATGGGAGTCGGGTCGGTGTAACCCGCGGCTTGGATGCCGCGCAGGACGGACTCGGAGAGATTGAGAGACTTAAAAGGCATTTCGCTGAGTGGCTGTCATTCTGAGGCGAAGCCGAAGAATCCAGTTGGACATTCGTTGCCGGCCAGGGAGTTCAAAAATCCAACTGGATTCTTCGCTGCGCCCAGAATGACAGCCGAGGGGAGCGCAGCGCAGAAAAAAAAAGGACGGAGCCCCAAAGGACTCCGTCCTCCGAAAATCAATTCGTTAGAAACGATCGATTAGTAACGGCGCTCGCCGCGATCGCGGCCGCCGCCACCACCGCCGCCGAAGCCACGGCCGCCACCGCCGCCGCCGCCGAAGCCGCGACCGCCGCCGCCACCGCCGAAGCCGCCACCCGGGCGCTCTTCCTTCGGACGGGCTTCATTGACCGTCAATTGACGGCCACCGAGATCGGTGCCGTTCAGCTTTTCCGCCGCGGCCTTCGCCTCGTCGGAGGTGCCCATGGTGACGAACGCGAAGCCACGGGGGCGACCGGTCATCTTGTCCATGGCGACGTACACGTCGGTGACGGAACCGAATTGGCCGAAGGTCGAGCGGAGCTCGTCTTCGGTGGTCTTGAACGACAGGTTACCGACGTACAGTTTGGAGTTACTCATTAGTGATGTCTCGTAGATCCACCGTCTGCTGCCAGTCCGTTCCCACCTTGGGTTTCGAAATCATCACTTAAGCCAAACGCTCAGCCTACGACTCACCAGATACTGTCATCTAACGCTTTCTCTAACGATGCCGCGCAACAACGCACGGCCTCGCAGGTAATGCAAGGGAATTCTCGGCTGCGCTCGCGGCTGGCGGGGGCGCGTTCCGACGGGTGACGCTCCCCGCCCGCTGTCTCTCATCCGACAAATCGAGCCGCCCGCCACGCCTACAAAGCCGCCGGCGCGGCGAGCTTTTCCGGGGGCACGCCGGCGCGCACCGCGATCGTCGCGCAGACTTTCGGGACATACATGCGCGTCTCCGATGGCAATGCCGATGCGATCCCGGCGAACGTGCTCGTGCTGCGCTTCTCCAGCAGCCGTCGCACGCGGCCTTCGCCGGCATTGTAAGCGGCGAACGTCAGCGGCCAGTCGCCGAATTTATCGTGCAGCGTTTTCAGGTATTTCGCTGCGGCGTGCGCGGATTTTTCCGTGTCCGCGCGCTCGTCGGGCAGGAATGTGCTCAGCCCGAGATTCTTCGCCGTGTCGGGCATCAATTGAAAAAGTCCCTTCGCGCCCGACGGGCTCCGCGCCGCCGGATTCAAGGTCGACTCCGCCTCCGCCAGCCACGCGATTTCACCCGGCACGCCTTCCGCCCTAAACGCGTCGCGCAGGACCGGCATCAATTCCTCCGCGCGCTCCGGCGTCGGCCGCGCGCGCATCCGCTCCAACCAGAGATTGTAATAGGGCACCGTCGGTCGCGCCGGCTTCGGCGCGGGTGCCGGCAGTGCAGGCGAAGGTGGAGTCGATGGCGCTCCAGGTTTCGGCGCGAGCGGCGTCGCTTCCGGCTCGGACGCCGGTTCCGCGCGCGCGGATTTCGCCGCATCGATGTAGTCGAGGCGCTCTTGCAGCCAGTCCGCGTAGTCCTCGTAGCCGGGGAAAATCCGCATCGCCGCGAGCGCCGAGCGCGCCTCGGGCTCGTATTGGGCGAGCGCCGCGAGGTCGTCGTTGTCCAACGCGCGCTGCAACCGCGCCGCAAACTCGTCCCACTGTTCCTTCGAGGGAAATTCGAACTGCTCCTTGATCTCCGGCGGCGCGAACTGATCGAAAAGCGATTTGCCCGCTTCGTAGAGTTCGTCGGCAGAGGGAGCCGCAGACGAGTTATCGCCCGCTTGTGCGAGCGCACCGTTTGCGCCGAGCGCAAGGCCGAGGGCCAGATGTAGGAGCCTGCTTGCAGGCGATTTCGCGCGTCGAAGATCGCCTGCAAGCAGGCTCCTACATGGCGGGCCCATGACGTTCATGCCGCTTTTCTTCATTCGCTCAACGCCTTCGCGACAATCGCCTTCACCCGCAGTTCCGGGTGCTCGACAAACGCGAGCGCTTCGCTGCTGAAATAACGCGCGCGATTCTTCATGCCCCAATCAGTCGTCGCGATGCGGTAGGTTTTCCCGTCCGCGAGGTCCGCAAGCGCCGGCCCGTCGGCGACGAGCGCCTCGTCGAGCCGCTGGGCGAAAGGCGTGTGCTCATCCTGATTCGCTGCGGCGAGCCACGCGCGCAGTTGTGCGCCGCTCACCTCGGCGACGCAGATTTCGCCGTCGAAGCGCACACACGCGTCCAGCGCGACGTGGTTCACCTCGCCGCTCGGCAAGCCATCGCCGAACGTCGTGTTGCCGATGAACGCCGCATCGACGCTCGCGGCCCGCCGCACCGCGCCGACCACCCAGCGCGCCGCCTCGGCCCGCGGCAGCGCCGCCGGCAGACGACCGACCGGAGCGAGATCGCCCGGCGAGAGAAATTTTTTCTTCGTCTCGCGGATCAGGCCGGCGAGTTCCGGATCGGCCGGATCGCTCGCAGCGATCGCGATTTGTTCAACCTCCCACGCCGGACCCGCCGGTTCCCGGTGCAGTCGCGCGACCGACAGAAATCCGTTCCACGAGCCGGAGTGAAAATAAACCGTGCGTCCCAGCCGCTGCACGAAACGCACGTGATCGTGCGCGCCCGCGAAGAGCGTGCCGTCGGGGACGAGCGGCAGGATGTCGCGATCGTATTTCAGCCCGGCATGGCTGAGGACGATCGAAAACGGGTTCGAACCTGGGAGCGCGGGCGGCTCGCCCGCTTCGGCGGAATTGCGGGCGAGCCGGTGGCGACCGCGTTTATTTCCGGGCGCGGCGCGACTATTCGACCCAGACCGAAGCCTTCGCCCGT
>JBEHYR010000041.1:0-46183 GCA_048498075.1 Verrucomicrobiota bacterium | reverse complement strand
GATGTGGCGCGTACGCCGGGTTCGGTGATCTTCCGGCCGCAGATGATGCCGACGGTAACGGGAAGGATCTCGATTCTCCATCGAGGCGATGGCTTCGCTCGGCGATCCACGAGCAGAAGCAATAGCCATGATCGACAAACCCGGTGGTTTCGGGGAGGCGGCGGTCTGTCCAGCGGATGTTCATGGGGCGGGCGGGGGTGAGGGAATGTCACCTATTAAGTGACATTGCCTTTGGAGGGCGGCGGGGTGGGAGCGGGTGCTCGGGACGGACGGCGAGGCGCGGGCGGGCTGAGCGTCAATGCGAATAGGGTGTGAACAAACTTTCCGGTTTTTCCATTGCGGGGTGTTTCGCTCACCCTTCAATGGCCCCCTTCTTCACGCATGTATCTCAAGGCGCTCAAGCTTCATGGCTTCAAATCTTTCGCTGACCAGACCACTCTTCGCTTCGAACCAGGTGTAACGGCGGTCGTCGGGCCGAACGGTTGCGGGAAGTCCAACATCGCCGATTCCATCCGCTGGGTGCTGGGCGAACAGAGCGCGAAGGCGCTGCGCGGCGGGAAGATGCAGGACGTGATCTTCGAGGGCGCCGACACGCGCAAGCCGGCGCAGATGTGCGAAGTTTCGCTGCTGCTGACCGAGTGCGAAAAGCAGCTCGGGAGCGAGTTTCACGAGATCGAGATCACGCGGCGCGTGCATCGCGACGGGCAGAGCGAGTATTTTTTCAACGGGCAGGCGTGCCGGTTGAAGGATATCCAAAAACTTTTCATGGACACCGGCATCGGCCGGACGAGTTACTCGATCATGGCGCAGGGTCAGATCGATTTGATCCTGTCGTCGAAGCCGGAGGAGCGGCGGTCGGTGTTCGAGGAGGCGGCGGGCATCACGAAATACAAATCACAGCGGCGCGAGGCGATGCAGAAGCTGGCGCTGACGGACCAGAATCTCGCGCGCGTGGCGGATGTCGTGGCGGAAGTTTCGCGGCAGATCGGCTCGCTGCGGCGGCAGGCGTCGAAGGCGATGCGTTACAAGCGGCTGAGTTTCCGGCTGCGGCATTTGAGCCTGGCGTGGAGCGGCTACCATCACGCACAGCTCGCGGCGTCGCTCGGCGAACTCGAGGCGAAGGTGCGCGTGTTGCGCGAAGAGGCGGACTCGCGGCGGTCGAATCTCGAGGCGCAGCAGGGCGCGCTCGAGGAAAAGAAAACAACGCGGGCGCGGTTGATGCAGCGCGTGCAGGATGCGCAGCAGGCGGTGTTCGACGTGCGCTCGCAAAAGGAGCAGGCGGAGAACCAGGCGAACCTTGCGCAGATCCGGCGGACGGGGCTCGAGGACCGGCTGGGATCGTCGCGGACGAATTTGAACGAGTTGGAAATGCAGCTCAAGGAAGTGTCGGCGCAGGTGGACACGGGCGCGCAGGACAAGCAGATGCAGCTCGGGCTGCTCGGCAGCAGCGATGCGGTTTTCCAGCAGCGAAACCGCGAGCAGGCGATCGTCGAGGGCGAGTTGACGAAACTCGAACAGGATCTGAACCAGGCGAAGTTTCAGTTGCTGCAACTCGAGAGCACGGTGGCGCGGTTGCGGACGGACTGCTCGGGCTACGAGGTCGACCAGAAGACGAGCGTGCACAAACACGAGTCGCTGGCGCAGGAACTCGAAGGTGTGCGCGTGCAGCAGGGCGAGATGAA
Source organism: Verrucomicrobiota bacterium (assembly GCA_048498075.1). Taxonomy (GTDB): domain Bacteria; phylum Verrucomicrobiota; class Verrucomicrobiia; order Opitutales; family Opitutaceae; genus Opitutus. Next base: position 44,501 of record JBEHYR010000041.1, on the reverse strand, counting down.
CCAAATCGCGGAGGAAGCGGCGGCGCGAGTCGAGACGTCGCTGGCGGAGAAATCGCGTGCGCAGGGCGAGTCGGCGACAGCGCAGCAGGCGATCGCGGATTTGACGCGAGAGTTTCGCGAGGCGCAGCGGAAGCTGTCGGAGATCGATCGCGCGCTCGCGCAACGTACGGCGCGGCTGCGGCTGCTGCAGCAGTTGCAGGAAAAATGGGAAGGTTTCGGCGAAGGCGCGAAGGCGGTGCTGCAAGGCCGGCTCGACGCGGCGCTCGCGGGCGCGAAAGTTTCGCCGATCACGCAGGGGCTCGCGGTGAAGCCGGAGTTCGGCAAGGCGATCGAGGCGTTGCTCGGCGCGGCGGCGGAGGCGATCAGCGTGAGCGATCTGGCGACGGCGCAGCGGATTTTGGCGCAGTTGGAGAACGAACAGATCGGCTCGGCGGTGCTGCGGGTCGGAGAGGTGGGAGCGCGGCCGCCCTCGGCCGCAGAAGAAAATGCGGCCGGGGGCGGCCGCGCGCCCGGGTTGGTGCCGGCGGTGCAGGCGTTGGGTGACGTCGATCCGGCGCATGCGGCGCTGGGCGTGCTCGGCGAGTGCTATGTGGCGGACGATCTCGCGGCATTCCTGGAATTTTGGAAAGCGAACCCGGGGTTCAGTTTTCTGGCGGTGGCGACGCGCAAGGGCGATTTGGTGGACCGGCGCGGTTTCGTTTACGGCGGCTATCACAGCAGCAAGCGCTCGGCGCAGAGCATCGTGCAGCGCGAGATCGACCTGCAGGAAAACGCGAAGGCGCTCGTGGACGAACAGAAGGCGCACGACGAGCAGAGGGTCGTGATCGAGGCGTTGAACGCGCGGCTGGCGGAGGCGGAGCAGAAGCTCGAACAGAGCCGGACGGACGTGTTGACAGCGACGCAGTCGCTCGCGGCGGCGCAGGCCGACCAGCGGGGTGCGCAACGAAACGCCGATGACGTGGCGAACCGGCTGGCGCGGATGGAAAACGAACTCGTTTCACTCGAGCAGGCGCGGAACGAGGCGCATGCGCGCTGGGAAAAAGCGCAGGTGGGGCTCGCCGAGGCGAACGCGGCGGCGGTGGCGCAGCGCGAAAAAATCCAGCAGATCGAGGTGCGGCTCGGCGAACTGCGCGCGGACCGCGACGTGAAGCGCGACTCGCTCGCGCAGGCGCGGCTGGAGCTGGCGGAGCGCCGGCAGAAAGTGGAAGTGCTGGATCGCGGGCTCGGCGAGATGGAGCGCCGGCGGCTTCAGCTGGGCGATTTGCTCGTGCAGCGGCAGCAGGAAATCGAGACGTGGAGCGTGCAGATCGACGAGTTGGAAGGCGAGTCGGCGCAGCAACGCGAACGCGCGGCGCAGCTGGACGAGACGCTCACGATCACGCAGCAGCAGGTGGAAAGCGTGCGCAAGGAACTCACCGAGGTGGAGCGCGAGATCGGCGGGCTCGAGGGCGCGCAGTTGTCGTTGCACACGCAATCGGAGTCGGCGCACGACGAGTTGAGCACGCACGAGGTGAAGCTGGCGGAGACGCGGCAGCGGACGTTGTTCCTCGTCGAGGAAGTCACGCGCGAATATCAGACGGACGTCGCGGCGGTGGATTGGAAGCAGCAGCTCTGGCACGCGGACGATGAGCCGGAAGGCGTGAAGCCGCTGGATTTGGATGAGGATGAAGACGGCGGCGAGGCGCCGTTGGGAGCTGAGAGCGGAGAGCTGAGAGCTGAGAGCCAGACCAAGGCGGCCGATGGAGCGGGGGAGGTGACGGCTGCGGCCGAGGCGGCGCCGGTGAAGCGGAAGCGGAAACCGAAGGGGCCGAAAGGCGAGCCGACGGAGGAGGATCTGGCGGCGCTGGAGAAAACGAATTGGGACGAGATCAAGAGCGAGGCCGACGGGCTGCGCTCGCGGCTCGGCTCGATGGGCGCGGTGAATCTCGTCGCGATCGAGGAATACGCCGAGTTGAAGCAACGCTACGATTTCCTGAAGACGCAGTCGGACGATCTCACGACGGCGAAGGCGGAATTGTTGAAGGCGATCGACGAGATCAACCAAACTTCGCAGAAGCAGTTCGAGGTGACGTTCGAGCAGATCCGGAAGAACTTCGAGTACACGTTTCACACGCTGTTCGGCGGCGGGCGGGCGCATTTGGAGCTCGTGCAGGCGGAGGACATTTTGGAGAGCGGCATCGAGATCGTGGCGCAGCCGCCGGGGACAAAGCTGAAAGGCATCACGCTGCTCTCGGGCGGACAGAAGACGCTCACGGCGGTCGCGCTGCTGTTCGCGCTCTACATGGTGAAGCCGTCGCCGTTCTGTTTGCTCGACGAGCTGGACGCGCCGCTCGACGAATCGAACATCGGTCGTTTCACGAACCTGCTCGGCAAGTTCGTGGACAATTCCCAGTTCATCATCATCACGCACAACAAGCGCACGGTGTCGGCCGCGGGCGCGATCTATGGCGTGACGATGGAGGAGCGCGGCGTGTCGAAGACGGTTTCGATGAAGTTCAACGCCGAGCGCGGCGAGGCCGAGGCGCAGCCGCAAAACATCGCGCAGGCGGTGCGCGGTGCGACCGTTTCGGTGGACGCGTAGGGCGCGAGCCGATGCGGACCGCAATCGTGATCGCTTCGCGTCGGCGGGTTCCGCATAAGCACGACCGTCCATGAAAGCGGTGACGGTAAAATTCGTCTGGGGTTCGTCCGACCAGATCAAAGGCGAGTGGCATCTCGGGTTGTGGGGCTGGTATGACCGCCTGCCGGGACTGCGGCGCAGCGGGCTCGCGATCAGTGGCCGGGGTTTGCTGCGGTGGGCGGCGGTGCTGGCCGTGGTGGTCTACGTCGCGGGAGCGGCGACGTTGTATGCGGCCTTTCGGCGAAATCCCTACAATCAGGTGACGTTTGCGGACACGCTGCTCCTGCCGGTGCGTTGGCAGCACGTGCGGCAGATCCGCGGCCGGATGCTGATCACGGAAGGGTTGGCGAACCTGAAGGAGCGGCGGTGGGCGGAAGCCAGCATGAAACTGCGGACCGGCCTGGCCAAGGCACCGCACGACTGGCGGGCGCGGCTGGCGCTGGGGCAGTTTTACATGCTGGCGAACCAGCGGACGAATGCGCTCAAGGTTATGACCGAGGATCTCGGATACGGCTATCCGGGGCGCAGCTATCTGGAGACTTTGTTCGCGATGGCGAACGAAGGAGAAGACTTCGACGTGGTCATCTCGACCTGTGAGCGGTTCCAAGGCGAAACGACGGACCGGGCGTGGCTGAAACTGCAAAAAAATCTGGCGCTGCTGCGCGCGAAGCGGGCGGCGGAAGTGTTGAAATCGGTGGGAAGCGGGCCGCTGGTGGAGTCCGAACGGGAAACGAAAGTCACGGCGCTGCTCGAACTCGGCCGGCCGACGGAGGCGTTGACGGAGCTGGCGGCGTGGGAATCATCGGCGAAGGCGGCGCGTCCGCTCGTATTGAAGCTGGAAATCCGGGCGTTGCGCGACGCGCACCGGTTGCCGGAAATGGGAAATGCGATCGCCGAATACCGCGCGCTCGTGCCCTCCGATCCGCGGGCGCTCGCCTATGTGATTTTGCAGCGCGCGCAGGCGGGACAGGAGGCGGAAGCAGCGGCGACCCTGCAGGATTATTTCCGGTGGTTTTCCGGCACGGAGCAGAATCTGGTGTTGATCGCACAAACGGCGGGCGAGGCGAAGTCCGCGCCGCTGGTGCGGAGCTGCGTCGAGGAAGCCGCCGCCCATGGTTTCGCGGCACGGGTTCTGAAAGTGACCCTGGTGCAGGCGCAGACCTCCGCCGGCGACTGGGCGGGCGCGACGCGGACGCTGGCGGAATTGAAAAAACTTCCGGGGCAGCCGGAGCCGACCGAGCGGTTGTTCACCGACTGGATGACGCGGCTGCTCGCGGTCGCGCTCCGGCCCGACGAGGCGCCGCAGGCGGGCTTGCTGGAGATGTTTCAGGAACGACCGATTTCCATGCGCGTCTACCGGGAGACTTGCGAAGTCCTGATCCAGGCGCGGCGATTCGCGGTGGCGAGCGAGGTGCTGAAATTCGCGGAGCGCACGTTTCCCGAGAGCCGAACGGTGGCGAGGCTGCGCGAGCAGGTCGACGAAGCGTTGAAGCCCGCGGTCGTGGCGACCGTGCCGGTGGCGGCGCCCGCGGTGGTGGCGAAGAGTGAAAAAGAATTTTTCAAAGAAACGGAGAAGGCATTGCAAGAGCAGCGGTGGAGCGATGCAGCGCGGTCGATCCGCGAGGTGCGGCTGGCGAAACCGCGCTGGCTGGAAACGCGCGAGCCCGACGTGCTGGAAATGGAAATACGCGCGGCGGCGAAACTGGGGGACGCCCTGGAGCTGCTGGGAGCGGCGCGCTTGTTGCTCGATGGCAGCACGCCGCGCGCGAGCCGGCTGGTGACGCTCGCGCGCGAGCTCGCCGCGGCGGGCGACCAGGCGATGGGGGAGCGGCTGATCCAGGAAGTGTTGCGGCGAAATCAGGGTTTTCCGCCGGCGCTGCGGTTGAAAGCGGAATGGCATCCGCCGGCCGCGGCGACAAAACCAACCGCACCGCCAGCCGCGAAGGCGGACACGAAGCCGTCGATGAAAACGGAAGCCGGAGCCGAACCGGCCAATTGAAGATCGCAATCGGACGAAGCTGGAACCACGCATCGAATCATGGCGAAACGGCGCATTAAATTCATCTGGGGCGGAGCGGAGCAGATCCCGGGAGAGTGGAAGCTGGGCGTGTGGGGCGTGTATGAGCGCGATCCAGGCTCGCGCGTAAAAGGACTCGCCGTCAGCGGACGCGGGCTGCTGCGGCTCGCGGCGGCGACCGCAGCAGGGATTTATCTGGCCGGCGTCCTGGCGCTCTTCGGGTGGTTCACGCGAAATCCGTACAACCAGGTGACGTTCCTCGATACCTTGTTTTTGCCGCTGCGTTGGTCGCACGTGAGAGAAGTGCGCGGGCGGATGATGATCGCGGAAGGACTCGACGACTTGAAGGCGCAGCGCTGGGCCGAGGCGAACATGAAGCTGCATGCGGGACTCAGCCACGCGCCGCACGAGGGACGGGCCCGGCTGGCGCTCGCGCAGTTCAGTGTGATGGCGAACCAGCGGCCGGAGGCGTTGAAGATCCTCACCGAGGATCTGGGCAGCGGGTTCCCGGGGCGCAAGTATCTCGAGACGCTGTTTTCGATCGCGGGGGAGGGCGAGGACTTCGATGTGATCATCGCGACCTGCGATCGTTTCATGCCGGCGGCGGGCGCGGATGAGACCTGGCTCACGATCCAAAAAGTGCAGGCGCTCGTGCGCGTGGGGCGCGGCGATGAAGTCGTCCGGATGGTCGATGCGAAAGGCGACCGAGCCGACGACATGTTGAAGGAGGCAAAAGTACTCGCGCTGCTCGAGCTGCACCGGGCACCGGACGCAGTCGGGTATCTCGACGCGTGGAACAAACTGCCGGCGGCGCCAACGGCGCAGATTGCGCGACTGCACGTGCGCGCGTATCGGGAAACCGGCGACCTCGCGGCGATGGACGCGGCGTGGACGCGATTTCGGGACATGACGCCCGCGGACCCGCGCAGCTACGCCTACGGCATCGTGCAGCGGGCGCTGGCCGGGCAGACCACGGAGGCGGCGGCGGCGCTGGACGATTATTTCCGCCGGTTCTCCGGTGCGGCGGAGAACATCAGTCTGATCGCGTCGGCTTTCGCAGAGGCGAAAGCGCCGGCGCTCGCGCAACGCTGCGTGGAGGAGGGCGCGTTGCACGGGTTTCCGCTCGTGCCGCTGCAATTCGCCTTGCTGCAGGCGCAAATGGCGACGGGCGACTGGCGGGGCGCCGGGCAAACGGTGGCCAAGCTGGCGGCGAAACCGGCCCCGCGCGATCCCGTCCAGAAATTCGCGGTCGAGTGGATGACGAATCTGGTCGGCGTGGTGACGCACTCGGACGACGCGTCGCAAACGGCGTTGCTGGAATTTCTCCAGCGCCGGCCGCTCTCGATGCGAATCTACCGGCTGACCTGCGAGCCGTTGGTGCAGGCCCGACGTTTCGCGGCGGCGCAGAAGGTGCTCGATCTGGCGGACCACGCGTATCCGGCGAGCAAGACGCTGGCGGACCTGCGGGCGCAGGTGGACGAAGGGCTGAAACCGCCGCCCGCGGCTGCGGCGCCGGCGCAACCGGCGCAAACGATGGTGCGAGAAAAAGGATTTTTCGAAGAGCTGGAGCGGGCGAAGAATGAAGGCCGTTGGAAGGAGATCGCGCAGGCGATTCGCGAATTGCGGGTGGCGAAGCCCGCGTGGCTGCCGGCGCGCGACGCGGAACTTTTCGAATGGCAGATGAGTGCCGACGTACACACCGACGACGTGCCGGAGCTGCTGGGCGCGGCGAAATTCTATCTCGACGGGAGCAATCCTCGGGCGAGCCGCGCGGTGGAGATCGCGCAGGAACTCGAGGCGAAAGGAAGTCGCGAGGACGCGGAGCGCTTGCTGCGGGAAGTGTTGAAGAAGAATCCGGATTTTCCGCCGGCGACGCGTTTGCTCAAACAGTGGCATCAGCCGGCGCCGAAGCCGGGGGCGAAGAAGGCGGAGAGGCAGAAACCGTAGCGCGATTTGGATTTTTGAGAGGTTGGTGCGGGAGCGGAGAATGTGAGTGTAGGAGCCTGCTTGCGGGCGATGAGGGTGTTCGCTCGGTGAAAATCGCCTGCAAGCAGGCTCCTACATGATGCGTGCGCGAGGTGGAATCGCCTGCAAGCAGGATCCTACCCAGGGATCCATCACACTTTTTTTGTCATTCTGAGCGCAGCGAAGAATCCATTTGGACTTTCGCCCGCGCGTCGTGCCACGAAGCGCGCACGGGATTCTTCACTTCGTTCAGAATGACATCCTGTCGGTGGTTTGCCTCAAAGTGTGATGGATTCGGGCTACATTGATCGTGAACCGGTGGAATCGCCTGCGAGCAGGCTCCTACATGATGCGTGAGCGAGGTGGAATCGCCTGCGAGCAGGCTCCTACATGATGCGTGAGCGAGTGGAATCGTCTGCGAGGAGGCTCCTACTCCGGATCCATCACACTTTTTTTGTCATTCTGAGCGCAGCGAAGAATCCATTTGGACTTTCGCCCGCGCGTCGTGCCACGAAGCGCGCACTGGATTCTTCACTTCGTTCAGAATGACACTGCGGGATGGTTTTTGCCTCGAGGTGGATGGTTCCAGTTATCGGCTACAGCTTCATTGAACCGCTTTACCCGGAGCCGGGGCGGCTACGGATCGCAAAATCGTCCTCGCAGGTTCGATCCCCTGGGACGTTCACCGATATGCGATACCGGGTCCGGCTCGTGTGTATCAACTTGGCAACAAACACGCGCGGCCGCTTGCTAAATCAATTAGGCTCCTAACTATCAGCCGCCTTATCTTTCGCTCGACCGATCTGAGATGCCTTATCTGCTCTTCAAAAATATTCCGCGTTACGACTGCCTCGCTCAAGCCGCGAAGCAGTTTCCGGATTTGGACCCGTCGGCGTGCGCGGTCTTCCTGAATTTGATGCAAGCGGGAGACGAAGCATTTCGGGTCGTCGATGCCCATCTGGCGGAACACAACATTTCGCAGGGCCGGTTCATGGTTTTGATTCTCTTGCTCGATAAGCTGACGAACCGGCCCCAAGTGCGCACGCCGGCCGAACTCGCGGAGCGGTCGCACGTCACGCGGGCGACGATGACGGGCCTCATCGATACGCTCGAACGCGACGGGCTGGTGCGCCGGCAGGCGGACCTCACGGATCGCCGCCAGATGTCGGTATCGTTGACCACCAAAGGCCACGGGCTGCTCGACGCGATTCTGCCGAAGCATTTCCGCCGGATGGCGACCTTGATGGCGCCGCTGAATGAGCAGGAGCGGCAGACGTTGGTGCAGTTGCTGGAGAAAATCCTGCACCAGGCGACGAACCTCTCCGCGGATGCCGCGTCAAGTGCTCCAGCCGCTGCCGAGGCCATCTAGGTTTAACTCTTTTTTCCGTCTCGACTTCATTCCAACTCCCACCCGATCCACACCCGTCATGCTAAAGAAGCTCACACTCACGACCGTCGGCATTATTGCGATCGTCGGATTCCTTGTCGGCACCAAGCTGCTGCAATTCCGCGCCATGGCCGCTGCCGGCGCTGCGATGGTGCCGCCCCCTGAGACGGTCACCGTCGCCGAGGCTCGCGAAGAAACCTGGGCGCTCACCGTCGACGTCACCGGCTCGATCGCGGCGGTCCAAGGCGTCACGATCGCGGCCGAGGTGCCGGGCAAGGTCGCCAAAATCGACTTCGAAGCGGGCGCGAAAGTGAAGGCGGGCGACCTCCTCGTCCAAGTCGACACCAGCACGGAAGAAGCCCAGCTCCGCGCCGCCGAGGCCTCCGCTGCGCTCGCGAAGGCGAACCTCGACCGCTCGAAGGATCTCTCCGAAAAGGCGACGATCTCGAAGGCCGAGTTCGATGCGGCCGAGGCGCAATACAAACAGGCGATGGCGCAGGCCGACGGCATCCGGGCCGTGATCGCCAAGAAAAACATCCGCGCGCCGTTCGATGGGCGCCTCGGACTGCGTTTGATCAATCTCGGCCAGATCCTCAAGGAGGGCGAGGCGATCACCACGCTTCAGACGCTCGACCCGGTTTACGCGAACTTCTCCGTGCCGCAACAGCGCCTGCCCGTGCTCAAGCCTGGCACTCCTGTTCACATCACGACCGACGCCGCTCCGGGCGAGGTTTTCGAAGGCAAAATCACCGCGGTCAGCCCCGAGATCGATCCGATCACGCGCAACGTCCGCGTGCAGGCCACGATTCCCAACACGGGCGAAAAACTGCGCTCCGGCATGTTTGCGAATGTCGAAGTCGTGCTGCCGCAGACCGAGAAAAATCTCATCATCCCGGCGACCGCAGTGGTCTACGCTCCATATGGCGACTCCGTTTTCGTCGTTGAAGAAAAGAAAAACGAAAAGAGCGGCCAGATGGAGAAAGTCCTTCGCCAGCAATTCGTGCGGCTCGGCACGACCCGTGGCGATTTCGTCGCGGTCACCGATGGCCTGAAAGCGGGCGAATCCGTGGCTTCGAGCGGCGTTTTCAAATTGCGCAGCGGCGAGCCCGTCGTCGTGGACAACACGCTCGCGCCCGTCGCCTCCCTGAACCCGAAGCCCGACAACACCTGAGTCATGTTCACGTCGTAGCCGCGCGTCTCCGATGCGCGGTCCGCGTCGTCACCGATGCGGCTACGTGACTGTGGAAGCCTCACACCCATGAAATCCTTTACCGATCTTTTCATCCGCAAGCCCGTCGTTGCGACGGTCGTCAGCCTCGTGATCATCATCGCAGGTCTGCAGGCCGTCCGCTCCCTCAGCATCCGTCAGTATCCGCGCAGCGAGAATGCCTCGGTCGTCGTCTCGACCGTCTACGTTGGCGCCAGCGCCGAGCTGGTGCGCGGCTTCGTCACGACGCCCCTCGAGCAGGCGATCGCGTCGGCCGACGGCATCGACTACATCGAATCGAAAAGCCTCCTCGGCTTTTCCGTCATCACCGCGCGCCTGAAGCTGAACTTCGATCAGACCAAGGCGCTGGCCGACATCACGGCGAAAGTTAACCAGGTCCGCAACAACCTCCCGCCCGAAGCCGAAGTGCCCTCGATCAGCGTGCAGTCGGCGGACTCGCAGGTCGCCGCCGCGTATCTCGCGTTTTCGTCGGAGCTGCTTTCGCAGGCGGAGATCACCGATTATCTCACGCGGGTGGTGCAGCCGCGCCTCGCCTCCGTGCAGGGCGTCCAGCGGGCGGATATTTTCGGCGCGCGCACCTTTGCGATGCGGGTGTGGCTGAAGCCGGAAAAGATGGCCGCGCTCAACATCAGCCCGGCGCAGGTCCGCTCCGCGCTGGCGGCCAACAACTACCTCGCCGCGGTCGGCAGCACCAAGGGTTCTCTCGTACAGGTCAACCTCACGGCCAACACCGACCTGCACTCGGTCGACGAATTCAAGCACCTCGTCGTCCGCCAGGCCAACGACACGATCGTGCGCCTTCAGGACGTCGCCGATGTCGAACTCGGCGCCGAGGACTACGACACGCGCGTCCGCCTCAGCGGCCACGGCGCGGTGTTCATGGGCATCTTCCCGCTGCCGAATGCGAACACGATCGACGTCGTCACTCGCGTCCGGGCCGAACTCGAGGCGATGAAACAGGATCTGCCCGCCGGCATGGACGCGCGCGTCGGTTACGACGCCTCCGAATACATCAGCAAGGCGATCAAGGACGTGAGCGAGACGCTCGTCGACACGCTGCTCATCGTGGTGATCGTGATCTTCCTCTTCCTCGGCTCCATGCGCTCTGCGCTGGTGCCGATCGTGGCGATCCCCGTGTCGCTGATCGGCGCAGTGTTTCTGATGCAGATGTTCGGGTTCACGCTGAACCTCCTCACGCTGCTCGCGATCGTGCTCTCGGTCGGTCTCGTGGTCGATGACGCCATCGTCGTGGTCGAAAATATCGAGCGTCACATCCGCGAGGGCCGCTCCCGTTACAACGCGGCGTTGCTGGGCGCGCGCGAACTGACGGGCCCGATCATCGCGATGACGATCACGCTGGCCGCGGTCTATACGCCCATTGGCCTGCAAGGCGGCCTCACCGGCGCACTCTTCCGGGAATTCGCCCTCACGCTCGCCGGCGCCGTGACGATTTCCGGCGTGGTCGCCCTCACGCTCTCGCCGATGATGTCGTCGCGCGTGCTGAACGATGCCGCTCATGAAGAGCGCGGGTTCGCGGGCTGGGTTAACCACCACTTCGACCGGCTGCGGAGCGCCTATGGCCGGGCGCTCGCGGCCACGCTGCGTTCGCGGCCCTTCGTGTACGCGATCTGGGCGGTGGTCTTCATCCTCGCCTTTCCGATGTATATGTTCTCGCCGAAGGAACTCGCGCCCACGGAGGACCAGGGCGTGCTCTTCGGCATCCTCACCACACAGGCCAATTCCACCGCCGACCAGAACGACGTATTCGCCAAGGCGGCCGACAACGCGCTCCGGGTCACGCCGGAGGCCGAGGCCACTTTCCAGCTCATGTTTCCGCCGTCGAACCCCATCGCCGCCGCGCAGGGCGTGAATGGCTTCAGCGGCCTGATCGTGAAGCCGTGGCATGACCCGCGGACCCGCACGACCCTGCAGATCCTGCCCGAAGTGCAGGCACGACTCTCGAAGATTCCGGGCATGCAGGTCTTCGCCACGACCCCGCCGGCACTGCCCGGCGGCAGCAATTTTCCGATCGAGTTCGTCATCGCCTCCACCGCCGATTCCGAACGCCTGCTCGAATATGCGCAGAAGATCTCGATGAAGGCGGCCGCGAGCGGCTTCTTCTTTTTCCCGCCGCAGATCGACCTGAAATACGACCAGCCCCAAGCCGAGGTCGTCATCGATCGCGAGAAGGTCGCCACGCTCGGCCTCAATCTTTCGCAGGTCGGCGCCGACCTCGCTTCCGCACTGGGCGGCAACTACGTCAACCGCTTCAACATCGCCGGTCGCAGCTACAAGGTCATCCCTCAGGTGCAGCGCTCCAGCCGCCTCAATCCCGAGGAGCTTGAGAAAATCTACATCAACGGCCCCGGCGGCCAGCTCGTGCCGCTCAGCTCCGTCGCGCACATCGAGAACAAAACCGTCCCGCGCTCGCTGAACCGCTTCCAGCAGCTCAATGCCGTGAAGCTCTCGGGCATGACCAACCGCACCCTCGATCAGGCGTTGAAGGTGCTCGAGGAGGCCGCGAAGGAAATCCTTCCGCCCGGCTACTCGATCGACTACACCGGCGAGTCGCGCCAGCTGCGCCAGGAGGGCAACAAATTCCTCCCCGCGTTCCTGCTCGCGATCACGCTCATCTTCCTCGCGCTCGCGGTGCAGTTTAATTCGTTTCGCGATCCGCTTGTCATCCTCTTCGGCTCGGTGCCGCTGGCGATGTTCGGCGCGCTGATCTTCACGGTGTTGAAAATGCCGAATCCGAACATGTCGTTCTGGACCAGCGGCTGGACTACCACGCTCAACATCTACGCGCAGGTCGGCCTCGTCACCCTCGTCGGCCTGATCGCGAAAAACGGCATCCTCGTCGTCGAGTTCGCCAACAAACTCCAGGAGGAAGGGCGCTCGAAGATCGAAGCGGTGCACGAAGCCGCGATGACGCGCCTGCGCCCCGTGCTCATGACCTCCGTCGCCACGATCGCCGGTCACTTCCCGCTGACGCTCGTCACGGGCGCCGGCGCCGCGGCTCGTAATTCGATTGGCTTGGTGCTCGTCGGCGGCATGACTATCGGTACCGTTTTCACGCTCTTCGTGTTGCCCTCCATCTACATCCTCATCGCCAAGGACCACCGGGCCGACGCCCGCAATCGCGCCGAAGAACCCGCCCTCGAGGCGACGCCCACCTACGCCAAATGAAATTCACCATGAAATTTCTTCGCTTCTCGTTTCCGCCGGCCGGCGTTCTGGCCGCATTTATTCTCGGCGCCGGCGCCAGCCACGCGGCGCCCGCCTCGCAGCCGCCGCCGCCCGAGCCCGACACGATCGACCTGAAGACCGCGATCGGCCTCGCCGCGGAAAACAACTTCGCGATCCGTCAGGCCCGCGAACGCATCAAGGAGCAGGAAGGCGTCCTCCTCGAGGTCCGCGCCCGCGCGCTCCCGAACGTGGGTGCCGACGGCGAATTTCAACTCAACGACAAAGAGATCTCCCAAGTGTCACCCGCGAGCGATCGTGCATGGTCCCTGAGCGTCACCGCCAGCCAGGCGCTGTTCGCGGGCGGCGGCATCCACTCCGCGATCCGCAGCTCCGAACTCGTCCGCGAGGCGGCGCTGCTCGATTTGAAGGACGTGATCAACAACGCGCTCTTCGGCGTCCGTACCGCGTTTTACCAGGTGCTCCTCACCCGTGAGAAAATCACCGTGCAGGAGGAAAATCTCCGCCTCCTCGAGCAGCAGTTGAAAACCACGACCGATCGCTTCGAGGCGGGCACGGTCTCCGGTTTCGAAAAACTCCGCGCCGAAGTCGCCGTCGCCAACGCGAAGACCCCTCTCATCACTTCGCGCAACGACTACCGGCTCGCCATCGAATCTCTTCGCCAGGCCATCGGTCTCACTCCGCGCCGCAACGGCGCCGCCGAGAAAGCGCCCGAGGTCGTCGGCAAGCTGGAATATCAGCCATCGAGCTTCGAACTCCAGGCTGCCTTCGAATCCGCCCGGTCGAATCGCCCCGATCTCCAGCGCTTCGCCAAGATCGTCGCTGCGAGCGAAGAGGGCATCACGATCGCCCGCGCGAATTACCTACCGACGCTCGCCGCGGTCGGCGGCTACCAGCTGCGGAGCGGCGAGAGCAATCCCTTCCGGAACAACCGCGACGGCCTCTTCGTCGGTCTGCAATCGAACTGGGCTATTTTCGATGGCCGGGCGACCGCCGGCCGCATTGCCCAGGCCCGTTCAGTCGTCGAGCAAAACCGCCTGACGCTCAGCGAGCGCGAACTCGCCGCCGAAGTCGACGTCCGCCGCTCCTTCTCCTCGTGGCAGGAAGCCACCGAACTCGTCGACGCCTCGAAACGCGTCGTCGAGCAGGCCGAGGAAGCCGTGCGGCTCGCCAACGCCCGCTACAGCGCCGGCACCGGCACGCAGCTCGACGTCCTGCAGGCGCAGGTCGATCTCACGACAGCGCGCAGCAATCAGGTGCAGGCATTTTATAACTATAACGTCTCGATCGCCGCGCTCCGCCAGGCGATGGGCCTGACCGACGCGCTGGTTTCGGAATGAGCCGGTCCGTCGCGGCGCCGCTCCGACTGCGGTCGCGCCTGTAGCCGGGTAGGGACGGTTCTCCGAGCCGTCCGTGCGGACCGCTTCGAGAGCGGTCCCTGCCGGCGCTGCCGCGCCAGCGGCAGGCGACGACCGTGGACCTGAACTGCTGCCGTCCTCTCCGCGCCTCGCCCCGCGCGCGAAGACGCCCGCTGAGTTGCGCCGCCCGCCTGTCTTTCATCATATTCCGCAACTTGCACATTTTCGTCGTGTCCTTTTGCCGTCCATGAAACTCGTCCGCGTGCTCCTGATTTGTGTCGGGGTCGTTGTCGTCCTCGTGCTGGTTGCACTCGGAGTGGCGCTCAATTCGTCGGTGCAGACGTGGGCCGCGCGACGGGCGCTCGCGAGCCAGCCCGAGGTGAAAGCCACGGTCGGCACGGTGTCGGCGGGATTTCAGCGCGTCGAACTCCGCGACCTGCACTACGAAACTCGCGGCGCCGTCCTCACGCTGCCCTCCGTCGAGATGGAGGTGCCGCTCGCACCGGCGGCGCTGGCGAAAAAAATTTCGATCCACCGCCTCGTCGCCAAAGGCTGGATCCTCGATCTCACCCACGCCGCGAAGCTCGCGGCCACGCTCGCGCCGCTGATCGAGCGCTCGTTTGCGGCCACACCGCCGCCGCCGCATCGCGAATTTTCCCTGCTGCCCGGCGCCTACGCCGCGGAAACGTCGGCTGCGGCGCCGGTGTTCCGCGGCGTTTTCGCCGGCTTGGAGTTGCCGGTCGATTTGTCGATGGACGGCGTCGACCTCGACGGCGAGATCGTGCTGCCGCCGCTCCCCGGCCACGAGACCGTCCGCCTCCGGCTCACGGTCCGCGGCGGCGGACTCGGCGTCGGCGCCGAGGGAACTTTCGTCGTCGACCTGGCCGGCGCGAAGCCGAGCGGCGGCGCCCTGTCGCTGCACGGCACGCTCGCCGCCGCGATGGACACGCCGCGAACCTTCAGCCGTTTCGGCGCCAAGATCGCCGTGGAAGCGAGCGGTCCGCAGCTGCCGGCCGGCGTGAAACTCAACGTCGACACCTCGGCCGCCCGCTCTCCCTCGGGCGAATCCTATGCGTTGCTGCTCGCCGGCGAGGGCAAGCAGCTCGCGGATGTGAAGGCGCAACTGGTGTCGGCCACTTCGCAGATTTCCGGCACGTGGAAACTCAACCTTCGCGACCGCGACCTTACGCCGTTTGCCGTCGGCCGCGAGCTGCCGGTGTTCTCCGCGAACGGCGAAGGAAGTTTCGAGACCACGGCCGCGCTCGAATCGGTGCACGCCAGCGGCAAATTGACGGCGTCCGCCGATCAACTCGCCCGCGTGCGCGCGGAACTCGGTGCGATCGGAGCGATGACGTTGAACGCCGACTTCGATGTCCTGCATCACGGCGATTCGCTGCGCGTGGAAAAACTCGACGCGACGCTCGCCGGCGCGGCGCCCGTGCTCAGCGTGCACGCGCTGCAATCGTTCGAATTCGACTTGCGCACCGCGGCCTTGCAAGTGGCCGATCCGGCGCGCGATCTCGTCGGCCTGTCGCTCGCGGGAGTCCCGCTCGCGTGGGCGCGACCGGTGCTCGGCGGGTTGACGGTCGCAGGCGGAGACGTGCGCGGTGAATTCGTGGTGAGCGCACGCGACGGTGGGCTGGCGCTGCGCCCGACGACACCGTTGACGATGGGAAAAATTTCCCTCACGCGCGCGGGCCTTCCGCTGGTGCAGGAGGTCGACATCAAGGTGACCGCTTCCGCCGATTACACGCCTCAAGGCTGGCAGGTGCAGGCGAACGATTTCGTGGCGACGCACGCCGGCGCCACGCTGCTCACGCTCAATGCCCGCGCAGGACAACTCGCCGGCGCGGACAAAGCGATCAAAGCCGAGGGCAAGTGGACGGCGGATCTCGCCGCGTTGATGTCGCAGCCGGCGATCGCGAGCCAGCTTCAGCTCGCCAGCGGCGCGGTCAGCGGCGATTTCGCCGGCAGCATCGACGGCACGAAATCATTGGAAGCAAACCTGGCGTTGACGAAACTCGCCGTCGCGTCCGGCGAAGACCTGCCGGCGATCACGCTGCAATTGCGCGCCGACGTGGCGGCGGACGGGTCGGTCGTGTTCAAGGCGCCGCTGCTTTTGGCGCGGGCGGATCGCAAATCCGATCTGCTTCTCGCCGGCACGCTCAAGCCCGGCACGCCGGCGTCGACCCTCGATGCGCGAATCACGGGCGATCAGGTTTTCGTCGATGACGTGCAGGTGCTGACGGTGCTGATCCCCGCGCCAGCCACGGCGGCGGAGCCGGCGCCCGGTTCTCCGAGCGCGGGGAGCGGCCAGGCGTTTTGGAGTGCGGTGAACGGCCAGGCTTCGCTCGCGCTGAAGAAAGTGGTGTATGGCGCGAATTTCGAAATCACCGATGTGGCCGGTACGCTGCGGCTCGATCCGGCGACGGTGAAACTCGAGGGCGTGCGGGCGCTGTTCGGGCCCGAGAGCAATCTCAAGTTGAACGCGGCGATGAAATTCGATCCGAAGGCAAAGGAGCACTATGCGGGCGACGCCGAGATCGCGTTGAACAATTTCGACACCGCACCGGCGTTTCGCGCGCTGAATCCAGCGAAGTCGCCGACGCTCGAAACCCGATTGAACATCAGCGGAAACGTGACCAGTTCCGCGGAGAGTGTGGACAAGCTGGCCGACCGGGCACGCGGGCATTTCGAGCTGACGAGCAAGGGCGGGACGTTTCGCGGGCTCGCGATGCTGATCCCCGCCGACAAGCTGCAGACCGCGCAGAGCGCGCTGTCGATGGTCAGCGGCCTTTTCGGCGGCTCGTCGGCGGGGGAAACGGCGAAAAGCGTCAGCGAGGTCGTGACGATGCTCGCCGAAATTCCCTTCGATCAACTCAGCGTGAACACGGAGCGGGACGCGGACCTCAACCTGCTGTTGAAGGATTTCAATCTCATCTCTCCGAACGTACGGCTCGGCGGCGAAGGGCTCGTGAAATACACGCCCGACCAGCCGCTGCTGAAACAGGCGCTCGATCTGAAAATTTCGCTCGGCGCGCGCGGCCGGCTCGGCGAGCTGCTCGGCCAGTTGAAGCTGCTGAAGGCGGAGAAGGATGCGCTGGGCTACACTGCGTTCGTCACGCCGATCAAAGTGGGCGGCACGCTGGAGCAAACGAACGCGGACGACCTGAAGACGAAACTGATCAATCTCGCGGTGGAAAAATCCGGCATCGGTGACGTCTTGAACCGGCTGCGCGGCGGCGGGAAATAACCCGGCGAACCGCGGCCTTGCACCGCGTGGAAAGCGTGTCGCATGCTCGGCGCGTGGCCCTGCCCACTGCTTCCATGCCGCGCTTTCGCCGGCCTTCGGGAATCCGCGCGCTCCATCTTTTCCTCGGCGGGTGGACGGCGCTCGTGTTCGTTTTTCTCTATGCGCCGATCGCGGTGCTCGCCATTTACTCGTTCAACTCGTCGCGACTGAACGTGCTCTGGGAGAGCTTCACGTTCCAGTGGTATGGACGCCTCTGGCACAACGGGCCGCTCATGCACGCGGCGAAAAACAGCCTGTCGATCGCCGCGCTCACGACGGTGCTTTCCGTCGTGCTCGGGACCATGGGCGCCTGGCTGCTGCATCGCTATCGCTTTCGCGCGGCGCGTGCGCTTCAGACGCTCGTCGCCGTGCCGATGGTGATGCCGGAAATCCTGATGGGCATCAGCCTGCTCGTGCTGTTCGCGACGGTCGGCGTCGGATTGGGTTTCACGACCGTGATCGTCGGCCACGTGACGTTTTGTTTTCCGTTCGTGCTCGTGGCGGTGCAGGCGCGACTGCAGGGGCTCGATCCGGCGCTCGAGGAGGCGGCGCTCGATCTGGGCGCGACGCCGCTGCGCGCGTTTTGGTTCGTGATCGTGCCGTGCCTGCGACCGGCGATCGTTGCGGGGGCGTTGATGGCGTTCACGCTTTCGATGGACGAACTGATCGTGACGTTTTTCATCCGCAGCGCCTCGTCGACGACGCTGCCGATTCAGGTCTTCGGTTTGGCACGGCTTGGGCTCAACCCGATGCTGAACGCGCTCTCCGCGCTGTTCATCGTGGCGACCGTCGCCTTCGTGCTTTTCTCCGATTACCTCAAACGTCTCAGCCGGCGCTGAATTCTTTTTTCCTCCTCCCCACATGAACATCATCGCAAGAACCGTCCTCGTGCTTACGGCCTGCTTCGCTGCGGCGCTCGCGCGCGGTGACGGCGAACTCAATCTTTTCGGCTGGTCGGAATACGTCCCGCAGGAGGTGCTCGACGGTTTCACCAAGGAGACCGGCATCAAGGTGAACTTCGAGACCTACGCCTCGAACGAAGAACTGTTGTCGAAGCTCGTGGCGGGCGGTGTTGCCTACGATTTGGTGCAGCCTTCCGACTACGCCGCGGAGTTGATGATCCGGCGGAAAATGCTCGCGCCGCTCGATCTCGCGCAGCTTCCGAACCTGAAAAACGTCGGCGCCGAATTCCAGCATCTGCCGCATGATCCCGGTGCGCATTACACCGTGCCCTACATGACCGGAACGGTCGGCATCGTCGTGAACACCGAGGTCGTGAAGGAGCCGATCGAGGGCTACAAGGATGTCTTCCAGCCGAAATACAAAGACCGGCTCGTCGTCTTGAACGACAACCGTGAACTCGTCACGTGGGCGCTTTATTCGCTCGGTAAAACCTCCAGCGACGTGAAGCCGGCCGACCTCGCCGCGGTGCGGCCGGTCCTCGCCGAGTGGATCAAGCTCGTGAAGGTCTTCGACTCGGACAGCCCGAAGACCGCGTTGACCAACGGCGATGTCGACATCGGTGTGGTGTGGAGCGGCGAGGCGGCGATCCTCTGGAACGAGAACAAGAAATTCCGATACGTGATTCCCGCCGAGGGCGCGCATCAGTTCGTCGACCTGCTGGCGATTCCGGTCGGCGCGAAGAACAAGGAAAGCGCGCACAAGCTCATCGACTACATCCTCCGTCCCGAAGTCTCGAAGCTGATCTCCGACAAGTTCCCCTACACGAACCCCAATCTCGCGGCGCGGAAGCTTCTCTCGCCCGAGCAACTCGCCAATCCCGCCAGCTATCCGGCGAGCGGGAAGCTCGAGACGTTCCGCGACATCGGCAAAGCCGCCGCGGAGATCGACAAGCTGGTGACGGATCTGAAAAGCGCGCAGTGAGGACCGCGTTTTGGAGTGCGGCGGCTCGACGCCGCTTTTGGCAGGCCGGCTCGACGGCCTGCTTCGGAGAAAAACGTGCCGCGTCGAGCCGCGGCAGGAAAAGCGGCGTCGAGCCGCCGCACTCCAGAGCATGACGGCTGCCGCTGCTTCTTCCGATCGCCGCCGTCCCGGCTGGCGGGCGTGGGCGCTGCTCACGCCGATGGTGCTTTGGCTGGTGTTGTTCGTGATCGTGCCGACGGCCATTCTGCTGGTCTACAGCTTTTGCGAGCGCGACGAGATCGGCGGCGTTGTCTTCACCTTCACCCTCGAAAATTACCGACGCGTCTTCGATCCGGTTTACCTCTGGATCTTCGCGCGCTCGATCGGCTACGCGGGCCTTACCACGATCATCTGCGTGATCGTCGGATTTCCCGTCGCCTACTTTATCGCGCGGGCGCCCGAGGCGCGAAAGAACCGGCTGCTGCTGCTCGTGATGGTGCCGTTCTGGACGAGTTTTCTCATCCGCACCTACGCGTGGATCACGATTCTCAAGCAGGAAGGGTTGCTCAACGGCTTGCTGCAGTCGCTGCACCTCACGTCGTCGCCGCTGAGCCTGCTCTACACGCCGACGGCGGTGGTGATCGGCTTGGTCTACGCGTATCTGCCGTTCATGATTCTGCCGATCTACGGCAGCGCGGAGAAACTCGACAACGCGCTGATCGAGGCCGCCTACGATCTCGGCGCGGGCCCGATCCGCGCGTTCTCCACGGTGATCGTGCCATTGACGATGCCCGGCATCGCGGCGGGCACACTGCTCGTCTTCGTGCCCGCGATCGGGATGTTCGCCATCACCGACTTGATGGGCGGGGCGAAGGTGCCCATGATCGGCAACGTGATTCAGAATCAGTTTCTGCAGGCGCGCGACTGGCCGTTCGGGGCGGCGCTCGGCGTCGTGTTCATGCTCATGTTCGCGCTGACGTATGCGATTCTCCAACGCCGCGGAGCGCGGGTCATAGGATGAGTGACAACGGGAGCGCGGGCGGCTCGCCCGCTTTCGAACCGGTGCGGGCCAGCGGCCCGCGCTCCCACATGGTCGAACTCCGGAAGGTCACGAAACGTTTCGGAGATTTCACGGCGGTCGACCGCGTGAGCTTGTCGGTGCGCGCGGGCGAGTTTCTGACACTGCTCGGTCCGTCCGGCTGCGGCAAGACGACGCTCCTTCGCCTGCTCGCCGGGTTCGAAACGCCGGATGAAGGCACGATCCTCCTCGATGGGGTCGATGTCACGCACCAGCCGCCTTATCGCCGCAGCGTGAACCAGGTTTTCCAGAGCTATGCGCTTTTCCCGCACCTCACCGTGCGCGAAAACATCGGCTTCGGTTTGCGCATGCAGAAGGTCGAAGCGGCGGACGCTGCCATGCGCCTCCGCGAGGCGATCGAGCTGGTCTCACTCGGTGAAATGACGGACCGGCTGCCGCAGCAACTTTCGGGCGGTCAACGCCAGCGGGTCGCGCTCGCGCGGGCGATCGTCTGCCGGCCGAAGGTTCTGCTCCTCGACGAGCCGCTCTCCGCGCTGGACGCGAAGCTGCGCCACGCGATGCAACTCGAATTGAAGCGGCTGCAGCGGCAGCTCGGGATGACGTTTATTTTCGTCACCCACGACCAGGAGGAGGCGCTCACGATGAGCGATCGCATCGCGATCGTGAACGGCGGCCGCATCGAGCAGCTCGGCCCGGCGGCGGAGATTTATCACCGGCCGGTGACGCCGTTCGCGGCGGACTTCGTCGGTCAGGCGAATCTGCTCGAGGCGGATTTTGTCGCGGCGAACGGATTCGGGGTGCGGGTGCGAGTCGCGGGCGGGCTCGAATTGGTTCTCCCGACCGGGAACTGGCCGGCGGGTGTGACGCGAGCGTTGATCTCGATCCGGCCGGAGAAAGTGCACGTTTCCAAATCGCGAGTGAGGGCGGAGAACACGTTCGAAGCCTGCGTCGAAGAGGAAATTTTCAAGGGCGCGACCGATCACCTCCAACTCGCCACCGACGCCGGCACGCGGCTCAACGCGGTCGTCGCGAACGAGAGCGCGCTGCTCGAAGCGATCCACCGCGGCGATCGGGTTTTCTGCGGGCTGCACGCCGACGATCTCGTCGTCGTGCGCGCGGAGTGACGGGTCGAAGCTGGTTGAGGGCGGCCGGCGTATGAGGCGGGCGGTCGCAGTCCCTGCGCTGCCGCACAGGGCTACAGGAGCCGGCTGCGGATGAACGGCAGGGTGGGACGCGAATGTAGGAGCCCGCTGGCGGGCGATACTCGACTCGCGCACGGTGAAATCGCCTGCAAGCAGGCTCCTACATGTTCCGAAGCGGGCGTTTGTTGGCGGATGGCCGCGCAACGGCTGGTGTCGGCGGCGGGGCTCAGAATGGATGAGCGGCGGGCGGCTCAGGCGTCTTTCGACAATTCGGCAGCGCGATCGCGGGCGGCGAGCGCGGTGTCGCGGATCACGCCGCGAAAATTTCCCGCTTCCATTCGGCGCAGGCCGGCAAAGGTGGCGCCGTTCGGCGAGGTGACCTGGTTGCGCAGCGTTTCGGGATCGACCTGCTTGCGTGCGAGCAGCCGGGCGGCGCCGAGCGCGGTCTCGACCGCGAGCCGCGCGGAAACATCGGCGGGCAGTCCGGCGGCGACGCCGCCATCGCGGAGCGCGGCGACGAATTCGAAAAGAAACGCGGGGCCGCAGCCGCTCACGGCGGTCGCGGCGTCCATGTGGCCCTCGGAAATTTCCAGAAACGCACCGCAGGCGCCGAGCAGTTGCTCGACGGCGGCGCGGTCGGCGGGCGTCAATGGCTGCGCAGCGCAATAGGGCGTGATGCCCGCGCCGATGGCGGCGGGCGTGTTGGGCATCGTGCGGACGACGTTGCGGGCGCGGGGAAACACGCGGGAGAGGCTCGCGAGTTTTTTGCCCGCGAGGACGGAAACGACGAGTTTGCCGACGGTGAGTTCCGCGAGGCGCGGGTCGGCGCTGGCGAGATGCTGCGGCTTGAAGGCGACGACGACGATGTCCGCGGACGCGAGCAACGCTTCGAGCGAAGGCGCGAGCGCGATGCCCGTGCGCGCGGCGAGCGCGGCGGCGGTGAGGCCGGAGCCGCCGAGGCAGGAAAGCTGCGCGCGAGCGGCGGGATTTTGGGCGAGGAGACCCTCGACGATGGCGGCGGCCATGTTGCCGGCGCCGAGAAAGGCGATGGAGGACGACATGATCGCGTCTATTCCTCGGATGACTTGCGCGTGCGGCGCGGCTCGAGCGGATGATGCAGCACGGCGACCGCGCCGCCGCCCTCGCGATCGAGCACCACCGCTTCGCCGCCGAGATTGCGGAGGGCGTGGCGCGCGATCGTCAGGCCCATGCCGACGCCGACGGTGTGCTTCGAACTGATGAACGGTTCGAAGATGTGATCGCGAATTTCAGCGTCGAGACCGTGGCCGGAATCCTCGATGCGCAGCTCGAGCAGTTTGCCCTCGTCGGGACGCTCGACGAGTTGCGTGCGGATCGTGATCGGACGCGGATCGGTCGGGCGGTTGTCGTAGGCTTCCCAGGAATTGATGAGAACTTTGGCGAGCACCTCTTCGAAGGTTTCGAAGTTGGTATCGAAGATGAGTTCGCCGAGCTGGTTTTCAATGGTGACGGTGGCGAGCGGCAGCTTGTTGTCGGCCTTGAAACGCGAGATGCCGCCTTCGATCAGACGCTGGAGATTGCCCTTCGAGAGCGGCGGGCGCGATTTTACGACGAGCGAGCTGAGCTGCTTGATGATCGAGACGATGCGGTGGACGGCTTCCTCGACGTGACCCGCATTCTTTTTCACCTGCTCGGGCTTGTCGTAGTAGGCTTTGATGAGATCGAGGTAGCCGATCACGACGCCGAGGAGATTGTTCAGATTGTGTGCGATGCCCTGCGTGACGGCGCCGATCGTGGCGGCGCGGCGGGCTTCGACGAGGCGGCGCTGGAGGTCGAGCATCTCGCGATTGATCGAGACGAAGCGGAGCTGCGTTTGCACGCGGGCGAGCGTTTCGTCGAGGTCGATGGGCTTCGTGATGTAGTCGACGGCGCCGACGCTGAGGCCCTCGATTTTTCCCTCCTTCGAGGTGCGCGCGGTGATGAAGATGATCGGGATCGACCGCGTCTGCTCGTCGGCCTGGAGGCGCTGGCAGACTTCGATGCCGTCCATGTCGGGCATCATGACGTCGAGGAGGATGAGGTCGGGTTTCTCGCGTCGCACGGTCTCGAGCGCTTCGAGGCCGTTGTAGGCGGCGGTGACGCGAATGCCTTCGCGCTCCAGTTTGCGCTTCAACAACTGGACGTTGATGGGCTGGTCGTCGACGACGAGGATCGAAGGCGCGGGCATTGGCGGGAGAGAAGACGGTTAGCGAAACGGGTGCAAGTGCGCGCCGGATGAGCCGAGGCGCAGGGGAAAGAGCTTAAACGGGCGTCGGCATGACGGACGGCGGGGGGCGGAGACCCCGCCCTACCTCTGCTGACGGTACGCTTTCACGGTGTTCTGCATCAGCATCGCGACGGTCATCGGGCCGACGCCACCGGGCACGGGCGTGATTTTATCGCAGAGCGGGGAGACGGACGGAAAATGCACGTCGCCGGTGAGGCGGTAACCGGATTTCTTGGACGCGTCGGCGACGCGGTTGATGCCGACGTCGATCACGACGGCGCCGGGTTTCACCATGTCGGCGGTGACGAACTCGGCGCGACCGATCGCGGCGATGAGGACGTCGGCCTGGCGGGTGATCGCCGGGAGATTCGCCGTGGCGGAGTGGCAGATCGTGACGGTGGCGTTCGCGCCGTTTTTTTTCTGAAGGGCGAGCAGCGCGATGGGCTTGCCGACGATGAGAGAACGACCGAGGACGACGACGTGCCTGCCCTTCAAATCGACGCCGCTGCGCGCGAGCAACGCCATGATGCCTGCGGGCGTGCAGGCGACGAAGCCGGTGGGATCCTCCTGGGCAATCTTGCCGAGATTGAGGGTGTTGAAGCCGTCGACGTCTTTGGCGGGAGAAACGCGCCGGAAGACGGCGACCTCGTCGATGTGCTTCGGGAGCGGTGATTGGACGAGGATGCCGTCGACCGTGGCGTCGTTGTTGAGTTCGTCGATGAGCGCGAAGAGTTCGGCTTGGGAAATCGTGACGGGCGGCAGGTGAATGCGGCTGGTGAGCCCGATCTCGGCGGCGGTCTTTTCTTTCTTCTTAACGTAGGAGACTGAGGCGGGATCTTCGCCGACGCGGACGAGCGCGATGCACGGCTTGCGGCCGGGGAGAGCGGCGACCTCGGCCTTGAGTTCGGCGACGATGGAGGCGGCGATCTGGTTGCCGTCGATGAGAGTCATGGTGAAAAACGGACCGCCCGCGAATCACGCGAAGGACACGAATCGAAAATTTCCCATTCGTGCGATGGGCGAGATTCGCGGGCGGAAAAAAGGATTATTTGAGCTGCAGGCTTTCGACTTCGATCACGATGTCCTTGCCGCCGGGAAGCGGCTTGGCGGCGCCGTAGACGACGACCTGATGATTCACGTAGCTCTCGATCTGTTCCGTGAGGAGGAGTTTCGAAATATCGAGATAGGCGTAGCGGGTGCCGGCATCGTCGTTGACGGCCCAGTCGTAGGGACGGCGCGGGTGGAAGGGGCTGCGCGTCGAGACGAACTTGCCTTGGAAAAGGCGCGGGAGCGAAGCGCCGGAGTTGTTGTTGAGCGTCATCGGCGCGGGATGGCCGGCGGCGGTCGTGCCGTAGGCGGTGGCGGCGACGGGCGCGGGCGACATCGGCGCCGGGGATTTCGCGGGCGCGGCGGAGGTGGCGGGCGCGGTGGCGACGGGCGGCAGGTAGCCGGGCGCGTTGCCGATGGCGATGTAGCCGGTGATTTTTTTCTCGAGCTTGATCTGCCACCATTTGCCGTGCTGGCCGGTGAGTTCGGTCTTGTCGGCGGCGTCCATCGTCGTGAGTTCGCCAGCCTCGGGTTTGGGCGCGAGGCGGATGGAAGCGCCGACTTTCACGTCGAGACTCTTCGAGAGATCCTTGCCGAGGACGTAGCCTTCGAAGGGGCCGGGGAGTTCGACGGCGAGCCAGCCGGCGGGCGTCGTGGCGAGGGCGTCGGGCACGACGACGGGTTCGGTGCCGGCTTTCAAGTAGGTGATCGCGGGAGAACTGGCGTCGGGCTTCGTATGCACCGCGGTCGTGCCGGGCAGGGGCGCGGCAATCGACGCGACGGCGGAGGCCAGCAGGGCGGCGAGGAGCGTGAGTCGGGTTTTCATGAAGAAGAATCGGCGGGTTCGAGAGCGAGGGCTTCGAGGGTGGCGTGCGGCGTGCGCGGCGTCTGGAAGAGCGTGTCGATCTCGCCGGCGGTGAGTTTTTTCATGGCGCGGATCGGAATGCCCTTCAAGCGGAAGCCGCCGATCTGGTAGCGGCGGAGGCGCTTCACGTCGAAACCGAGCGTGGTGAAGAGCTGGCGGATTTCGCGCTTCTTGCCGTGATGCATGTGCACGTCGAGATTCGTGGCGTCGTCGGCGGGCGAGGGGTTCACGAGGGCGGCGCGCTCGACCTTGAGGCGCTCGCCTTCGACCATGACGCCTTTGACGAGGGACGGGAGGCGTTTCGCGGGAAACGGTTTTTCGAGTATCACGTGATACCGTTTCACGACGATGTTCGACGGGTGCATCAGGCGATGCGCGAGATCGCCGTCGGTGGTGAGAATCACGAGGCCCTCGCTGTCCTTGTCGAGGCGGCCGGCGCAGAAAAAGCGAAATTTGGCGAACTCGCGCGGCAGGACGCTGAAGACGGTCTCGGGATTGTGCGGGTCGTCGTTCGAGCAGACGAGGCCGCGCGGCTTGTGCATCGCGAGCGTGATCCGCGGCTGGGCGGTGGTGCGCACGGCCTTGCCGCCGGTGGTGACGCGATCGACGCCCGGCGTGATCTTTTGACCGAGCGTGGCGGCGACGCCGTTGACCCAGACTTCGCCCTGCGCGATCAGGGCCTCGGCGGCGCGGCGGGAGCAGATGCCGGCGTCGGCGAGGTATTTTTGGAGGCGAATGGGTTCGGGAGACGACATGAACACGAGCAGTGGGCGGCAATTCCCATGACGCTGCAAGCCTGCGCCTGCGATCGGATGCGACTTGCGTCCGGCGGCGGAGCTTTAACGTTTCCGGCAGATCATGTCCGAACCAGCGGCGGCTTCAACTTACTCGAAGGATCAACCTTTTCCCGCGCTCGTGACGGAGAATCGCCTGCTGACCAAGCCGGGATCGGCGAAGGAAACGCGGCATTTCGTCGTGAGCCTCGCCGGCAGCGGGCTGCACTACAAGGCGGGCGACTCGCTCGGAGTGTTCCCGGCGAATCGGGCGGAGGAAGTGGACGAGATTTTGGGTCGGCTCGGCGCGACGGGCGACGAACGCGTCTCGCCGGCAATGTTGAAACTGGGCGCGCCCGTGGCGTTGCGCGAGGTGCTGACCTCGCGGCTCGCGCTGGCGGGGCCGACGGCGAAATTCGTCGCGCTCCTGGTGGAGAAAGCGACGGACGCGGCGGAGAAGGCGCATTTGACGGGCCTGCTCGCGCCGGAGTCGAAGCCGGTGCTGACGACGTTCCTGGAGGAGAGGCAATTCGTCGATCTGCTCGCGGAGTTTCCGAGCGCGCGGCTTACGCCGCAGGAATTCGTGGACAACCTGCGGCGGCTGATGCCGCGGCTGTATTCGATCGCGTCGTCGCCGCGGGTGCATGCGGACGAGGTGCACCTCACGGTCGCGGCGGTGCGCTACGAGACGAATCATCGCGAGCGCGCCGGCGTGTGCTCCACGTTTTTGGCGGACCGGGTGCAGGTTGGCACGACGGCGGTGCCGGTGTTTGTGTCGCATTCGCATTTCGGGCCGCCGGAAGACGGGGCGAAGGATGCGATCATGGTCGGGCCGGGGACGGGGATCGCGCCGTTCCGGGCGTTTGTGCAGGACCGGATCGCGGGCGGCGCGAAGGGACGGAACTGGGTGTTCTTCGGCGACCAGCATCGGGCGACGGATTTTCTCTACGAGGAAGATTGGGCGGCGTGGCTGGCGGAGGGAAAGCTCGCGCGGCTCGACACGGCGTTTTCCCGCGACCAGCCGCGCAAAATCTACGTGCAGGACCGCATGCGCGAGAACGCCGCGGAAGTGTGGGCGTGGATCGCGGGCGGCGGCTGTTTTTACGTGTGCGGCGACGCGAAGCGCATGGCGAAGGACGTCGACGTGGCGCTCCACGACATCGTCGCGCAGCAGGGGCACATGGAGCCCGTGGCGGCGGCGGACTACGTGAAGCAGATGAAGCGCGAGAAACGTTATCAGCGCGACGTGTATTGAGTTTATTTTCGATTGCACAGCGGCACGCCGCCGAGTCGGCTGGCACTCCCCGGAATCGAAAATAAAAAATCGAGAATCAAAAATACGCTCATGCTTACGTTCAACAAACGCACCGCTCTCGTCACCGGCGCCGGCCGCGGCATCGGCAAAGCCATCGCTGAATCGCTCGCCAAACAGGGCGTCACCGTGATCTGCGTGTCGAAGTCGGCCGAGTCTTGCGGCGCGGTCGCGGCGGCGATTCAGGCGGCGGGCGGCCAGGCGAAGGCGCTGGCGGTGGATGTCGCGGACGGCGCGGCGGTCGCGAAGGCGGCGGAGGCGTTGCTGAAGGAGTTTCCCGCGATCGACATCCTCGTGAACAACGCCGGCATCACGCGCGACGGCCTGCTGTTTCGCATGAGCGAGGCGGATTGGAACGACGTGATCGCGACGAATCTCTCGAGCTGTTTTCATTGGACGAAACACCTCGGCCGGCCGATGACGCGCGCGCGTTGGGGCCGGATCGTGAACATCACGTCGGTGAGCGGCATCATGGGCAACGCCGGCCAGGCGAACTACTCGGCGGCGAAAGCCGGCATGATCGGCCTGACGAAAACCCTCGCGCGGGAATTCGCGGGCCGGAGCGTGACCGTGAACGCGGTGGCGCCGGGGTTCATCAAGACGGACATGACGACGGAATTCGTGGACAATCCGGAAGTTTCCGCAAAGATTCTGGAGGCAGTTCCGCTCAAACGCTTCGGGGAAGCCGCCGATATCGCGAACATCGTCGCCTACCTCTGTTCGGAGGAGGCGGGCTACATCACCGGGCAAGTTTTTGCCGTTGACGGCGGCATGGCGATGTGAACCCTGCACCGAGTTTCCCCGCTGTCATTAATTTATCGAACATGGCCGACCAAAAAACCATCGAACAACGCGTCAAAGAGATCATCGTCAACCAGCTTAACGTAAACGAAGAGCAGGTGACGCCGACTGCCTCTTTTCTGGACGACCTGGGCGCCGATTCGCTCGACACGGTCGAGCTGATCATGGCGTTCGAAGAAGAATTCAAGGACGAGATCAAAGGCGAGATTCCGGAATCGGACGCCGAGAAACTTCAGACCGTCGGCCAGGTCACCGACTACATCAAAGCGAAAGCCGGCCAGTCCTAAGCTCACGCTCGTTCATTTCCTGGCGTTCTGCCCCTTTCCTTCGCGGGAATTCTCGGCAGGACGCCTTTTTGTTTTTCCGTCTGCGAACTGATTGAACATGGAAACACCCGCCGCTTCACGCCGCGTCGTCGTCACCGGTCTCGGTGTCGTCGCATCCGTCGGACATGACGTCGACACCTTCTGGGCCAGTTTGCTGGCTGGGAAATGCGGCATCGAGCGCGTGACGCTCTTCGATCCGACGGACTACGCCTGTCAGATCGGCGCGGAAGTGCGCGGATGGGACGCCGCGCAGAAAATGGATCCGAAGGAAGCGCGGCGGAACGACCGCTACACGCACTTCGGTTTCGTGGCCGCCAAGCAGGCGGTGAAGGATGCGGCGCTGACGATGGCGACCGAGGATGGCGATCGCGTCGGCGTGATGATCGGCTCGGGCATCGGCGGCATGTACACCTTCGAGACGCAGCTGCGCGTGCTCGCCGAACGTGGACCGCGCAAGGTGTCGCCGTTCACGATTCCATCCCTGATCGGCAACATGTGCGCGGGACTGGTCGCGATCGATCTCGGCGCACGCGGACCAAACTTCGGCCTCGTGTCGGCCTGCGCCACCGGCACGCACGCGATCGGCGAAGCGGCGCACACGATCCGCCGCGGCGATGCCGACGTGATGATCGCGGGCGGCAGCGAGGCGGCGATCACGCCGTTCGCCTACGCGAGTTTCTGTTCGATGAAGGCGATGAGCACGCGCAACGACTCGCCGCAGACCGCGAGCCGTCCGTTCGACAAGAACCGCGACGGTTTCGTCATGGGCGAAGGCGCGGGCATTCTCGTGCTGGAGTCGCTCGAGCACGCGCAGGCGCGCGGAGCGCGCATTTACTGCGAACTCGCCGGCTACGCCGCGACCTGCGACGCCTACCACATCACGTCGCCCGACCCGGATGGGAAGGGATTGTCGATGGCGATGAAACGCGCGCTGGCCAGCGCCGGCGCCGCTCCCGAGAGCGTTGACTACATCAACGCGCACGGCACGAGCACGCCGTATAACGACAAGTTCGAGACGCTCGCGATCAAGAAGGTCTTCGGCGTTCACGCGCGCAAAGTCGCCGTGAGTTCGACGAAGTCGATGACCGGACATTTGCTCGGCGCCGCGGGCGGGATCGAGTCGATCGTGGCGGTCAAGACGATCGAGACCGGTCGGATCGCGCCGACGATCAATCTCACCGAGCCCGATCCCGACTGCGATCTGGACTATGTGCCGAATGTCGCCCGCGAGGCGAAGGTGCGCACGGTGTTGAGCAACAATCTCGGCTTCGGTGGGCAGAACGCCGCGGTGGTTTTTCGCGCGCTGTAAACGGTCGGCGGACCGATTCAGAGCGCGGCGAGCGCGTGCAGCGGCGCGAGATCGATCTCGGGTTCGCCGTCGAGTCGCCGGCTGTGCACGAGCCGCTCGCGCACCTCGTGGGTGGCGCGAGTCTTCGCCTCGAAAGGTCGGGTGCTGCGCATGAAGCCGGCGTCGAGGGCGTCGGCGAGCGCGAGGTAACGAGCGTGCTCGGCGAGGCCGAAGGCGAGAACGTCCGCGAGACCGGCAAATGCCCGGCCATAGTGGTAGCCCGGCGCGTAGAAACCGATCGCGAGCGGAAAAATCCGCTTCGACTGCGGTGGCACCGTGAAACGAAGGGCCGCGAGCGGGCCGATGTCGGAGCCAAAAACCTCCGCGCCGCGCGCCGCATGCGCCTCGGGCGACGGGTGCGTGGCGAAACCAAAGGCGCGATCGAACGAGAATCCGATGACGTCCGCGGCGTTGACCGGCTCGCCGCGCGCGCCGAGTCCGACAACCAGTTCAGCCGTTTCGCTGCTGTGCGAGTTATCGTATTCGAGATAACCGCAGACGACGGGAGCGTGGCGGAATTTGTCGTCGGTGGATTCCAGGTCGCGCGGGAAGGGCGTGCACAGTTTGAAGACGAGCGGCCCGATCATCCACTTGTCGCCGGCGAGCGCCATGAACCGGCCGAAGCGGCCTTTCGGCAAGGGCTGCGGACCGGCTGAGCGAGCCGTGAAAAAGGGCAGGAGACTCCACGCCTCCTGCACGGTGGCGCGGCAGCCGACGAAAACGTCGACGGGGCGCGGCGCGGAGCCGGCGAGTCGAAAAGCGGCGGGCTCGCCGGCCGGGCCGAAATCGAAACTGGCTTCGGCGCCGAGAGGCGCGTGCGGCGTGGAGCGGCTCATGAATTCAGGCGGCGACCGCCAGCCATTTTTCGAGGCACGCGCGCAGATCGTCCTGGCGAACGGGCTTCGTGAGAAAATCGTCCATGCCGGCCGCGACGCATTTCGCGCGGTCCTCGGCGCGGGCGTTGGCGGTGAGGGCGATGATCGGCAGTTTCAATTTCGGCAGGCGCGCGCGAATTTGCCGCGTCGCTTCGTAGCCGTCCATGCCGGGCAACTGGCAATCCATAATGACGGCATCCCACGACTCGGCGGCGACCGCGGCGACGGCGGCGACGCCATTGTTGAGGATGGTGCAATCGAGGCCGAATCTCCCGAGCATGAGCTGGATCACCTGCTGGTTGACGCGGTCGTCTTCCACCACGAGCAGCCGTCCGCGGAGCTGTCGCCGCGTGGCACTGGGTGCGATCATGGCGGGCGGGGCGGATTTTTCGCCGACGGCGAACGTGAGTTCGAAGCCGAATTCGGAACCACGCCCGGGCTCGCTGCCGACGGTGATCTGCCCGCCCATGTGTTGCACGAGCCGCTGTGAGATCGCGAGGCCGAGGCCGGAGCCGCCAAACCGCCGGCTCATCGAGCTGTCGCCCTGGCTGAAAACCTGGAAAAGTTTTTCGCGTGCCGGAGC
Source organism: Verrucomicrobiota bacterium (assembly GCA_048498075.1). GTDB lineage: Bacteria > Verrucomicrobiota > Verrucomicrobiia > Opitutales > Opitutaceae > Opitutus. The sequence goes on along the minus strand of JBEHYR010000041.1, from coordinate 13,211 downwards.
GTCCATGCCGATGCCGGTATCGGCCACGATGAAAGCGACCGTAACGTGACGCTCATCGCGGCTGACTGATTTTGCCGTCACGGAAACGCGGCCCCGCTCGGTGAACTTGATGGCGTTGCCCACGAGATTGAGGAGCACTTGACGAAGGCGGGCGGCATCGCCGATGACATCGGAGGGAAGATCGTCGTCGAGCCGCAGATCGAGCGTGAGGCCTTTCTCGGCGGCGCGCGGACGGAGCAGAGAACCCAATTCCATGATGGCGGGAGCGAGCTTGAACGAGATCGACTCGAACTCGAGCTTGCCGCTTTCGACCTTGGAGAAATCGAGGATGTCGTTGAGCAGGCGCATCAGCGTCTCGGCGGATTTTTCGGCGATTTCCACCTGCGAGCGCTGATCGGCGTCGAGGGGCGAGCCTTCGAGAACCTGCAGCATGCCCATGATGCCGTTCATGGGGGTGCGGATTTCGTGGCTCATCGTTGCGAGGAAATCGCTCTTGGCCCGGTTGGCGGCATCGGCTCGCTCCTTCGCCTCGCTGAGGGTGGCGACGAGCGCTTCGTTCTCGAAGATCAACTGCCAGAGCCGGCGCAGCGCGGACGAGTGCAGCCGCATGGTGTTGATCAGAAACAACGCGAAGGTGAGGGTGCAGAAGGCCAGCAACCATCCGGGATGCGGCCACATCGCGAAGCGGACGAACAGCGGAAACAGCGTGGCGACGACGTAGATTTGATAGGCGCGCGGGACGGAGGCGAGCGAGCGCGCAGCGCCGGCGTTGAGACCCATCAGAATCATGGCGAGGAGCAGGCGGAGCATCGGCTCGTCGACGGGAAAATAAAACCATCCGGCTGCGCCCCAGACGAGGCCCGCCGCCGTCGAGCCCGTCAAAAACGCCCGCCGCCAGTACGGCAACTCGGCGAGTCCGGCCTCGCTGCGGGCGAACGCGCGGTTCAGTTGCCACCGCGCGAATGAGACGGCCAGAATGGTCGCGAGCCAGGCGCCGTGGAGCGTCCAGGAAAGCGACTGGCTCGTTCCGGCGACGAGAATCAGCGCGAGGACGAAATTGGAAAAAAGTCCGAAGCCGGCCGAGCGATACAACAACCGCGTCATCTCGCCATCGATCTTTTGGGCGATGGTCGGCGGTGGAGGCGCGGGCGGCGGCTGATCGGACATCGGTTGGAGCTGCTTATGCGACGGCCTTGCGCGCCACTAAAGTTTTTTCGAAGACGCTGCGGCGGGGCACAAAAAAGCCCCGCGAGGTTTTCGCGGGGCGGAAAGAGAGCACGTGAAAGACGCTCAGGCCTTCTGGACGAGGCCGGCCTTGATGGCCTTGACCGAGACGAGCATGCGCTTGGTGCCGCCGTTCGGGAGCTTCACGCGGATGCGTTGAAGATTGGGGCGGAATTTGCGCTTCGTGATGCTGGTCACGTGCGTGCCGATGCCGCCGCTCTTCTTGGACTGGCCCTTACGGTTGATGATCGAGCCCTTGACGGGGCGGCGACCGGTGATTGCACAGATTCTAGCCATGATGATTTCGAGTTGGTTAAAGGGTCGGGAGTAAAGGGTCGCGAAGAGGCGAAGCAAGGGGAATTTCAACAACGCGCACGCGCTGGCTGGGTTGGCGGTTGCATGGGAGCGCGGGCGGCTCGCCCGCATTTCTCTCCAAGCTCGGAAGCGGGCGGGCCGCCCGCGCTCCCAAGGATCAAACGAGCAGCAGCGCGGGAGCTTCGAGCAACTGCTTCAACGCGCCGAGATAGGCGGCGCCGACCGCACCGTCGACCACGCGGTGGTCGCAGGAGAGCGTGAGCGTCATGGTCTGGCCGATGACGATCTGGCCGTTTTTGACGACGGGCTTTGTGACGGTGGTGCCGACGGCGAGGATCGCGGCGTTGGGCGGGTTGATGATCGCGGAGAAACGCGGGATGCCCATCATGCCGAGATTCGAGACGCAGAACGTGCCGCCGGAGAACTCCTCGGGCTTCAGCTTCTTTTCCTTGGCGCGTTTGCCGAGCGCCTTCGCCTCGGTGCTGACTTGGAAAACGGTTTTGAGATTGGCGTCGCGGATCACGGGCGTGATCAGGCCGTCCTCGATCGCGACGGCGAACGCGACGTGCGCGGCGGCGAAATACTGGATCTTGTCGCCCTGCCACGAGCTGTTGACCTGCGGCACGCGGCGGAGCGCCTCGGCGCTCGCTTTGAGCACGAAGTCGTTGACGGAGAGTTTGACGCCTTCCTTCTCGAGGCCGGTATTGAGCTGCTCACGGAGCGCGAGGAGCGGGGCGGCGTCGATTTCGACTTCGACGAAGAAATGCGGGAGCTGCGTCTTCGATTCGACCAAACGGCGGGCGATGGCCCCGCGCATGTTCGACACGGGCACGCTGCGCTCCTCCTGCACGGGACCGCCGCGCGTGGTGCCGCCGGTGAAGGCGGAGGTTTTCGGCGCGGGAGGATTTTTCTCCGCGGCGAGGACGTCGGCGCGGACGATGCGGCCTCCGGGGCCGGAACCCTTGATCGAGGCGGGATCGATTTTTTTCTCGGCGGCGAGTTTGCGCGCGAGCGGGGAAATTCGGATACGCCCGCTTTCGGTCGAAGGCGCGTGAGCCGCCGGAGCGGACGGCGCCACCGCGGCGGGGACGGCGGTCGTCGACGGCGGCATCGGTGCGGCGGGCTGGGCCTGGACTTCGTTTTTCGACGCAGTGGAACCGCTGGCTTGATCCTTCTGGCTGGAGGATGGCGTTTCGGCTGACTTGGGCGTGGCGGGGGCGGCGGCGGGTTTCGCGGCCGGCGCGTCGACTTTTTCGCCGGGTTTGCCGATGGCGCAGAGCGCCGAGCCGATCGGAACGCGGGAGCCCGCGGAAGCGAATATTTTCAACAAGACGCCATCGAAGAAGCTCTCCAGCTCCATCGTCGCCTTGTCGGTTTCGACTTCGGCGAGCATGTCCCCGGATTTAACGGTGTCGCCTTCGGCTTTCAGCCATTTGACCAGCACACCATCGCTCATGGTGTCGCTGAGTTTCGGCATGTCGATGATGTTGGCCATGACTGAAGTCTCGAGTTGAAAGATGAGAGTTGAGAGTGAGGGAGCGATCAGGCGAGGGCGGCGAGGGCGGCTTTGAGGACGCGCTGCGGGTTCGGGAGCTGTTCGGCTTCGACCGGCGGGCTGTAGATCGCCGGCGCGTCGACGGTCGCGAGGCGGTGGATCGGGCCGTCGAGTTCGTCGAACGCTTCGCGCTGGATCATGTAGGCGAGTTGCGAGCCGACGCTGGCGAAGGGCTTCTGCTCTTCGACGATCAGCACGCGATGCGTCTTCGCGACGGAGGCGATCACGGTGTCGATGTCGAGCGGGCGGATCGTGCGGAGGTCGACGACCTCGACGGAGACGTCGTGCTCTTTTTCGAGGAGTGCGGCGGCGGCGAGCGAGTGGAGCACCGAGCGGCCGTAGGTGACGATGGTGAGATCGGTGCCCTCACGCTTCACGTCGGCCTTGCCGAGCGGGATCACGTATTCGGCCTCGGGCACCTCGCCCTTTTCGCCGTAGAGCATCGTGTTCTCGAGGAAGAAAACCGGATCGTTGTCGCGGATCGCGGATTTGAGCAGGCCCTTGGCGTCGTGGGCGGTCGAGGGCACGACGACCTTCACGCCGGGGTGATTCGCGAGGACATTTTCCGGCGTGTGCGAGTGGGTGGCGCCGACGTTGGTGCCGCCGTTGGCGGGACCGCGGATCACGATCGGGCAGTTGATGAGGCCGCCGGACATGTAGCGAACGTTGGCGGCGTTGTTCAGAATCTGGTCGAACGCGACCGAGTAGAACGACCAGAACATCAGCTCCATCACCGGGCGAACGCCGAGCATCGACGCGCCGACGCCGAGGCCGATGAAGCCGGCTTCGCTGATGGGCGTGTCGACGATGCGTTCGGGGCCGAATTTCGCGAGGAGGCCCTCGGTGACTTTGTAGGCGCCGTTGAACTGGGCGACTTCCTCGCCCATGACGACGACGTTTTTGTCGCGAGCGAGTTCTTCGGCGAGGGCGTGGCGGATGGCTTCGCGGTAGGTGAGCAGAGGCATGTGAATTAAGACGGTTGCCCGCGAATCACGCGAATAAACGCGAATGGATTCCGGGAGGTGTGGATCGATGGGATCGGATTCGCGGCGGCTCGCGTGATTCGCGGGAGAGAAACTCAGTCGAAGAAAAGACGGCCTTCGGATTTCCGCTCGGCGGGGTTGTCGGCTTCCCAGTAAACATCTTTCTGGATGTCGTCCGGAGTCGGGAAGGGGCTCGCTTCGGCGAAGTCGGCCGCGATGTCCGCTTCGGTGCGGGCTTCCTGGTCGATTTGCCCGACGATCGCGTCGTTCAGCACCCCTTCGGTGACGAGTTGGTTTTGGAAAACCTGGATCGGGTCTTTCGTGCGGCGGTATTCCTCGATCTCCTGCTTGCTGCGGTAGGTGTTGTCCGGGTCGGCGACGGAGTGTCCGCGGTAGCGATACGTGTCGATCTCGACGGTGCTCGGACGGGATTTCTCGCGGGCGACGGTGAGGAATTTGTCCATCGTGGCGCGTACTTCGTAGACGTCGTGGCCGTTGCACTGGCCCCAGGCCATGTCGTAACCGGCGGCGCGCTGGGCGAGTTCGCCGGCGGAGGAGCGCGCCTGGCTGGTGCCCATGGAGTAGCCGTTGTTTTCGATCACGAACACGACGGGGAGATTCCAGAGCGAGGCGAGATTGTAGGCTTCGTGCACGGCGCCCTGATTGACGGCGCCGTCGCCCATGAACGCCATCGCGGCGCCCTTCAGGCCCTTGAACTTGAGCGCGTAGGCGAGACCGGTGCCGAGCGGAATCTGGCCGCCGACGATGCCGTGGCCGCCCCAGTAATTTTTATCCGGAGCGAAGTAGTGCATCGAGCCGCCCTTGCCCTTGGAGCAGCCGGTGACTTTGCCGTAGAGTTCCGCCATGAGCGGCTTCGTGTCCATGCCGACGGCGATCGCGTGGCCGTGATCGCGATAGGCGGTTATCACGTGATCGTCCTTGCCCATCAACGAGCAGCAACCCACCGCGACGGCCTCCTGGCCGATGTAGAGATGGAGGAAGCCACCGATCTTTTTTCCCTGATAAGCGCGCAGGCTCCGCTCCTCAAAACGGCGAATGCGCACCATCTTGCGGTAAAGCTCGATCTTCTGCTCGGCACTGAGGTGGCTGTTGACTGGCGCCGAGGCGACGCTCGTGGATTTCGAGACGGTCCCGGATTTCGCTTCGGCAGTCGTGGTCGTTTTCTTGGTCACGGAAGAGGATATGTTTAAACTAAACGGAAAAGTGTCCGTCGGTTGATGGATAAATCAAGTTTGGATTCCGTCAGCGCCGCGCGTCAGGGTGCAAAAGGAAGTGAGGACAGCGACACGCCGTATAGAGGTAGGGACGCCTCTCCGAGGCGGTCCGGGCGTTCGCGGACGGCTCGGAGCGCCATCCCTACGTCCAGCCATCAGACGATCTCCTCGACTTCGACGCGCACCGGCCGGCCCGGCATGCAGTCAGCGCGCAGCGCGACGAAGCGGTCTTTGTAACCGTCGAAAGTGGGCCAAAGCGCGGTGCGGTCCGTCTCGGGAATCGGCAGCGCGTCGATCGCGGTCCGGCTGAAAAACGCGAAGCGTCCCTCGTGAATCTCGGCCGGCGTCGTGTTCAACGGCTTCCGGCAGTGAAAGAGAAACATCAGCCAGTGGCTCTGGCCCTCATACGCTTTCTCGGCGATCATCGCGAACAGGTGCAGATCCGCGGTGACGATCTCGTGGCCGGTTTCCTCGCGCGTCTCGCGCACGGCGCATTCGAAGGGCGACTCGCCGGTCGCGAGTTCGAGTTTTCCGCCGATCGGGCTCCACACGCCGAGATTCGGCGGCTTGGCCCGGAGCAGAAGCAACTGCTCTCCCGCGGAGTTTTCGAGGAAAACGAGGACGGCGATTTTGTAAGGCAAGGGCGAACTCATACGGGCGCGTGGCAGAGTTTGAGCGTGACGTGGCACAGGGGCTGCACAACTTTTTTCCCGTCCACTTCATGCCGCGCTTCCTGCCGTTGCTCGCAGTTTGCCTGTCCATTCTTGCGCTCGCGCTGCGTGCCGCGCCGCCGACCGGCGAAGCGGAGGTGGGCACGGTGCGGTTCAAACTCGTGCGGCCCGCGAGTGGCGCCGCGGACGCGTGGCTCGAAGCGGACGTGGTCGTCAACGCGCATCCGTCACCCGGCAGCGCCGCCGGCCTGCTCCCGCGCGTGCGCCTCACGCTCACGTTGGCGCCGGAAATCGTGATGGCGGGAGCGCCGCGGCAGCTGGAATTTTTTCGCGCGTCCGCCGAAGCGGTCGCGTTGCGCGCCGGGCTGAACAGCGTGCGCTTCTATCTGCCGCCGGAACTGGTGCTGCGCGACGCGCTGCGCGGCGACGTGCGGCTTTGGCGCGTGGAAGTCAGTCTCGTCGGAGGAAAAAACGGCGCGAGCACCCGGTTCTCGACGGCGCTCGGCAGCGCGGAGGCGCGCAAGGCCTTCGCCGCCCAGGCGGCGGCCGCCGCCGCGGAAAACGACGGCCTGCTGCTGCCGCAGTATCTCACGCCGTTCGCGCCGGAGTATCCGAACGCGACACCGTCATTCGTGCGCCGCGAGTCGGCGCGTTGAAAAAGCCGCCGAACGCATGCGTTCTTCCCGAATCCTCGTTGCCGACGCCGGCGCCGCGCATGCCGCCCGGGCGCAGTTCGCCTCCGCCGCGGACGGCAGATTGGTGCTCCAGCAATTCGCGATCGAGCGGCTAAACCCGGACCCGGCGCTGGAAGCGAGCTGGTCGAGCCAGACGGCGGCGGCATTCGCGACGATCGCGGGTCGCGCGAGCGCGAGCGGCGCGCTGGTGCTCGCCGTGCCGGGCCACCTCGCGCTCACGAAGTTCATCAAAACGCCCGCGATCGAGAAATCGAAGCGCTCGAAAATCATCCTCTTCGAGGCGTCGCAAAACATCCCGTATCCGCTCGAGGAAGTCGTGTGGGATCACGTCGTCGTGGCGGATGACGGCATGGACCTCGAGGTGATGCTGATGGCGGTAAAGGCCGATGCGATGCACGCGTTGTGCGACGCGGCGCAAACCGGCGGGCTCGCCGTCGCCCGGGCGCTGCCGTCGTGCGTGGCACTGCGACGCGCCTTTTGTTTCAATTATCCGGAGTGCGACGCAAGCGTGCTGCTCGTGAGCGTCGGTGCGCGCTCGACGCACCTGCTGTTTCATGAGCCCGGGCGTTTTTTCGTGCGCACGCTGCCGCTCGCGGGCAACACCGTGACGCAAGCCGTCGCGGACGAACTCCACCTCGAATTCGCCGCCGCCGAGACGTTGAAGGTGCAGGTGCTCTCCGGCCGCAGCGAATTGCCGGAAAGCTCGCCCGCGCGCGCCGCGGTGCTGAAGGCGGCGGAAAATTTCAGCGGGCGTCTGCAATTGGAAATCACGCGGTCGTCGGTGAACCTCCGGCGCCAGGCGACCGCGGCGCCGCCCACGGCGGTTTATCTCGCGGGCGGCGGTTCACTCTTCGCCGCGTTGCCGCAGATCCTCGCGGAAAAATCGAAACTGCCGGTGCATCGCTTCGATCCGCTGCGCCGCGTCGAGGTCGCGCCGGGCGCGGCGGCGGCGAAGACCGCGGAGCACGCGCCGTTGCTCACCGACCTCGTCGGCCTCGCGGCTTCACGCGCGAGCGAGGACGACGCGCCGGCGAATCTGCTGCCGCCGGCGCTGGGCGAGGCTTTGGTGACGCGTCGCCGGCAGCCGGTGGTGCTCGTGGCGGCGGCGCTCGGGGCGGCGGCGCTGCTGCCGCCGATCTGGCACTACCACCGGCTCGCGGTCGCCGCGCAGACCGAGATCGCTGCGCTGGATACCGTGGTTCGGCCGCTGCGTTCGCTGCAGAATCGGAACGCGGAGAACCTGGCGCAAATCGAGCAACTCCGAAAACAGGTCGAGGCCCTGCACGGACTCGCGGAGACGAAATCGAACTGGATCAATTTTTTCACCGACCTGCAGGGCCGGCTCGTGAAGGTCGAGGACGTGTGGCTCGAAAAGCTTTCGGTCGTGCGCTCGCCGGGCGCCGGCAACGCCGCCGCGAAGGCGGACGACGTCGCGCCCCCGCCGCTGCGGCTGACGCTCAGCGGCCGGTTGCTCGACAAAAACAATCCGGTTTCGAAGGTCAGCACGGATTCTTACGCCCGGGTGAAACGGCTGCTCGCGAGTTTTAGGGGCTCGCACTTCATCGCGGTGGTGGAAAACGAGCGTTTCGACAACAGCCAGCCGGGGCTGCTGAGGTTCGATTTCACGCTGGTCGTCAGTCCGGAGAACCCGCTGTGAATCATCGTCGCGGCCACTCCGAATGCCGGAGCTTGAAATGGAGGAGCCTGCTCGCAGGCGATTTAGCGCGCCGATCGCCCGAATCGCCTGCAAGCAGGCTCCTACATGAGGAGGCCGCAGCGTGAACGGGTGGCGTAAAATTTCCTGGTTCTCCGCGGCGCTCGTGCTCGTCGCGCTCGTGGCCGCCGGTGAAGGCTGGTGCATTTTCGAGCGCGCCGCCGCGGCGAAAAAGGCGCAGGCGAAGCTCGCCCAGAAACGCCGCGAGTTCGCTTCTCTTACCGCCACCGAGCCCGCGCCGACGGCGGAAAACGAGACGGCGATCGCAGCGGACCTCGCCCGCCTGACCCAGGCGCTCGATGCGATGCGGGCAAGCTTGAAGGGCCGCGGGTCGGCCGCGGACGCGCTGCGGACGGCGGCGGCGCCCGAACGCCGGCCGGACGCGTTTTTCGACATCGCGACATTTGTCGAGAAAATGCGCGAGGGCGCGCAGCGGCACGACGTCGCGCTGAAGCCCGAGGAGCGTTTTGGCTTCGCCGAATATGCCAACGCGGGCCCGGAGCCGGAGTTGATTGCGGAGGTTTTTCACGAACGGCTCATCGCGCAGTATCTGCTCGAAACGCTGTTCGAAGCGCAGCCGCAGCGGCTGCTGTCGGTGCAGCGTGAACGTCCGCTGACAAAGGCCGAGCGCCTCGCCGCGAGCGGCGCGGGTGGCGGGCGGCGCGACGCGAGTACGGTGGCGGATTATTTCGAAATCGATCCGCGCGTCTCGGCGCGCGTGCCCGGTTTCGTCGAGGCGACGGCGTTCCGGCTGAGCTTCGTCGGCCAGACGGGCGTCTTGCGGACGTTGCTCAACAAATTTGCCGCGTTCGAGCTGCCGGTCGTGGTGCGCAGCGTGGAAGTGGAACCGGCGGCCGGAAACGAGCGAGGCGGATCCGGCGCCGCCGCGATACCGGGCGCACCGGTGGAGCCGCTGATCCGCCGGACATTTTCGCGGTTCACGGTCACGGTCGAATACATCGAACTCGAGGAGCCGAAGAGCTGAGCCATGGCGCGCGTTTCTCTCCATCAACTCGGCGTGATCGGCGCATCGTTGCTGCTCGCAGGCTCGGCGGCGTGGTTCGGGACGGCGGAGGCGCGCGCACGCGCGGCGGCGCGTGGCGCCGCCAAGGGCAAAGCGGCAATTTCGTCGTCGGCTTATACGCCCGTCGCGCACGATGCGCCGGTGGTGAAGACGGAAACGTGGCCGGCGCCGCCGGCGCAGCGCCGCGGCCGCGAGTGGGTCTACGACGTGTTCACGCCGCCGGAAATTTTCTACGACGAGCGCACGAAACAATTCAGCATCACGCCGCCGGTGCTCGAGCCACCGAAGACGGAGGTCGCGCCGGCGCCGTTTGGCTTCGAACTGGTCGGCGTGAAGCGGGCGCTGTTCCGGTTGCAGCTCGTGGGCTACGTGGGAGGCGAGGGGAGTTATCGCGGGCTGTTCGAGAACGCGTTGACGACGGAGACGTTTCTGGCCACGGGCGCGCGCAGCCTGCCGGCGTTGAATTTGACGATCGAGGAATTCGAGGTGCGACGGCAGCCGGTCTCGCTCCCCGAGAGCACGACGATCGCTCGGCCGGTCGCGACTGCGATCGTGCGCGACGAGCGCACCGGCGAGAAAATCACGCTGACGAGCGCGGAGCGTTTTTACGCCGACGCGCCCGTCGCCACCGTCACGCTCGGCGGCGGGGCGCCGCGCGAGGTGCACGAGGGCGACCGGATCGATGGCGAAGGCGCGGTGTTTCGCGTGGACAAAATCCAACTCGCGCCGGCGGCCGTCGATGTTACGAAGGTGACTTCCGACCAGCTTAGCGAACAGCGCACACTCACTGTCCCCTCCGATGCGTCCGCGGCGAATCCGCCGCCGCGCGCCTGATTCCCGCATGAAAAAATTTCCGCCTCTTCTCCCGACGGCTGTCCTGGTGGCCCTGGCCGTCGTGCTGACAACGTTTTCCACCTCGGCGCGTCTGGGGGCCGAGACGCTCACCGAAACGAAGATCCGCTTGATGGCCGAGGCGCTGCGGGCCCGGGACGCGGGCGAACTCGAAGTCGCGCACAAGAACATAGAGCAACTTCATGCCCTGCTGCCCAACGATACGAACGTGCAGCGGCTCGGACACGAGATCGACCGGCTGATCGCGGCGCGCGACGAAGCCGCGAAAAATCCCCCGCCGGCGCCGATGGTCGACGTGCAAATTCCAGAGCGCGAGATCGCGCACGTCGCCGAGCCGCCGCCGCCGCAACCGGCTCCCAAAGCCTGGTCCAAGGCGGTGGCTGCGCCCGCGGCGGACGCGGCGTCGGTCTCGGACGCGGCGATGCAAGCGGAAGCGGAGGCGCTGGCGAAGGGCGAGGCGGCGCGGATCAACGGACTCCTGGCGTCGGCGAAAAAGGAAAGACAGCGGGCGCAAAAGCTGGCGGCGAACGGCCGCTACGACGAGGCGCTGGCGGCGATCGACACGGCGCTCACCGCGCTTCCGCGCAACGCGCTCACCCAGACGGCGGCCGCGAGTTTGGGCGACGAGAAAAAGTCGATCGAGCAGCAGCGGGATGAGGCCGCCGCGGCGGCCGCGGCGGAGGCGGACGCGACCGCTGAAAAAGCGGCGCGCAAGGCGGCGGCCCTCGCGGAGAAACAGCGGGTGGCGGAGGCGAAGGCGGCGGAGAAAGCGAAGCGCGAAGCGGCGGCGGAAGCGGCACGGCCGGAGGCGGCCGCGGCGCCCGTGAGCGTGGCGACGACCGAGACGGCGCCGGTCGAGACGACGGCGTTTCAGATCGAGCGCGCCGAAGTCGCGAGGCTCGTGACGAAAGGGCGCAGCCAGTATCTCGCGGGCGATATCGACGGCGCGCAGGAGACGTTTCGCGGGATCGAGGCGCGCGATCCCGACAACGCGGAAGCGAAAAAATTTCTGGTGCGCATCGCGGGCGATCGCGCGGAGGTCGGCGCGTTGAATCGCGAAAAAACGCGGGCGCAATTGATCGAGGAAGTGACGAAGAGCTGGCAGCGCCCGGGCATTTATCAGGAGCGCTCGCACGGCGCGGAAGCCGCGGCGGCGGCGGCTCCGCTCGCGAAGAAGTTGAACGACATCGTGCTCCCGGCGGTGAGTTTCACGCGGGCGGAGATCGGGCAGGTGGTCGCGGCGTTGAGCGCGATCTCGGAGGAATTCGACACGACGGGCAGCGCGCCGAAGGGCGTGAACCTGGTGTTGCTCGACCCGGCGAACAAATCGCCGACGGTCACGATCACGCTGCGCAACACGTCGCTGAAGCGCGTGCTGGATTTCGTGACGGAGTCGATCGGCTACCAGTATGAAGTGCAGGCGGACGCGGTGGTGCTGCGACCGGGCGGCGAGACGTCGACGCTCGACACGGCGTTTTTCCCGGTGACGCGCGCGACGGTCTTGCGCATGACGGGCATCGGCGGCGCGGTGAGCGTGACGGCGACGAAGGCCGATCCGTTGTCGTCGGCCGGAGCGAGCAACGAAGGCGGCGGGGCGAGTGCGTCGATGTCGACTTCGACGGGCGGCGAAGGGCCGGCGGTGCGGGCGTTTCTCCAGCAGGCGGGCGTGAATTTCGAGTCGGTGGCGGGCTCGAGCCTGGCCTACGACGGCTCGGCGCTGATTGTGACGCAGACGGCGCGGAACATCGACCGCATCCGGAATATTTTGAACCGCTACAACGACGTGCGTCAGGTGGAGATCGAGGCGAAGTTCATCGAGGTGCAGGACGGGGCGCTGGAGGAACTCGGGGTGAACTGGAATGTGGCGACGAAAGCGACGCAGCGAAATGCGGGAGCGCAGGCGACCTACCAGACGGATGGGCGTGCGCTATCGCAGGCGTTCAGCAGCAAAGCCAACAGTCAGGACGGGCGCATCGTGAGGCCGGAAAGCGCGACGAGCACCGCGGCTGGAGATATCACCCTCGCGACGGCGCTGGATATTCCGATTTTGAACAACGCGCCTGCGGTGCCAGGCGCGGCGAACCTGGCGGCGGCGGCGGGCTCGCTGGCGTCGATCACGGGAATCATCGGCGAGTTCGACGTGAATGCGGTCGTGCGCGCTTTGTCGCAGAAGCAGGGGAGCGATTTGTTGAGTGCGCCGAAGGTCACGGTGTTGTCGGGCAATCCGGCGAACATCACGGTGGCGCAGGAGGTGCGTTATCCGCAGAGCTTCGGGCAGACGCAGAGCCAGGTCGGCACGGGGAGCGCGAGCGGCGGCGGCTCGGCGGGTGTCGCGATCACCGCGGGGACGCCGCAGGAGTTCACTTCGCGGAACGTGGGCGTGGAGTTGAAAGTCACGCCGACGGTCGAGGAGGACGACTACAGCATCAGCCTCGATCTCAATCCGAAGGTGACGGAGTTCGACGGTTTCGTGGAGTATGGCGGCCCGAGCATCGCGATCTCGGGCAGCACGACGGTGACGGTGCCTTCGGGGTTTTTTCAGCCGATCTTTTCGGTGCGCGATATTTCGACGAAGGTCACCATCTGGGATGGGGCGACGCTCGTGATGGGCGGATTGACGCGCGAGGAGGTGAAAAAGGTGAACGACAAGGTGCCGATCCTCGGCGACATCCCGATCCTCGGTCGGGCGTTTCGCTCGAAGGGCGAGAGCGCGCAGAAGCGAAATCTGCTCATTTTCGTGACGGCGAATCTGGTCAGCCCGGGCGGTTCGCCGAAGAAGCAAAATCTAAAAAGCGTGCCGGCGAGTTCGTTGTTCCAGAATCCCACGATCGTGACGCCGGCGAGTGCGGAGCCGCGGACGCGGGACGGGAAGTAGGCGCGGGGAGCGGCGTCGTGCGAATGGGGAGCGCGGGCGGCTCGCCCGCTTTTCGGATGCGGGCGAGC
>JBEHYR010000040.1:0-46607 GCA_048498075.1 Verrucomicrobiota bacterium | reverse complement strand
GGACGCCTCTCCGAGGCGTCCGGGCGTTCGCGGACGGCTCGGAGAGCCGTCCCTACCTCCATTTGAACTCACTCCTGCTACACCCGGGGTTTGGCGGTTGGTGTTTGAAGATTCTCTGGAGCTTGGATCTTGGAGCTTGGAGTTTCTTTTGCCCCGCCGGCGCGACTCGCGGACGCCCATCGTGGCGATCACGGCCAATGCGACGAACGACGACCGCAGCCGCTGCATGAAAGTCGGGATGAACGACTATCTGAGCAAACCGCTGCGCACGGCGGAACTGGTGAAGGTGATGGATCGCTGGGTGGCTTAGGGAAGCTCCAAGGACCAAGATCCAAGCTCCAGAGAATTTCCAAACTGACCAAGCTCCAATCGGCGAAGGAGAGGTGGGCGGGTGCAACCGGAAGTGAGGACAGCGACACGCCGTATAGAGGTAGGGACGCCTCTCCGAGGCCTCCGGGCGTTCGCGGACAGCTCGGAGAGCCGTCCCTACCTCCGTTTGAACTCACTTCTGCTACACCCGGGGTTTGGCGGTTGGTGTTTGAAGATTCTCTGGAGCTTGGATCTTGGCGCTTGGAGTTTCTTTTGCCGGCGCGCCGTGCGGCGAAGATCGATCCGCTGGAGGCGCTGCGCGTCGAATAGAAGATCCAAGCCCCAAGATCCAAGCTCCAGAGAATTTCCAAACTGACCAAGCTCCAATCGGCGAAGGAGAGGTTGGCGAGTGCAACCGGAAGTGAGGACAGCGACACGCCGTATAGAGGTAAGGACGCCTCTCCGAGGCGTCCGGGCGTTCGCGGACGGCTCGGAGAGCCGTCCCTACCTCCTTTGAACTCACTCCTGCTACACCCGGGGTTTGGCGGTTGGTGTTTGAAGATTCTCTGGAGCTTGGATCTTGGAGCTTGGAGTTTCGTTTTGCGCGTCTAAGCGCGCAAAACGTCGGCGAGTTTGGTGGCGTCTTTGCCGCCGCCCATGGCGAAGTCGGGTTTGCCGCCGCCTTTGCCGCCGATCTTCGCGCTGAGTTCGCCGACGATCTTGCCGGCTTGGTGGCCGGCTTTGATTGCGGCGGGCGAGCAGTAAACCACGAGGCTCGCGCGGTCGCCGAAGGCGGCGCCGAGGATCACGACGCCTTCGCCGACTTTATGGAGAATCTGCGAGCCGAGGGAGCGGAGCGCTTCGGGTTCGTCGGCGGTGACGACGGTCGTCACGAATTTCAGGCCGTCGCGCGTCTCGGCTTTCGCGGCGAGTTCTTCGGCGAGGTTGGCGGCGGCGCGTTGCTCGTGGGCTTTGAGTTTCTTCTCGAGTTCTTTTTGGTGCGCGAGGAGGGAGTCGAGTTTTTGCGCGACGTCGTGGGCGCCGGCGCCGAGCTTGGCGTTGACGGCGGCGAGCGCGGCTTCGCGCGTGGCGATGAAGTCGAGCGCGGGCTGACCGGCGACAGCTTCGATGCGGCGCGTGCCGGCGGCGATGGCCATCTCGGCGACGATTTTGATCACGCCGATTTCACCGGTCGTGGTGACGTGCGTGCCGCCGCAGAGTTCGCGGCTGTAACCGCCGATGTCGACGACGCGGACGATGCGGCCGTATTTGTCGCCAAAGAAGGCGAGGGTGCCTTCGGGCTTTTTGTCGAACTCGGTTTCGTAGGTGGAGACGGGCGCGTTATCGATGACCTTGTCGTTGATGAGCTGCTCGACTTCGCGGAGCTGCGCGTGCGTGACGGCTTCGAAGTGCGAGAAATCGAAGCGCATGCGGTCGGGCGTCTTCGACGTGCCGGCCTGGCGGACGTGCGTGCCGAGAACTTTGCGGAGCGCCCAATGGATCAAGTGCGCGGCGGAGTGATGGCGGCTGATCGCGCGGCGGCGGGCGGCGTCGACGGCGAGTTCGGCGGTCGCGCCGGGCGCGAAGTTGAGAGTTGAGAGTTGAGGGTTGAGAGCGGAATCCAGCTTGTGGAGATGGCGGCCGGATTTGTCTTTCACCGTGTCGGTGATGTGGACGAGTTGGCCGTTGATCAGCGCGGTGCCGGTGTCGCCGGCCTGGCCGCCCATCTCGGCGTAGAAGGGCGTCTGGTCGAAGACGAGGAAGGTGTCTTTGTCGGCGTGGACGATGTCGAGGAGGGTCGCGGGACCGGCGGTGGTCGTGCGCGTCAGCGTGTAGCCGAGGAAGGTCGTGGGCTTCAGGTCGGCGGCGGTTTCGCCTTCGGTGGCGGCGACGACGATGTGTTTTTTCGTGGAGGCTTTGCCGCGCTCGCGCTGCTTTTCCATCTCGGCTTCGAAGCCGGCGACGTCGACGGTGAGGCCGCGCTCGGTCGCGAGGAGCTGCGTCATGTCGAGGGGGAAACCGTAGGTGTCGTAGAGTTCGAAGGCGGCGCGGCCGGGGAAAAGCTGAGAGCTGAGAGCTGAGAGTTGAGAGTTGAAGAGCGCGAGGCCGCGATCGAGGGTGCGGCCGAAGGATTCTTCTTCGCTGCGGATGACGCGGGTGACGATGTCGCGCTGCGAGACGAGTTCGGGGAAGACGGCGCCGAGGCTCTCGATCACGGGGGCGACGAGTTGGGAGAAGTCGCCGACTTTCAGGCCGATCTTCGTGCCATACAGAATCCCGCGGCGGAGGATGCGGCGGATGACGTAGTTGCGGCCTTCGTTGCCGGGGAGGATGCCGTCGGCGATCGCGCAGCTCACGCAGCGCGCGTGGTCCGCGAGGACGCGGAAGGCGATGTCGATGTTCTCCTGCTCGGTGAGGGCTTCGCGTTTCGTCGGGACGGTCGCGGTGTAGGTTTTGCCGGAGAGCGCGGCGATTTTTTGGAAGAGCGGGGCGAAAACATCGGCGGCGTAATTCGACGGGTCTTTGGAGAAATCTTTGAAGCCGTTTGTCGTGGCGTGGATGCCGGCGACGCGTTCGAAGCCCATGCCAGTGTCGACGTGTTTGGCGGCGAGCGGGGAGAAAGTGCCGTCGGCGTTCGCGTTGAACTGAATGAAAACGTGATTCCAGATTTCGATGCAGCGCGGGCTGCTGGAATTTACGAGGGCGCGGCCGGCGGCTTCGTCGTCGGAGGGGAGGAGGTTGAAATGGATTTCGGAGCACGGGCCGCACGGGCCGGTGTCGCCCATCATCCAGAAGTTATCTTTTTTGTTTCCGTGGACGATGTGGACGGCGGGGTCGAGGCCGGCGTCGGTAAAAATTTTCGCCCAGATGTCGTAGGCTTCCTGGTCGAAGTCGGAGGGGTCGCCTTTGGCTTTGTTCGGTGCGTAGACGGTGGCGAAGAGGCGCTTCGGCGGGATGCCCCAGATTTTCGTGATGAGTTCCCAGCCCCAGCGCAGCGACTCCTTCTTGAAGTAGTCGCCGAAGGACCAGTTGCCGAGCATCTCGAACATCGTGTGGTGGTAGGTATCGTAGCCGACGTCCTCGAGGTCGTTGTGCTTGCCGCCGGCGCGGATGCATTTCTGGGTATCGGCGGCGCGGGTGTCTTTCGCGGGGCGGGCGCCGGCCCATTTCGAAACGTCGGGCGCGCGGTCGCCGAGGAAGATCGGCACGAACTGGTTCATGCCGGCGTTGGTGAAGAGGAGTCCGGGCGAGTCGGGCAGGAGGGAGGACGAGGGGACGATCGTGTGGCCGTGGGAGGCGAAGAAATCGAGGAAGCTCTGGCGGATCTCGGCGGAGGTCATGACGGGAGGGAAAAAGACGAAGGACAGAGAACGCGCGGGCGGGCGGCAAAGCTATTTTCGGTCGGAGCTGAGGGACAAAAACACGGCGGGACGTGGCGCGGGCAATCTGCCCGCGGCGCGGGAGGCACGGGCAGGTTGCCCGTGCGACGGCGGGGTCGGGAGACCCCGCCCTACAAGGGAGGCCTCTCCCGCGGAGTTCGGGTTTAGGTCGCGGGGTGCGGAGCCGATAGAGGTGGAAGTGCCAGCACGCTTGGCCAGACCTCACTGGCGTCGACGGATCGGCGGCGGATCCGTGGTCGCCGGCTCACGCCACACCCGGCCGTTTCGCTCGACGCGAGACGAAGGGGGAGAGTTGCGTTCGGTCGAAGCAGGCCAGGCGAGAGGGACGAAAGGCGGCGGGCGATGACGCTGGCTTACATCCATGTGGTGGTGCTGTTGCACGTGGCGTTTGCCGGCGTGTTTTTCTTTCTGTTCCGGCAAAGCGCGAGCCGGTTTGCGCGGTTGTTTGCGGCGAGCTGGCTGATCGAGGCGGTGCGTGCGGCGATTTTGCTGCCGGACCTGCGCGGGCTGGGCGGGTCGCCGGAGCACTGGTTTGCGGTGTCGGACGGATTGTGCTTGGTGGCGAACTGGTGGCTCTTGACGGGCTGCGCGGCGCTCGCGGGGGTGCGGTTGCCGCGCTGGCTGGGGCCGGTTTATTTCTGGTCGGGGCTGCCGGTGGTGTGGTTCAACCGCTATTTTCTCCCGCAGGTCGTCACGGCGGCGACGGGTGTGCCGAGCGAGCGGGTGCGATTTTATGCGATCGCGATCAATCTCGTGATCATCTTCGTGCCGGTGGCGGTGGCGCGGGGGGCGGTGACGATGTGGCTCTTCGAGGTGTGGAGAAAATTGCGACTGCCGGGAGCGCTGGTGGCGGCGGTATTTTGCGTGCCGTATGCGGTGGTGGCACTGGCGGTGCCGTTTCAATTTTATTTCACCTGGAATCCGGATGGCATTGCGCTGCTTTGGTGCGCGCGCGTATTGGGATTTTCGATCGGGATGGTGGTGTTGATGCTGGACCTCCAGCAACAGCAGCGGGCGAAGAGCGAGGCGAATCTCGCGGCGGCGCAGGCGCTCGCGAAGATCGGGAGTTGGGAAACGAATTTGACGACGGGGACGACGAGCTGGTCGGCGGAGATGTTCCGGCTTTACGGCCGCGAGCCGGGAGCGGGAGCGATGACGCTGGCGGAGTTTCTCGCGGCGGTGCATCCGCGGGATCGCGACGCGTTCCAGCGAAATGCGGCGGAGGGGATCAGCGCGCGTCGCACGCTGGAGCAGGAATTTCGGATCATCCGGCCGGATGGGACGGTGCGCTGGGTACACGGGCGGAACACGCCGCAGTTCGATGCGGCGGGCGCGCTGGTGGCGCAGATCGGCGTGGAGCAGGACATCACGGACCGAAAGCGGGCGGAGGCGCGGGCGGCGTTGCAGCACGGCGTCACGCGGGCGCTCGCCGATGCGTCGTCGCTCGAGGATGCGCTCGCGACGATCCTGCAGATCGTCGCGCGCGGGCTGGAGGCGGAATTCGCGGCATTTTGGACCGTCGATCGCTCGCGCCAGGTGCTGCGGTGCGCGCAGTGGTGGCACGCGGCGGAGACGCCTCTGGCGGAATTCGTCGAGCAGACGCGCACCCATGAATTTCGCGCCGGCAGGGGGCTGCCGGGGCGGCTGCTGGCGGAGCGGGAGCCGGTGGTGGTCGACCGGCTCGAGCTGGTGGATGCGGAGCGTTATCCCCGGCGGGACGCGGCGACGCGGGGCGGACTGCGCAGCGCCTGTGGGTTTCCGATTTTGTTGCGCGCGGAAAATTTCGGCGCGGTGGAATTTTTTACGGCGGAGGCGATGCGCACGGAACCGGAGCTGTTGCGGTTGTTCAGCGCGCTGGGCACGCAGATCGGACAGTTTATCGAGCGACAACGGCTCGAGGAACAATACCGGCAGTCGCAGAAGATGGAGGCGGTCGGCACGCTGGCGGGCGGGATCGCACATGATTTCAACAACATCCTCACGGCGGTGAGCGGTTATTGCGAGCTGGCGCAGTTCGAGACGCCGCCGGAATCGCCGGCGGGGCCGCATCTGCAGGCGGTGCGCGACGGGGCGCGGCGAGCGGCGGAGCTGGTGCGGCAGATCATGGCGTTCAGCCGGCAGCAGGCGCCGCAGCGACAGCCGTTGCTGCTGTCGAGCGTGGTGAGCGAGGCGATGAAACTGATGCGGGCGACGATTCCGGCGACCGTCGAGATCGTCACGGATTATGCCGAGGATCTGCCGGCGGTGCTGGCAGACGCGACGTCGATTCATCAGATCGTGGTGAACCTTTGCACGAATGCGTGCCACGCGATGCGCGACCGGACGGCGCGACTGGAGGTGGCGGTGGCGACGCTGATGGTCGATGGCGACTATGCGGTGGCGCATCCGGGATTGCGGGTGGGCCGCTACGTCCTGCTCACGGTCGCCGACACGGGCACGGGCATGGACGCGGCGACGGTGGCGCGCATTTTCGAACCGTTTTTCACGACGAAGGGACCGGGCGAGGGCACGGGGCTCGGTCTCGCCGTGGTGCACGGCATCGTGCAGAGCCACGATGGAGGTATCTTTGTTTACAGCCGCCCCGGGGAGGGCACGCGGATCATGGTCTATTTCCCGGTGCACGGCGGGGACGCGATCGTCGAGCCCGCCGTGCCGGACGACGTGCCGCGGGGGCGGGGCGAGCGCGTGCTTTACGTCGACGACGAGGTGGCGCTCGGGCGGATGGGACGGCAGATGCTGGAAAAACTCGGCTACAGTCCCGAGGTCCACGACGGACCTGCGGCGGCGCTGGCGGCGCTCGAGGCGCGCCCCGACGAATTCGATGCGGTGGTGACGGATCTGACGATGCCCGGGATGAACGGATTGGAACTCGCGCGGCGGGTGCGGCGAATTCGCGGCGATCTGCCGATCATTTTGATGAGCGGCTACACGGCGTCGCTGACGCCGGAGAAGTTTCGCGAGATGGGCGTGCGGGAGTTTCTGATGAAGCCGCATTCGCTCGGAGCGCTCGGGAAAGCGTTGCAGCGTGCGCTCGGGGGCTCCGCCGGGAATTGAAGCCGGGGGCGCGCCGGTATCACCCGATCAAAGACGCCGCGCGCGCCGAGGCGACGACGACGATCCGCCTAACCCGCGGGGGCGAAGCGGGTCGGGCGCCTGGGGGGAATTGTCACTTATAGTCTATTGTCCCGCGTGCTATAGTTGAGCCAAAGTGGCGAAACGAGATGCTCTCCCCAAGACCGATACCACGCTGCAGTCCCGGCTCGGCGTTTTGGTGAAAAACTTCCGGCGAAGGCTCGGCATCACCCAGGAGGAACTGGCGTGGCGCGCGGACATGCATCGCAGTTATGTCGCAGACATCGAGCGGGGCGGGCGGAACATGACGTTGCGCAGCATCATGAGCCTGGCGGCGGCGCTGGAGATACCCGTGCAGTCGTTGTTCTCGCAGTTGAAGGTGCCGGACATGATCGGCGAGGTGCTCCTGGCGGAAGACAGCGAGGCCGATGCGATGCTGACGCTGCGCGCGCTGCGAGGGGCGCGGGTGAGCAATCCCATCAAGGTCGTGCACGACGGCGAGGAGGCGTGGGAATATCTCAGCGCGGTCGGGCGGCAGGCGACGCGGAAAGGCGCCCGGCTGCCGCAGCTCGTGCTGCTCGATTTGAAACTGCCAGGGTTGTCCGGCTTGGACTTGCTGCGGCGGCTGAAGAGCGATCCGCGCACGCAGGCGATTCCGGTGGTGATCCTGACGGGTTCGCGCAGCGATCGCGACATCATCGAATGCAGCCGGCTGGGCGCGGCGAACTACATCATCAAGCCGGTGAGTTTCGCGGGCTTGTGCGACGTGACCGCCCGGCTCGGGCTGAGCTGGATGCTGGTCGACGACACGATGCCGCGGGGCCGAGCGGCCGGCGGATCGGGTTCCGAAACGGGCCGGGCTCACGCCGCGGCCGGCGCGCGGAAAAAGGTCGCAGGCAGTGGTTGAAATGAGGAGGCCGCGGTAAGTTAATTGTTCGTGAACGCCGAAGAAAAACTCATTGCAGCCGCCAGAGAGAGCAACGACTTCAAGGCCGCGCTGGATGAGCACGCCATCGTGGCGATCACGGATCCGCAGGGCCGCATCACGTACGTCAACGACAAGTTCTGCGCGATTTCGAAATATACCCGGGCCGAGCTGCTCGGGCAGGATCACCGGTTGATCAACTCCGGATTTCATCCGAAGCATTTTTTCCGGGATCTGTGGGCGACGATCGGGCGCGGGTGGGTCTGGCGCGGCGAGATCAAGAATCGCGCCAAGGACGGCACGTTTTACTGGGTCGATGCGACGATCGTGCCGTTTCTCGACGCAGCGAGAAAGCCGCGGTGCTACGTCGCGATTCGCTCGGACATCACGGCGCGAAAGCTCGCCGAGGAGGCGGTGCGGACGAGTGAGGCGCGCTACCGGGCGTTGTTCGAGCACGCGCCGGACGGCATCCTGATCGCGGATGCGCAGAGCCACTACCTCGACGCCAACGCGAGCATCTGCCGGATGCTCGGTTATGCGCGGGACGAACTCATCGGAATGCACGCTGCGGACATCGTGCGGCCGGAGGAGGCCGAGCACATCACGCCGGCGCTGGACACGATCAACGCGGGAAAAAACTATCACCGCGAGTGGCAGTTCCGGCGGAAGGACGGCTCGGTCTTCCCGGCGGAAGTGATCGCGACGCTGATGCCGGATGGGAATCTGCTGGGGATGGTGCGCGACGTCTCCGAACGGCGGGCCGCAGAGCGCGAGCGGGAGCGGGGCGAGGAGGCGATCCGCGAACTCAATGCGCTACTCGAACAGCGCGTGTTGGAACGCACGGCGCAACTCGAGTCGGCGAACAAGGAACTCGAGGCGTTTTCCTACTCTGTGTCGCACGACCTGCGCGCGCCGTTGCGAGCGGTGGATGGGTTCTCGCGGATCGTGATCGAGGACTACGCGAAGCTGCTGCCGGAGGAAGGGCGGCATTATCTGGAGAATGTCAGCCGCGGCGCGCAGCAGATGGGGCGGTTGATCGACGACCTGTTGACGTTCTCCCGGCTGAGCCGGCTGCCGCTGGCGTGTCGCACGGTGGATGTCGACGCGCTCGTCCAGAAGATTCTCGTCGAGCTGGCGTCGCAGCGGGAAGGGCGGGCGATCGAGCTGACGGTCGGGAATCTGCCGTTGTGCTCGGGCGATCCGGCGTTATTGAAGCAGGTGTGGGTCAACCTGATTTCCAACGCGTTAAAATACACCCAGCGGCGGAATCCGGCGAAGGTCGAGATCGGGTGCGAGGCGGGCGTGGACGGGAATGTTTTTTTTGTACGCGATAACGGAGCGGGGTTCGACATGCGCTACGCGGACAAACTGTTCGGTGTTTTCCAGCGGCTGCATCGCGCGGAGGATTACGAGGGCACGGGCGTGGGGCTCGCGATCGTGCAGCGGATCGTGCAGCGGCACGGCGGACGGGTGTGGGCGCAGGCGGCAGTGGAGCAGGGAGCGACGTTTTATTTCACGCTGGGAGCGGAGGCGGATCATGCGTGACGCGAGTGCGACGGAAATCCTGGTGGTCGAGGACAACCCGCAGGATCTCGAGTTGATGTTGCGCGCCCTGAAGAAGGCGCGGCTCGCGAATCGCCTCGAGGTCGTGCGCGACGGGGCGGAGGCGTTGGAGTTTCTTTTCGGCGAAGGTCCGCACGCGCACCGAAAAATCGAGGATCTGCCCAGGCTCATCCTGCTGGATTTGAAGTTGCCGAAGGTCGACGGCCTCGAGGTGCTCCGGCGGATCAAGGGCGATCCGCGGACGCGGAAGATCCCGGTGGCGATCCTCACCTCGTCGAACGAGCAACGCGACGTCGTGCAGAGCTACGACACCGGGGTGAACAGCTACATCGTGAAGCCGGTGAATTTCGAACGGTTCGCGGCGGCGGTGACGGAACTGGGTTTCTACTGGTTGTTGCTCAACCAATCGCCGCAAGTGACCGAATAGAGGCGTTTGCACATGCTCCAACCGCTCGACGTGCTGATTGCCGAGGACAGCCTGCTGGACGCGGAGCTGCTGGTGCGCGAACTGACGCGGGCGGGTTTCGAAGCGCGGACGCGGCGGGTGGACACGGAGGAGGATTTTTTGCGGGAACTGCAGATCGGGGCGGACGTGATCCTCTCGGATTTCGACATGCCGCAATTCAACGGCCTGCGCGCGCTGGAGCTGCTGCAGGAGAGCGGGCTCGATCTGCCGTTCATTTTGATTTCGGGCACGATCGGCGAGGATCTCGCGGTGACGGCGATGCAGCGGGGCGTGTCGGATTATTTGATGAAGGACCGGCTGGGGCGGCTGGGTCCGGCGATCACGCGGGCGATCGAGCGAAAACGGCTCGAGCGGGAAGGCCGCCGGGCGGGGCGCGAGTTGCGGGAAAACGCGGCGTTCGTGAACGATGTGCTGAACTCGCTGACGGCGGCGGTGGTGGTGCTCGACGACACGGGCGGCGTGAAGGCCACCAACGAAGCCTGGCGGCTGCTCGTGCGGGAGTTTGGCCGGAGCGAAGCCGTGCACGGCAATTTGCTGCTGGCCGATTTCCCGGGGCCCGGGGCGATGAGCGCGGCGCATGCGGAGGCGGCGCGGGAGGGCATCAGCAGCGTGCTGCGGCGGGAGCGGACCCAATTCGCGATGGAGTATGCGTGCCCGGCGCCGGCGGAGGCGCGGTGGTATTTGATGCGGGTGTCGACGTTGAGCGGCACGGACCGGGGCGTGGTGGTGGCCCACGAGAACATCACGAATCTGAAACTCGCCGAGCTGACGCTGCGGGAGAGCGAGGAGCGTTTCCGGCGGTTGATCGAGAATGCGTCGGATGTGATCGTGGTGATCGATAGCGCAGGCGTGATCGAATTCATCAGCCCCTCGGCAAAGCGGGCGCTGGATTTCTCGCCGGCGGAAATGGTGGGGCACCGCGTGCTGGAATTTATTCACGAGGAGGATCAGCAAGCGGCGGCCGAGGCGATCGAGCGGCTGCGGGCGGAGCCGGAGAATCCGCGCTCGGCGGAATACCGCGTGCGGCATCGCGACGGGAGCTGGCGGATTTTCCAGTCGGTCGGCAAGACGATGCGGGGCGAGCGCGGGGGACCGCTGGTGGTGATCAATTCCCGCGACGTGACGGAGACGCACCGGCTGGAGGAGCAGTTCCTCCGCGCGCAGCGGCTGGAGGCGATCGGGACGCTGTCGAGCGGGATCGCCCACGACTTAAACAACATCCTCGCGCCGATGCTGATGGTGGCGCCGCTGCTGCGCGACAAGCTCACCGACCCGCAGGACGGCGAACTGCTGACGTTGATCGAGCACGCGGCGCAACGCGGAGCGAACATCATCCGGCAACTGCTGACGTTCAGTCGCGGCGTGGACGGCAAGCGGCTGCCGGTGCAGGCGCGCTATCTGGTGAAGGAAATGATGACGATCATGCGCGAGACCTTCCCGCGCGAGATTTCGATGGTGGAAAAAGTGCCGCCGGATCTCTGGCCGGTGATCGCGGACGCCACGCAAATCCACCAAGTGTTGTTGAACTTGTGCGTGAATGCGCGCGATGCGATGCGGTCGGGCGGCACGCTGACGGTCTCGGCGAAGAATCTCACGCTGACCGAAGCGGACGCGGCGACGCTGGCGCCGTTGAAACCGGGGCTGTATGCCTGCCTCACGGTGGCGGATACGGGCGAGGGCATCTCGCGCGAAAATCTCAACCGGATTTTCGAGCCGTTTTTCACGACGAAGGAAATCGGCAAGGGCACGGGGCTGGGGTTGTCGACGGTGCTCGGCATCGTGAAGAGCCACGGCGGGCTGATCACGGTGCAAAGCGAGGTGGGGCGCGGGACGGCCTTCAATGTTTTCCTGCCGGCGATGGAAGGCGTGCAGGCGGCGCCGGATCAAGGGCTGCCGGCGAGGATCCTGGGCGCCCGAGAGATGATCCTCGTCGTCGACGACGAGGCGGCAATCCGGCGCGCGTTGCGGCTGACGCTCGAGGAAAAAAACTACCGGGTGATCGAGGCGGCTGACGGGCGCGAGGCGCTGGCGCTGTTCCTGGAGAATCGCGAGAGCGTGCGGCTGCTGCTCACCGACGTGATGATGCCGGGAATGAGCGGCGTGGCGCTGGTGCGCGCGATCCGGACGGTCGCGCCAAAACTGCCGGTCATCGCGGCGAGCGGGCTGCACGACGAGAATCGCACGCAGGAACTCGCCTCGCTCGGCGTGACGAACATGATCGCGAAGCCGTGCGGTGCGCAGGAGATTTTAGAAGCGGTGCAGGCGGAGCTGGCGCAGAAGGAATGAGGCCGCGGCGGTCGCGTGGCACCGCCGATGGACTTGGCTTGCTGACGGCGAAAGGGAGGCGCCTGCGGGCGGGCGGCGATCGACTTCCGTCCGGTGAAATCGCCGGCCGGCAGGCTCCTACATTTTCTTTTTTCGGGCCGGGCCGAGGGCGAAGGGCGGGTGGGACTCGTCGAAGGGATGCTGAGCGAGGAGTTCCTCGAGATTTTTCGTGAAAAATTCCTGGCTCATCGCCTGGTCGAGCGCCTGGTTGAAACGGACGACGATCGGATCGAGCCGTTCGAGCGAGTTGCCGATCGGATCCTCGCCGTAGTCGTCGTCGAGGCGTTTGAAATCGCGCAGCGTCATGCGATTCAGCGGCAGCGCGGGTTGGAAAGGCGGATCGGAAGTATCCTCGTCGTCGGGCGCGGGCAGCGGCGTGATGAGGCGGAGATCGACGAGGCGGTTGAGGCACTCGTTGAGGATTTGCGTGGGAACCTTGATCGCGTCGCCGAGGTGGGAGGCGGTGACGGGCGGGAGACATTCGCGGAAGCGGCGGCAGATCGTGAGCAGGACGAGGAGGAGCAGGCGCTCGCGCATTGCTTCGGAGAGATTGCTCCACGCAGCCTGGCTGTTGCGAAAGTGAACGTTCTGGACGGCGTAGCTGATCTGGCCGCCGATCAGCACGTAGAGCCAGAAAATGTAGAGGCCGAACATCACGACGAGCGGAAAGCCGAGCGAGCCGTAGAGGCTTTCGGTGAGGAGCACGCGGCGCACGTAGAGAAACGCGAGGTAGTTGTTCAGCATCAGCAGCGACGCGACGACGACGGCGCCGGTCAGCGCGGCGCGCCAATACACGCGGGTGTGCGGGATCACGCGGTAGAAAATCGTGAGCAGCACGACGAGCAGCGCGAACGAGAACGCAGGCAGCGACCACTGGAGGGCGACGTTGACCTGCTGCGAGAACGGGAGGCTGTCGATCGCCTCATGAAAGACGCCGAGGAAGGCGCCGGCGCTGAGCAGCGTGACCGAGGCGAAAAACAACACGGCGCCGAGCGTGAGAATCGTCCAGTAGTAGACGACGCGCATGAGCAGGGAGCGTCCGCTGCGCACGCCCCAGATTTCATTGAAGGTGTCCTCGACGGTTTTGAAAAGCAGGAGGACGATGATCACGAGCGAGAAGAAGCCGACCGTGCCGGCGGAACCCGAGCGGCCCTGCAGGATGAAATTATTCACCATGCGGACGAGGCGGGGATTCATCGGCGCATCGGTCTGGAAAGGGCTGTGGGAGCCGGCTGCCGGGTGGGCGGAATTTGCGTCGCCGGCGGGCGAAGCGGGCGCGGCGGACGCGGGCGCGGCGGCCGGAGAGGTGAGGGCGGGCTTCGGTTTCGCGGCGGAAGCGTCGGCGCGAGGAGAATCGCGATCGGGGAGCCGGCTGTATTGGCCGACCTGCGGGGCGACGAAATTGATGAGGCGGCTGAGGGTGTTGGCGGCGAGGTTGGGATCCTTGTTGTCGAGCACCAGGCCGGCGACGAGGACGGTCAGGGCGACGAGCGGACCGAGGCCGAGGAGCGAGCTGAAGCTCAGCGCGGCGGCGCGGCTGGCGGCTTTCGTTTCGTTGAAAACGGTCCACGTGATCGAGGACACGCGGAGCGCGGCGTAGAGCAGCGCGCGCGGCGAGAGGCGGGTCAGCTGACCTGGCTGCCAGATTTCTTTTTGATAGAGCTGCCGCAGTTTCGCCCAGCGTTCGGCCAGTGAGGGCATGGAGCGGCGGAATCGGCGGGCCGATTCAGGAAATCATTCGCCAGGCGAGTAACGCAAAGCCGCCGACGCCGAGCGCGGCGGAGATGAGCACCGGCAGCGTCGTGACGAAGACGGTGCAGAAGTAGAGCCCGGCACTGCCGCCGATCACGGCGAGGAGCGGGAGGTGCTGGCCGTGGGTCCAAAAGACGAAGCCGAGGAAGCCGAGGCCGAGGGCGGCGCGGAAGCGGACGAAGGGATAGAGCGAGACGACGCCGAGGCCGAGAATGACGGCGAGGAAGAGGTCGACCGCGCCGAGAATGACGAGAGGACTGGCGAGGATTTTGGCGGGGTCGAACGAGAGCACGGCGTCGGTCGAGGGCAGCACTTCGCCGGCGGCGGCGAAGACGAGCGCGAGGATCGCGCCGTAGCGGCCGATCGCGGCGGCGCGCGCCATCGCCTCGGCGGGATCTTTTTTATCGGCGGTTTCGGCGGTCTTGCCCTCGGCGGCGGCGAGCATGTCGTTGACCGTGATCGGCGCGGCGCCCTCGACCTCCTGGTTGAGCGTGGGGAGGTTCTGCTTGGTGCGGAGCATGAGCTTTTTCTTCGTGGGAAAGAGGGTGCCGTGGAGTTCGGCATTCGACTCGACGGCGGTCCACTGCTCGGTGTTCGCGTCGTAGAAAAGCGTGGCGCCGGTGACCTGGCCGGAGTCGACGAGCGAGGTGAGTTGCTCGAGTGTGAAGGGCCCGCGGGCCTCGGTGTCCGTCTCGTTGCGGATGTAGAATTCCTGCATGGCCATGCGCGGCGAAGGTGGTGCGCACGGAAGGTCGCCGCAAGCGCTTAGTGGCCGGTCAGCGGTCGGCGGACACGATGGTGGGTTCGGCGGTGACGGGGAATTTTACGGAGTTGGCGATGAAGCAATAGCGATGGGCCTCGTGATGCAGCGCGCGGGCGAAATCGGCGTCGCTCGCGGCGGAGATCGTGACGGTGGGATGGAGCGTGACGGCCGCGAAGGCGCCGGCGCCATCGTCGGCTTCGTCCATGAGGCCGACGGCGTCGTCGCGATAATCGAGGACGACGATTTTGTTCACGGCGCAGAGATGCAGATACCACAGCAGGTGGCAGGAAGAGAGACTGGCGACGAGGAGTTGCTCGGGATTGTGGCGCGCGGGATCGCCGCGGAAGGAGGGATCGCTGGAGGCGGGAATCGGCGGTTTGCCGGCGACGGTGATGACGTGGTCGCGGCGGTAGCTGCGATAGGTTTTGGTGCCTTCGCCGTCGTTGCCCGTCCAGTCGAGGCGAGTCGTGTAGGTGTGGCGCTTCATGGAGAAAGGGGGCGGCGTTCGCGCATCCAGGCGGCGGAGATGGCGCGCCCTTTGGCGAGATCGTCGACCACCAGAATGAGCTGGTGATCGTGATCGCTGTAAAGCACCTCGATGTTGACACCGCCGTCCGCGAGGCGGCGGCACAGTTTGCCGAGCTGGCCGGGCTCGTCCTGTTTGAGGCGTTGCACGAGGACGTCGCGCACGGCGAGGACGCGGATGCCGGCGGCTTCGAGTACCGCGCGCGCGGCGGAGCCGTCGGCGACGAGGAAGTGAGCGGCGCCGCGACCGTCGACGATCCAGGCGCCGCCGCCTTCGACGCTGACGCCGCCGCGGCCGAGGGTTTCGCCCATGAGCGCGAGGGCGCCGGGGCGGTTTTCGAGGGAGAGGGAGAGGTCTTGCATCGAGAACGGAAGCGTCCGGTCGCGAGCGGACTTGGCAACCGTGGACACTTCGGTCTTCATCGAAGTGTGGATGTTGAAACCCAACTCATCGCCGGCCTGATGGCGGACCCGTCGCGCGGCCGGATGCTGGCGAGCCTGATGGACGGGCGGGCGCGAACGGCGAAGGAACTGGCGTTTGCCGCGGGCGTGACGGCGCAGACGGTGAGCTTTCACGCGGCGAAGCTCGTGGGGGGCGACGTGCTCGCGGTCGAGGCGCAGGGGCGGCACCGCTATTTTCGCATCGCGCGGCCCGAGGTCGCGGACGCGCTGGAGGCGTTGATGACGGCGGCGGGGCGCAAGCCGCCGGCGCGCGCCGAGGACGCGGCAGAGGAAAATTTACCGCCGATCAAGGCGGCGCGTTTTTGCTACGATCACCTGGCCGGCCGGCTCGGCGTGGAATTGCTGGCGGGTCTGGTGCGGGCGAAAGTTCTCGTGGTGCGGGGCAAGGATTTCGAAGTGAGCCGGCGCGGGGAGACGAAGCTGGCGGAAGCGGGAATCGATTTGGCGAGGGCGCGCGCGGCGCGGCGGCGCTTCGCGTGTCCGTGCCTCGATTGGAGCGAGCGGCGGCCGCATCTCGGCGGCGCGCTGGGGCAGGCGGTGGCGGAGCGGGCGCTCGCGGCGAAATGGATCCGACGGCGCGAGGATTCGCGCGCGGTGACGGTGACGGAGAGGGGCCGCCGGGAAATGGCGGCGCGCTTCGGGATCGAACTGTCGGCCTGAGCGGCCGGACGCGGGCGACTCAGCCGGCCACGGACAGGCGCCGCGAGCGACGCTGCGCGGCGACCGTCAGCAACGCGGCGAGCGCGAGGAACGCAGCGACGTTGGCGGGCTCGGGAACGGCGGTGATCGTGAAGTGGGTCTGGTTGCCGTAGAGGGCGTAGGCGGCTCCGCCGAAGGTGTCGGTGAGATCGCTGGCGATGTCAGTTTTAATGTCCGCCACCACGTTGAATTCGAGCGTGGCGTTGTAGGTCGTGCCAGAAGTCAGGCTAAAAGCATCGAGCGTGAACGAATCGACTGGCGTAGCGCCATCGAATGCCGCGGCGGAAGAAATGCCGTTGATTAGCGTGCCACTCAAATCCGAGATGAGGAACGTAACGCTGCCGCCGAAAGGGTGCAGGGAGTCCTCCGCGTATCCGTCGGTCGCGAAACCTGAGGTGACGATGTTGAAATCGAAGGTGTTCGCGATTCCGGCATTCACGACGAGGCTGCCGCCGCTCCAGGTCAGGCCGGAGCCGCTGACGGTCGGGACGTAGCCGGGATAGAGCGAGCCGCTCAGATCGACGCCGGCTCCGTGACCGTCAATCGCGATGTTGTAGGTGCCGTCGCCGAGCGTCGGAAGCGGGCCACTGCCGGTGAATGAGAAATCGGCGTAAGGACCGAAATAGACCGGCGCAAGAGGCGCGATCACGATGCCCGGCCCGGTCGGAGGAGTGAGCGAGCCGGGGAGGCTGTCGAGGCTGTCGCCATCGATGGCGAGGTTGAAGTGATAGCCGGTCACGACGCTGGGCGTCGTGGCGCTGGTCTGCGTATAGTCCTGGAATTTCTCGACGCCGATCGAGGTGAGAGTCTGCGCATTGGAGCCGGTGACGCCGACCAGAACCACGCAACCCGCGAATCCAATCCACTGCCGTAGGGTAGCCGGGAAGTGTGCTTTCACGGGCACGTGAAATAATATTTCACCTCCGGCGGAGCCAGAAAAAAATCGAACGTCGGGATATTACAACCGGGCGCTCACATGCGGGTCAGCGTGCGCAGGCCGAGGAGGTGGAGGCCGGTCTCGAGAATCAGGAGCGTGCGCGCGCAGAGGAGGAGGCGGCGGGCGCGGAGGGCGGGGTCGTCGACGAGGACTTTGTCGGCGTTGTTGAAGAAACTGTATTCACCGGCGAGTTCGTAGAGGTAGAGACCGAGGAAGTGCGGGCGCAGGGTGTCGGTCGCGAGGCGGATGGCGTCGGGAAACTTCACGAGCTTGCGGGCGAGGGCGATCTCGGCGGGCGTCTCGAGGATGGTGGCGAGGGATTCGTCGGCGGCGGAATGCGGGGAGGCGGCCCGCGCTCCCAGGGCGGAATCGGCGGAGGTGGCGGCCGAGGGCGGCCGCGCTCCCGGGGCGCCGGCTTTGCGGAAGATCGAGTGAATGCGGGCGACGGCGTAGAGGAGGTAGGGCGCGGTGTTGCCGTCGAGGGCGAGCATCTTTTCCCAGGAGAAAACGTAGTTGCTGCTCCGATTCTGGGAGAGGTCCGCGTATTGGACAGCGCCGATGCCGACGATCTCGGCGATGGAGCGACGCTCGGATTCGGGGAGATCGGGATTCTTTTCGGAGACGATCGCGAAGGCGCGGTCGACGGCTTCGTCGAGGAGCGCTTTGAGTTTGATCGTGCCGCCATCGCGGGTCTTGAGCGCCTTGCCGTCTTCGCCGGTGACGGCGCCGAAGGTGACGTGGTGAAACTCGGGCAGGCGGTAGTGTTTCGCGGCGAACCATTTTTTCACCGTGAGGATGAGCTGCTCGAAGTGGTCGGCCTGGCGGAAGTCGGTGACGACGACGATGCCGTCGGCGTTGAAGTGCTCGGTCCGATACAGCGCGGTGGCGAGGTCGGTGGAGGCGTAGCCACTGGCGCCGTCGGCTTTGCGGACCATGAAGGGATTCGGGCGTTCGGCGTCGCGTTTGAAGCGGGGGTGTTCGTCGTGGAAGACGACGAGGGCGCCGGCGCTGTCTTCGGCGATCGGCGGGGTGGTGGAAGTGAGTTCGGCGTAAACGCGATCGACTTTGTCGTTGTAGAAGGATTCGCCGAGGTGGTGATCGAAGCGGATGCCGAGGCGGTCGTAGATCTGCTGGAAGGCGGCGAGGGAGACCTCGGAGAATTTTTTCCAGAGGGCAACGTTGGCGGGGTCGCCGGATTGGAGGGCGACGAGTTCGCGGCGGGCTTCGTCGAGTTCGGGCGAGCCTTCCGGCGTGGCGTCGTTGCCGAGTTTGTAGAGGCGTTCGAGTTCGGAGATGGCATCGGCGGCGAGCGCGGCGGGGTCGGCCCAGCGTTTGTAGCCGTAGATGAGTTTGCCGAACTGGGTGCCCCAGTCGCCGAGGTGGTTGTCGCGAATGACGCGCGCGCCGGTGAACGCGAGCAGCCGGCAGATCGCCTCACCGATCACGGCGGAGCGGAGATGACCGACGTGCATCTGCTTCGCGGTGTTGGGCGAGGAGTAGTCGACGACCCAGGTCTGGCCGGCGTGCGCCGCGGCGGCGCCGGCGCGGAGTTGTGCTTCCGAAGCGTGAGCGCGCAGCCAGGCGAGGAGCGCGGCGGGCTTGAGGGTGAAGTTGATGAAGCCGGGGCCGGCGATGGCGACGTCGGCGAGTTCGCGGACGGCGGCGGGGAGGGCGTCGAGGAGTCTTTGCGCGACGGTGCGGGGATTTTCTTTGCGGGCTTTCGCGTAGCCGAGCACGCCGTTGGCCTGGAAATCGCCGTGCTTCGGGTCGGCGACGCGCACCTCGGGGGCGAACGCGGCGGCATCGAGTCCGGCGGCGGCCGCGGCGGTCTGGAGGACCGTGTCGAACTGGGCGGCGAGGTTGAAGGCGACGTGCATTCGGTGAGGAAACCGCAGCGCGGGCGGGGCGGGCAATAGTGAATTACGAGTGGCGAACGGTGAAGGTGGAGCGTCGGATCGGAGCGGCCGGGGGCGGGCGCGCTCCCAGGGCGGGCGGGCGGAGCGATCGAGGGCCGGAGTTGGCTTGCGCGGCGCGGGGGCGCGGGTTGGCATCGCACGAGCTTTCCCCGGCGCAATTGATGGATGCACACACCGTTGAATTTTTGAGCATGCTCGTGCGGTGGCTGCATGTGATCGCGGGCATCGCCTGGATCGGGTCGTCGTTTTATTTCATCTGGCTGGATAACAGCCTCGACGCGCCGGCGGCGGGATCGGAGGCGGCGAAGAAGGGCGTGGCGGGGGAGTTGTGGGCGGTGCACGGCGGCGGGTTTTATAATCCGCAGAAATACGCGGTCGCACCGGCGTCGCTGCCGGAAAAATTACACTGGTTCAAATGGGAGGCCTATACGACGTGGCTCTCGGGCACGGCGCTGCTGGTGCTGGTTTACTGGCATCGCGCGGGCTCGATGATGATCGATCCGAGCGTGGCGGCGCTCACGGCGGGGCAGGCGGTCGGAATCGGCGCGGCGAGCATGGCGGGGGCGTGGCTGGTCTACGACGGGTTGTGCCGGTCGCCGCTGGGAAAACACGACGCGCTGCTCGGCGCGGCGATCTTCTCGCTGCTGACGCTGGAGGCGTGGGCGCTCTCGCGCTGGCTCGGCGGGCGGGCGGCGTTCATCCACGTGGGGACGTCGATCGGCACGATCATGGTGGGAAATGTTTTCTTCGTCATTATCCCGGCGCAGCGGCGGATGGTGGAAGCGATGCGGGCGGGCGGCGCGCCGAATCCGCTCGATGGCAAGCGCGGCAAGCAGCGCAGCGTGCACAACAACTATTTCACGCTGCCGGTGCTGTTCACGATGATCAGCAATCACTACGCGTCGACCTATGGGCATCCGCACGCCTGGGCGGTGCTGGCGTTGATCGCGGCGGCGGGCGTGGCGATCCGGCATTTTTTCAACCGCCGGCACAAGGGCGTGCTGGCGTGGCAGTATCCGGCGATCGGAGCGGGGCTGCTCGGCGTGGTCGGTTGGTGGACGGCGCCGCGGGCGCTCGCGCTGCCGAAAGTGGCGGGCGTGGTGACGATCGAGCGCGTGCGGGCGATCACGGGGCAGCGGTGCGTCACGTGTCATTCGCCGGCACCGACGTTTACCGGGATCGCGCAACCGCCGGCGGGGGTGTTGTTGAACAGTGCGGACGCGATTACGCAGAACGCGGATCGGATTTATCAGCAGGTGGTCGTCACACGGATCATGCCCTTGGGGAATGTGACGGGGATGACGGACTATGAGCGGGCGGAGATCGCCGCGTGGGTGCGGGAGCGGGCGAAAGCGAGATAGCTTGCCGGAGGCGCGGGCCTCGATTTCGCGGCGGTCCTGAGTATAGTATCGACCGATACGCCCGCAGCCGGGCACCGGGTGGAAATCGAGCGGCTCGGCTTTTGGCTCGACAAATTGTCATAAGTCAATTCTTTCGCACACTCTTCCGCCCCGCGGCACCGCGGTGGCTCAGGTTTTTACCCACATGACGAAACGTACCATTCCGGCCCGCCGGTTTATCAAACCAACGTTCGAGTTTCTGATCGAAAAGAAACGCGACGGCGGGGAGTTCACGCAGGAGGAAATCCGCTACATCATTGATAGCACGCTCGATGGCGAAATGCCGCAGCACCAGCTATCGGCCCTGATGATGGCAATTTACTTCTCCAACATGTCCGCGCAGGAAACCGCGGACCTCACGGAAGAGATGATGCTTTCGGGCGAAGTGATCGATCTCTCCGCGATCGCGAAGCCGAAGATCGACAAGTATTCGACGGGCGGTGTGGGCGACAAAACTTCGCTCGTGCTCGTGCCGCTGGCGATGGCGAGCGGCGTCGTGGTGCCGATGATGTGCGGCGTGGAGCACGATTACGTGATCAACACGCTCGAGAAGCTGGCGGCTTTCCCCGGTTTCAAAGGCCAGATGGCGATCGACCAGTTCACCGCCCAACTCGGCCGGATCGGCGGCGCGATCGTGCAGCAGAGCGATGCGCTCGCACCGGCGGACGCGAAGTTCTACGCGCTGCGGAAGGAAACGGGCACGATCCCCAGCCTGCCGCTCATCACGGGCAGTGTGCTTTCCAAGAAGCTCGCGGAAGGTTCCGAGGGCCTCGTGATCGATGTGAAGTGGGGCAACGGTTCCTTCATCAAGGATCTCGAGCAGGCGAAGCAGCTGGCGCGCTCGATGACCCGCGTGGGCCGCTCGATGAAGCGTCGCTGCGTGGCGCTCGTGACCGACATGAATCAGCCGCTTGGCGACACCGTCGGCACCTCGCTTGAAATCAAGGAAGCGATCCAGCTCCTCAAGGGCGAGGGTCCGGAGGACATGAAGGAACTCGTGCTGAAACTCGGCATGGAGATCGTGCGCCTCGCGGGCGTCGCGGGCTCGACGCTCTCGGCGAAGCAGACGGTGCAACGCCATCTGACCGACGGCTCCGCGCTGCAGAAGTTCAAAGATCTCGTGAAGGCGCAGGGCGGCGACACGGCGTTCATCGATCACCCGGAAAAATTCCCGGCGGCGCGGCACATCCGCAAGCTGCCGGCCCCGAAGCGCGGCTATGTACACACGATCAACGCGGCGATGATCGCGCGCGGCGTGCACCTGCTCGGCGCCGGGCTCGAGCCGGCCGTGGCGCAGGCGACCGGCAGTCACGGAAACGGGCACATCAACCACGTTTCCAAGGTCGACCACTCGGTCGGCGTATCGGAGATCAAAAAGGTGGGCACGCAGGTGAAGCAGGGCGAGCCGCTGATGATGATTCACTACAACGACGAGGCGAAGCTCGAGCAGGCGCTGGAGTATTTCAAAAACGCCTACCGTCTCGCGCCGAAGCGCCCGACGCCGCCGCCGCTCATCGTCGAGCGCGTGGCCTGAGCGACGCGGCGAACACGTTTCATTTCGAGGCCGGCCCGGATGGGCCGGCCTTTTTTGCGAAGGCGGCCGGTCTGCGCCGTTCGACGATTGGCGACTGGAAGCGTCGCCGGAGCAGTTTAAATAAAATCATAGCCGCTTTCTAACGTATCGTCGTTTTCTTTTGTCTGTCATTTGAGCCAAGCGAAGAATCCACGGGTGCATGCAGTGCGGACATCGCTCTGGATTCTTCGCTGCGCTGTTGATGAACCGCCCGGTTTGTCATTCTGAACGAAGTGAAGAATCCCGTGCGCGCTTCGTGGCCCGACGCGCGTGCGAAAGTCCAAATGGATTCTTCGCTGCGCTCAGAATGACGGGCATTTGAGCGTTCATCGGCGTAGGCCTCCCGACGGCTTGGCGTTGGTTCGGAGTCTCAGAATGACAAACCCCTCGATCCTCGTTCGTAAGGTTACCTGCGGGACGCCATACTGGAGCGCTTTGAAAATTTCTGTCGCCGTTGGAGGAGCCTGCTTGCAGGCGATGCTGGACCTTCGTCCGCCGGGATCGCCTGCAAGCAGGCTCCTACCTTCGATCCGCCGCGTGGCTCCACTCTGTGTCAAACCGCTCTACCCTGAATCCATCGACTGCAGGCAGGCGCCTACCGTGAGCCGATCCCGCGCGGCGAAAGGGACGGACGAAAGACGTAGAGCAGCGAACAAATGGTGACGATGAGCGCGAAGAGGAAACCGGATCCGAGGGGCGCCGAGATGATTTGGACGGAGGTGCTTTGAACTTGAATCAGCCGGGCATCGAATGCCGCGGCAATGGCGTCGACGCCGCCGGTGGCGACGATGCGCGCGATGGCCAGGCCGAGACCGCCGAGCGCGGCGAATGCGAGCAACAGGACTCGAACCGGCCAGCGAGCCGAGCCCTTCGACGGGAGAGCGGCGAGCACGCGCGTCGAGAAACCGTCATCGGGCAAGGCGGGCGTTTCGCGGCGCAGCCAGGACTCGAACTCGGCCTCGTCGCCGGGGTGGGAAGAAGCGTTCAGGTCTGTGGGTTCCATGCGGCGAGATGTTGACGAAGTTTATCTTTTCCGCGGGCGAGGTGAGTTTTAACCGTGCCGAGCGGCCAGGCAAGGAGCGTGGCGATTTCGCCGTGCGAGAGGCCTTGTTGGAAGCCGAGGTGAATCGCGAGTTGTTCGTCGGCGGTGAGTGCGCGCAGCGCGGCGCCGAGATCGTGACGGAGGTCGGAGAGGTGAACGGGAGCGCGAGCAGGCTCGGGCAAGGTGTCGGCGGAAAATTCGGCGTGCTCGCGCTGGCGGCGGCGCGCGTTGCGCCAGTGATTGTGCGCGATGCCCAGCAGCCAGGTCGTGAAAGAAGCGGCGCCCCGGAAACGGGCGAGCGAGCGGTAAGCCTGAACGAAAGTTTCCTGCGCGAGATCGTCGGCCAGCGCAGTGTCGCCCCGGGTGAGGTGCCGGAGGAACTGGCGGACGGCGGACTGATGACGCCGGACGAGTTCGCCGAAGGCGGCGCGATCGTCGGCGGTCAACGTTCGCGCGATCAACTCGAGGTCGGGCGTCACGAGCGCGGCGCGGGCGGGGTGCTGTCGGAGGGAGGATGGCCGCCGACCATGAGGCCGATGGCGCCGTAGAGCAGGAGGGAAATGCCGATCAAGCCGGGAATCGCGCCGACTGCGCCGAGGCCGGGACTGATGAAATGCGCGAGGAAGAGGTAGAGTCCCACGCCGACGGCGATCAGGATAAGGCCCGAGCGGATATCGTCGGCGGCTTCGCGACGCGGGTTCTTAACTTCGGATTTGTCAACCGGCGGAGTGGGCAGCGGCTGGCCTTTTTCCAGGGCGACCCGGGCGGTTTGGTGCCATTGCTCGGTGCGCCGGTGGTGGAAATACATTCCGAGAAAGCCGAAGAAGGCGGCAAAGAGCATACCGGCGAGGCCGAAGACGAGGCCGATTTCGAGGCCGGAGAGGGCGAGAGGAAGGAGGTGCATGGAGAAGTTTGTTCGTCAGTGAGTGTCGCGGCGCGGGCGTTTGGATTCAGCTTCGCTAAATAATTTGCGGGGCGGGGTGGGGTGAGGCGAAGTAAGCAGGATGTCCGACTCCCTGCCGATGGAAAAACCCGAGAAGGCACCGCCTCCGATCATCGATCGCTCGGTGTGGCCGAAGCCGTGGGCGCAGCTGAAATACTTCACGTTTGCGCCGGCGATTTTTCCGCGGCTGCTCGGCCAGGTGTCGTCGGACGCGCGGCCGGGGGATTTCGTCAACGTCTACGACAAGAACGGGAATCTGACGGGCGGCGGGCTGTTTAATCCCCGCGCGAAGATTCCGCTGCGGGTGGTGACGCACTCGACGGAGCCGGTGAGCGAGGCGTATTTCGAGGCGGCGATTCGACGCGCGGTGGAACTGCGGCGGACAATGTTCAAGTTGGACGAGGTGACCGACGCGTATCGGCTGATTGGATCCGACGGCGATGGATTGAGCGGGCTGACGATCGACCGTTACGGCGACACGCTGCTGTGCGAAATTTATTCGCTGGGCATCGCGCAGCGCCTGCCGGGCTGGCTGCCGCTGCTGCACGAGCTGGCGGGGACGAAGTTCGCGCGCGTGCATGTCGACCACGACCTCGGAAGTCTGGAAGGAATCAAGCCGTCGACATTCAACGAAACGAACGCGGCGGCGCCGCGGCTGGTGAAAATTCGCGAGCACGGCGTGCGCTACGAGGTGGATTTCGCCGAGGGGCACAAGACGGGTTTCTTTTGCGATCAGCGCGACAACCGCCGCGGGATCGCGCGGTTTACGAAGGATGCGCGGGTGCTCGATCTTTGCTGTTACACGGGCGGATTTTCGCTCAACGCGAAAGTGACGGGCGGGGCGGCGGAGGTGACGAGCGTGGATCTCGACGAGGCGGCGATCGCGCAGGCGAAGCGCAACGCGAATCTGAACCAGGCGCGGCTGAAGTTCGTGCACGCGGATGCGTTCGCGTATGCGCGGCAGATGCAGCAGAACGGGGAGAAGTGGGACGTGGTGGTCCTCGATCCGCCGAAGTTCATCTTCACGCGCGACGATCACGGCAACTGGGAGGGGCGACAGAAATACGAGGATCTGAATCTGCTCGCGATCTCGCTGGTGAAGCCGGGCGGCGTGTTCGTGACGTGCTCGTGCTCGGGGCTGCTGAGCCTGGAGGATTTCGAGGCGCACGTGATCAAGGCGGCGCACCGGCAGAACCGGCGGCTGCAGTTTTTCGATCGCACGGGGCCGGGGCCGGATCATCCGGTTTACTCGAACTGTTTGGAGAGCCGGTATCTGAAGGTGCTGTGGGCGCGGGTGGTGTGAGGGTGGCTTGACGGCGAGCCATATCGTCGTATGGCTCCATCATGTGCGGTTCGTCTGGGATAAAAACAAGGAGCAGCTCAATCGACAGAAGCACGGAATCGGGTTTGAGACTGTTCCGGTTGTGTTCGCCGATCCACGTCGAGTGCTGTTGGCGGATCGAAAACACAGCGAGGTCGAAGGGCGATTTTGGTGCGTGGGGCACGATGGGAACGGGATTCTCACCGTTCGGGTTCTCCTGCGCGCCGGAGTGATCCGGGTGATTGGCGCCGGTTACTGGCGCAAAGGAAAAGATATTTATGAAGAGAAAAATCGACTACACGGATGATCGGGGCGAGATGCCGGAGAAGCTCTTCCTGGTGGCGGAGGATGTGCTTCCGTCGCCGGCGGAGTTCGCGCAGTCGCTGGAGCGGGAAAAGGTCACCATCAACCTAAGCTCGGGCAGCCTGGCGAAATTTCGCCGGGTCGCGAAGAAACACCGGATGCCTTACCAGGCGCTGATCCGCGAGGTCTTGGATCGCGTGGCGACGCGCCTCGAGTAGGATAGTTAAAACCTCTCCGCCCCATGATCAAAAAACTCGCCCACGTTTGCCTGCACACGGACCAGCTCGATGCGATGATCGCGTTCTACCGCGACGTGCTCGGATTCCCCGTGAAGTTCACGATGAAGAACGACGATGGATTCGCCTTCGGCTATTACTTTGCCACGGGCGACACGACCTTCGTCGAAATTTTCGACCAGCGCGGCGCGGTGAAGCAGTGGGGCGGGACGGTCGGGACGTTGCGCGACACGCAGGACACGAAATACCGGCACTACTGTTTCGAGGTCGAGAATCTGGAGCAGGTCGTCGCCGCGCTCGAAGCGAAGGGCGTGAAATGCCGGCCGATCGCCGTCGGCATGGACCACTCGAAGCAATCGTGGATCAAAGATCCCGACGGCAACGACATCGAGTTGATGGAATACACGCCGCGGAGCCTGCAGCTTTGATGGCTTGAATCGGGGTGGACAAACGCGCGTCGGGCCAGAGGATCACGCGTCGCATGGAATCCCTTGGCCACCTGTTTGCGCAGAATCACGCCTGGGCGGACGCGATCAAGCGGCGCGATCCGGAGTTTTTTCAGACGCTCTCGCGCCAGCAGAGCCCGGAGTATCTTTGGATCGGCTGCTCGGATTCGCGCGTGCCGGCGAACGAGATCGTGGGGCTGTTGCCGGGCGAGGTTTTTGTGCACCGCAACATCGCGAACGTCGTGGTCCACGCGGACCTGAATTGCCTCTCGGTCGTCCAGTTCGCCGTGGATATGTTGAAGGTGAAACACATCATGGTCGTCGGCCACTACGGTTGTGGCGGCGTGCAGGCGGCGTTGCGCTGCCAGCGCGTGGGCCTGGCGGACAACTGGCTGCGGCACGTGCAGGACGTGAAGCATAAACACGAGGCGTGCCTCTGCCGGCTCCCGGACGACACGGAGCGGAGCGCGCGGTTGTGCGAGTTCAACGTGGTCGAGCAGGTGTGGAATGTCTGCCAGACGACGATCGTCCAGGACGCCTGGGCGCGGGGCCAGGCGCTGGCGGTGCATGGTTGGATTTACGGGCTGAGCGATGGGCTGCTG
The DNA here is from genome assembly GCA_048498075.1 of Verrucomicrobiota bacterium. Taxonomy (GTDB): domain Bacteria; phylum Verrucomicrobiota; class Verrucomicrobiia; order Opitutales; family Opitutaceae; genus Opitutus. Next base: position 19,626 of record JBEHYR010000040.1, on the reverse strand, counting down.
CGGGATTTGAAGTGTACGGCGGCCAGCGCGGCGTCGGCGGAGACCGCGTATCGCGGAGCGGTGGCGGCGTTGCAGTAAGGCGCGGCCCGGATCGGTGTGGCGGCGATGGGGCGGACCTGCGCAGGTGCGTGCAGCGGCTCGAAGTTTGTGCTTCCGAGGTCGGAGCCTGCTTGCAGGCGATGTTCGACTCGCGCGTGGTGAAATCGCCTGCAAGCAGGCTCCGACATTGCCGACGCAAGCGGCTCGGGTTGCATCAAACCGCTCTCGGCGCTCTCCAAAAAAAAGCCCGCGGGGTGAAACCGCGGGCGGAGAGAACGAGAGGTTTTTAAAAACCTCAGACGCGGCCGAGGTAGCTGCCGTCGGCGGTGCTGACTTTGATGACTTCGCCTTCCTTGATGAAGAGTGGGACGCTCACGACGAGACCGGTTTCGAGGGTGGCGGGTTTTTGGACGTTGCTGGCGGTGTCGCCCTTGATGCCGTCGGCGCTTTCGATGACCTTCAACGCCACGGTCGAGGGAAGCTCGATGGTGAGGGGTTTGTCGTCGACGAAGAGGACGTCGACCTTCCCGCCGGCGGTGAGATAATTCTTCGTGTCGCCGAGGAGCTGCGCACTGAGTTCGATCTGGTCGAACGTCTCGGGGTCGATGAACGCGAAGCTGTCTCGGTCGGCGTAACTGAACTCGAGGGTGCGCTTGTCGGTGGGGAGAACCTCGATCGTGTCGGTGGACGCGAAACGTTGATCGAGGGCCTTGCCGTAGCGGAGATTGCGCATCTTCACCTGCACGAACGCGCGGAGATTTCCGGGCGTGCGGTGCTGCGTTTCCATGACGAGGTGGGGTTCGCCGTTGAACTTGATGACTTGGCCTTTGCGGATGTCGTTGGCTGCGGGCATGACGGTTATGTTTTCGGAGTGAAGGTTGAGAGTGAGGAAACGCGCTGCCGAGTGTCAAGGGCCGGAGTCGCCGAACCCGGAGTCGGCCGAATCAGGAGTCGGCCGAACGGCGCGCGAGCGAGGCGGCGGTCATCGCAAGCGGTGCGCGACATCCGCGCTTGCGCTGGAGCGCGCGGGTTTCCGACACTGGAAAAACAAACTATGAAGCAACGCACTCTGGCGCGCGAAGTCTCGATTCAAGGCAGCGCGCTGCACACGGGCGACGCGGTGACCTTGACAATGAAACCGGCGCCGGCGGATCACGGGATCGTTTTCAAGCGCAAGGATCTGAACGGCGCGCCGGAGCTGCGGCCGCGGGTGGATCAGGTGACCGATCTCGTGCGCGCGACGACGATCCAGGTCGGGCATGCGAAGATTCACACGGTGGAGCACGTGCTGAGCGCGTTGCACGGCTGCGGCATCGATAACGTGACGATCGAAATGGACGCGTCCGAGCCGCCGATCATGGACGGATCGGCGCGGCCGTTTGTGAACATGATCCTGCAGGCGGAGCCGGTGGAGCAGGAGAAGGAGCGGGAATATTTCGAACTCGATGCGCCGGTGTCGGTGACGCGCGGCAATTCGTCGATCATCGCACTGCCGTCGGACACGTTGAAAATTTCGTGCACGTCGGCGGACGACCGCGGCATCCACACGCAGCATCTTTCGCTCTCGATCGATCCGGAGGTTTACATGACGCAGATCGCGGCGGCGCGGACCTTCACGATTTACGAGGACATCGAGGAGCTGCTGAAGCTCGGCAAAATCCGGGGCGGCTCGCTCGATTGCGCGGTGGTGATTCGCGGCGACAAGATCATCTCGAAGGAGCCCTTGCGTTTCAAAGACGAGTTCGTGCGTCACAAGATTCTCGATATCATCGGCGACGTGCTGCTGCTGGGCATGCCGCTGAAGGCGCACATCGTCGCGACGCGGCCCGGCCACGCGATCAATGCCGACCTGACGAAGGCGTTGTTCGAAAAACTCACCGAGCGGAAGAAAAACGGCGGGAAGAAAAAAGCGGCGGTCGCGCCGAAGGGCGTGCAGCCGGGCGAGACGTCGCTCGACATCAAGCGCATCCTCGAAATGGTGCCGCACCGGTATCCGTTCGTGATGATCGATCGCGTGATCGAGTTCATCGGCGAGCAGGAGCTCGTCGCGATCAAGAACGTGACATTCAACGAGCCGTATTTTCAGGGCCATTTCCCCGGGGAGCCGGTGATGCCCGGGGTGTTGCAGATCGAGGCGATGGCCCAGGCGGCGGGGATTTTGCTGCTGCGGCTGGGCACGAGCGAAGGCCGGACGCCGTTCTTCATGAGCGCGGACAAGGTGAAATTTCGCAAACCGGTCCTTCCCGGCGACCAGCTCGTGATCAACGCGAAGCTGACGAAAGTGCGCGGCGCGAAGCTCGCGACGGCGGAGGCGACGTGCACGGTCGGCGGAAACGTCGTCTCATCGGCCGAACTCATGTTCGCGCTCGTCGATCGCGGGAGCGAAAGCTGAACCGCGCATGGCGACGAAAATCCATCCGACGGCGATCATCGAAGCGGGCGCGCAGCTCGGCCCCGACGTGGAAGTGGGCGCGTATGCCTTTGTCGGAGCGGGCGTGGTGCTGGGCGCCGGCACGCGGCTGCACCACCACGCCAGCGTCGAGGGCAACACGGGAGTCGGCGAGCGCTGCGAAGTCTTCCCGTTCGCGTGCATCGGCGGAAAAACGCAGGACTTGAAATTCAAGGGCGGCAGCCCGGGTGTGCGGATCGGCGACCGGAATGTGTTTCGCGAATACGTGACCGTGCACTCCGGCACGAAGGATGGCGAGATGACGACGCTGGGGTCGGATAACACGATCCTCGCTTATGGTCATGTCGCGCACGACTGCGTCGTGGGGAGCCGCGTGATCATGAGCAACTATTCGGGCTTCGCCGGCCACGTGATCGTCGGCGATCACGTGATCGTCGGAGCGTACGGCGGCGCGCATCAGTTTTGCCGGATCGGTTCGCACGCGATGCTTGCGGCGCACTCGAAGCTCGTGCAGGATCTGCCACCGTTTCTGATCGCGGACGGCGGACCGGCGACGATCCGCGCGTTCAACAAAGTCGGGCTGGAGCGAAGCGGCTATTCGGCCGAGCAGATCGACCGGGTGAAGCAGATTTTCCGGACGCTTTATCGCGAGGGCCTGAACCGCACGCAGGCGCTGGAAAAACTCGCGGCGCACAAGGACGCGGCAACCGCGGAGTTTCAGGCGATGCTGGAGTTCGCGAAAGCGAGCGAGCGCGGGTTCGCACCGGGATCGTAGCGGGACGCGGGAGCGATCGGTGCGCGGCCGCGGCGGCGGGGAGCACAGGCGGCGGGCTGAAGCCCGCCCTACTTTTTCTTGTAGACGGTCGCGGGGTCGAAGAGGCGCTCGGCGGTGAAGGCGAGTTTCATCGCGGGATCGTCGAGGTCGGCGAGCTTGCGGTAGAAGCAGGATTTGTAGCCGTTATGGCAGGACGCGTTCGCCGCGCCGGTTTGCTCGACCTTGAGCAGGAGCACGTCCTGGTCGCAGTCGGTGCGGAGTTCGCGGACGTGCTGCACGTTGCCGGACTCCTCGCCTTTTACCCAGAGCTTATTGCGCGAGCGGCTCCAGTACGTGGCTTTCTTTGTGCGCAGCGTGTGCGCGAGCGACTCGGCGTTCATGAACGCGAACATCAACACTTCGCCGGTGTGCACGTCCTGCGTGATGCACGGGATGAGGCCGTCGGCGCCGAATTTCGGCTGCAGCGTGGTGCCGAGTTCGATGTCGGCCAGGGTGGTGCGGGCGGGGAAGACGTAGGTGCTCATGGGAACGAGCAGGTAGGAGCCTGCTTGCAGGCGATTCAAGCGCACAATCGCCTGCAAGCAGACTCCTGCTACCTCTGAGGACCGAGGCTGCGCAGGTAATCGAAGCTATAGAGGCCGGTGCGGTGGCCGTCGGAAAAATCGAAGCGAATCGCGTAGTTGCCGACGCGTTCCCAGCCGAGAACCTGCACGCCGGGAAATTTTTTCGGGCCTGCGCCGCCGTATTGGTTGCCGAGGATGTCGCGCTCGCCCTGGGTCTCGGCGCTGGGCGAGGCGGCGCGGAGTTCCTCGGGGTTGAAATAACTTTCCGCGCCGTCGTCCCAGGCGATCGCGACCTCCTGGCCAATGAGCTGGATGTTGACGGGCGAGTGCATGGAAAGGGGATGAATAAAACTGCGGGCGACGTGAAGGACAGCAAATTGTCGGCGCGGCGCGTTGCGAACGGCTGGATCGCGTGTCAGTTACGCGGCCATGGCAACGACCGCACCCGTTCCCCTCCCGCGCATCGTGGTGATCGGCGCCGGTTTCGGTGGGCTGACCTTTTGTCGGAAGTTTCCCGAAGGGCTCGCGCACATCGTGGTCATCGACCGGGAAAACCATCACCTCTTCCAGCCCTTGCTCTACCAAGTCGCGACGGCAGGACTTTCCGCCGTCGATATCGCCCAGCCGATTCGCGCGATTCTGCGGAAGAAAAAAAACCTCGAGGTCTTCATGGCGGAGGTGCAGCGGATCGATGTGACGGCGAAGAAGGTGATCACGGATCGTGGCGAAACGAGTTATGATTACCTGGTCCTCGCGGCGGGCGGCGTGACGAGTTACTTCGGTCACGACGACTGGGAGAAATGGGCGCCGGGGTTGAAGTCGATCGACGACGCGCTGGAGATTCGGCGGAAAATTTTGCTGTCGTTCGAACGCGCCGAGACGGAGCGGGACGAGTCGCGGCGGCGGGAGTTGATGACGATGATCGTCGTGGGGGGCGGGCCGACGGGCGTGGAACTCGCGGGGACATTTGCCGAACTGGCGCGCACCGTGCTCGTGCGGGATTTCGACCGGATCGATCCGTCGAAGGCGCGCGTGATTTTGGTCGAGGGCAGCCCGCGCGTGCTGGCGCAGTTTCCGGAGGATTTGTCCGCGAGTGCGAGGCGGCAGCTCGAGCGACTTGGCGTCGAGGTGAGGCTGGGAAAACACGTGCAGGCGATCCGCGAAGGGGAGATTGAAATGCCGGGGGGCGAGATCATTCGCGGCACGGTGATCTGGGCGGCGGGCGTGGCGGCATCGCCCCTCACGAAAAATCTCGGCGTGGAAACCGATCGCGGCGGCCGGATCAAGGTCGCGCCGGATCTGAGTCTGCCGGGACATCCGGAGGTGTTTGCCGTCGGCGATCTGGTCACGCTCGTCGACCGCCACGGCGTGACGGTGCCCGGCGTATCGCCGGCGGCGATGCAGATGGGCGAGCACGTTGCGAAGCTGATTGCGGAGGAACTGCGCGCGCGGCAGACGACGATGAATGCCGCGGCGGGGCGGGAGGCGTTCGGGTATTGGGACAAGGGCTCGATGGCGACGATCGGCCGCTCGAAGGCGGTGGCGCAGATCGGACGGCTGCACTTCAGCGGTTATCCGGCGTGGGTGGCCTGGCTGGTGGTGCACCTGCTCTTTCTCGTCGGCTTTAGGAACAAGATCTCCGTGGTGATGCAGTGGGTTTATTCCTATCTCACCTACCGGCGCGGCGCGCGGATCATCACGGGGATCGCCGGAGGCGGACCGGCGAGCGGCGCGTGAGCGAAAATCGATTCGCGCTCGGGCAGCGCTGGCGTTCGAATCGGGTCATGTGGTTTTTCTTGCGGGCGGGTTCTGCGCTGATGTGCGTTGGTGCGATGTGGGTCGCCTCGCGGCTTGCGGCACAGGACTTGGGCACAGCCGCGACGGATACGACGTCCGTATCGAACGGTGCGGCGAGCAGCAGCGTGTCCACCGACACCAACGTCCCCATGCCGGACGCGGTTCCGCCGGTGGCCAACGGGCCAGTCCCGCTCGCCGGAGACCCCGCGGTGCAGGTGACGGTGGACGCGGCGCAGGTGCTGCGCACAGTCGATGATCGGATGTTCGGCGTGAACACGGCGGTGTGGGATGGCGCCTTCAAGGATTCGCAGACGCTGCCACTCGTGCAGGCAGCGGATTTGCGCACGCTGCGGTTTCCCGGTGGATCGACGTCGGACACCTACGACTGGCAGACCAACAAGAGCTATATCAGCACAAGCGACTCCGCCTACGTGCCGGGAGTTCGCACGCTGAACAGTTGGTCGTGGACAAATTCGTTCGACGAGTTCGCCGCGATCGCGCTGGCCCTGAAGGCGAAGGTTTTTATCACGGCGAACTACGGTTCGGGGACGGCGCAGCAGGCGGCGGACTGGGTGACCTACTCGAACAAAACGAAAGGTTACGGTTTCAAATATTGGGAAATCGGCAACGAGTGCTACGGCTCGTGGGAAGAAGATATTCACGCGGCGAAGTGGGATCCGGTGACCTATGCGAACGAGGCGAAGGCTTATATCACGGCGATGAAGGCGGCGGATGCGACGGTCAAAATCGGCGTGGTGGTGCAAACCGGCGAAGACAACCTCGATGCGAGATCGCCCGTGCACAACGTCACCAACCCGCGCACGGGAGCAGCGCATCACGGCTGGACTGCGGTGATGCTGGCGACGTTGAAGTCGCTCGGCGTGACGCCGGACTACGTGATTTATCATCGCTATCCGCTCGCGCCGGGCAGCGAGACGGATGCGAAGCTGCTGTCCGGTGTCAGTATCAGCGCTACGACTTGGGCGGACGACGCCGCCGACCTGCGCCGGCAGGTGAACGACTATCTCGGCGCGGCCGGCGCGGGCGTGGAACTCGTCGTGACCGAGAACAACGACGTGTACTCGGATCCTGGCAAGCAGAGCACGAGTCTCGTTAACGGACTTTTCTACGCGGACAGTTGCGGGCAATTGCTGCAGACCGAATTCAAGGCCTTCGTCTGGTGGACGCTGCACAATGGTTCGCCCCGAAACAGCGTCACGCACCAGCAGACCGGTTATTTTGGCTCGTCGATTTACGGCTGGCGAACCTATGGCGACTACGGGGTGCTCTCCGCGAACGACGATGTGAACCCGGTCGTCAACGATCCGCACCCCACGTACTACGCGATGAAATTGATTTCTCATTTCATCCGCGCGGGCGATCGCGTGGTGAAGGCGACGAGCGGCAATCCGTTGCTCGCGACCTACGCAGCGCACCGGAAAGGCGACGGCACCCTGACGATGTTGGTCATCAACAAGAGTCCCACTGAGACACTCACGGGGCAGTTCTCGTTGAATGGGTTCGTTTACGTCGGCGGTTCGATTTACGCGTATGGAAAAGCGCAGGATGAGGCCGCACGGAGTGGCGTGGGTGCACGCGATTTGTCACAGACGGCGCTGGCGATTTCTCTGCTGAACATGCCGTCGGGCATCGAGAGTGGGAAATCGTCATCGCATTCAACGGATGTGCGCCAAGGACTTGGCTCGCTGGCGACGAATTCGCTGCTCAGCCTCAATTTTGAGCCCTATTCGATGTCCGTCATCGTGTTCAACCCCGAGCCGCCGCCCGCGCCGGCGCAGTTGGCCGCCTATGCTTCCGACCCAAACACGGTGAGTCTGACCTGGCAGGCGCCGACGGATGGTTTCGGCATCACGGGCTACAAGCTCGAGCGGGCGACGAACAGTGCGTTCTCCGCGGGACTGACGACGATGAATCTCTCGGCGGCAACTTCCTACGTCGACAGCAACGTGATCGCAGACACGACTTATTACTACCGCGTCTCCGCGACAAACATGACGGGCACCGTGAACGCGTCGGCTTCGGTGCAGGTGAAGACCTCTGCAGTTGCAAGTTCGGGCTCGGCGCGCCTCGTGAACATTTCGACGCGGGCCTATTGCAGCACGGGGAACAACGTGACGATCGGCGGCTTCGTGATTTCCGGCAGCGTGGCGAAACGCGTGCTGGTGCGCGCCATCGGACCTTCGCTCACGGCGCAGGGACTCGTGGCGTCGGAGCTGCTGGCCGATCCGACGATCGAGGTGCACGATGCGCTGCACGGAAACGCGGTCGTCGCGACCAACGACGATGCCGGCGACAATGCGAACGTCGCCGCGATCGCGAGCGTCGGCGCTAGCATCGGCGCGACGGCCCTGCTGGACACCGACACTAAATCGTCGGCGTTGCTCACGATGTTGAATCCCGGCGTCTACAGCTTCGTCGTGACAGGGAGGGGCGGCGCGTCGGGCATCGCGCTGCTCGAAGTTTACGACGCGGATGCGACGCAAACAGGAGCGACGTTTGCGAACATTTCGACGCGCGCGGATTGTACGACGGGCAACGGCGTGACGATCGGCGGCTTCGTCGTCGCCGGCTCGGGGCCGAAGCGCGTGCTCCTGCGCGCCGTCGGGCCGACATTGACGACGCAAGGGATCGGCGCGGTGGAGGTGCTCCAAGATCCGATGATTGAACTGCACGATGCGAACCACGGTAACGCGATCATCGCGACGAACGACAACTGGAATGAAAACGGCAACGCGGCGGACATCACGACGACGGGCGCCCGCATCGGCGCGACGCCGCTCGCCGACGATGATACCACGAGCGCGGGACTTCTGCTCAGCCTTCAGCCGGGCGTTTACAGTTTCGTGGTGCGCGGAAAATCGGACACGACGGGCATCACCCTCGTCGAAGTCTACGACGCGGACTGATCCGGCGCGCAGTTGCCGATTGCGCGCGAGCGGCGGGATTGCGCAAAGTCTCCGCGTGACGCTGGTCGGCAGACTCACTTTGTTTTTTATCGTCGCGCGAATGGCGATGGCGGCCCCAACGGCGCCGCGGGTGGACGAGCGCGAGGCGTCGCTGCCGCCGACGGCGGAGCGGCTGTCAGCGATGCAAGCGGCGGCGCAACGGGACGGCTGGAGCTGGCAGGAAAAGGAGCTGCGCGCGACGGCGCGACGCGCGTATGAGCGCGAGAAACTTCCGGCGGCGGGCGCGTGGTTGAATGTGTGCCGTTGGGCTGCGCTGCTGGGCCGCGACGAGAGCGATTTCACGGTGCACTGGATTCACGACGTGCAGGCGGCGGGGCTGGCGCATGCGAACATGTCGACGCGTTATCGGCTCACGCCGGGCGCGATGAGCCGGCAGGCTTCGCCGGAGTTGCAGCGGTGGTTGATCGGGCACGCGGAGTTCTCCGAAGAATTTTTCGCGACGATCGCGCCGTTCGATTATCAGCCGCGCGTGCTGGAGATTCTCGACGAGATTTTTCAACGCGAGCCCGCGGCCTTCGAGAAGTTCGCAAACCTCGCGCTGGCGATCGCGGTCGTCTACGATGTGCCGCCGCCGCCGGACTGGCCGCACCCGCAGGTCACGCCCGACGCGCTGCCGCGGCGCTGGCCGGAGCCGCTGGCGGCGTTTCGCTGGTGGACGCACGAGGCGCACCTCGGGCATTTGTTTCAACGCCTTGATTTGCTGGGCTGCGACGAACTGAAATTCGTCGTCGATGCGGCCGCGCCCTTCGACGACTTGGAGTGGTCGCAGCAGGTCGCAAACTATCCGCTCAACCAACTGGCTCGTGCTTACACGATGATTCCATATCGCGCCGACCGCGCGACGGCGAGCGGCGCGGTGTGGCGCGGGAAGGCTTACTCGCTGCCGGCGATTTTGGGCGCGGGCGGCATCTGCGTGGACCAGGCGTTTTTCGCGACGCAGGTGGGCAAGGCGCGCGGCGTGCCGACGTTGTTGTTTCACGGCGCGGGCAACGACGCGCGGCATGCGTGGTTTGGCTTTCTCGACGGCAACCAGAAGTGGCAGCTCGATGCGGGGCGCTATGCGGAGCAGAAATTCGTGACGGGCTTCGCGCGTGATCCGCAGACGTGGCGGGAGATTTCGGATCACGAGCTGAAGTTTCTGGCGGAACGTTTTCGCGGGCTGGCGTCGTTCCGCCGGTCGCGCGTGCACGCGGATTTTGCGGCGGATTATCTCGCGACCGGCGACCCGACTGCGGCGATCGTGGCGGCGGAAAAGGCGGTGACGGCGGAACGGCGCGACCAGGCTGCGTGGGAAACGCTGCTTGCCGCGCAGGTGAAAGCAGGCGCGGTCGCGGGAGAACGAGAAGGGACGCTCCGGCGGGCGAGGGAGGCGTTTCAACTGTTTCCCGACCTCGAGGTGCTTTACGCGAACCGGTTGAGCGCGAGCTTGCGTGTGCGCGGCCAGTCGGCGGCGGCGGATGCGGAGCAGCAGCGCATCGCGCGGCGCTATCGCGGCGATCGGAGCGATCTCGCGCTACAGGAGGCGCGGGATGTTTTGCTCCGCAGCATCGCGACCCAGCCGCTGGTCGAGCAGATCCGCGCGTACAATTCGGCGGTGGACAAATTCGGTCGTGGCGCGGGCATCGCTTTTTTCGACCAGATCGTGCGCGGGTTTGTGGCGCACCTGATGGAGTCGGGCCAGCCGGTGGAGGCGGAGAAGGCCGCGAACCGCGCGCGGTTCGCGCTGAAGGTGGAGCGGGGTAGTCAGCTCGATCAGGAGTTCGAGGCGCTGCTGCGCAGGTTGAAACCCCGTAAATAAACCGCCGCCCCCCGGAAACGCCCGACATCGAGTAACCTATTGGGTTACCCTTTTCAGGGCGCGAGCTTCGGGAATAGCGCGCATTTCGTCCCGGCCCGGGGATCGAGTAACCTATTGGGTTACCCGGTTCGGCGGCGGAGGATTTCGTTGGCGGCGAGGCCGGCGGCGGCGCGGGTTTCGCAGCCGAGTTTGCGGAAGATATTTTCGACGTGCTTGTGCACCGTGCGGACGCTCGCGCCGAGTATCGTGGCGACATCGGGGTTCGCCTTGCCTTGCGCGATCCAGTAGAGAACTTCGGCTTCGCGCGGCGTGAGGCCGAGAGCGATCAGCGCCGCTGGACCGGGGAGTTCGGTTTTCTCCTCGAGGACGAGCATCGCGAGGTCGTCGCGGCCGGGTTCGGCGAAGTGGCGGACGATCAGCGGTGCATCGGCGGCGTCGATACCGGCCGGAAGCGCGCCGCCGGCGAACGCGGGAAAATGCTTATGCAGGAGGGCGTCGGCGAGGCGCGTGCTGAAGACGGTGTGGCCGGCGCGGTCGGCGAGGACGACCGCGCGATCGAGCGACTGCTTGAGCTGGGCTTCGGCATCGATGCGGAGGGCGAGTTCGTCGGCGAGTGAAACCTGCAGGCGGCGGATTTGAAGATGGGCGGCGACGCGGGCGAGGACCTCGGGCGGGTAGACGGGTTTCGTGATGTAGTCGCGGGCGCCGGCGTCGAAGGCGCGGAGTTTTTGCGCGGGCTCTTCGATGGCGGTCATGAAGAGCACGGGCACATCGGCGCATTCGGGGCGCTGCTTGATGCGCTTGCAGGCGGCGATGCCATCCATGCCGGGCATCACGAGGTCGAGGAGGATCAACTCGGGCGTGGTGTGTTCGAGCAACGTGAGCGCGCTGCGGCCACTCTCGGCGACGAGGATTTCGTAACCGGCTTCGGTGAGCGCGTCGAGGAGGAGGGAGAGGTTGGCGGGGGTATCGTCGACCACGAGGACGCGGCCGGACGGGGAGGGATTCATGGCGGGGCAGCGGGGAAATCGCCTGCAAGCAGGCTCCTACAGGGGAGGTGACGAACCAATGGAAAGCTGGCGCTCGAGAATTTCGCGGATGCGCTCCATGCGGTAGGTTTTTGCGATTCCGGCGAGCAGGTCAACGAGCGGATCGCCGGCGAGATCCTCGAGGCGGCGGCGGAGCGCGGCGATCTCGCCGCGGCGCGTCAGCGCGAGGAGTTCGCCGAGCGTGCCGGCGTCGAGCGTGGTGCGGACTTGCTCGAACGGTGAGCGCGAGTCGGCGCGCGTGAGCTTCGCGGTGTCGCCGACCCACTCGAGTTGAAGGGCGAGGCCGAGGCGGGCGAGGAGGTCGTCTTCGCGAAAGGGTTTGGGCAGAAAATCGTCGCAGCCGGCGGCGAAGGCTTTCTCGCGGTTGAACGACAGCACGGACGCGGACATCGCGATGAGTTTGAGTTTCGCGTCGCGGGGGAGAGCGCGGAGGCGTCGGGCGAGTTCGAGGCCGTCCATGCCGGGCATGCGGAGATCGAGGAAAACGACGTCGGGCTGGAGCGGCGCCATCAGCGCGAGCGCTTCGGCGCCGCTGGCGGCTTCGGCGATTTCGAAACCGATCGGCTCGAGCAGGGCGCGCAGCACGGCGCGATTCGTCGCGATGTCGTCGACGACGAGCAGCCGGCGGCGCGGGCCGTGGTAGCCGGTGATGAGGCTGGCGGTGGAGCGGCGCGCGGCGGAGTCGGCGGCGATGATGGGGAGCTTCGCGGTGAAAAAGAAACGGCTGCCGTGGCCGGGCGTGCTCTCGACCTCGAGTTTGCCGTCCATGAGGGCGACCATGCGCTGGCTGATCGCGAGGCCGAGGCCGGTGCCGGGCTCGGGTGGGCGGGCGTCGACGGCCTGCTGAAAAGGTTGGAAGAGTCGCGCGAGGTCGGCGGCGGAAATGCCGGGGCCGGTGTCGGCGATCGAGAATTCGAAGGTGTCGGGGGCCGGGGACGCCGGAGAAAGTTGAGAGTTGAGGGTTGAGAGTTGAGGGACGACGGACGAGATGCGGAACGTGACGGTGCCGGTGGCGGTGAATTTGGCGGCGTTGCCGAGGAGGTTTTCGATGACCTGGCGGAGTTTTAGCGGGTCGCCGAGGACGAGGTCGGGGAGGTCGGGCGAAGGATCGAAAACGAACTCGAGATTTTTTTGTTCGAAGCGCGTGCTGTTGGCGGCGGCGATGTCGCGGAGGAGCTGCGGGAGGTGGAAGGGGGCGGTGGTGAGCTCCATCTTGCCGGCCTCGATTTTGGAAAAATCGAGAACCTCGTTGATCATGCGGAGGAGGTGTTCGCCGCTGGTCTGGACGATGCGGAGGCGCTCGCGATTTTTTTCGCCGAGGTCGGGATCCTTCATGAGCACCTGCGCGTAGCCGATGACGCCGTTGAGCGGGGTGCGCAGTTCGTGGGACATGTTCGCGAGGAAAGAACTCTTGGCCTGATTCGCGGCATCGGCTTGTTCCTTGGCGACCTTCAGCTGCGCGGTGCGCTCGGTGACGATGAGTTCGAGGCGGCGGCGTTCGCGTTCGGAGCGGTGGAGACGCCAGCGGACGAAAGCGGCGATGGCGGCGAGCGCGCAGAGAGCGTAACCGGCGTAAGCGAGATCCGCGCGATACCAAGGTGGAGCGATGCTGAAAACGTAGCGGGCGGTCGGGCCCGATTCGCGATCGGCGTCGACGGCGCGGACCTCGAAGGTAAACGGACCACCGATGAGATTGGTGAATTCGACTTCGGTGCGGGAGCTGGGCTCCGACCAAACCGTGTCGTAGCCGAGAAGGCGCGTTTGAAAACGCGTGGTGCCGCCGGCGGAGAAGGTCGGGCTGGCGAAGGAAAAGCGCACCGGCTGGCGGGCGAAGGGCAGCACGGCATTGGGCGGGTTGGGCAACGCAACGTCGCCGTGTTCGGCGTGGCGGATGACGACGGCGGGTGCGGCGGCGGGGGTGGCGGGACGTGTCAGGTCGATGCGCAGCAGGACGCCCCAGCCGCTGGCCCAGAGCGTGTCGGCAGCGTCGGTGGAGTCATGCAGGAGCCACCGCGCGCCGGTCGGGCCGAGGCGTTCGGTGAGACGCGCGGGCAGGCCGTGCCAGCGCCACGCTTCGTCGGCGCGAGCGAACCAGCCAAGACGGAGTTGCGAGAGATCGTCGGGCAGCGCGACCTGCATGAAAATCCGTCCGTCGTCCGAGGTGGTGATCCACTCGGCTTTGCGCACCGGACGACCGTTGATGAAGAGGCGGTCGTTGGGCTCGAAACGGTTGGCGGCGGCGTTGAGAAAATAGATTTCGTCCGGCGTGCGAAACAGGCGCCCGGCGGGCGTGTTGTCGATGCGGATGGCGCGACCGGCGGGCAGGCCGGGTGACGTGACGGCGGAGACCTGCGCCTCGCCGGTCGCGGGGATGCGGGCGAGGAACGCACCGCGCGATGGCGAGCCGATCCACCATTCGTCGTCGTGGTCGCCGCGCACGAAGGATTCGATCGGCGTGCGCGCGACGGGAAGCGTGGCGGCGCAGCGCCAGGCGCCGGCGGAATTTTCGAAAAGCATGACGCCATCCTCGGTGCTCACGAAGGCGCGGCCGGGGATCGCGTCGATATCGACGCCGCGGGTGTCGGGCAGCTTCGCGAGCGGCTCGAGCGCGCGGCCGTTCCAGCGCTCGAGGGTGTTGAGGCGGAGCACGAGGAGTTCGTCCCCGAACGAGGTGAGCGAGCGCGGGACGTTGCGGCCGGGCGTGGCGGTTTTGATCCAGCGCGCTTCGCTGTCGCCGCCGTTCACCGCGGGTTGCAGGCGGAAAAATCCCTCCTCGGAGACACCGCAGAGCTGCCCCTGATGGCGAACGAGCTTGGTGAGAATCGTCGCGCGGCCGAGGCCGTTCTCGTGATCGAAAACGGTCACGCGCGGATCGAGTTCGAGGCGGCTCCCGCCGGCGGTGTGGGTGACCCAGACCCCGCCTTCGCGGTCGCGGGCGGCGGTGGCGACTAGGTTGCTGGCGAGGCCGTTGCCCTCGTGCAGGTGGTGCCGCACCTGGCCGTTGGAATCAAAAACAAACACCCCGCGATCGCCGGTGCCGAGCACGAGTCCGCCGTCGAGCAAGGCGACGCCGGCGCGGACCGATTCGCCGATCGCCCCGGTCGCCTGATGCGGCCACGCGGTGGCGCGGCCATCGGCGGAGATGCGGAAAACGCGGCCGTCGGTCTGGGCGATCCAACAGCCGCCATCGATCGCCTCGAAGACCGGGCCGAGTTTCGGCGAGGCGACGTCGGTGCTGGTGCAGAACGGATGGAAATCGCCGTCCGAATAGCGGAGCAGACCGCGGGCGGGATCGCTCAGGAAAAGCTGGCCGTGGAAATCGTAAAGCCGGGTGCGGGGCGAGCCAGGCCAGAAGCGAGGTCGGGCGACGTCGCGGCCGGCGAGGCGGACGACGTGACGGCTGGTGGTGAAGAAAAGATCGCCGCGGTGATCGACGATCGACCAGACGTAGCCGAGCGGCTGGAGTTCGGCGGGAAGTTTGGCGGCGAAACTCTGATAGCGCCACGCCCCGGAGTCGTCTTTTGCGGCGAGACCGATGTCGTCGGACGGCGACGCGTAGAAACTGCCGTCGGCATTGGGATGGAGACCGAGGACGAAACGGTCGCCGAGCGGCACGCGTTCCCACCTGCGTCCGTCGTAGATGACGACGGCGTTCCAGTTGATGAAATACATCAGACCGTCGTCGGCTTGCACCGGCGCGAAGAGTTGCGACGGGCCGACGAAGTCCCGGCCGGAGAAATTCTCCACAAAAGGGCGGCCGCGCTCGGGGGCGTCGGCGAAGAGGCGGCAGGAGAACAGGACGGCGAGCAGCAGCGGCTGGATGCACGTGCGGCAAGTCATGGTGCTGTGCTGCGGTCGCGAATTGCGAGGGTCAACGGGCAATCCGGCGGCTACGCAGGTTTGCGTAGGCGGAGGAGTGGAAACGCGCGAGTGTTAAAAAAAAGCGCCCGCGGTTTGGGGCGCTGAAAGTTCGCGAGCAGTATCAAATCCAAATCAAAATCCGAAGAATGCGGCGATCCCGCGGCTCATATTGCCGGCGCTCGACCACACCGAAACGGCATGGCTGGTGGACGTGAGGGCGACGGCCGCAAGGGCGGCGAGGAGGAGTTTTAGGGGAAGGAGTTTTTTCACGGCAGCTCCAGTCTAGCGCGTTGGTGCAGAAATCCGGCAATCCAATGGCTTGTCATATCGACGTCGTCGGCGTGTCGGCGACGGCGAGGCGGGTAAGGTGGGCCTTGAGTTTCTCGAGTTCGATGGCAGCGGCGAGCGTGCGGACGGTGGCGAGATCGGGATCGTGCGGGTGGTCTGGCTGGAGGTCGGCGATTTGTTTTCGGATCGCCATGATTTCTCCGCGCTGGACGGAGCGGAGCAGCGTCTGCCAGGCGGATGCGGGCACGGAGCGAACGGCCTCGCTGGGAACGGACGAATTCCCGGTGCGCGTCCAGGAAAGACCGAGGTGCAGGGCGAGCTTGGCGAGGAGGTCGGACTCGCGGAAGGGTTTCGGGAGAAAGTCGTCGCAACCGGTGGCGAAGGCGTCGTCGCGGTTGAACGAGAGCACGCTGGCGGACATCGCGATGAGTTTCGGCGCGGGCGCGCCGGAGGGGGCGGCGCGGAGGCGGCGGGCGAGTTCGAGGCCGTCGATGCCGGGCATGCGCAGATCGAGGATGACGAGGTCGGGGCGAAACTCGGCCGTGAGGCGCAGGGCTTCCTCGCCATCGGCGGCTGCGTGCAGGTCGAAGCCGAGCGGGCCGAGGAGATCGAGGAGCAGAGCGCGGTTGACCGCGACGTCGTCGACGATCAGGAGGCGGCGGCGCGGACCTTCGTAACCGACGATGCGCGGAGCGTCGGACGCGGGATCGAGGGGAGCGGCGGAGGTCGGCGCGAGCGCCGGGAGCCGAATCGAGAAGCGAAACGTGCTGCCGACGCCGGGCGCGCTGTCGAGCGCGAGCTCGCCGCCCATGAGCGCGACGATCCGCTGGCTGATCACGAGGCCGAGGCCGGTGCCGCCACCGTATTCGCGGCCGCCGGACGCCTGCTGAAAGGGTTGAAACAACTGCGCCCGTTCTTCCCGGGAAAGGCCGATGCCGGTGTCGGCGATGGAAAAATCGAACGTGTCGCCGGCGACGGGCGCGACCTGCAAGGTGACGGAGCCGGTCGCGGTGAACTTGACGGCGTTGCCGAGAAGATTGTCGAGAACCTGGCGAAGCTTCTGCGCATCGCCCACGACGAGATCGGGAAGGGTTGGCGCGAGTTCGAAGCGGAAGGAAAGATTTTTCTGCTCGGCGCGCGGGGCGTGGTTGGCGACGACATCACGCAGCAGTTGCGGCAGGTGGAACGGCGCGGGGATGAGTGAGAGTTTGCCGGCCTCGATTTTGGAGAGGTCGAGGATCTCGTTGATCATGTGCAGGAGGTGCTCGCCGCTCGAGGCGACGATGCGGAGGCGTTCGCGATCGGTGCCGGCCATGTGCGGGGATTTCTGGAGAATTTGCGAGTAACCGATCACGCCGTTGAGCGGCGTGCGAAGTTCGTGGCTCATGTTCGCGAGGAAGGAACTCTTGGCCTGGTTCGCGGTGTCGGCCTGCTCCTTGGCGACTTTCAACTGGGCGGTGCGCTCGGCGACGATGTGTTCGAGGCGGCGGCGCTCGCGCTCGAGCTTGCGGACGCGCCAGCGCACGAGGCCGGCGACGCCGGCGAAACCGAGCAGCGCGTAGATACCGCAGGCGAGGGGGCTCCGGTGCCATGGTGGCGCGACGCTGAAGGTGAGGCGGGCGGGTGCGCTGACGTTGCCTTCCGCGTCGCGGGCCTGCACCTCGAAGACGAAGGGACCGCCGCTGAGATTGGTGAACGTGGCTTCTTCGCGGGCGGAATCCTCGGACCACTCCGGTGAGTAGCCGAGGAGTCGGGTGCGATAGCGCAGGCCGGCGCCGGGGTCGAAGCGCGGCGAGGCATAGGCGATGCGGATCGGGTCCGACGACCAGGGCAGGCGCGGGAGGGTATCGCCACTCGCGATGCGGCGCGGTTCGCCGTGGTGTTGGAAGTTTTTCAACAGCACCTGCCATTCGCTGCGGCGGGGCGCGAGTTGGTCGAGCTGGAGGCGGAGCAGGCTGTCGATGCCTTTGACCCAGAGAACGCCGGCGCCGCCATCGGGTTCCCAATAGAGCACCTGCGCGCCGCTCAAACCGATGACGTCCCAGAGCACGTGCGGCGCGGATTCCCAGGTGTAAGCGCCGCCGGGCTGCGGACGGAATCGGCCGAGTGGATACTGCGTGACGTCGGGCAGATTGGTCGCCTGGACCCACAGATCGCCGTTGGGCGCGGCCTCGACGGGGCGAACGGATTCGACGTGACGGCCCTCGATCGGGAAACGTTCGTCGGTCACGAAGTCGTCGGTCGCACGACGGTAGCGCAGCCATTTGATGTCGCTGGAAAAGATCGGGCCGGCGGGCGTGGGAAAGACCTCGACCCAGCCGTGATTGGCGTAGAGGCGGCCGTTGGATTGGTTGTAGGAAGAGACGGTGGCGTGGCTCCAATCGTCGTCGCCGGGCGGGCGCACGACCCGATGGAAACCGCGCGTCGGCGTGCCGAGCCAGACCGCGCCGTCGGTGTCTTCGGCGACGGTGCGAACTTCGCCCAGCCCGGCGAAGCGCGCGATTTGTTTCCACTGCCCGCCGTCGCGGCGAATGACGGTGAGGCTGTCGCGGCAGCCGAGCAGCAAGTCGCCGGGAGAGTGATGGGACCAAACGGGATGGAGCACGAGTTCGCCCGTGGGAAACACGAGTGCGGGCTGGTCGTTTTCGTCGAGGCGAACGAGTCCCTCGCTCGTGCCGATGAGCAGGCCGGTGGGATCGCTGGCCATTTCGCGGGGGTTCCGGCCGACGCCGGGAACGGGTTCGAAGTGAGCCACGGTGCCGGCGGAAGCATCGCCGGGGCGGAGGCGAAGCAGGCCGTCGAGCGTGCTGATGTAGAGCCGGCCGGCGTGGCGCCAGATGCCGTTGATGATCGGCTGACGCAGGCCGGTCGCGGCGTCGAAAATCGTAAAGCCGTCGTTCGGATCGAGCCGGGTGACGCCGCTGTTCGTCGCGGCCCACAAGCCCCGATCGCGATCGAGAAAAAGATGAAAAATGGCGGGATCGATGAGGCCGTGCGCCACCGTGAACTGCTGCACCTGTTGTCCGTCGGCGGAGAGAATCACGAGGCCGGCGCCGACGGTGCCGACGGCGAAACGACCATCGGCGAGCCGGGCGCCGCAGGCGATGGTGGTGTGTCGGAAGATCTCAGCGGCGGCGTTGGGCCAGGGGGCGAGTTCGCCGTGGCGCCAGAGCCAGAGGCCGGATTCGCCGGCGCCGAGCAGCAGGGCGTGGTCGGGCAAGCGCCAGAGCGCGAGGCGCGTCGCAGCGCGAATCGCGGGGTCGCGGATCAGCGGGCGAAAATCGCCGTCGACCAGTTCGTAGAGCGCATCGCCCGGACGATGGAGAAACAAACCCTCGTCGTCGCCGAGCAGCCGTGGCGCGGCGCCCGTAGGAAACGACCAGACCTTGAAATGGCCGCCGCTCCAGCGGAGCACGCGATGTTCGAACGCGAAGAAAACGCCGTCGGGCCGCGCGACGATTCCGCTCGAGAAGCCGATCGGTTTGAGTTCGGCGGGAACCTGATCGAGCAGGGAGTGAAAAACCACCGCGCCGCCGACCGACCGCTCGAAGTAACCGAGCTCGTCGTTGGCACCGATAAAAATCCGGCCGGCGGAATCGGTCGCGATGGACTGAACGAACGGCGCCGGCACCGGGTCGTGTTTCCAAGTGGAGCCGTCGTATTCGAGGAGGTTCTGCTGGCCGGCGAAAAAGAGGCGGCCGTCGGGCAGCTGGACGATGCCGTGAATCTCCGCAGGCGAGAAAAAATCGCGCGGGCCGAAATTGCGGACGAGCGAGCGGCCGTGCTCGTCGGGCGCCGCGGAAATCGCGATGACAGCGAGCGGCCAAGCCAATCCGCAAAACAGGAGTGCGAGGCGACGAGGGGTGCGGGGCCGGCGAACCACGAGGTGAGGCAAGCAGCACCGGCGGAATCAGGTCAATGCTGCCGCGCCGTGGTGACACGGGTTGCTGAAGCGGTTAAAAAAATAGTGTAGCCGCGCGGCGGGTCGAATGGAGGAGCCTGCTTGCAGGCGATGCCGGTGGAGACTATCCCATTGATCGTTTTGGCAGTGTTGTCAGT
>JBEHYR010000039.1:0-48133 GCA_048498075.1 Verrucomicrobiota bacterium | reverse complement strand
CCCACGCCAACGCCCGCCACCCCACCAAAGGCAGACCTTTTTCTCCCGCCGTCACACCACCGCATGCGCCGTGCCGAACACAACTGCCTATTGGGTTACCCGACCACTCAGGCGAGGCAGGATTTGAAGGCTTCCGTGAGCGCGGGGCGGTCGAGGTTCTTGCCGATGAAGACGAGGGTGTTCTGGCGCGGCTCGGCGGCGGCCCACTCGCGGTCGAACTTCGCGTCGAAGAGCATGTGCACGCCTTGGAAGACGAGGCGCTTGTTGCTGCCTTTCACGGCGAGCACGCCTTTCATGCGGTAGATGTCGCCGCCTTTCGTGCGGAGGAGTTCGCTGATCCAGGCGTTGAGCTGCTGGCCGTCGAGATCGCCGGCGGCGCTGATGCCGACGGAGGTGACGGCGTCGTTGTGCGAGTGCTCGTGGCGGAAGGTGCGGTCCCAGTCGTAGCGGAGGAGTTCCTCGCGGGGCGGGGTCACCCCGCCCACATGCGGTGAGGACGCCGCGGACGCGACGCCCGCAGGACGGTAAAGGTGCGTGGGGACGTCGTGGCCGGTGAAGAGCAGGTAGCGGCCGGCGGCAGGGAGCGAGAGGCGGAAGCGGCCGTATTCGTTTTTCAGTTTCAGCCGGTGCAGGGTGGCGCCGGGGGCGAGCGTGTCGCCGGGGTGGACGAGGTTTTCCCAGTCGGAGTAGGTGACGACCGCGGCGTTGATGGCGGCGGTGAGGTCGGTTTCGCCGAGTGACTTCACGGGCATGACGACGACGTCGAGTTCGTTGTGATTGTGGCCGCAGGCTTCGCCGCACTCGTGGTCGTGATCGTGGGCGTGAGAGTGTTCGTGCTGGTGCTCGTGGAGGGCGGGGTTTCCTGTCTCCGCCGCGGCGGCGTTCTCGGAATTCGACGGCGGGGTCGGGAGACCCCGCCCTCCATCGGGCGTGTGGTGCGCGTCATCAGGCGCGTGGCCGATGGCGAGGTCGTAGGCGCCGGCGGGGAGGTCGTAGGCGCCGGCCCACTCGAAGGGGTATTCGGTTTCGAGGAACTGCGGGTCCAGCTCGGTGGCACGACCGAGGTTGAAGCCGCCGACGTTGAGAACGCGGTCGAGGGAAACGTCGGCGTTTTTTGCGCGGTGGATTTTCGCGACGGCGTTGATGCGGTGGATGCGCGACTCGAGGGCGTCGAGTTCGGCGGGCGTGACGAGGTCGGTTTTGTTGAGGAGAATCACGTCGGCGAAGGCGATCTGCTTCATCGCCTCGTCCTCGGAATCGAGGTGCTGGAGAACGTGTTTCGCGTCGACAACGGTGACGATGGCATCGAGGCGGAAGTTGGCCTTCATCTCGTCGTCGGTGAAAAAGGTCTGCGCGACGGGCGCGGGATTGGCCATGCCGGTGGTCTCGATGAGGATGCCATCGAGCTGATCCTTGCGCTTCATGAGACGGCCGAGAATGCGGATGAGATCGCCGCGAACGGTGCAGCAAATACAGCCGTTGTTCATCTCGAAGAGTTCTTCGTCGCTCGAGATGACGAGCTGGTTGTCCACGCCGACTTCACCGAATTCGTTTTCGATGACGGCGATTTTTTTGCCGTGCTGTTCGGTGAGGATGCGATTGAGGAGCGTGGTCTTGCCGGCGCCGAGGAAGCCGGTGAGGACGGTGACAGGGATGCTCATTTTCGGAGGTCGGTGTTCGAAGATCGAAGTTCGGGAGGTGTTAGCGTGCGCAGGGACGGGCGAGGTGCAAGCGGGTGAAATCGGCGGAGAAAGAGGAGAACGGGCTGGTGCGAGGCGAGTGAACGGGTAGGTTTTCGCAACTCCTCGCAAGCCCGTGCGTCAGGCGCGGGCAAAGGTCTTCGCCCCTATGTCTTCCTCCTCCTACCTGAATCGTCGCGACTTCGTTAAATTCTCGGCGCTGGCTGCGGCCATGCTGGGATTTTCCGGCTGTGTCAGCCTGCAGAACAAACCCCGCAAGCCGCGGCCGATCGCCGCGGGCGCGAAGATCCGGATCGCGCAGATCGGGTGCAGCGGCAAGGGCTTCAGCGATATCATGGCGCAGCAGGACGAGGACGTGGTGGCGTTGTGCGACATCGATCCGAACGGCTGGCCGAACTACGAGGAGGTGGACGGCGTGAAACAGGAGCGGCCGTCGAACATGCAGAAATTAAAAGAGGCGTATCCGAAGGCGAAGATCTACACGGATTATCGAAAGATGCTGGTGGAGATGGATGACGAGATCGATGCGGTGGGCGTCGCGACGCCGGACCACATGCATTTCCTGCCGGCTTACATGGCGATTTTGATGGGCAAACACGTCTACGTGCAGAAGCCGTTGACCCAGACGGTCGGCGAGGCGCGTGAACTCCTGCGCATCGCGCGCATGAACGGCGTGTGCACGCAGATGGGCAATCAGGGCCATGCGGGCGAAGGCGTTCGCCTCGTGACGGAGTGGTTCAACGCCGGCATTCTCGGCGAGGTGCGCGAGGCGCATATCTGGACGAACCGGCCGATCTGGCCGCAGGGTTTCACGGAGCGGCCGCCGGCGGAGCCGGTGCCGGCGGGTGTGAACTGGGAGGTGTTTCTCGGGCGCGCAGCGGAGAAGCCGTTCAGCTCGAAGATTCATCCGTTCAACTGGCGCGGGTATCAGGACTATGGTTGCGGCGCACTCGGCGACATGGCGTGTCACATCATGGATGCGGCGAACAGCGCGTTGCGCCTCGGGCCGCCGGGCAGTGTGGAACTGAAGCGCATCGAGAGCCGGAGCGACATCGCGTGGCCGAAGCAGGCGATCGTGGAATATCAATTCCCGTCGCGCGGTGAGCTGCCGCCGGTGACGCTGACGTGGTATGAAGGCGGGTTGAAGCCGGCGAAACCGGCGTCGATGGAAGCCAATCGCGAACTCGCGCACGGCGGCCAGCTGCTCATCGGGAGCAGGGCGGTCGTGTATGACGCGAACGACTACTGCAACAGCCCGCGCATCGTACCGGAGACGCTGCACCGCGAACTCGCACCGCACTTTCCGCCGAAGACGATCCCGCGCGTGCCGCAGGCAAATCCGCACAAGGAGTGGACGAGCGCCATTCGCGCGGGAAATCCCCACGGCGCGGGTTCGAATTTCGAATACTCGGCGCCGTTTACCGAGACCGTGTGCCTCGGCACGATCGCGATCCTCACGGGACAAAAATTCACGTGGGACGCGGCGGCGTTCAAGACGAGCCTGCCGGCGGCGGACAAGTATCTCTATCCGACCTATCGGAAAGGCTGGGAGCCGGAACACGTGGCATGAGGCGGAGGAGCGGCGGCCAGCCGCGTCGTCAACCAGAGGAGAGTAGGGTTTTTGCAGGGCGGGGTTTCCTGACCCCGCCGATTTGAGCGGGCAGGTCCATTGTTGCGGCGGGGTCGGGAGACCCCGCCCTGCATCGGGCCAGGTTTTTTGGTTCAGTTGACCGCGCCCTGGAATGCCGCTGCGTTGAGTGAAATGGAAAAGCCGCCGCCACCGCCACCGCTGCCGACCGAACCGACGCCCGGACTCTACCGCCATTACAAGGGCAACGAGTACCGCGTGATCGGACTCGCGAGGCATTCGGAGACGAGGGAGGCGGTCGTCGTCTATCAAGCGCTCTACGGCGAGCGCGGGCTGTGGGTGAGGCCGGCGGCGATGTTTGTGGAAACGGTGGAGGTCGATGGGCGGCGCGTGGCGCGGTTTGCGCGCGTGGGGGATTGAACGTCGCGTGGCCGACGTGGCGTGCGGCGGCGCGACGGCGTTTTTTTTTCCGGTCGCGGTTCGACGCGACCCTGCGCCGTCGAGCCGGCGCACGAAAGCGGGGTCGAGCCACCGCACTCCAAACCGACCTTCACACCATGGCCGTGATGTCGTCCGTCGTGGCGGGCTCGACGCGCTCGATCCGGAGGCGGCGGGGCCGCTCGGAACTGACCTCGAGCGCGGTGAGTTTATAGTCGCTCGTCGCGACCGATTCGGCGCGGCGCGGCGGGTGGTCGAGGAGACGTAAATACCAGGCGGCGACCGTTTCGCGCGGCTGCCATTCGAGCGGCCAGCCGGTTTCGGCCTGCAGTTCGCGAATTGTGAGCGTGCCGGCGACGACGATGGAACGCTCGGTGCGCTCGAAAATCGGACCGCTGCCGAGGTCGAACTCGTCGCGGATGTCGCCGACGATTTCCTCGATCACGTCCTCGAACGTGACGATGCCGGCGAGTTTTTTCTCCGCGTCGACGACGATGGCGAGATGACTGCGCGCGAGCCGGAAGCGCTCGAGCATGAGCGGCAGCGGGGTGCGCGACTCGAATGAGACGACAGGCCGGAGCAGCGGTTCGAATGACGCCTCGGGGCCGAGCGCCTGAATCTGCCAGAGCCATTCGCGCACGAGGAGGATGCCTTCCACGTTATCCAGCGAGCCGCGGCAAACGGGGAAGCGGCTGAAGCCGCTGGTCTGCGCGATGCGGAGATTTTCGGAGAGCGGGCGGTCGAGCCAGAGGACGGTGACCTGATCACGCGGCAGCAGGATTTGCAGCGCGAAGGTTTCGCGCACGCGCAGCGACTGGACCATGAGTTTGTTCACGAGCGCATCGCCGGGATGCGAGTGGCGGGCGTGCGAGAAAACGTATTCGAGTTCGTCGGCGCTGAAGCTCTGGTCGTTTTCCGAGGAGAAGCCGAGGCGGGCGGCACGGAGGATGCGGTTCGCGGCGACGTTGATCAGCCAGATGAACGGAAAAAAAAGATAGTAGAACACCATCAGCGGCCCCGCGGTCCAGAGGGTGACGCGGGTGGCGTGCTGGATGGCGAGGGCCTTCGGACCGAGCTCGCCGATGATGACGGTGACAAACGTGATCAGCGTGAAGGCGGCGGTGAAGGCGATGGAGTGGACGGTCGCGTCGCTGACGATGCCGAGCCGGTGGAGGAGCGGCGCGAGATTGTCGGCGACGAACGGCTCGCCGATCCAACCGAGGCCGAGGCTGGCGAGAGTGATGCCGAGCTGCGTGGCGGAGAGGGCGGCGTCGAGGCGGTTCTTGGCGCGAAGCGCGAGGGTGACGCGCCAGCCGCCGGTTTTCGCGAGCGGGCGAAGTTGACTGAGGCGCACCTTCACCAACGCGAACTCGGCGGCGACGAAGAAGCCGTTGGCGACGACCAGGAAGAGAATGACGAGCGATTCGAGGGCGATGCCGAGGAAATGCGTCATGAGTCTGCGGCAGACTTTGAATAGATTCCGGCCGGATGCGAGTGCGGAGGGAAGACGGCTGCGCAGCCGAGGGCTAAGAAAAGTGTGCGGATGTGTGCGGACGGGCCGAGGCCGTGAAACGGTGAGTAACCTATTGGGTTACTCGTTCTACTGCGGGGCGAGGGAGAAGAGTAACCGGTTGAGCGCTTCGTGAAGAAGTGATGCGATCTCGATCGGGCGCGGGATTCCGTTCCGAGCGGCAACGGTCTCTGGTCAACGCCGCGGTGAAGGGACGCATCTCTGGCCAACGGGGCGGGGACGCATCCCTGGCCAACGCGCGGCGGTGAAGGGAATCATCTCTGGCCAACGCGGCGGCGGTGAAGAAGGGAAATCGTCCGAGGGGCGGAGGGCTCGCCCCGCTTTCCGTCGGCGTCACTTCTTCGGGTAATTCTCGGTAATAGGTTACCGGAGGCGGAAGTCCGGGGTGGGAGTTCCTTTCAAAACTGTAAGGATGCAGCAAGGCGCGCGAAGGATCGGTGTGCGATCTTTGCCGCACTTCAAAAAACCAAGAAACAGAAACACCGATTTTATTTTTTCTATGAATACCTCATCGCCTTCTCCCTTCCGCCGCGGCGTCGCCGTCCTCGCGCTGGCGCTCGCGGCTTCCGGCGGGCTCGTCTGGTCCGCCTCGGTCCTCAACGCCGGCAGCAACCCCTCCGTCACCGTCAAGGTCGACGAGAAACCCATCGCGAGCAGCCCGACGGCTTCTCCGCTCGGGGCGAGTTACGCGCCGATCGTGAAACGCGTGGCGCCGAGCGTCGTGAAAGTGCTCGTGACCGAGCGCGCCAAAACCATCCAGCCGGACGACTCGAATAATCCCTTCCTCGACAACCCGGCTTTTCGCGAATTTTTCGGGGACCAGCTCGGTCGCCAATTCGGGCGGCGCGGTGCGTTGCGCCAGCCGGCCCAGGAGGGGCTTGGTTCGGGTGTGATCGTGAGCCCGGACGGCTACGTGCTGACGAACAGCCACGTCGTGAAAGGCGCGGACTCCATCAAGGTGACGCTCGGCGACGGGCGTGAGTTGACGGCGAAGGTCGTCGGTACCGATCCGCAGACGGATCTCGCGGTCGTGAAGATCGACGCGAAGGATCTGCCGGCGATCACGTTCGCGGATAGCGAAAAGGTGGAGGTCGGCGATCGCGTGCTCGCGGTCGGCAATCCTTTCGGTATCGGCCAAACCGTGACGAGCGGGATGGTGAGCGGCCTCGGGCGCGCGACGATGGGGCTCGACTACGAGGACTTCATTCAGACCGATGCGGCAATCAATCCGGGTAATTCCGGCGGCGCGCTCGTCGATGCGGAAGGCCGTCTCGTCGGGGTGAACACGGCGATCCTCAGCCGCACAGGCGGTTTTCAAGGAATCGGTTTCGCGATTCCCGCGAATCTCGCTCGCAACGTCATGGAACAGCTCGTCGAAAAGGGCAAAGTGACGCGCGGTTTCATCGGCGTGACGATGCAGGACATCAACGCGGACCTCGCGGATCAGTTTAAACTTTCCTCACGGCAAGGCGCGCTGGTCGCCGACGTGGTGCCGGGCAGCCCGGCGGCGAAGGCCGGATTGAAGGGCGGCGACGTCCTCACGGAATTCGACGGCAAGCCGGTGACGGACTCGCGCCACCTGAAGCTGACGGTCGCGACGATTCCTCCGGGCAAGAAAGTCGCCACGGAAGTCCTCCGTGACGGGAAGAAGATCAACGTCGATCTCACGATCGGCACGCGTCCGTCGGATCGCGCCCTCGCCCGCAATCGGAACGGCAGCGAGTACGGCGACAACGGCGACGACGACTCCTCAGTGGCCAACGCGGACGACACGGGCACGCTGAACGGCGTGGGCGTGGCCGATCTCGATGCGCAGGCGCGCCACGAGTTCGATGTCCCCGGAAAAGTGCGCGGTGCGCTCGTGACGAGTGTCGAGCCGGACAGCGCAGCGGCTGCGGCGGGTCTGCAACCCGGCGATGTGATTCTCGAAATCAATCGTCATCCGGTGAAGAATGCGGATGACGCGGTGAAGCTCACGGAGAAGACCGAGTCGAAAAAGACGCTGCTCCGCGTGTGGAACCAACGCGGCACCGGTTACGTGGTCGTCGACGAAACGGCGACGGACGATGCGGCGAAGGAAAAAGGAAATTCCTGAACCGTCGCGGCGTGGTGCTCGCGGCTGCGCCGTGACGAAAATTTAGTCAGTGTGTGTATGCATGGGTGTGTCATCGGCTCCGGGCGCCTCGCGCCCGGAGCTTTTGTTTTGGAGTCCGGCGGCTCGACGCCGCTTTGGAAAGATTCGGCCGTCGAGCCGGCCGGAGGAAAGCGGCGTCGAGCCGCCGCACTCCACAGCACTTCTTCATTTCAACTTGGACCCTTCTTCGCACAGTTCTGATTTCATGCGCGTGCTCGTCGTCGAGGATGACGCCAAGATCGCCTCCTTCGTGGTTAAAGGCCTGAAGCAGGAAGGCTACGCCGTGGACCATGCAGCCGATGGGGACACGGGTCTCGCGCTCGTGGGCGCCACGAGCTACGACGCGGCGGTCGTCGACATCATGCTGCCGGGACTCGATGGGCTGAGTCTCGTGCGGCGACTGCGCGCGCAACGCAGTGATGTGCCGGTGCTTTTTCTCAGCGCGCGGGCGTCGGTCGAGGACCGCGTGAAAGGCTTGCAGGCGGGCGGCGACGATTACCTGACGAAGCCTTTCGCGTTCGCGGAGCTGTCGGCGCGATTGCAGGCGCTGATCCGGCGAGCGACGCGCGCGCCAGAGTCGACGAAGGTGGCGGCGGCGGATGTGTCGATGGACCTGATGGCGCGGACGGTGACGGTGGCGGGGCAACCGGTGGAATTGCAGCCGCGGGAATTTGCGTTGCTGGAATATCTGCTGCGTCACGCCGGGCGGCCGGTGACGAAGGTGATGATTTTAGAGCACGTATGGGACTACAGCTTCGATCCGCAGACGAACGTGGTCGACGTGCTGGTGTCGCGGTTACGGAGCAAGATCGATCCGGACAAGACGCGGATCGAGACGTTGCGAGGTGTGGGATATGTGTTTCGGAAAAGCTGAGAGCTGAAAAGTCGAGAGCTGAGAGTTGAGAGACGAACCGATGGACACGGAAACGGAAACGCAGGTTGGGAGCGCGGGCGGCTCGGCCGGCTCCCTGGCAAAGCGGGCGAGCCGCCCGCGCTCCCAGGTTGACCGGTGGCGGCGCTCGCTGGCGGTGCGGTTGAGCGTGTGGTTCGCGGCGTTGTTCGCGGTGGGGTTCTCGGCGATCTTCGGACTGCTGTACTGGACACTCGCTCGCTCGCTCGAGGCGCGCGACACCGAGGCGCTCCAACTGCGGCTGCAGCAATACGCGGACATCTACGCGGCGGATGGGCTCGACGGGCTGCGACAACGCGTGGCGGAGGATTCGCAGGGGCCGCATGTGCGCTCGCTCTTCATCCGGATCGTGGGGCGCGGCGGCGATGCGGTGTGGGGAAAAATTCCGCCGGACTGGATCGAGGCGGATGCAAAACGCGTCGCGGTGCCGGACGGCTGGGGCGGCTGGACGGTGCGGCAAAACTACACGGTGCGCGTGCCGCGCGACGAGGAGCAGGATCTCGCGGTCGCGGGGCGTGTGCTCGCGGACGGGCGGCTGCTGCAGGTCGGGCGGAGCTCGGACAGCCGCGCGGTTTTTCTCGCGCCGTTGCGTCGGACATTTTTGTCGGTGGGCGCGGCGGTGGTGATTTTTGGTTTCGGCGCGGGTGTGGTCGCGGCGCGGCGGGCGACACGGCCGCTGCGTGACGTGATCGACACGGCGCAGCGGATCATCGCGACGGGCGCGCTCGACGCGCGGGTGCCGCCACCGAAACGCGACGACGACGTGGCGGAGCTGGTGCGGGCGTTCAACACGGTGCTCGATAAAAACGCGGGGCTGCTGCGCGCGATGCGCGAGGCTTTGGATAATGTGGCGCACGACCTGCGCACGCCGCTCACGCGGCTGCGAGGGACGGCGGAGCTGGCGTTGCAGGCGACGGCGAACGGCGGCGCGGCGCAGACGGAGGCGCTGGCGGATTGCGTGGAGCAGGCGGACGACGTGCTGCGATTGTTGCGGGCGTTGATGGAAATTTCCGAAGCGGAAGCGGGGATGTTGAAATTGGAGAAGACGAACTGCGATCTGGCGGCGCTGGCGCGGGACGCGGCGGAACTCTACGCGGAAGTGGCGGAGGCGAAGCCGGTGACGCTGACGACGGAGATCGCGGGCGCGGCGCCGATCGGCGCGGATGCGACGCGGCTGCGGCAGGCGATCGCCAACCTCGTCGACAACGCGGTGAAATACACACCGGCGGGCGGGCGCATAACGGTGCGCGCGGCGGTCGAGAGAAAGGAGGCGGTGCTCACGGTGAGCGACTCCGGCCCCGGAGTGCCGGCGGCGGAACAGGCGCGCGTGTGGGAACGACTCTATCGCGGCGATGCGAGTCGCTCGGAACGCGGGCTCGGACTGGGCTTGAGTTTGGTGCGCGCGATCGTGGAGGCGCACGGCGGGCGCGTGGCGCTGAGGAACGCGCCGGAGGGCGGGGCGATTTTTGAAGTGCGGCTGCCGCTGGCGGCGTAGAAGCGAAAACCGCCTGGGGCACCGCGCCCAACCAATCCGGATCCATCGCACGTTTCGTCATTCTGGCTCCGAACCGACGCCAAGCCGTTGGGTGGCCTACGCCGATGAACGCTCAAATGCCTGTCATTCTGGGCGCAGCGAAGAATCCATTTGGACTTTCGCGCGCGCGTCGGGCCACGAAGCGCGCGCTGGATTCTTCACTTCGTTCAGAATGACAAACCGGGCGGTTTATCGGCAGCGCAGCGAAGAACCCATTTGGACGTTCGCACGCGCGTCGGGCCACGAAGCGCGCGCTGGATTCTTCACTTCGTTCAGAATGACAAACCGCGCGGTTCATCGGCGGCGCAGCGAAGAATCCATTTGGACTTTCGCACGCGCGTCGGGCCACGAAGCGTGCACTGGATTCTTCACTTCGTTCAGAATGACAGACCGGGCGGTTCATCGGCAGCGCAGCGAAGAATCCATTTGGACTTTCGCACGCGCGTCGGGCCACGAAGCGCGCACTGGATTCTTCGCTTCGCTCAGAATGACAAACCGGGGATGGTTCTCCTCGAAGTGTGATGCGTCCGGGTTAGGACGACTGTGGTCATCGACCGCCGCTACATCGGAACGAGCTGAAGTCACGGAGCCTTCGCGAGGTTTTTCGCGAGAAAGGCTTC
The DNA here is from genome assembly GCA_048498075.1 of Verrucomicrobiota bacterium. Classification (GTDB taxonomy): domain Bacteria; phylum Verrucomicrobiota; class Verrucomicrobiia; order Opitutales; family Opitutaceae; genus Opitutus. The sequence continues at coordinate 37,678 of JBEHYR010000039.1, read as the reverse complement.
GATGCGCGTGTAGAGTTCCACTTCGTTGTCGAGATGGTGCATGCCGTGGCCCTCCTGTGTCACAATGTAGCTTTCGTATGGGACGTTGTATTTTTTCAGAGCGGAGATCAGGTCGCGAGACTGCGTGATCTCGACGGTTTGATCGCTCGCGCCGCCGGCGACGAACACGGGGACTTTGATTTTATCCACGTGGCGCCCCGGCGAAATGGGCTCGAATATCGCAGGCTCTTTCTTGGGATCGCCGAGTTTGCGCATCATGTAGGCGAAGACGGGTGAGTCGTATTGGTCGTATTTTTTGGAGAGAATCTGCTCGGCCCAGTCGAACACGCCGGCGTTGGTGACGGCGCAGCGATAGAGGCCGGGCTCGTTCACGACGCCGGAGATGGCGAGATAGCCGCCGAAGGAGCTGCCCATGATCGCAATCCGGTCTTTGTCGACGAGGCCGGACGCGGCGAGCGCCTTCGTGGCGTCGGTGACGTCATCGTGCATCTTCGCAAAATCCCAGGCATCGGACTCCGGAAACATCCAGTCGTAGCCGTTCGAGCCGCGGTAGTTCGGCTGGAGGACGGCGTAGCCTCGGCTGGCGAGGAACTGAACCTCGCCGTTGAAGCCCCAGGTGTCGCGCGCCCAGGGTCCGCCGTGAGGAAGGACGACGAGGGGAGGCGGGTTTTGCTTCGTGGCGCCGGCGGGGAGCGTGAGGTAGGCTTCGAGCCGGTGGCCGTCGCGAGTTTTGAACTTGATCGGCGTCATCGGCTGCATGCGCGTGGGATCGATCCAAGGTGCGGAGCGCTTGAAGAGGCCGGCCGTGCGTTTCTCGAGATCGACCCATTGGTAGATGGCGGGCTGGCGGTCGGAGGACGTGGAGACGAGGAAGCGACGCTGGGCTTCGTCACTGCCGAGGATGCGCACGACCAGGCCGGGGAAGTAGCCTTCCAGAATTTTTTGCAGGGCCAGATATTCCTCGGTGAACCAGACGACCTGCGGGCCGGAGCGCGAGAAGACGGCGCCGAGGATCTGATGCTTTACGGGATCGCGATAGAGCCAGCCGTAGTCGAGACCGCCGGAATAGAAATCGTAGGCGGCGTCCTGAAACAGAATCGCGCCGAGTTCGCCGCTCGCGCCGTCGAGATAGCGGAGGGCGCGAGGCTTGCCGGGCTCACGGGGAGCGAGGACGACGAGTTGGCCATGATGGTTGCCGGTGGCGATGACATCGATGGCTTCGAGATCGACGGGACAGCGCTCCCAGTGATCTCCGGCGAAATGCTGGAGCTGGTCGAGGCCACCGACGGCGGTGATGGCGAAATCGAGCTGACCGTCGATGTCGTTGAGATATTCGATGGTGTGGTCGCCGGGCGGAACGGGGAAGGTCTTCAGCGTGTGGCGCAGGTTTTGTTCGCGGATCTGGGCCATGGCGCGGAGAGCGCCGTCGGTGGGGCGGGAGATGAGCAGGTCGATGATCTCGCCGCTCTTGAGGTTGGCATCGACGACGGAGACGCCGAGATCCCTCTGGGCGGCGTCGTCGATGGCGTCGTAGCGATTCCACACGAAGGGGTGGAGGCGGTCGCCGGGCGGGACGGCGATGACTTGGGAATTCTGATACTGAATCAGCGCGTAGGCCCGCGAGAGCGAGTGAATGTCGGCGGCCATGAGGCCGACGCCGTAGAGCTTGCGGGTGGAAAGGTGGAAGATGAGGCGATCGTTCGTCAGCCAGTGCACGCCGGAGAGGTCGTGATCGCCGGGCATGCCGACGGTCGCGGTCTTTTTCGAATCGAGCTCGTAAACGAGGAGCTGGTGGCTGTCGGCCCCGCTGGTCACGACCGCGGCCACGTGAGTGCCGAGGGGATTCAGGACGGGTTGGCGGAGGAGGTCGGGGCGGAAGAAATCCGCGACCGGAATGGGATCGCTGCCCGCGACCGAGGTTTCACGGGCGAGGTCGATTTTGTCGGCAGCGAAAACGAACGACGCGGCGAGAAGAAGCGGCGCGATGCGCAGGGCGGAAGACTGGATGAGCATGGAGTTGGGGTGTCGCTCGATGGTCTGGGTGAGCGCGGCGGAAGTTGAAGGGGATGGAAATCGGGATGACAACAGGCTTGCTGGTCGAACTGTTGAACCCGCGGGGAGGCCGGCGGCGGACACGGGGGTATGGAGTACGGACGGAGCGCGCCGAGGGCGCCGAACTGGCGTCGGAGCCGGAGTCGCGGAGTCGCGGGGCGGAAGGCGGGCGGGGCGTTACGGCGGTCGCAGACCGCCGCTGCAGCGAGCCGGAGACGCGCGCGAGGCGAGAGGGCTACGGGGCCTTCGCGAGGTTTTTGGCGAGGAAGGCTTCGATGCGCGTGTAGAGTTCCACTTCGGCGTCGAGATGGGCCATGCCGTGGCCTTCGTCGGCGACGATGTAGGATTCGTACGGGACGTTGTGCCGTTTCAGGTTCGAGATCAGCGTGCGCGATTGTTCGATCTCGACGGTCTGGTCGCTCGTGCCGCCGGAGATGAAGACGGGTACGCGGATATTCTCGGTGTGCCGGCCGGGCGAAATTTTTTCGAACATCGCAGGATTTTTTGCCGGGTCGCCGAGCTTGCGCATCATGTAGGCGAAGACGGGCGAGTCGTATTGGTCGTATTTTTTCGAGAGCACCTGCTGCGCCCAGTCGAAGACGCCGGCGATCGTGATGGCGCAGCGGTAGAGTTCGGGATCGTTAACGACGCCGGAGATGGCGAGGTAGCCGCCGAACGATCCGCCCATGATCGCAATCCGGTTTTTGTCGACGAGGCCCGAGGCGATCATCGCTTTCGTGGCGTCGGTCACGTCGTCGTGCATTTTCGCGAAATCCCACGAGTCGGATTCGGGAAACATCCACGCCGTGCCGTTGGAGCCGCGATAGTTCGGCTGGAGCACGGCGTAGCCGCGGCTGGCGAGGAACTGCACCTCGCCGTTGAAGCTCCAGGTGTCGCGTGCCCAGGGGCCGCCGTGATCGAGGACAACGAGCGGCGGCGGATTCGCCTTCGTGGCGCCGGCGGGGAGCGTGAGGTAGGCATCGAGCCGGTGGCCGTCGCGGGTTTTGAATTTGATCGGCGTCATCGGTTGCATGCGCGTGGGATCGATCCACGGCGCGGTGCGTTTGAAGAGGCCGACGGCGCGCTGCTCGAGATCGACCCATTGATACATCGCGGGCTGGCGGTCGGAGAACGTGGCGACGAGGAAGCGTTTTTGCGCGAGGTCGGAGCCGAGGATGCGGACGACGAGGCCCGGGAAGTAGCCGTTGAGAATTTTCTGGAGGGCGCGGTATTCTTCGGTGAACCAGACGACCTGCGGGCCGGTGCGTTCGAAGACGGCGCCGATGATCTGCTGTTTCACGGGATCGCGGTAGAGCCAGCCCTCGCCGAGGCCGCCGGAGTAGAAATCGTAGGCGGCGTCCTGAAGGAGCACGTCGCCGAGCTGCCCGGTGACGCCGTCGAGATAACGCACGGCGCGGGGCTTGCCGTCTTCGCGCGGCGCCATGACGACGAGCTGGCCGCGACGGTCGCCGCAACCGATGACGTCGATGCGATCGAGGTCGATGGGGCATTTTTCCCAGCGGCCGGCGGTGAAATGGTGAAGGGTGAGGAGGCCGTCGAGCGCGGTGACGGCGAAATCGAGCTGGCCCTCGACGTCGGCGATGTAAGATACGGTGTTGCCGCCGGTCGGCGCGGGAAAGGTTTTCAGGATGTGCCGGAGGTTTTGTTCGCGGACGTAGTCGAGTTGCAGCAGGTCGGCGTTCGCGGACAGCAGGTCGACGATCTTGCCGCCTTTGACATCGGTGTTGAGGATAGCGACGCCGAGGTCGTTGTGCGCGGCGTTGTCGAGGCCGTCCCAACGATTCCACACCAGCGGGTGAAGCCGGTCGGAGGGTGGGACGGCGACGATGCTGGAATTGTAGTATTGGAGGAGCGGGTAAGCGCTCGTGAGAGAACCGACATCGGCGACCATAAGGCCGACGCCGTAGAGTTTGCGCGCGCTGAGTTGGAAGAGCAGTCGGCGGTCGTTCAGCCAGGTGGCGTAGTAGATGTCGCGATCGCCGGGCACCCCGACGAGTTCGATCTTTTTCGTGGCGAGTTCGTAGACGAGCAGTTGATGGCCGCCCTCGCCGGTGGCGACGACGGCGGCGATGTGGGTGCCGGATGGATTCAGGCTCGGCTGGCTGAGGAGATTTGGGCGGAAGAAATCGTAGACCGGAATGGGCTCGGTGGCCGGAACAGGGGTGTCGCGGGAGAGGTCGATCTTCGCGGCGTGCGCCCGCGGCGGGGTGCAGAACGCGAGAAGCGCGCAGAAAACGAAGCCAGGATGCAAAATAGCGGAGCGCATAAAACGAGGTGAGGTTGCGCGCCGCTTGGCGCGAAAAGCGAGCACACGAGGAGCGGCGGCAGAGCGCAAGTCCGAGGTGCACGGCGGCGGCGGGGTCGGAGAAACCGCGCACGGCGGCGGGGTCGGGAGACCCCGCCCTACAATTTCGCGTGGCGGAGGCGGAGGGCGTTCGAGACGACGCTGATCGAACTGAGGCTCATGGCGGTCGCGGCGAACATGGGGTTGAGCAGCCATCCGGTAAACGGATACAACGCGCCGGCGGCGAGCGGAAGGCCGAGCGTGTTGTAGGCGAAGGCCCAGAACAGGTTTTGTTTGATGTTGCGGAGCGTGGCCCGGCTGAGGTGGACAGCGCGGACGAGCGCGGCGAGATCGCCCTGGACGAGGACGAGGCCGGCGCTCTGCATCGCGATATCGGCGCCGGTGCCCATGGCAATGCCGACGTCGGCAGCGGCGAGGGCGGGGGCGTCGTTCAGTCCGTCGCCGGCGAAGACGACGCGTTCGCCGCGGGCCTGATGTTCGCGGACGAGTTCCTGTTTGCGGGCGGGCGTGACCTCGGCGTGAACGCCGTCGAGATGAAGGGTGGCGGCCACGGCGCGGGCGGCCGATTCGCGATCGCCGGTGAGCATGAGGACGCGAAAGCGGAGGCGCTGCAGTTCGCGGATGGCAGCGGGCGTGGTGGTTTTTAGTTCGTCGGCGAGGGCGAGCGTGCCGGCGGGCCGGCTGTCGAGGGCGATGGAGACGAGGGTGGCGGACGAGGCCGGCGCTGGCCGGAGATCGGAGTGCGGAGGTGGGAACTCGGGGGTGGAGGTCGTACCGGCAACTGGCCGGCTGGGAGCCGGCCGGACCTCGGAGCGAACTCGCCCGACCTCGATCTTTTTCCCGTCGATGCGGGCGCTGATGCCGATACCGGGTGCGGCGGAAAACTCGGTCGCAGGGAGAAGCGGGAGATTTTTTTCGCGGGCGGCAGCGACGATGGCGCGGCCGAGGGGATGCTCGCTGGAAGATTCGGCGGAGGCGGCGAGGATCAGAAGCGCGTCGGCGGGCGATGAGAACGAGAAAGAAAAAGAGGAAAGAGAAAGATTTTCGGAGGGGATGACGGCGATGACGCGGGGGCGGCCTTCGGTGAGCGTGCCGGTTTTATCGATCAGGAGTGTATCGGCGGTGGCGAGACGCTCGAGGGCGGTGGCGTTTTTCACGAGCACGCCGGCCTGGGCGCCGCGGCCGATGCCCGTGACGAGCGACACCGAGGTGGCGAGGCCGAGCGCGCAGGGACAGGCGATGATGAGCACGGAGACGGCGTTGATGAGGCCGTGCAGCCAGGCGGGGTCGGGGGCGAGAACCGTCCAGGCGATGAACGTGATCACGGCGACGAGCAGGACGGCGGGGGTGAACCACGCGGACACGCGATCGGCGAGGCGGGCGATCGGCGGTTCGCTTTCGGTGGCCTCCTGGACGAGGCGGACGATTTGCGCGAGGAGCGTGTCGGCGCCGACGCGTTCGGCACGAAACACGAAGGTGCCGGTGGTGTTGAGCGTGCCGGCGTGGACGCGGTCGCCGGGCTTTTTTGCGAGGGGCAACGGTTCGCCCGTGAGCATGGATTCGTCGAGTTCGGCGATGGCGTCGAGGAGCACGCCGTCGACGGGGAGATTTTCCCCAGGCCGGACCCGGAGGCGGTCGCCCGGATGGACGTCGGCCACCGGGATGTCGTGCTCGGCGCCGTCGGCGGCGAGGCGGTGGGCGATTTTCGGCGCGAGGTCCATGAGCCCACGGATGGCGGCATCGGTGCGCGCATAGGCGCGTTGCTCGAGAATCTGACCGAGAAGGACGATGGTGGTGATGAACGCGACGGCTTCGAAATAAAGCGGCAGGTTGTGCCCGGCGTGGTAGAAGGCGGGGACGTGAGGCGCGAAAATCACGGCGGCAGCGCTGTAGAAATAGGCGGCGCCGGTGCCGGTCACGATGAGCGTGAACATGTTCGGGTCGCGCTCGCGAAGGGATTTCCACCACCGCCGGATGAAGGGCGCGCCGCACCAGAAAAAGATCGGCGTGGTGAACGCGCACTGCAGCCAGCCGCTCAGCGTCGATGGCAGGGAGAAGGCGTGTGGGAAAATCATGCCGCCCATCGAGAGCGCGACGACGGGGAGCGTGAGGACGAGGGCGACGTAGAATTTCGGGCGAAGGTAGCGCTCGTGCGGAAGACCCATGTAGATGGGTTCGTCACGCGCGGGAAAGGTGGCGCCGGGTTCGTCGAGACGGGAAAGGGCGGCGGCGCCCTGCGGGTGGTGGCCGTGCATGCTCCACTTATATAGAAGGAGCGAGGCGCGCGCCAGCGCGGGAAATGATTGGCGAGGCGCCGGACGCGCGGCTTACCATTGACTCATGAGTTGCAAAAAAACGCGGCGCCGGAGAGGCGTCGCGTTTTGACCGGACGAGAAAGCGAATCAGGCGACCGGTGGCGGCTCGGTGCCGAGTACCGCCGCCGGCCGGTTTTTGAAAAAGATCGCGACGATCAACGCGAGCACGACGCCCCAGATGAATCCGATGACGCACTGGAAAACCGTCATGATGACGGGCGTCATCATTTTCCTCATCATCGGTTCGGCGCGCTCGATTTGATCGGCGCTCGCGCCTTTCGCCTCCATTTTCGCGACCTGCACCTGATAGATGACGTCGCCCATGTGAGGGTTGATGAACGCGAAGTACGCATAGGCCGTGACGATGCCGATCAGGGAGCCGAAGAGCGCGGTGAGCACGCCGGTCCCGAGCGCCGCGCCATAGCCCCAATCTTTATCGGCGGGCTGGGCGGCACGTTTCTCGCGCATCGCGAGTGCGAGGCAGGTGATGGCGATCGCGAGCGGAACGATCACGTTGACCGTCTGCGCAAATCCGGACTGCATCTTCTCGGCGCTGTCATGGAAGCCAGCAAAAAACATGACAAACGTCAGCAGCGCGCCGGCGAGAGCCATGGCAAATCCGTAGATCAGGGGTGTTTTCATCGTCCCTGAGCGTGACGTGGCGACGAAAAAAAAACAACGCCGGCGTGACCGGCGGCTGGCGGGCCGGATAAACGGCGCCGGACGTTTAACTATTGTCGCCGTCGATGAGCCGGCCGAGTCCGCCGAGGACGGAGCCTTCCTCGCGTCCACCGCGACCGGTCTGCGGGGCGGCGGCGACGATGCGGCCGGCGAGACGGGAGAATGGCAGCGATTGCAGCCAGATTTTTCCGGGACCGCGGAGGGTCGCGAAGAACAGGCCTTCGCCACCGAAGAGCGCGGTCTTCACGCCGCCGACGAGCTGGATGTCGTAGTCGATGGACGGCTGAAACGCCACGATGCAACCGGTGTCGACGCGGAGCACTTCGCCGGGCGCGAGGGTGCGTTCGTAGAGCGTGCCACCGGCGTGGACGAAGCACCAGCCGTCGCCGGTGAGCCGCTGCATGATGAAGCCCTCGCCGCCGAACAGGCCGACGCCGAGGCGTTTTTGGAAAGCGATGCCGATGCTCACGCCCTTCGCGGCGCAGAGGAAGGAATCCTTCTGCGCGATCAGCTCGCCGCCGAGTTCGCGCAGGTTCATCGGCATGATTTTGCCGGGATAAGGGGCGCCGAAGGCCACGCGCTTTTTGCCGGAGCCCTGGTTTTGAAACACCGTCATGAAGAGCGATTCGCCGGTGAGCAGGCGTTTACCGGCACCGAGCAGTGCGCCCATGATGCCGGAGTTCTGGCGCGAGCCGTCGCCGAAGATCGTCTCCATGCCGATGCCGTCATCCATGAACATCATGCCGCCCGCCTCGGCGACGACGGCTTCGGCGGGGTCGAGTTCGATTTCGACGAACTGCATGTCGTCACCGCGGATTTCGTAGTCGATTTCGTGCATGGAGTTCATGGGCGCGGAAAGTGGGGAAGCGGAGCGGTCGTTTCAATGCGAACCGCGCTCGAAAAACGAACGCGGTTTCCAAAACTCCGATACATCGGCGGGATCAGGCGGCGAGTTGGAGGCGCTGGGTCTTCGCCGTCGTGGCCGGGGCGAGCCTCAGGCTGCGCGGTTCCCAGCGGCGCGCGCGCGACGAGTAGTCGGTGGCGAGCACCAGCACGAGCGAGGCGCTGAACGCGACGGTGTAGAGCGCGAGCGCGTAGTGAGTGGAGGCGAGGGAGAGGAGGAAGGCGCCGATCGCAACGACCAAGGCGAGGGAAGAGATGAGTTTCATGGTGCGGAAGGTTGAGGAGTTCATGGTGAGTGGATGTCCCAAGAACACCGGCGACGTGGAAAAGTTACAGGGCGCGGAGGGACGTTTCGATGAATGGACGCGCGGCGAGATGAACGGAGCGGATGGGCGCGGCGCGGCGAATCCCGCTGCTCTCGCAGCGGGCTGCGTGCAGGGGGCTATGGCGGATGGCGAACGCGGCTGAATACGAAGGCGGGCCGAAGCCCGCGCTGCTTCGACCTACTTCAGCATCGCGCGGACGAGGCGGTCGTCGCCGTCGTTCGGCGCGGGTGTGAGCGCGGCGGCGGCGCAGAGGAGATTATAGACGTGCACGTTTTCCACGTCGTCGACGACCGCGCCGGAATTTTTGAAGGCGGGCCCGTGCGCGATCAGAATCCCGTGCATGTTGGCGAGCGCGGGGTCGTAGCCGTGGTCGCCGTGGTTGAACTTGTTGCGGTAAAGTTCGAATTTCGCGCGCGAATAAATCTCCCAGCCTTCGTCGGCGAGGAGCCACACGTCGGGATTGCGCGGATTCGGCGTGACGTGAAAACGTGCGGGCAGGTCGGCGTTGCGGTAGGCTTTCGCATGCTGGAGCGTCGCGAAACGCTTCGCGAGCGCGTCGACATCGCCATCGAACGCGCGGAGGCCGCACACCGTCGCGTCGGCTTCGACCTGCACCTTTGAAAGGTCGACATAGTCGTCGAGGATGACGACGCGATCGCGGCTGATTTCGCTCATGCCGTGGTCGGAGACGATGACGAGGTTCGCGTCGAGACGCGCGGCGGCGAGTTGCGCCTGGATCGCGCCGACGCAGGCGTCGGCGGTTTTGATCGCGGCGACAGTCTCGGGGGCGTCGGGTCCGTATTTGTGGCCGATGGAATTGGTCTCCTCGAGATAGAACGTGACGACGGCCGGGCGCTCGGCGGGCGGGAGTCGAAGCCAGCCGGCGAATTCGGCGAGACGCTGCTCGAAGGTGAGTTGCTTGTCGTAAACGCGCCAGAAAGTCGGCCGCACGCCGGCGATCTCGCTTTCGGAGCCGACCCAGAAAGAGGCGGCGCTTTTGCGGCCTTGTTTGATCGCGGTCACCCAGATCGGCTCGCCGTGCCACCAGTGACTTTTGGCCACGCTCTCGGGACGATTATAGTGAAAAAATTCACCGAGCGTGGGATCGAAAAACTCGTTGTTGATGATGCCGTGGTGCGTCGGGTAGAGGCCGGTGACGAGGGTGTAGTGATTGGGAAACGTGTTCGAGGGGAAGATCGGGACGAGGGCGTGAGCGGAAATCCCGGTGCGCGCGAGCGCCCGGAGGTGCCGCGTTTCGTCGGGGTGCAGCGCGCAATAGTCCCAGCGAAAGGCGTCGAGGGAGACCAGCACGAGCAGGGGCGCGGCGGTGGCGACGCGGAGCGCAAAGGAAAGGGCGAGAGCGAGGAGGAGAATTTTTCTCATGACTGCAGAGTGACGATCGTCGCGCCCCAGGAACCGGCGCGCTCGTCGGCGAGGCGGAACGATTTCACGAGGGTCGAGCGACGCAACCGCGCGTGAACAGTGGTGCGCAGCGTGCCGGTGCCTTTGCCGTGGACGATGCGAACATCACGAATGCCGTGCGCGGCGCATGCAGCGAGGTAGGCGGGAATCAGTTCGCCGAGATCCTGGGGACAAAACGTGTGCAGATCCAACTCGCCCGTGATAGGCAGCGGCACGGGCGCCTCGTCCTCGACTGGCGGTTTCACGACGCGGGCGGCGGCGGACTGGGCGGGGGCGCGAGGGGTGTGGGCGACGGGGAGGAAGTGGAAGGCTCGGCGGAAGGCGTGGCCGCGGGATCGGAAACGCTCGGAGTCGACGAGTCGTGCGGGTTCGTCGGGACGGGGGAAGTCGGGAGCGGAGCGGACGCGGGCAGGGCGGCGGGCGCGGCGGCGGCGGAGCCTTTGTTGGTCTCGATCGCCTTGCGAATGGTTTCCTGGATACTCGGCGTGTCGGGCACCTCGTCGATGGCGCGCTTGATTTCGCGTTCGACCTCGTTGGCGGCTTTTTTGAATTCGCGCAGCGATTTGCCGAGGCCCTTGGCCATCTGCGGCATCTTGTCGCCGCCGAACAGCAGAAGGATGACTAGGAGAATCAGCATCATTTCCCCGCCGCCGAAATCGGGCAGCAGACCGAGGGGAAGTGAGATCGGGAACATGTGCGAAAGAAGATGCCGATTCGGCGAAAAGGTAAGGGGAAAGTTTGCTTTTGTCCGCGCGCGCTACTTCACCGTGACGCTGACGGTGAATGCGGCGGTCCCGCGCGGCGCGACAACTTGCAAGCCGCGTCTGTGCTCGGGCGCATTCGGCGGGCCCATCCACGGTTCCACGCAGTAGTAGGGCGCCTGGTCGTCGGGCGTCCACGTGACGAACGTCGAACCGGGCGGCGGGATGTCGGCGGTGCCGAGGCGCACGATCACGTCGCCGGCGCGGCCCTCGAGGCCGAGGGTCGCTTCGTTGCCGCGCAGGCCGGTGTGCAGCGTGTCGACGAGCGCGGCGTTGCCGAGGCTTTCGTCCACCCGTAGCGCGGGGCCGGCGACGAGTTGGCCGGCGGAGTCTTGTTTCAGGCGCTCGGCGGCGGCGAGGCGAACGAGGTAGTCGGCGCGCGACGTGCCTTCATCCCACGGGACGGTGAAATAGAAATGATGGCCGGGGCACCAAGGCAGCGGGACGTTGCCGAGATTTTTCAAAGTGAACTCGCACGTCAGCCGAAACGGCTCGAAGCGATACGTGACGGCGAACTCGTAGTCGAAGGGGTACGCCTCGCGCGCTTCCGCGGCGGGGACGAATTGCGCGGAAAAACCGCGCGCGTCGGCGTGGGTGAGTTTGAAGGCGCCTTGGCGGGCGAGGCCATGCATAGGCATCGAGCGGCGGATGCCATCGGCCGCCCGCCAGAAATTAATCTCGCCATGATCGAAGGTGCGGCCGGCGAAAGGAAACAGGATGGGATTGCCGCCGCGGATGAGGTGAAAGTTGTCGAGCGTCTTCGATTCGGGCCAGTAGATCACGTCGCGCACGGAGCCATCGCCGAGGGTGAGGTTCCAGTTCATCAGCCGTGCGCCCTGCTCGGGCAGCGCGAGAAACGTGGATTGACCGACGCGCCAGCGGGTGAGGGTGTGGCCGAGGTAAGAAAATTTTTCCATGGGTGCGTGCAGCCGGCGAACGTAGGGACGCGCGCGGGCGTGCCGCAAAGTCTTTTTGTGCGCGGCGGCGCGGCGGGGGTGGAGGCGCGACGAACCGCGTCACGTTTTGGAAACGCGCCGGCGCGTTCCAGCCACGCGATGCTTGCGCTGGATTTTCGGTTTCCTAGTGTGACGCGCGGTGATCTCGCGTTCTACTCTCCAGTGGTTGATGGGCTGGCTCATGCTGATCGGGCCGGTGCTCGGCGCGGTGCAGGAAATTCCGTCGCAGCCCGCGGCCACGAAGGAAAAGACGCGGACCGCGGTGGTGGTGATTCCGGTGCGCGAGGAGGTCGCGCGGCCGCTGCTATATATATTGCGGAGGGGATTGAAGGAGGCGATCGAGCAGAAGGCGGAGGTCGTGGTGCTCGACATCAAGACGCCGGGCGGCGCGCTCGACACGACGTTCGACATCATGGAGGCGTTGGAAAAGTTTCCGGGCAAGACGGTGGCGTTCGTCGACAACGAGGCGATGTCAGCCGGCGCGTTCATCTCGGCGATGACGGACGAAATTTGGTTCACGCCCGATGGCGTGATCGGCGCGGCGGCGCCGGTGACGTCGACGGGGCAGGACGTCGACAAGACGATGAAATTGAAAGTCACGAGTTATCTGAAGGCGCGGATGCGCGCGATCAGCGAGGGGAAGGTTTATCGCGGGCAGGTGATCTCGGCGATGATCGACGCGGACACGGAACTGAAAATCGGCGACAAAGTTTTGAAGGAGAAAGGCGAACTCCTCTCGCTGACCGCGAGCGAGGCGAGCGCAACCTACGGCGAGCCGGCGCATCCGCTGCTGGCGGCGGGCATCGCGAAAAACGTCGACGATCTGCTCGCGAAAAAATTCGGCAGCGACGGCTACGTGAAGAAAACGCTCGAGATCACGTGGTCGGAGCGGCTGGCGGTTTTGCTCAACAGCGTCTCGCCGATCCTGCTCGGGCTCGGCCTGGTGGCGCTGTTCATCGAGTTCAAGACGCCGGGCTTCGGCGTCTTCGGCATCACGGGGATTGCGCTGCTCGTGATCGTTTTCCTTGGAAATTTCGTGGCGGGATTGTCGGGCCATGAGCCGCTGTTGATCTTCGCGCTCGGTGTGCTGCTGGTGGCCGTGGAATTGTTTTTCTTCCCGGGCACGGTCGCGATGGCGCTGGTCGGAATCACGCTGATGTTCGGTTCGCTGCTCTGGTCGATGACCGACATCTGGCCGAACGAGCCGCTGGTGTTGTCGGGCGATCTGCTGCTGGTGCCGGTGCAGAAGCTTCTGCTTGGGCTGCTGATCGCGGCCGGGTTGCTGACGGCGATCGCGCGGTTTCTGCCGCACGGTTGGATTTGGACGCGGCTTGCCGTCAGCGGCGCGGTGGCGGGTTCGGGACGCGCTCCCGTGGAGCTGGCGCAAACGGAGACGCTGGTCGGCGCCGTGGGCACGGCGGCGACGAGTTTGTTTCCGAGCGGACAGGTGGAGGTCGACGGGCGGCGCTATGAGGCGCGGCTGGAGATGGGCTTCGCGGAAGCGGGCACGCCGGTGCGGGTCGTCCGCGTGACGGATTTCGGGCTCGTGGTGGAGGCGATCAAACGATGACGACGATCGTGATGCTATTTGCGGCGGGCATCGTGCTCGTCGCGGTGGAACTGGTGGTGCCGGGCGGATTGCTCGGGGCGATCGCGGCGCTTTTTTTCCTCGGCGGGGTGGTGACCGCATTTTTGCGACTCGGGCCGGCGGGCGGCGCGGTGGCGACGGGCGTCGCGCTGCTGATCGGAGCGGTGACGCTTTATCTGGAACTGGTGTGGCTGCCGAAGTCGCGGTTCGCGCGAAGACTGTCGATGAGTGAAACCGTTTCCGGTCGCAGCCAGCCGGAGATCGCGGAGCGCGCGACGGTCGTCGGGCGCGAGGCGGAGGCGCTGACCACGCTGGCGCCGAGCGGCTACGTGGCGGTGGACGGACGGCGCTATGAAGCGTTCTGCCAGTCGGGCCACGCGAGCGAGGGTGAGCGGTTGCGCGTCGTGGACGTTGATACTTTTCGTCTCGTTGTAACCTCAATCAAAACATCCTCATGAGCATCACGTTCATCGTTCTTATCATCGCCGCCGTCATCGGACTGGTGATCATCGCGGTCATCTTCAGTCTAATCGGGGCCTGGGTGAAGGCGCTGTTCAACGGCGCCGCGGTGCCGATGTCGAAGCTGGTGGCGCTGAAGCTCGCGAGCATTCCGTACAGCTTGATCATCGATGCACGCATCACGGCGGTGCGGGCTGGCATCAACGTCAGCGCCGACCAGATCGCGTCGCATTATCAGGCCGGCGGCAACGTGGTGCCGACCGTCCAGGCGCTGATCGCGGCGCAGAAAGCGGGTATCGCGCTGCCATGGGATCGGGCGTGTGCGATCGATCTCGCGACGAAGGGCTCGGGCAAGTCGGTGGTCGAGGCGGTGCGTACCTCGGTCGACCCGAAGGTGATCGATTGCCCGAATCCGGAGAGCGGACGCACGACGATCGACGGCGTGGCGAAGGACGGCATCCAGGTGAAAGTGAAGGCGCGGGTGACGGTGCGTACGCATCTCGACCGTTTCGTCGGCGGTGCGAAGGAAGAGACGATCATCGCGCGCGTGGGTGAGGGCATCGTGACGACGATCGGTTCGGCCGAGACCTACAAGATCGTGCTCGAGTCGCCGGACAGCATTTCGAAGACGGTGCTGAAACGCGGCCTCGACGTGGGCTCGGCGTTCGAGATTTTATCGATCGACATCGCGGACGTGGACGTGGGCGAGAACGTCGGCGCGAAATTGCAGGAAGCGCAGGCGCAGGCGAACAAATCGATCGCGCAGGCGCAGGCGGAAATCCGCCGTGCGGCGGCCGTGGCGCTCGAGCAGGAAATGAAGGCGCGCGTGCAGGAGATGCAGGCGAAGGTCGTCGAGGCGCAGTCGCAGGTGCCGCTCGCGATGGCGGAGGCGTTTCGCTCGGGCCGGCTCGGCGTGATGGATTATTACAAGATGGAAAACATCCAATCGGATACGGCGATGCGCACGACGATCGCGAAGCCGGAAGACAAAAAGGCGTGAGATGGCCTGGGTTCTCGAGCACCTCCAAATCCTGATCGGCGTCGCCGCGGCGATCGCGTATTACCTGAATCGCGGGCGGCTGCAGAAACTGGCGGGCGAGCAGAATCCGCGGGATGAATCCGAGGCGGATCGCGGGGAGCGCACCCGGCGGTTGCAGGAGGAGATCCGGCGCAAGATCGCGGAACGCCGCGGCGAAGCGCCGGCGCAACCCGCGTCGGTGGGACGAACGAGCGCAGGCGAGCGGATTCCGCCGTTGACGCGGCCAGCGCACGTGCCGCCGCTCGACCCCTTCGGCGGGCCGATGCGGAAAATCTCGCGCGAGATTCGCGAGGCGGCGGAGCGGGAGTTCGATCCGCAGGCGGAGCAGCGGCGGCGCGAGGAGGAAGCGGCCGCGCACCGGGCGACGCTGGCCCGGCAGGAAAAGCTGGAGGAGGAGATGCGTGTGTTGGAAGCGGCGCGGCTTGCCGAGCAGCGCCGGGCGGCGGAAATTTTGACGGCTCGGCAGGAGCAAGGAGCGCGGCTGGAGGCGAGACGGGTGGCTGGCGCTGGGTTGACGATCGGAGACGCGCTGCGCGACCCGAGGGAATTGCGGCGGGTGATCGTGCTGCGCGAAGTGCTGGGGGCGCCTGTGGCGCTGCGGTGAGCCGGGTGGCCGAAACAAGCTGATATACTCAGCCAAGACAAAAAGCTGCAGATTGCTCTGCGGCTTTTTTTATGTCTAAAAAACCACAAGATATGGCAATCGACCAGCTTCCGGAATTCATCCGGGAAAATTACACCCACAAAGAGTGGCGTCATGCCTCATCCATTCTCGCGACCGACTTTCCACAACTCTACGCGGAGATTTGCGATGTGCTAGGGCGATTTCGTTTGAGGAAAAGCTGGGTTGTCGTCGGAGGCGGTAGTAAGACCAAAATCGCCGGGTGGATCGACTCGGAGTTAACCAAACTCGGGTGGAAAGAACGGCAATTCAAGACCGCCTTCATGGTGGACGAGCGCCGCATCGAAAGTCCGACCCACAAGGTGGACTGCTTCAAAGCCAGCGAACAAGGTGGCGTCGGCTTCGAGATCGAATGGAACAACAAGGATCCGTTCTTCGATCGTGATTTGAACAACTTCAGACTGCTCTTCGACCTTCGCACCGTTTCAGTTGGCGTCATTCTCACGCGGAGCGAAGATCTCAAGGATCTGTTCCTCGACTTAACCTCGCGCGGGTTAAAACCGGCGTCTTCTTTCGGGGAATCGACCACCCATTGGGGCAAATTGGTTCCGCGTTTGGAGGGTGGTGCAGGTGGAGGCTGTCCGATCCTTGCATTCGGAATCACGCGGAAACTCTACGTGGAGGACGTGACAGACCTCGAGGCGCGGGAATTAATTGCTGCGGCGAAGGCAAAAAAGGCGCGCGACCGGAAAGAAAAAGCGGCGAAGCTCAAACAACGTCTTGGCGTCTCACTGTCCACGGTCGATGGTGTGGGTGAGGATGAACAAGACGCTTACGACGACGAATCATGAATGCCGCTGAAGACCTGATCACAAGTGTCCACGGGAAATTCGGCACGATCCTCGCCGATCCGCCATGGCAGTTTTCCAATCGCACCGGGAAAATGGCGCCCGAGCACAAACGGCTGCGGCGTTATCCGACGATGACGCTCCAAGACATCAAAGAACTGCCCGTTCCGATGCTCGCGGCTGAAAAATCGCATCTGTATCTCTGGGTACCGAACGCGCTTCTCCAGTCGGGCCTCGATACGATGGCGGCTTGGGGGTTCGAATATAAAAGCAACATTGTTTGGTACAAGATCAGAAAAGACGGTGGCCCTGACGGACGAGGGGTCGGTTTTTATTTCAGGAATGTGACTGAACTTCTGCTTTTCGGGATTCGCGGGAAAAACAATCGGACCCTTGCCCCTGGTCGTCGCCAAGTGAACGTCATCTCGACGCGCAAGCGCGAGCACAGCCGTAAGCCCGATGAGATTTATCCTCTGATCGAATCTTGTTCGCGGGGTCCATTTCTAGAACTTTTTGCGCGCGAACGCCGCAAGCACTGGACGATCTGGGGGAATGAAGCGCCAGACGACGAAAACCGTTTTAACGGGAAGACGCACGGCAAGGCCTACTCCATGCCGACGCAGTCGCCGGAATCCGAAGCGCTCGCTTTCAACTTCTGACCAATTCGTCCCGATCCGGAATGGATGGTGGAGTCGCGTGACGCTGGGATTTCAGGATCGAAAAGGGTTTTGCCAACCAGGGAAGCGATGGCGAGCGTAGCGGTGATGCAGGCGATACCGTCCTCCTACACGCCGCGTGAAGAACTCGCGAATGCGATCACGCATGGCGTCGGCGTCGTGCTGAGTCTCGCGGGGCTCGCGCTGTTGGTGACGTTTGCGGCATTGCGGGGCGACGCGTGGCTGGTGACGAGCGCGGCGATTTTCGGGACGACGCTCGTGCTGCTCTACACGGCGTCGACGCTGTATCATGTATTTCGCGATGCAGAGACGAAGCGGCTGCTGCGGAAATTCGACCACGCGGGGATTTTCCTGCTGATCGCCGGCACCTACACGCCGTATCTGCTCGTCAGCCTGCGCGGGGCGTGGGGCTGGAGTTTGTTCGGCGTGGTGTGGGGGTTGGGGATCGTGGGCGTGGTGATGAAGTTCTGGCTGGCGGGACGGTTTCGCGTGTTGTCGACCATGATCTATCTCGGCATGGGCTGGATTGTAGTCGTGGCGGCGAAGCCGATGTTGGCGGCGGTGCCGGCGGGCGGGTTGTGGCTGCTGCTGGCGGGCGGGTTGTGCTACACGGGCGGAGCGGCGTTTTATCTTTGGAAACAGCTGCCGTATCATCACGCGGTGTGGCATCTCTTTGTGCTCGCGGGCAGCGTGTGCCACTGGGCGTCGGTGTTTGGTTACGTGGTACCGGGCGCGCAGCGGATCGGAGGTTGAACGGCGATGCGGCGCGGAATCATGATGATCGCGGCGGCGGGCTGGATCGCGAGCGTGGGGGCGGGCGCGGAGGCGACGGTGTGGCGGCTCGATGATCTGGCGCGGATCGGCGGCGCGCAGCCGGAAGTGTGGGGCAAACCGGGGATCGTCGATGGCGCGGTGGCGTTCGACGGCAAAGCCGATGGCGTGATTATCCCGGCGAATCCGCTGGCGGGCTGCACGGCGTTCACGATCGAAGTTTTAATCCGGCCCGACGAAGGCGGCGGAGAGGCACAGCGATTTTTTCATGTGCAGGAAACGCGCGAGGAGGGGATGCGAGTGTTGCTCGAGACGCGCACGGATGGGAAGGGCGGGTGGTGGCTCGACACGTTTTTGCGGACAACGGAAAGCCATCGGACACTGATCGATCCGCAGCGGGTGCACGCGACGGGAAAGTGGTATTGGGTGGCGCTGCGCTACGACGGGAAGCGGATGGCGCACTTCGTCAACGGAGCGAAGGAACTGGAGGGGGATGTGGCGTTCGGGCCGATGAGCGACGGAAAAATCTCGATCGGAGTGCGGCAGAACCGGGTGTATTGGTTCAAGGGCGCGATTCGCGAGGTGCGGTTTTCGGCGGCGGCGTTGGCGGAGGGGGAATTGCGGCGGGTGGAGTGATCGGCGGACGATGGCCGGGGGCGGGAGACGGGAACAGCCCGACGAGGACGTCGGGCTCCACCTATAAACGCGCGGCGTTGTTGAGGCGGGTGATCTCTTCGACGGTGTGGTCGGGATCGATTTCGATGGTGGCGCCGGCGGCGGAGAAATCGGCGGGGAGCGGGAACGCGACGTCGACGGTTTTCGGGAGGAGGTCGTTCGGCGCGGCGAGCGGGGGAATCGTGGCGCGGGCGACGATCGCGCCGGCGGCGTTGCGGATTACGAGCGGGGTGGCGCCCGTCGGAGTCGAGCCGAGGCTGTGGATTTTAATAGTGAGGCCGGTGGCGGTGCGAGCGATGTCGCTGGGATCGAGGCCGAGGTCGGGACGTTGCCAATAGGGCGTGCCGGGAGTTTTGAGTTTGAAAGTGAGAACGGTCGTGGCGCGGGCGGGCAGCGTGAACTGAAGCGAAGCGGAGCGCTCGAACGGCGTGGCGTGCGACGGGAGCTGGGCGGAGTCGGCGAGGTCGTCGTTGTTCGTGTCGACGCCTTGCGTGATTTCCCACTGGCCGGGAGCGATGTCCCAGCCGGTCATCGTGGCGTGGACCGGCGCGGCGGTGACGTTGCACGCGATGACTTTGAAGGCGGTGGAGGTGGCGTCGGGGACGAGGACGGCGACGCTTTGGTCGTCGGCCGGGGCGGCGAAACGCCAGCTCACGACGTGGCCGGGGTAGAGGGCGTTGCGGGCGAGGGCGACGCCGCCGAGCCGGGCGCGCTGGAGGTCGGCGTAGGGGACGGCGACGCGATCGATCCAGAGGCTGCCCTCGGTGTTGATGTATTCAAGAAGGTCGCACTGGGCAATCTGATCGGCATAAAGTTTCTCGAGGATGGATTTGTCGCCGGAGAGCTGCCAGGCGAAGTGAGTGGGCGTGGACGTGCGGAACGTGGAATCGAGCGAGTGGGCGCGGCCATCCGCGTGGCGGCTTTCGAAAGCGCCGGGCCGGTCGCCGGCGGCGAGGCGTCGCGACCATTCGTCGCGGAGGGAGAGGAGGTCGAGCGCGTTGGCGTTGAGGGCGGAATAATAGGTGAGGCCGCCGTCCGCGATCGAATCGAGATATTTGCGGTCGCCGGTCCAGCGCCAGGCGGCCCAGAAAAGCGGCCACGGGAAAAAGTTTCGCGCGGCCTCGGTCTCGGCGTCGGTGGCGAAGTGGATTGCGCCGGGAAGGCTGTCGGTGCCGGCGCCCGGTTTACGGTGGGCGAGGAGGCCGTCGGCGAGTTCGACCACGAGTTTTCGCGCGGCGGGGTTGCCGTTGTAGTCGGTGAGGAGATACGCGGGGTGGAGGATGAGATAGGAAAAAGGTTTCGACCAACCCCACGGGCCGTCCTCGGCGAGTTTCGCGCCGCTGAAATACGAGGAGCGGATGTGGCGGTGGCCGGCGGCGTTGACGCCGGTGAGGGTTTCGAGGCCGCGGATCGTTTCCATCGCGCGCTCGAGCTGGCGCGGGCTGGCGTAGTCGAGGATGAGATTTTGGGAGAGGCAGTTGATGCCTTCCTCGTAGCTGTGGAGTTCGTCGGCCTGGATCGTGGGCAGGCCGTGCGTGAACATGCCGTTGGCGTAGGCGGCGTCGAGGAGGGCGTTGAGCGAGCGACGGAGTTTTTCGGGTTCGGCACCCATGAGGGCGACGCCGGGCCAGGTGTTGGTGAGGTCGGTGTCGTCGGAGATGCCGCCGCCGAATTCGCCGTCGGCGATCTGGCGGTGGTCGATGTACCAGAGGACGAATTTCCTTACGCGGCCGAGGAGTTCGGTTTGACGCTGGGCCCACAGCGGGACGCCCGGCGGAGGAGTGGCGAGAGCGGGCGCGGGCGGTTTTGCCGCGGGAATGCCGGCGGCAGCGGCGTAGCGGCGGCCGAGTTCGTGGTCGGGATCGACGCGGAGGAGATCCTTTAGGTCGGACTCGAAGCGGACCCAGAGAGCGTATTTCGGGGACTTCGGGTGCTCCTCGACGAGCATCGCGTAGGCATCGCGGGCCTGGGTGAAGCGGTCGAGCGTGTGCTCGGCGAGAGCGGCGTCGCGGGGTTTGAAGACGAGGCGGACGGCGGCGCCGCGGAGGGAGAGTTCCGTGAACGCGGGAGCGGACGAGGCGAGGGTGAGATAGAGCGGTTTGCCGGTGGGGAGCACGCGATCGCGAAGATCGAGCCAGAGTGTGTGAGGCTCGCCGGGTTTCACGCTGAAGGAAAAGTCCAGCAGGTCGCGCGCGGGCCAGAGCGGGTCTTTGACGCGAAGGTTGAAGGCGATCAGGCCGCCGTGAGTGGGCGGAAGATTTTTGAAATCCGGGAGGTCGATCGCGAGGCCGTCGAGGGCGTCGGCGCGGTCGTCCCACGTATCCGGAATGGTGACATGAACGAGGGGGAGCTGATCGAGATGGACGCCGCTCCCATTGGCGAGGTGCGGCGGTGGCGCGGAGCTTGCCGTGGCTCGGTAGCGCTCGCCGGCGGGATGGCGGCCAACGATGAAAGTTTCCAGAGCGTCGAGCGGATGCGGGGAAGCGGCGGAAAAATCGCCGACGTCGAGCCAGAATTTTTGTTGGGCGCGACCGATCGGTTCTTCACCGGGCGCGACGTGGAGCGCGACGAGTTCGCCGATGGGCTGTTCCTGCTCGACGTTGGCGAAGGTGATCTTTCCTCCCGTATGCGGCGCGGGGAAGAAGTTGACGGTGTGCTCGGCGCCTCGCGCACGATCGAAAAGAAGCGGTGCGGACGCATCGGCCCCGAGCGTCATGCGACCCCAGGCGGCGCCGGTGAACTCGAGTTGGTTCCACGGCTCGTCGGGCAAAGTGAACGTGACGGATTTGCCGGAGGTGGAGTAGCAGTCCCAGTCGGGCAGTTCGAAATAATCGTGGCGGCCCGGGAGGCGGGAGCGGTTGTAGACGCCGGGCCAGGTGGTTTCGCGGATGCCGTCGGTGGCTTTCCACCACCAGCGTTTCTGGTCGTAGGCGTCGTGGATTTCGACTTTGCGGACGGCGGTTTTGGCGGCGGGTAGCTCGGGTGGAAGATGGGCGGGGTCGTCGAAGCCGTAGCGGTGAAGGAAGGCGGCGAGGAGGGTTGAGAGAGCGGTGGGCGTCGGGATGGTGTGGTGCGGAGGCGCAGCGAGAGCAGGCGGGGGCGGGAGACCCTGCCCTGCAATGGAAAGGGATTCGACGCGGTCGTCAGGGAGCGCGTGGTCGTAAATGCGGATTTCGTCGATGTCGCCGCCGCGGATGAAATTGTAGTCACTCTGAACCTGATACGGGCTGATGATGCGCGAGTGCGGGCCGAATTGATCGAGGCCGGCGTCGTAGACGGCGGTGGTTTCGTTTTTCGCGGCGAGGCGGCCATCGATGTAGAAGCGGATGCCGCGCGTTTCGTCCCAGGAGAGGGCGAGGTGAATCCATTTGTCGGGCGTGGGAAACGGCGTGAGCGGAACCGAGACGCGGGTGCGGGCGAGGCCGGTGTCGGTCACGAAGGCGTCGAAGCCGTGGCCGTTGTAGTCGATGCGGAGCCAGACCATGTCCCAGCTCGAATGATCGGCGTAGCCGACGCGGAAGATCGGAAAGGCGGTCGGGCCGACGGCGTCGCGCGCGCGCCAGAAAAAGGCGAGCGTGCCGCGCTGGGCGTAGATGTTGCCGGGGGCGCGCCAGGCGAGGCGTTGGAAATTTCCGCAGCGGAGCGCAGGGCCGGCGGCGCCATCGGGGACGACGGACACTTCGGCGTCGAAGGTCGGCTGCGGCGTGCCGGCGGCGGAGAAATCGGCGGTGGTGCCGTGATCGGCGGAGAGGGAAAAGAGCAGGCCGGAGAGCGGAGGCGTGGCCGCGGGAACAGCGTGCGCGATCGAACCAGACGCGAGCAGGAGGGAGGCGACAGCGAGCAGACGAAGGGGAAAAGGAGACGCGCTGCGGGGCGACAGGCGCCACCGGCGCGCCCCCCGCATCTCGCTGCGAGCACACTCGAGATACTCGGCATTGGGCCTGCGCATCAAATTCGAGGGGCACCGCGTGAGGTCGTCGGACGTGACGAGCCGATAGTTGTCGATGGGTTTCATGTCGCTGGGGAGATGGCGGAGCCTGCGGAAACGCGGGCCGGATCGCGGCGGCCGTCGGAACCGCGGGTCGACCGCCAAACGGAATTGCGCGGCAGAGCGGTGGGCGGACGGAGCGCGATCACGTAATCTGGCGCGTCTCGATTTTGATCGCTCCGGTTTCCTTTTCTTCGGTGACGACTTCAAAATCGCGGGTGAAGCGGGTGACGGTGCGGCGGCCCGCGTCGTAGAATTCCACGTGAGCCTTGCCAGTGCTGCGAAAGCGATGGGGCCAGCCCTGGACGGGGACGGTTTCGATGACCGATGCTTTCACGGAGGTCACCCGGCCGGCGTTCACGTTCTCGAGATAGTCATACTGGAAAAAATCGGTCATGCGCTCTTCGACGACGGCTTTATGGCGCGCGGCTTCGGCCAGGACTTCCGCGTTGGCCACGGGGAATCGTTCGCCGGCGCGTCCGCGGAAGGGGAGAAGTGCGAGCGCGAGGACGCAGAGGGTGAGAGAAAGTTTGAGGCGGCGATTCATGGGAAATTCGGAAAAGCGGGCGCGACGCGGCGGAGACAGATAATGTCCCACCCAGAATGCGTGCAACTCGTGAGTGGCGGGGAAAACATGGACAGGTTGTCCAGATTACGGCGGTGGCGGCGAGGGCGGCAGAGAAATCTCACCGGTGGAAAGTTTTTCGAGGAAACGGGCGGTGATTTTGGCGCGGTCGGCGAGGCTCGAGAGCACGATGGATTCGGCGGAGCTGTGGAGGTGGCCGCCGATGGGGCCGAGACCATCGAGGCATGGCAGGCCGGCAGCGGAGAGGAGATTGCCGTCGGAGCCGCCGCCGACGTGCGTCCAGCCGGGCGCGGCGAAGGAGAGGTCGCGGGCACATTGCTGCCAGGCGGTGAACGCCGCGGTGGCGACGGGCCCGGGCTCCATCGGAAGGCGGTTGAACTGGCCCGTGATTTCGAGGTGGAAACCTTCGCGGGCGTCGATCGGTGCGGCGAGCGCGTGCAGGCGATCGAGCACGAGCGGGGCGTCGGTGGCGCGCGCGATGCGGAGGTTGAGTTCGGCGCGGGCGAAATCAGGAACGATGTTCACGGCGCCGCCGCCGTGGACGGAGCCGATGTTGAGCAGCACGCCGGGGAGATCCGCAGGGATCCGGTGAGCGGCGACGAGGAATTCGGCGAGCGCGACGATGGCGTTGCGGCCCTCGCGCGCGTCGCGGCCGGCGTGGGCGGCGCGGCCGCGACAGGTGACGGTGAAGATGCCGGTGCCCTTGCGGGACTGCACGAGGGCGCCGTTCTCGCGGGCCGGTTCGAAAATCAGGGCGAGCGCGAAGCGCGGGGCGGAGGCCTCGAGCAGCGCGCGGCTGGCGACGGAGCCGGTTTCCTCGTCGGGCGTGAGAAGAATCTCGTAGCCGACGCGCGCGGCGGAGGGCGTGGCTTCGAAGGCGCGTAGTGCGGCGAGCATGACGACGAGGCCGCCCTTCATGTCGGCGACGCCGGGGCCGCGGAGGGTTTGCGGGTCGGGCTGAGCGCAGGTTTGAAAGGGGTGGTCGGTGCCGTAGACGGTGTCGTAGTGGCCGCTGAGGAAAAGTTGAACGGGCGCGGCGGGGCGCTGACGGACGCGGAGGGCGCAGGCAGCGGTGCCGGGGAGCGGGACGTGATCGATGGCGGCGCCCGGCAGCGTGAAGAATTCCGTGGCGAGCGTCGCGCGCATGCGGGCGAGGCCATCGTGGTGCGAACTGCCGGAATTGATGTCGCACCAACGGATGAGGAGGTCGCGCAAGGAGGAAACTTCCATCCGGCGAGGGTGAGGGCGGCGGGCAGTCCGCGGCAAGTCACTGCGGGTGAGATCCGGCGCGGCGGCTTTTCCGCGGAACTCACCGGCGATTCGCGAAGGATGAGGAGCGGAGATGACGCGCGAGCGTCTCGGCGGTCATGACGGCGCGCGCATAAGCATCGTAATTGTTCGCGACCTCGGTGCGAAGCGCGGGGGCGTCCTCAGGTGAAGCGGATTGGGCGGCGGCGATGCTGGCGCGGAGCGCTTGCTCGCGGCGGCGGGCTTCGGTGAAAGCCTCGTCAAGGCGGGTCTGCGAGGAGTCGGTGGATCGGCGGGCGATCTGGTGGGCTTCAGCGAGGGAACGCGAGCAGACGTCGAGGATGGATTTGATTTCCGTGAGCAGGATTTTCAGTTCCGGAAAATCAGCATGGCGCAGGTCGCTCGTGAACCCAGCGGGATCGAGCAGGGCGGCGGGAGAATCGATGGGAGCGGCGGTGAAATTCGCGGAATCGGTGAGACTCGGCGTGGACTCGGGACTGTCGGCGGCGGCGGGCGTCGGGTTCGCGGCGGAGACGGGATCAGACTCGCTGGACGAAAGTTGAGCGGCGGTCGCGGCGGCCTCCGGGGATGCGGCCGTGGTTGAGACTGAGCTGGCCGGAATGGACGCAGCGGTGCTCTGGGCATTCGAAGCGGAAGCTGGCAAGATCGGGACGGGCGTGGTGGCGGTGGGCGGGGCGGACGTGATCGGCGGAGTGGGTGCAGTTACAGGGCGAGCCGCGGCAGGCGTCACCACGGCGACGGGTGTGACGGAAGGGGACGCGATGAGAGGGGTGGTGGCCGGAGGCGCGACGGTGATGGTGACGGGAGCGGTGGTCGCGGGGGTTACGACGACGGAGGCAGCGGGGACGTTGATGACCGCGGCGGGCGCGGGTGCGGCGACCGGGGCGGATGGGGCGACGGCGGCTGCGGTGACGGGCATCGGCGCTGCGGATACGGAGACGGGAGCAGCGGCGGCGGCGGGCGGCGCAGCGACGATTTGGACGACCGGCGCGGCAGCGACGGCGCGGGAGGCGGAGTTTGCCGCGGCGGTCGCGGCGGATTTCGCGGCCTGGCTCGCTGCGGCGGCGGCGGAATTGGCAGCGGTCGCGGCGGTGCCGGCTGTCGTGCGCGCGGCCGCGTTCGTGGCCGCGGTGATCGCATTGAGGCTCGCGGTGGCGTTGCCGATCCCGTGCTGCGCTTCGGCGGAAGGAAGGCAGAGCGCCGTGAGCGGGAGCAGCCGCACGAAGCGAAGGAGGCGGGGAAAATTTTTCACGTGCGCAGGGAACCCATGTGGATAGACCTGCGGACCAGGAACGGTTCAGCAGTCGGAGTGCCTACGCGGTATTCGCCGGGTGGGCGGCCCGGTAAATCGCCCGTAGGGATTTCAGCACACGCCGGGCGTTCATCCGTTTGCCAGGTCGATTGGAAAGGCGATCAGCGTGCCGTCGAGGCCGGCGACGATCACACGATTACCGGCGACGGCGGGAGCGCCCACGAAGCCGTGCAGATAGCTGCCGGGAATGGGGCGCGCCGGGTGACGCCATTTCATCGCGCCGGTACGGCGGTCGAGGGCGGAGAGCGAGCCTGTCGGGGCGGGCTTCAACGGATACTCCGCGGGGCCGGCGCAATTGGCGAAGACCAGATCGGTGGAAACCGCGGGGCGGGCCCACGCCCAGCCGTTGAGATCGGTCGACCAAAGCGTGCGGCCGTCCGCCGGGTTGAGGGCGCGGACGGCACGGTTGTCGGATGATCCGATGTAAAGCGAGCTTCCCGCGAGCAGCGGCGTGGATTCGACCCAGGAGAACCATTGAAAACGCTCCCAGGCGCGCGAGCCGTCGGCGGGGTGGAGTGCGACGAGCATGTAACTGCGGGTGCCAACCAGGATGTGGCCGCCGGCGAAAACCGGCGAGGTGGTTACAGGGCCGCCGCTGTCGATGCGCCAGAGCGGCGTGCCGGTTTTCCGGTCAAGCGCGGAAACGAACTGGTCGAGCGAGGCGAGGATGATGCGATCGTCGAGCACGAGTGCGGACGTGCGGATCTTTCCTCCCACCGAATGCTGCCAGAGCGGTTTGCCGGTGGTGGCATCGAGCGCGTGGCAGATGCCGTCGGCGGAAGCGAGGTAGAGTACGCCATCGGCGAGGACGGGCGACGGCGCTTGATAGTCGAAGGCGTAGGGAGGTGCGTCTGCGGGCAACTCGCGCGGGACGTCGCTCCCGCCCAGGTCGGCATGCCAGCGCTCACGGCCGTCGGCTCGCGTCAGAGCGAGGAGGCGGCCGGCGTCGTTAAACACATAGACGTTCTCCGCCGTCACCAGGGCCTCGCCGTAGATCGCGCCGCCGGTGGGGGTCGTCCACGCGACTTTTCCGTCGGCGATTGCCACCGCATGCATTACACCGTCAGCGCTGCCGACGTAAACGCGGTCGCCGAAAAGCGCGGGCGTAGCCCAGAAGGCGCTCTTGACCAGGTAGCGCCAGGCGGGCGAAGGCGGCGGCGGAATTTCCAGAGCGGGATGCGGGACGGGGAGTCGATCGGAACGCCTGACCGAGATGGCGAGCGGCAGGCTGCCGTAGGTGCCTTCCAGGCGTTCCCCACGGAGGGTGAGGTCGAGGCCGCTGCCCGTGCAATGCGGACCGTCGACGGTGACCGGGCCGAGCGCGTATCTGGCGATGTGAGTCGCGGGAAGAGTTTGGGCGGCGATGAGTTCGCCTTTTTCGTTGCGCGAGAACTCGAGACCGAAAGCGACGCTGTCGTCGCGATGGCGGATGGTTCCGGTCCATTTTCCCGCGAGGGGATCGACGGATGGCGGACGGCTCGGAGAGCCATCCCAAGCGGGAAGCGCGTGGGCCGCGCTGGCGAGGACGAGAACCGCGGCGAGGGCGCGGAGCGGGAGTGGAACGTATTTCATTCTGGGGTGGAGAGCTGCGCGCGAAGGCGGAGGTCATTGGTGCAACACCGCGCGCGCGCAAACTCCTTCGCGCGACGTGGCGCCGCGGGCCCGCGTTCCCTCAAAAATAGTGGCGCCGCCGCGGTGGAGTGGTTTTCCTGCGGCAATGAACTCACCCCGGTTTTGGCGTGCCCTGCATTTTTTTGGCTGGCTGACGACGGTGGCCGTCGGGTCGCTCGCGGTGGCGCGCGGCGAGGCCGTCTCGACGTTGAAATTCGACGAGGCGCGTTTGCAGCGGGTGGATGCGCTGGTGCAGCAGCACGTCGATGCGCACCAGATCGCGGGCGCGGTGTTGTTCGTCCAACGCGATGGGCAACCGGTGAGGATGAAGGCGTTCGGGATGCAGGACATCGAGGGCGGCAAGCCGATGGCGACGGGGGCCATTTTCCGGATCGCGTCGATGAGCAAGGCGGTGACCACGGTCGCGGCGATGATCCTCTATGAGGAGGGAAAATTCATGCTCCACGATCCGCTTTCCAAATACCTGCCGGCCTTTGCGAACTCGGTGGTGGCCGTGGCGCCGCCCGCGGGTTCGCCGGCGAGCGTGAAGTTCGTGACGGTGCCGGCGCGGCGTGAAATCCAGATCCACGATCTGCTCACGCACACGGCGGGCCTGACGTATGGGTATGACCCGGATGTCGCGGCGGATGTCTACAAGAAGGCGAATCTCCAGGGGTGGTATTTCGCGAATCACGACGAGACGATCGGCGAGGCGATCAACCGGCTGGCGACGTTGCCGCTCCATGGCCAACCCGGCGAGTCGTGGCAATATGGCTTCAGCGCGGACGTGCTTGGGCGGCTGGTGGAAGTCTGGTCGGGGGAGCCGCTGGACAAATTCATCGAAGAACGGATTTGCCGACCGCTCGGGATGAAGGACACGAGTTTTTTCCTGGCGCCGGAAAAAGCCGGACGGCTGGCCAACGTCTACGGCCTCGAGAACGGCAAGCTGGTGTTGGAAGAAAGCGCGGCGACGAGCGACTATGTCCGCGGCCCGCGAAAATGTTTTTCCGGCGGCGCGGGGCTGCTCTCGACGACCGGAGACTACGGACGATTTTTGCAGTTTCTCTTGAACGAAGGGGAACTCGACGGCGTGCGCCTGCTCAGTCCGAAGACGGTGGAGTTGATGCGCACGAATGCGGTGGGGGATAAATATCGCCGCGACGCGAGCGGTTTCGGGCTCGGCTTCTGGGTGAACGACGACCCCGGTTTTTACGGCGAGCTCGGCACCGAGGGCGCGTATGGCTGGGGCAGCGCTTATTTTCCGCAGTATTTCGTGGATCCGAAAGAGCGGATGGTGGCGTTGCTGATGACGCAGCTGCGACCGACGGGCGGGGTCGATCTAAACCAGAAATTCAAGGTGATGATTTATCAGGCGCTCGTGAAGTGAACGGGTGGGAGCGCGAGGTAGCCCGCTGCGGGAGCAGCGGGAACTTGGCTTTGCGGGGCTTTCAAATTTTTCGGTCCCTGCGCTCCCGCGCCGGGCTACGCGATGGCTCGCGTTGGAAATTTTCAAAGCGCGTCAGAACTTATAGGTGATGGAGCCGCCAAGACCGACGTCGGGGCTGGCGTCGTTGAAGCCGGCGAGGAGGTAACCGAGGACGTTCCAGCGGTCGTTTGGATTCGTGGAGACGAAGACGAGGGCGTCGCTCGCGTTGGGTGCGCCGGCGATGATGCGGCTGCGCCAGTCGTAAGCGACGCCGACCGCCGTCGTGGGCGCGACGCGGTAACTGCCGCCCGCGGAGAAGTAGGCGCCGTCCTTCAGCGGATACAGCGTGCTCTCGCCGAGGAAACGATAACCCAGGCTGACGAAAGGAGTGAGGGCGTCGAAGGAACGGTAGAGGTCGAGCTGGGCGTAGTAATCGGTTTCGCCGGTGCCGAGACCGCGGTCTTCGTTGGCGGTGGGAAATTTCACGCGGCCGGTGAGATCGACGTTGAGTTCGCCGGGCACGGGGTGCGCGTGATAGGTGGCCGAGAGCATCGCGTCGCCGAGACCGGACTGATATTTTGTCACCGGGCGGCCAGGGGCGGTGACGACGGGGCCGCCGCCTTCGATCACGCTCGCCGGACCTTTTACGGAAAGGAAAGGCAGGGTGGCGCGAACGACCCAGCGGTCCTGCTCGTAGATGAGATTCACCGGGACGGAAAAAACCTCGGTGGTCTGCGCGAAGCCATAGTCACCGCGGCTGTAGTCGAAGCCGGCGCCGAGTTTCAGGGCATGCGGGGGAGAAGTCACGGGCGCGGCGGTTTGCGAGCGGAGGACGCCGGCGGAAAACGCGGCCAGAACGGCGAGAAGAAGGGGGAAGAGAAAGTTTTTTTTCATGGGGAAAATCTTCGCTGCGACCGGCGACGCGCGAAGCCGCGGGCTTCGCGCGTCGGGAGCGGGAGGGTTTCGCGGGCGCGGAACGATCAGCGATTCGCGGCGGCGGAGCCTTTCGCGGTGGCTTCGGCGTGGGCGACGGCCTGCGTGTAGGCTTCATAGTCGGAGGCGAGCTGAGCCTGCGCCGAGGCCGACGTATCGGCTTTCGCCCGACGCGCGGTGGCAAGGCTGTGGCGGAGCGCCTGCTCGCGCGTGCGGACCTCGGCGACGGCGGCGTCGAACTGGGTGCGGGCTTCACCGCGAAGTTCGCGGCCTTCGTGGCGAATCTGACTCAACGCGCGCTGGCTGGCCTGCACGTTGGTGTCGACCCGGGTGAGGACGTCGGCGCGCGTGGTGTCGGTCGCGTTGCGGATTTCCGCGGCGGTCTGCGCGCTGTTCAGCGAGGTGGAGACGCTGCCGGCCATGGTGCCGCCGGTGGCGACGCCGGGAGCCTGCAGCGCGCCCGTGGCGGAGCCGGTGGTGGTCGTGCCGGTGGCGACGCCGCTGGAGAGCGGGCGGGCGGCGTTGACGGTGGCGGCGCTGTTGACCGTGGGGTTGATCGCGGCGGAGGTCGCCGCGCTCGGGACGGAGGCGACGCGGGCGGTGGCCGCGGAGGCGGCGGCGGTTTGTGCGCCGAGGTTGGCGCTGGTGCTGGCGGTGCGACTGGACGCGGCGGCGGCTTGCTGGGAACTCATGACCGCGGCGTTTTGAGCTGAGGTCGTCGCCGTGGGGAGGGCGGCGGTGGCCGCGGTCTGCGCGGCGGTGTTGGCGACCCCGGCTACCTGCGCCGACGCGAGCGGCGCGAGGACGGCGGCCAAGGTGAGGGAGGCGAGATAACGGTTTTTTGGGTTTTTCATGGTAATGCCTTTGAAGGCGTGCCGATAGACCCGTTTCCGACGAATGGTTCGGCGACCGGGACAAAAAAACCCACCGGGAAGCCTAGGGAAAAATCCCAAGGAACATCGCGGCTCGAGTTCCACGCCGAGCGCTGCGGTGGCCCGCGGCCCGAAATTCAGCGCCCAGAATCGACGGGCAGCGCCACGACCGTGCCGTCGACCCCGGCGCCGATGATTTTGCCGTCGGCGAAGGCGAGCGAGCCGGCGAAGCCGGTGAAATCCGCGCCGGCGGCGACGCGTGAAACGTACCGCCATCGCGGCGCGCCAGTTTTGCGGTCGAGCGCCATGATGCCGCCGGAGTGCTGGATGACGGTGCCGCCGATGTTTTGCCCGGCGGTGCCGGCGAAGACGGTGGTGGCGGTGACGACGGGCGAGCCCCACGAGAGGCCGCGGACATCGGTCGCCCAGAGCGCATGACCGTCGGCCGGATCGAGTGCGCTGATGCGGCGGTAGTCGGAACCGCCGACGTAGAGCACGCCATCGGCGAGCCGGGGTGTGGACTCGACCCAGGAAAACCAATACGAGTCGCGCCACGCCACGGCGCCGGTGGCTGCGTCCAGACCATACAGCATGTAATCGCGGGAACCGAGGATGAGGCGATTGCCGGCGAGGACGGGCGCGGAGACGAGCGGGCCGCCGAGTTTCACGCGGGCGGTTTCACGGAGCGTGCGACGGTTCAACGTGAAGACGGAGCCATCGAAGCCGGCGACGATGAGGTCGTCGCCGCGCAACGCGACGGGCGCGTAGATTTTGGTTTTCGCGTCGTGCCGCCAGAGGATTTTCCCGGTGCGGGCACGGGCCGCGTAGAGGCCGGCGTCGGTCGAGCCGACGTAGAGAATGCCTTTGGCGTCGATCACGGGCACAGGGGTGCGGTGATTGAAAGTTTCGTTTTTCGGGCGTGAGGCGCCGGCGAGTTTCTCGTCGTACAACGACGTGCGCCAACGGAGCGCGCCGTCGACCCGGGCGAGAGCGATGAGGTCGCCGTGCTCGTCGACGAAGTAGAGCGCGTCGTCGGTCGGGAGCGCTTCGCCATAAAGAGGATTTGGGCCGGACCATTTCCAGATCTCGCCGCCGTCGCTCGCGCGCAGGGCGTGCATCGCGCCATCGATCGTGCCGACGTAGACGGCGTCGTCGTGGGCCGCCACGGAGGCCCACGCGGGAGCGCCGAGGGCGTGCGACCATGCGAGCGCGGGGGCGGCGGGAAAAACGGGCGGCGGTGGCGCAGGCGTGAAGGCGCCGCCGCGGTGCAGCTCGACGGGAAGTTTCGCGAGCGCGAAGGTGCCGGTGAGCGTGTCGCCGTGGCGTTCGACGGCGAGGTTGAGCGCGTCGAGCGAGAAGGTGTTTCCCTCGAGGTGCGCGGGACCGAAGTTCGCGCTGTGGAGAAACATCGCGGGGAAGTTGAGGCTGACGAGGAGTCCTTTTTCGGTGGGCGTGAAGGCGAGGCCGAATTCGGTGCGGGTGTTGGGGGCGACGATCTCGCCGGTCCAGATGCCGGCGAAGGCGGCGGGCTCGGGATTTTCCGCGGCGAAGGCGGACGAGGCGCGGGCGACGGCGAGGAGAACGAGGAGACGGAAAAACAACGGGCGGCGCATGCACGTTTCTGCGCCGGCCGCGCGGAGGGTGGCAATCGGTTTGAGACGGGAAGGCCGTGCGTTGCGCTCGGTAAACGGCCCGATGGGGGCGAGCGGAACAAGCGGGCGGGCGGCCCCACAATGGGTTTCGAACGGAAGGGGATTCGCTCCGGCGGATCGAGGAGGAGACAAATCAATGAAGCGTTTTCTTGGAAGCGTGCTGGTCGGCGGCGCGGGTCTCGCGCTGGGCGTGGGGCTTTGCGGACAAACGGTGGCGCGCGAACTCCCCCGGGCGCGGCATTTCGCGGTGATCACGAGCAACGAGTTTTTGGTGGACGGTGAGATCGTGCAGCGGACGGAGGTGGGCTTCACGGTGATGAGCCGCGGGTCGGAATTGACGACGGTGTGGGTGAGCAAGGACACCTCGATCACGAAAGGCGCGGAGACGATCCGATTGCGTGAAGTGGGAATCGGAGAGCGGGTGAGCGTGACGGCCAAGCGGGCGGCGGATGGGAAACTCGTTGCGGTCAACGTGACGGTGCATACGCCGAGCGAGTAAGCTGGCGAAACGCCTGATTGGATTGAAAATGCAGGAGCCTGCTCGCAGGCGATTCGGCGGGCGAAAATCGATCATCGCTTGCAAGCAGGCTTCGACGTATGTCGCCTGCACGTTACATACATCGCCTGCAAGCAGGCTCCTACATATGTCGCCTGCAAGCTACATACATCGCCTGCAAGCAGGCTCCTACATTTCGGACGATGGCGTCTCGAGAAGGGGGCGCTGCCACTATGGCGCGACAAGCGGCGCATTGACGGCGCGGCGGCGGTGGGCGAGGCGGGTCAGGGGATATTTTATGCCGCCGTGGTAGGTGAGGAGCAGGATGGCCATGCCGAGGAGGGCGTAGACGAGAGCTTCGAGCGTGGTCGGCACCGCGGGTTGAAAGGCATGCATCGTGCCGCGCACGATGTCGTGGTCGGCATGAGTGAGAAACGCGAAGGGGCGCGTCCACGGCGAGGCGGTTTGAATCGCGGACTGGGCCTGTTCGAGGTGGGCGACGCGGGCGACGGCTTCGCGCATGACGCCGCCGAGTTTCGCGACGGCGGCATCGCTGTTGGCGTTGGTGCGTGTGATGAGGCCCTCGAGCGTGAGACCGGACTGCTGGGCGACGTCACGGAAGTGCGCGAGCTGCCGGCGGGCTTCGTCGAGGTGTCCGCCGAGTCGTTGCAGGTATTGCTGCATGAACTCGGGAAATTGCGCGAAGGCGACGGCGCCGATCACGCAGAGCGCGCGGTCGATGAAACCGTCGCCGAGCGCGAGGAGAGGGCGGCCGAGTTTCATGGTGCGAGTGTGTTTCCGCGGGGCGGTGACGCAAGCCGAGGTGCGCCGCGGAAGGGGATCATACGTATTACGTATGATTGGGTTCAGGATGGAGGGTGAAGAAAGCGGCGACGGGAACGCCGGGAGCGAGAACGGGGATCAGCGGGAGGGCGGCGCCGTGAGGCTCGCGCTGAAGAGCGGGCGCAAACGGGAGAAGCATGGGCAGGCTGCCCATCTCACGGCGGGGTCGGGATCACGGCGGGGTCGGGAGACCCCGCCCTACAAATCAATCGGAAGACGCGCGTTCTAATTCCCGGCGTCGAGGCCGCGGCGTTTGAGGAGGGGTTCGACGTAGGGATCGCGGCCGATCATGGCGCGGAAGAGATCGAGGGCTTCGGCGGAACCGCCGCGGGAGAGGAGGAGTTTGCGGAAACGGTCGCCGTTTTCACGAGTGAGGCCGCCGTTTTGTTTGAACCATTCCACGGTGTCGGCATCGAGGACTTCGCTCCAAATGTAGGAATAATAACCGGCGGAGTAGTCGGGCGAAAAGACGTGCGAGAAATACGTCGTGCGATAGCGCGGCGGGACCGGCGCGAAATCGACGCCGGCTTTCTTCAGCGCGGCGGCTTCGAAATCGGTGACGTGCTCGGCGGCGGGCACGTCGTCGGGTTTCAACTGATGCCACGCCTGGTCGAGCAACGCGGCGGCGAGGTATTCGGTCGTCATGTAGCCCTGGTTGAATTTGCGAATATCGAGCACCTTCTCGACGAGTTCGGCGGGCATCGGCTCGCCGGTTTGGTAGTGCTTCGCGTAGTTTTTCAAAACCTCGGGCCAGACGGCCCACATTTCGTTCACCTGCGAGGGGTATTCGACGAAATCGCGCGGGACATTCGTGCCGCTGAAGCGTGGGTAGTGGACGTTCGAGAACATGCCGTGAAGCGCGTGGCCGAACTCGTGAAACGCGGTCGTGACCTCGTCGAAGGTGAGCAGCGCGGGCTGGCCGGCGGGCGGCTTGGGGATGTTGAGATGATTCGCGACGACGGGGTGCGTGCCGAGCAGGCCGGCTTGGGAAACGTATTCGTTCATCCAGGCGCCGCCGCGTTTCGATGGGCGCGCGAAGTAGTCGCCGATAAAGATCGCGAGGGGCTGGCCGTTGGCGTCGAAGACGTCGAACACGCGAACGTCGGGCTGATAGACGGGCAGGTCGTGGCGCTCCTTGAACGTGAGACCGTAGAGGCGGTGCGCGGCGTAGAACACGCCGTCGAGGAGGACGTGGTTGAGTTCGAAGTAGGGCTTGAGCTTGGACTCGTCGAAGGCGTAGCGGGCGGCGCGGACTTTTTCGGAGTAGAAATCCCAGTCGGCGGCGGTGAGTTGGAAACCGCCGTGTTCGGCGTCGACGAGGGCCTGGCGCTCGGCGGCTTCGCGGCGGGCGTTGGCGACGGCCGGCGCGGCGAGATCGGCGAGGAGTTTGTTCACGCGAGCGACGTCGCCGGCGGTTTGTTCTTCGAGTTGGTAGGCGGCGTGGCTCGGGTAGCCGAGGAGTGCGGCGCGCTCGGCGCGGAGCTGCACGAGGCGGGCGACGACGCCGCGGTTGTCGAACGGGCCGCCGTGGCTGCCGCGTGCGAGGGAGGCGGCCATGATGCGCTCGCGGAGGGCGCGGTTTTTCAACGAGGAGAGCGGCGGCTGGCCGGTGGTGTTGAGGAGGCGGATTTCGAATTGGCCGGGATGGCCGTCGTCTTTCGCGGCATCGGCAAAGGAGGAGATTTCGGCGTCGGAGAGGCCGTCGAGTTCGCCGCGGCGGGTGACGAAGATGGAGGCGGCGTTTTTCTCCTTGAGGACGTTTTGGTTGAAGGTGGTTTCGAGGAGCGCGACGTCGGCGTTGAGGGATTTGAGTTTGGTTTTGTCGGACTCGGAGAGGCGGGCGCCGGCGCGGACGAAGTCTTTATAATAGCGGTCGAGGACGCGTTTGGATTCGGGATCGAGGTCGAGGTGGTCGCGCTGGTCGTGGAGTGCGCTGACGCGGGCGAAGAGTTTGCCGTCGAGATAGATCGCGTCGTTGTGGGCGGCGAGTTTCGGCGCCATGGCGGACTCGACCTCCTGCATCGCGGGATTCGTGTGCGCGCTGGAGAGATTGGAGAAAATATTGCCGACGCGGACGAGGGTGCGGCCGGATTGCTCGAGGGCGACGACGGTGTTTTCGAAGGTGGGCTTCGCGGGGTTGTTCGCGATGGTGGCGGCTTCCTGGAGTTGTTGCGCCATGGCGGTCTCGTAGGCGGGCGCGTAGTGCTCGGTTTTGATTTTGTCGAACGGTGGGTACTGGAAGGGCAGGGGGCTCGGGGAGAGCAGGGGATTATCGGCGTCGGCGCCGGACGGTGAGGGCGCGGCGGGCGCCGGGGCGGAGCCGGCGGCGAGGGCAGAGGCGGCGAGGAGCATGAGGAGGGAGGCGGCGCGAGGCACGCGGAAGAAGTTAAGCATGAGGTGAGATTGAGGAGCGGCGTTTATGACGCAAGGGGCGAGCGCGGGAGCGGGCTCCGTTTATCCGCGGCGGGGGCCGCTCATCACAAAAACGTGTAACTTTGCGCGCCGAGGTCGTGTTGTCCCCCCATGTCTGCGCCAGCCTTGGAAACCGGTTCGTCGAGCGTTCGCGTGCGCCGCTTCATCGCGGAGAGCGGTCGCTTCGTCGCAATCGGGTTTTCTTCCGGGGCTGCGCCTGTTCTGTCCGCTCTCGTTCGTAGTTATCAGTTGTGTTGTGTGGCGGGGTCGTTGTGGGCCCCGCCACACGTGTTTTTGGCGCACGACGAGGCCGCAGCAGCTTGCTAACGCTGCAACTCTTTCCAACCCTCCGCGTTTAATCGTCACAACTGAACTATGAACCCAGCCTCCGTCTCTCCCGTCACTGCTCCGGCCCGGCCGGCGCCGAAGAAAAAGAAATCGAAAACGCTCTGGTTCGTCCTCGGCGGCTTGGTGCTGCTGGTGGTGCTCGGCGGCGTCGCCGCCAAGATGAAGAAGGGCGGCGATCAAGGCACGATGGTGACGACCGAGAAAGCGTTCGTGAAAACGATCACGCAGGTCGTCACCGCCACCGGCAAGGTGCAGCCGGAGGTCGAGGTGAAGATCTCGCCCGAAGTCGGTGGCGAAATCCTCGAAATGCCGTTCAAGGAAGGCGCGGCCGTGAAGAAGGGCGACCTCCTCGTGACGATCAAGCCGGACTTTTACCAGGCGCAGTTCGAACAAAGCGAAGCCAACCTCGTCGCCGCGCGCACCGTGGCGGTGCAGACGAAGGCGGAGTTGCAGAAGAGCAAGGACGACTTCAAACGCGCCGAGGATCTCTACGGCAAGAAACTGATCTCGGATTCCGACTACACTACGGCGAAGACGGCGCTCGAAGTTGCCCAGGCCAACTACGACAACGCGCTGGCTCAGATTCGCCGCAATGAAGGTTCGCTGAATCAAGCGAGCGACCAACTCAACAAGACTAAAATCGTCGCGCCGATGGATGGCACGATCAGCTCGCTGACGAGCGAGATCGGCGAACGCGTGATCGGCGGCGGTCAGTTCGCCGGCACCGAGATCATGCGCGTGGCCGATCTCAGCAACATGGAGCTGCGCGTGAAGGTGAACGAAAACGACATCGTCAACGTGAAGATCAACGACCGCGCCGTGCTCAGCATCGATGCTTATCCCGGCCGGAAGTTCTCCGGCATCGTGAAGGAGATCGCCAGTTCGTCGCTCAATTCCGGCGCGACCGGCAGCGGCAGCGCCGCCCAGGCTTCGGCGAGTGTGAGCGACGAGGTGACCAATTTCCTCGTGAAGATTCGCATCTCCGATCGCGACATCCAGCTCCGCCCCGGCATGAGTGCGACGGCCGACATCCAGACGAAGACGGTGGAGAACGTCGTCGCCATTCCGATCCAGAGCGTGACGGTTCGCGCCGAAGGCGGACTGACGAGCGAGGAACTGCAGCAAAAGCGGGCGAAGGACGCGCAGGCGAAATCGGGCAACGACCTGGAAGTGAAAAACGAACGCGAGGAAGCCCGCCGGACTCGCGACAAGCTGCAGCAAGTCGTCTTTGTGAAGACCGGCGACACCGTGAAGATGACGAAGGTCGAGACCGGCATCGCCGACAACACTCACATCGAAGTGAAGAGCGGGGTGAAAGCCGGCGACGAGGTCGTGTCCGGCAGCTACGCCGCGATCAGCCGCAAGCTGAAGGACGGCATGAAGGTGCAGCTCGAGAAACCGAAGAAGGACAAGGACGCGGAGAAGAAATAAGCCGGTAGGGCGCGGACTCCGGTCCGCGCCGCGGCGGCGAAAGGACTCACCGCCCTGCCCCGTCAAAAACCACGATCC
>JBEHYR010000038.1:0-48838 GCA_048498075.1 Verrucomicrobiota bacterium | reverse complement strand
TGGCGCGCGCTCCTCGCCTGCATCGATGCCGACGGGAAGCTCGGCTGGGTGCAGCCCATCGGTTTCGCCCCGGGCGCCTACGACGCGACCACCTCTCAGGAATACGGCGCCGGTGCCTTCCTCGCCGCCGGCGCGCAGGTGCTCTCGCTCCGTTGACGCCACTCCGATCACCGCTGTCCGGCGCGTTCTTCGGCTAAAACTTGAGCCGCGCGTTGAATTCGATTGTGTCGGCGCACGTTTGTCATGAGCGCCGATCGACCCTCCCTCGAAGGCCTGCGCATTGATCGCAGCCAAGCCCGCCCTCGTCCGGTCATTTCCGGTAAACTCATCGGCCCGTTCGCCGCGCTCATCGTCGTCGCGCTCGCCGCCGTCTGGTGGCTCCGCCGCCCCGAGCCCGTCGCCGTGCGCACCGCCGCCGCCCGCGAAATCGCCGCCGGCACCCAGGCCACCCTCCTCAACGCCTCCGGCTACGTCACCGCCCGCCGTCTCGCCACCGTATCCTCCAAAGTCACCGGCAAGATCACCGAGGTTCTCGTCGACGAAGGCACCCGCGTCGACGCCGGCCAGATCCTCGCCCGTGTCGACGCTTCGAATACCGAAGCCAACCTCCGCCTCGCCGACGCCCAGCTCGCCGCCGCGAAACAGTCCCTCGCCGAAACCGTCGCCAATCTCGACCTCGCCGAACTCGACCTCCGCCGCTCGACCGAGCTTTCCAAAAACAAGATCATCTCGCCCGCCGACCTCGACCGCGCCGACGCCAACGCCCGCGCCCTCCGCGGCCGCCGCGATCGCACCCTCGCCGACATCGCCGTGGCCGAGCGCCAGGTCGACGTCTGGAAACAGCAGCTCGACGACACCATCATCCGCGCGCCGTTCGCCGGCATCGTCACCTCGAAAAACGCCCAGCCCGGCGAGATGATTTCGCCCATGTCCTCCGGCGGGTTCACGCGCACCGGCGTCTGCACGCTCGTCGACATGAGTTCCCTCGAGATCGAAATCGACGTCAACGAGAGCTACATCAACCGCGTCGAGCCCGGCCAGCCGGTCGAGGCCACGCTCGATTCGTACCCCGACTGGCGCATCCCCGCGCACGTGATCGCGATCATCCCGACCGCCGACCGCCAGAAAGCCACCGTCAAAGTCCGCGTTGCTTTCGAAAAACCCGACCCCCGCATCCTCCCCGACATGGGCGTCAAAGTGGCTTTCCAAGCTCCTTCCAGCCCCGCCGCCCAAAATTCTTCCGCCGCCACCCGCGCCGTCGTCATCCCGCGCAGCGCCCTTCGCCAGCGCGACAACCGCGATGTCGTCTGGCTGGTCCACGACGGCCGCGCCACCTCGCGCGCCGTTGCCGTCGCCGCGAAAAACGGCGACGAGGTCACTCTCTCCGCCGGCCTCTCCGCCGGCGAGTTCGTCATCGTCGAAGGCCCCGTCGACCTCGCCGAAAACACGCCCGTCAAAGAAAACGTCCCGTAGTCCGCGCGCCCGTAGCCCTGACCGTGAGGTCAGGGACCAGCCATTCTATCGTCCTCTCCGCCCCATGACCAACGACACCACTCCACTCATCCGCATCGCCGGCGTCGAAAAAACCTACCAGCGCGGCACCGAGGAGATTCACGTCCTCCGCCAGCTCGACCTCACCGTGCGGCGCGGCGAGTTCCTCGCGCTGATGGGCCCGTCCGGCTCCGGCAAATCCACTCTCCTCAACCTCATCGGCGGCCTCGACCGCCCCACCGCCGGCACGGTCGAAATCGGCGGCGAATCCGTCGGCTCGCTCTCCGATCGCAAGCTCGCCGCCTGGCGCGCGCGCCACGTCGGTTTCGTTTTCCAATTCTACAACCTGCTCCCGGTCATGACCGCCGAGCGCAATGTCGAACTGCCGCTCCTCCTCACGCCCCTCTCTAAGAGCGACCGCCGCGCCCACGTCGCCACCGCGCTCGGCGTCGTCGGCCTCACCCATCGCACGCGCCACTATCCGCGCCAGCTTTCCGGCGGGGAACAGCAGCGCGTCGGCATCGCCCGCGCGATCGTCACCGATCCCACGCTCCTCCTCTGCGACGAACCCACCGGCGACCTCGACCGCAAATCCGGCGATGAAATTCTCACGCTGCTCCAGGCGCTGAATCGCGAGCACGGCAAAACCATCGTGATGGTCACCCACGACCCGCACGCCTCCGCCCGCGCCTCCCGCACCATCCA
Source organism: Verrucomicrobiota bacterium (assembly GCA_048498075.1). Taxonomy (GTDB): domain Bacteria; phylum Verrucomicrobiota; class Verrucomicrobiia; order Opitutales; family Opitutaceae; genus Opitutus. Next base: position 46,642 of record JBEHYR010000038.1, on the reverse strand, counting down.
CCTCGACAAAGGCCAGCTCTGGTCCGACCAGCCCGCCTCCGCCTGAAGGTAGGGACGCCTTCCGAGGCGTCCGTTTCCCGGCCTTCCTATTCGCGTCCATTTCGCGTCCATTCGCGGTTAGAAAATCCGTCTCCGACTCATGAAATTTCTCACCCTCGTCGCGAGCAACCTGAAGCGCCGCAAAACCCGCACCGCGCTCACGCTCCTCTCGATCGTCGTCGCCTTCTTCCTTTTCGGCGTGCTCTGCGCGCTCCGCGAGGCTCTCGCCGGCGGCGTCAGCATGGCCGGCGCCGACCGCCTCGTCACGCGCCACAAGGTCTCCATTATCCAGATGCTGCCGATCGGTTATCGCACCCGCATCGCCGCGATCCCCGGCATCACCGCCGTCGTCCCGCAGACCTGGTTCGGCGGCATCTATCGGGATCCGAAAAACTTCTTTCCCAGCATTCCCGTCGAACCCGCGCCGTTCCTCGAAATGTTTCCCGAGTTCGTCCTTCCCGACGCGCAGAAACAGGCGTGGCTCTCCACGCGCACCGGCGCGATCGTCGGCCGCAACACCGCAAAACAGTTCGGCTGGAAAGTCGGCGATCGCATCGCCCTCCACTCGCCGATCTGGCAGCGCAACGACAAGCGCGACATGTGGGAATTCGATCTCGTCGGCATTTACGATGGCGCGAAGAAAGGCACCGATACCTCGCAGTTCTTTTTCCACTACGACTATTTCGACGAAGGTCGCAGACCTGACGTGAAGGGCCTCGTCAGCTGGTTCACGATCCGCGTCAGCGATCCCGCCGAAGCCGACCGGCTCGCCGCCCGCGTCGATCAGGAGTTCGCCAACTCTCCCTCCGAAACGAAAACCGAACCCGAAGGCGCCTTCGCCCAAGGCTTCGCCCAGCAGGTCGGCGACATCGGCGCGATCGTCACCGGCATCCTCTCCGCCGTGTTCTTCACCATCCTGCTCGTCGCCGGCAACACGATCGCCCAAGGCGTGCGCGAGCGCACCGAGGAGATCGGCGTCCTCAAGGCCGTCGGCTTCACCAACGAGCGCGTCCTCGCCCTCGTCCTCGCCGAGTCGACGCTCATCGCGCTCCTCGGCGGCAGCCTCGGCCTCGGCCTCGCCTGGATGCTCACGCTCGGCGGCAGCCCCGCGCCCGGCATTCTCCCGGTCTTCTTCATTCCCACCGCCAAGCTCGTCCTCGGCGTCGTCCTTATCTTCGCCCTCGGCCTCGTCACCGGCGCGCTCCCCGCCATCCAAGCCATGCGCCTGAACGTCGCCGAAGCCCTCCGCCGCGGCGGCTGATCAACAACTGCCCTCGAATCACGCCGATCCACGCGAATTCTTCCCTGTCATTCTGAGCGCAGCGAAGAATCCACTTTGACTCTCCCACAAGCCACCTTTCGAAGCCCCTCCCTCATTCGCGTCCATTAGCGTCCATTCGCGGTTAAAAAATAAAACGCTTCCCCGCCCCCGCCCATGCTGAACTGGCTCCTCCAGATTTTCTCCATCACCGGCTCGAACCTCCGCTCACTCCCCGAGCGCCGCGGCGCCGCGCTCGCCGCCGCCGTCGGCATCGCCGGCGTGGTCGTCGTCCTCGTCGGCGTCCTCTCGATCGCCGAAGGTTTTCGCCGCGCCATGACCGTGTCCGGCTCACCCGACGTCGCGCTCGTCCTCCGCTCCGGCTCCGACAGCGAAATGACCAGCGGTCTCGGCCGCGAGGATACGCGCACCATCGCCGACACCGCCGGCCTCGCCCGCGACGCCGCCGGCCCGCTCGCCTCGTCCGAACTCTTCGTCATCATCAATCTCCCCAAACGCTCCACCGGCACCGACGCCAACGTCCCCCTCCGTGGCGTCTCCGCCGCCGCGTTCTCCGTGCGCGGCAACATCACGCTCGTCGCGGGCCGCCGTTTCGAACTCGGTCGCAACGAGGTCATCGTCGGCGCCGGCGCCGCCCGCGCCTTCGCCGGCCTCGACCTCGGCAAAACCATCCGCGTCGGCCAGAACGACTGGACCGTCGTCGGTATTTTCTCCGCCGCCGGCGGCGTCGCCGAATCGGAAATCTGGACCGACGCCGCCGTCCTCCAACCCGCCTACCACCGCGGCGATTCCTTCCAGGCCGTCTACGCGAAACTCGCCTCGGCCGACGCGTATCAATCTTTCGCTGACGCCCTCACGACGAACCCGCGCCTCAGCGTGAAAGTCATCCGCCAGTCCGATTACTACGCCGAGCAGTCCTCCACGCTCACCGGTTTCATCAAAGGCATTGGCGTCGCCATCGCCGGCCTCATGGCGCTCGGCGCGCTCTTTGGTGCGCTCAACACGATGTATTCCTCCGTCGCCGCGCGCACCCGTGAGATCGCCACGCTCCGCGCCCTCGGTTTCGGCAGCGGCCCCGTCGTCATCTCCGTCATGCTCGAATCGCTCGCCCTCGCGCTCGTCGGTGGCGCGCTCGGCTCGTTGGCCGCCTATCTCGCCTTCGATGGCTTCACCACCTCGACGATCAACTGGCAAACCTTCAGCCAGGTCGCCTTCGCCTTCCGCGTCTCGCCGGAACTTCTGACGCGCGCGATCGTCTGGTCCACGTTCATCGGTCTCCTCGGCGGCCTTTTCCCCGCCCTGCACGCGGCTCGCATCCCGATCGCCGCCGCGCTCCGCGAGACCTGAACTCCCATCCGAATATTCGGTGGACCATGTAGCGGCGGGCCATGACCGCCGGCTTGACCACGATTCTCCTCGAACCCGACGGTCATAGACCGCCGCTACATGGTCGCTCGATCTCCGGATAGGTTCTGAGTCGACGCCGCGATCGAGCGCGGCGCGATGCTCGATGTAGGGCAAGTCCGCACACGCTGTGGGACGGCGGCTTAGTGCGTGGACCTGACGGATAAACGCGATTCTTCAATCGCGTGGGCGCCGTAGGAGCCGATTCAAATGAGCACCCCCTTTCCCCTTGGTGCCCCATTTCCGTTTCCTCGCGGCCACGGTCGTCTGCCTGCTCGTTTTCCTCACCGGACTCACAGCCCAGACCACCTCCGCCGCTTTCGTCTATCGTCGCGATCTGTCCCTCGCCGATGCCACCGCGTCGGTCGGGCAGCCGGGTTCGTTTGCCAACGCGTCCGTGCGCGCCCAAGGCGGTTCCGGTGACGACACGCTCACCGCGGGCTTTATTATCAACGGCAGCGGGCGCAAACCCCTGTTGATCCGGGCGGTGGGCGCCGGGCTCGCGCACCAGGGCGTACACAACGTGATGAGCGCCCCCGTGCTGCAAGTGCACGACCTCGTTACTCACTTGGTGACCGCGCAAAATCGTGACTGGAAAACCGGCCCCAATCTTCCGGCCTTGCTCAACGCCACCACGCAGCTGGGCGCGTTTCCGCTCGCGGCCGATTCCGACGATTCCGCGCTTTTCAACACCGTCGGTGCGGGTTGGTACACCGCGACCGTCGATAATGCGACGAGTGGCGTGGGCCTCGTCGAACTCTACGATGCGAATCCCTACGACTCCACGCGACTGATCAATCTTTCGACCCGCGCCCGCGCGGAGCCCGGCGAAAAAGCGCTCATCCTCGGCTTCGTCATCGTCGGCGATAATCCAAAACCCCTCCTGTTGCGCGGCATCGGACCCACCCTCGCCAGCCAGGGCGTCAGCGGAGTTCTGGCTGATCCCCAGCTCTCATTGGTCAAATCCACCGGCGAAAAAATCGCCTTCAACGACAACTGGGCCGCATCGCGCACGCTCGCAAACGTCTCCAGCCAGGTCGGCGCGTTCGCTCTTCCGGCCGGCTCGAAGGACGCCGCGATTTTCGCCATCCTGCCGGCGGGCATCTACTCCGCCCTCCTCACCGGCGCCAACGACACGTCGGGCGTGGCGATGATCGAACTCTACGACGTGCCGCCCAGCGCCCTCGAGACTCGCTGGACCATGATCAACGTCTCCCCCGCCGAAGCCCAGGCTGACTGTCACCTGATCGAATTTCCCGATGGCCGGCGCGTCCTCATCGACGTCGCCGACGCCGCCGACGCGGAAGGCTCGGCGCTGGCTTACCTCCGCGCCCACGGCATCGACCGCGTCGACCTCGTCGTCTTGTCGCACTTTCATCGCGACCACTACGGCCGGCTCGCCGACCTCGTCCGCGCCGGCATCAAGGTCGGCCGCGTCGCCTACAACCTGCCGGCGCCCGACGACGAACTCGCCGACGCCGAGCGCCCGTGGGGATTCGACCGCGACGACGCCACCGCCCTCCTCAATCTTCTCCACGCAAACGGCATCCCCTGCTTCACTCCCCAGGCTGGCGAGCGTCTGATCGAGTGTCCGCTCGGCGACGGCACCGTGGCTGCGCTGGATACCGTCTGTCTTTACGACGGCACTCACACGCCGGTCGGCAAAACCGACACCAACGACACCAGCATCATCCTCCGCCTCTCGCACGGGAAAACGCGCGCCCTCTTCACCGGCGACCTCAACTACGCGTTGGGCGCCTGGCTCGCCACAAGCGGCTTCGACCTGGCCGCCGATATCCTGAAAGCTCCCCATCACGGCACGACCGGCTGTGCGCCCCCGGAATTTTTCGACCGCGTGAAGCCTCGCGCCGTCATGGTCCCCTCGCCCACCGCCCTCTGGCATTCGGTGCGCAGCAAACTTCAACGCGACTATTTCGAAGAGCGTCAAATTCCCGCCTTCGTCAACGGTGAGCGTGGCCACGTCACCGCCACGCTCACCCGCGACGGATTCTCCATCGAGACCGAGCGCTAGAGCATTTCAAATGAAACTACGTCCGCCACATGCCGTCGCCCGTCATTCGTAGGGTAACCTAATAGGTTACCGTTTCAGGTTATAGTTTTATTTGAAATGCTGTAACCTCGCGCTCGCCATTCCGTTCGCCGCGCGACGACGCCGGTAGGGCGCGCTCTCCGAAAGCGCCGCCTTCCGCCTCATCCGCTCCTTCCTGTCCGGCTCTCCTCGGTCTTCCCCGTAGCCCGCTGCGTGAGCAGCGGGCCTTCCCCTCGCGCGCCTGCCTCCCCGCGAAAATTTCCCTGTTCGGTTTCCTTTCCGGCGGTTGCCATAGTGCAACCATGACCGACGACGCCGCCCTCCTGCGCCGCTTCGCCGACGAACGCGACCAATCCGCCTTCGCCGAACTCGTCCGCCGTCACGTCGACGCCGTTTACTCCTCCGCGCTCCGCCGCCTCAGCGGCGATACCCACCTCGCCGAAGATGTCACCCAACAGGTCTTCATCGCTCTCGCTCGACACGCGCGCCTCGTCGTTCGTCACCCCGCCCCGACGGCCTGGCTCTTCGTCGCGACTCGTCACGCATCGGCCAACGCCGTCCGCACCGAACGCCGCCGCAAAGCCCGCGAACAACTCGTCACCACCATGTCCGACCCCACGCCCGATCCCGCTGCATCCATCGATTGGAGTCGTCTCGCTCCGCTGCTCGATACCGAGATCGATCACCTCCCTGCCTCGGATCGCACTGCGCTCCTCCTCCGCTTCCTTGAAAACCGCCGCTACGCCGACATCGCCGCCGCCCTTGCGCTCAACGAAGACGCCGCCCGCCGCCGCGTCGACCGCGCCCTCGAAAAACTCCGCCTCGCCCTCGCCCGCCGCGGTCTCACCTCCACCGCCGCCGCGCTCACCCTCGCTCTCACGCAATACACCGTCTCCGCAGCCCCCGCCGCCCTCGCCTCGGCGGTCGCCACCTCCGCCGCCACGACCACGCCCGCCGCGCTCACCCTTCTCCAACTCATGACCACCGCGAAACTCTCCACCGCCACCCTCGCCGCCACCGCGCTCCTCGCCGTCTCGCTCGGCACCGCGACCTACGAATTCTCCGCCGCCCGCGATTCCACCGCCGCGCTTCTCGCCGCCCGCGCCGAAGACTCCGCGCTCGCCGCCCGCCTGCACGCGGTCGAAACCCAAGCCACCGCCGCCGCGCGCGCCGCCACCACGGCCGCTCAACAACTCCACGACGCCGAAACCGCCGCCGCCACCGATTCCGCCCGCCAAGCCGCCATCGTTGCGGTTGGCGCCGCCAAAGCCGCCGCGCCCGATTCGACCGCCGAAGGCACCGCCTTCATGCAGCGCCACCCGCCGGTCCGCCAGGCACTCGCCGACTGGTTTGACGGCCGGACCAACTACCGCTTCAGCGCCTTCTACGAACAGGCCGGCCTCACCGCCGACCAGATCGGGCAGTTCCTCGCTCTCAACCGGCAGGGCTCGTTCGGCATGGGCCTCGGCCCGACCAGCCCGTATCTGCAATTCCAACTCGCGCCGCCGGAAGCAGGGCGCGACCTGGAGCGCAACCTCGCCGCGCTGCTCGGGCCCGAAAAATATCGGCAGTATCAACGCTATCTCTCCACGGTGCCCGCCCGCGAATTCACCGCTCAGCTCGCCTCTACCCTCGCGTTCTCGCCCGAGCCGCTCACCGCCGCGCAATTCGACCAGTTCACCCAGGCGCTCGTCTCCAGCGGCGCCGTCGAGCCCAGCCGCCTTGGTCCCACTTACAACTGGACCACGATCGCCGATTCCGCCGCGTCCACGCTTTCCCCGGCGCAACGCGAAGCGCTCGCGGCACTCCGCGCCAAGGCCGATTTCGACGCCGCCTACAGCCGTGCCGCCGACGCCGCCACCTCCGCCTCCACCTCGCCGTGAAACCCATCGTTCCCCTGCTCCTCGCCGTCTCGCTGCTCGCCGGATTGCTCGCATGGCGCAGCCATCGCGATGCGACCGCCGCCTCGCTGGCGCTGTCCGAACTTCACTCCGCGCATCGCCCCACCGAGACCCGTCTGCGCGACGCCGCCGATCGCCTGGCTCGCACCCAGCAGATGGCCGCGGACCTCCGCTCTCGTTTGTCCCCCGCATCCGTGTCGCGCGATGCCCCACCCGCGCCTCCGCCGCAGCGCGCGCGCGATCTTTCCCGGTTGATCGCCGACGATCCGAATCTGCAAAACCTCCAGCTCGCCGCCCGTCGCGCTCAGCTCGCCATCACCTACGCACCCTTCTACCGCCTCGCCGCGCTCACCCCGCAGCAGATTCAAACCTTCGAGCAAAACCTCCTCCGCTATGAGGAACGCCAGTCCGACATCCTCGCCGCCGCACGAAATCGCCACGAAGACCTCGGCGACCCGGCCTACCAAAAACTCTACGCCGACGCGGCGTCCGACTATCAATCCGCCCAGCACGCGCTGCTCGGCGAAGCCGGAGCGAAACAGTTCGCCGGATACGAAGGCACTGCGCCCGCCCGCGAAACCGTGAGCGCCCTCGTCGGCGCCACCGCGATGGCCGGCCTGCCGCTCGACGGCAGCCAGGCCGAACAGCTGGCGCGCGTCGTCGATGCCGCCATCGTCAAGTCGCCCACCGGTTGGTCCATGGCCGACGTCGATTGGCGCCTCGTGCACGAGCAGGCCAAAACCTTTCTCTCTCCCGCACAGCTCACGTTCATCGAGACGACCGAGTCCGCCGGCCCACGGGGCGCCGGCAGCCGCTTCCTGCCTGCGCTCCAAGGTGCCATCATGGCGGCCGCCAAGGAAGACGCCGCAGCCCCCCACGCTCCCGCTTCTCCGTGAGCCGGTAGCGCTGAGCGAGCGCCGCGCCCCACCTTTTGACTGGCGCCGCCACGCCGCGCTGCGAACCATCGGCCGCTGTCGGCCATCGTCCATGTCCACGGTCGCCCGCTCGCTCCCCATGTTGAAACGACTCTTGCTTTCACTGCTCCTCCCGATTTCGGCCGCCATCGCCGCCGACTCAGCGACTCCGCCGCGCGTCATCGCCGCTGACCTCGCCACCCCGCGCGGCCCGATGAACCGCATGTATAATTTCTGCGTCGGCGCGGGCCGCGCCAACGAAGGCCTTCGCGCCGACTGGCAGCGCCAGCTCCGCCAGGTCCACGCCGACTGCGGTTTTCGCTACCTTCGTTTTCACGGCCTCTTCTGCGACGACATGGGCGTCTATCAGGAGGACAAACAGGGCCGCTCGATCTACAACTGGCAGTATGTCGACGAGCTTTTCGATTTTCTCCAAAGCATCGGCATGAAACCGTTTCTCGAACTCGGCTTCATGCCCTCCGCGCTCGCCAGCGGCACGCAGACGATCTTCTGGTATAAGGCCAACGTCACCCCGCCGAAAGACTACGCGAAGTGGGAGGCCTTCATCGCCGCGTTCACGCGCCACATCACCGAGCGCTACGGCGCCGCGGAGGTGCGCTCCTGGTATTTCGAAGTCTGGAACGAGCCCAATCTCGACGGCTTCTGGATGGGCAATCCCGGGAAAAAATCCTTCGACGCCTGGGCCCCCGCCGCTCGCGCCGAATACTACAAGCTCTACGCCACCACCGCCCGCGCCGTGAAATCCGTCGACGCCGCCTACCGCGTCGGCGGCCCCGCCACCGCCGGCGAAGGCTGGATCGACGAGACGCTCGCCTTCTGCGCCGAACAAAAGGTGCCGCTCGATTTCGTCACCACGCACAGCTACGCCACGATGAGCGGCTACCTCGACGAAAACGGCTCCGCCGGCACCGTGTTCTCCCCAGATCGCAACGCCATCACCGCCGGCGTCAAAAACGTCCGCGCCAAAATCGACGCCTCGCCCTTCGCGTCCGACGAACTCCACTACACCGAATGGAGCAGCTCGTACACGCCCTTCGATCCGATCCACGACAGCTACCACAGCGCCGCCTTCATCCTCGATAAGATCCGGCACATCGGCTCCGCCGCCAACTCGATGTCGTATTGGACGTTCACCGACATCTTCGAGGAAGCCGGCCCGCGTACCACGCCGTTCCACGGCGGCTTCGGCCTGCTCAATTATCAGGATCTCCCGAAACCTTCCTACTTCGCCTACAAATTTCTCCACCGACTCGGCGACACCGAACTCGCCTGCTCCGATCCCGACGCGTTCGTCTGCCGCGACGCCTCCGGCGGCGTGCAGGCGCTGTTCTGGGATTTCACGATCACACATCCCGGCCCCTCGATCATCGATCAGGAATACTACAAAGCGGACCATCCCTCCGCGCCGAAAGGCTCCGCCGAAATGAAACTCGCCGGCCTCGCGCCCGGCACCTATCGCCTGCTAGCGCGCAAAGTCGGCTACCGCGCCAACGACGTCCAATCCGCCTGGCGCGACCTCGGCTCGCCCGCCCAGCTCACGCGCGCTCAAGTCGCCACGCTGCGCGCCGCCAGCTCCGGCGCTCCCCTCGTCGGTGAGACTGTCACCATCGCCGCCGACGGCCGTTTCACTCGCGAATTCCCGCTCCGCGAAAACGACGTCTGGTTCGTCGAACTCACTCCCGCCCACTGAGCGCCCGCGCCGGTAGGGACGCCTCTCCGAGGCGTCCGTCTATATCTGACTCACCCTGGCCAGCCCAACCGCTGTTTCCTCCCGATGAGTCGCATCCATCGCCGCCGGAAACAACAACGCATCACTCTCACGACTTCGCCGCCCGCGCCCTCACCACTTCGCCGCCGCATCCTCGACCATGCTTTTCAGCATCTCGAAGCGCACCTCGCCATAGTTCAACGCATAGCGCAGCTTTCCGTCGCGAAACACCCACGTCGTCGGCACCCACGACACCGGCAACCCAAGTAACTGATCGAGTTTTTCGCCGCGCGTGTTCGACGCATTCGGGTGCGTGAGCGCCAGGAAATTCGCCGGCGCCTCCGCGCCCGGGAGCGCGGCCGCCCCCGGCCGCCCCGCCGCCGCCAACCCCGCCGCCGCCAGCCGCGGCTCCGGATCCTGGCCCTTGTGCCAGATGTTCACGAACACGACCTTCACCGCCGGATTTTCCTTCACGAATTTTCCCCAGCCGTCCGGCCGCAGCTCGTTTTTGCAGTTCCCGCACCACGGCGCCCAGAGGTGCACGACCGTCACCTGCGGACTTGCGACGAGCGCGGCCAATTCTTTCTCGAATCCGGCCGCCGCCGGCTCCTCCGCTCTCGCTGACGAGTGCGCGGCGAACGCCACGCCTGCCGCCGCCAAAACAAAACCCATCCGACGCAACCAGTTCATCCGTTCACCCTACGTGCATTCCTCTGCCACGCCAGTCCGGATCGCCGGGCGGCGTTTCCGGGCGATTTCCACCTGACGCATGAAAATCGCCCGAGTCGTCACAAACCGCGGCCGACGCTGGCCGCCGCGGCATGGGTGCAAAGTCTTCCGCGCCTACTCCGCGCTAAACTTGATCGGGATGTTCACCCGGGCTTGCACGTTCGCTCCACTCTTGCGGGCCGGCCGGAATTTCCATTTCGCCACCGCGTCGAGCGCCGCGTTCTCGAATTCCGCGCGCGTCGACTTTGCCACCGCGCGCTCCAATACGTCGCCGTTCTGATTGATCACGACCGTCACGGTCACGATTCCCGTTACGCCGGCCTGCCTCATCGCCGGCGGATAATCGGGCGGCACGGATTTCACCGGCACCGGCGCCTCGTCGAATTCCTGATTCCCGCCCGCGTACACGCCGATGGGCGCGAGCACGAGCACGGAAAATAACCGCCAGTGTCCAAGGATATTTTTTAACCGCATAAAAGTTGACCGCAGCGCGATGCGCCGCCGACGGCCTCTAGAACGTCACAAACTCCCTCGCGCTAAACAGCGCCCCTTGCCGAATTCTGCGCAAATTTTGGCCGTCCGCCCTCGTTTCCCCTTGCTCGTTAGCCATGCGCCTTTGCAATCGCCCGCTCTTTTCATGGCTTCGCCGAATCCCGACCACGTCCTCCGCCTCGCCGCGGAGTTGAACCTCAAAGTCTTTCAAGTCGCCGCCACCGCGCAGCTCTTCGCGGAAGGCGCCACCGTCCCGTTCATCGCCCGCTACCGCAAGGAAGCCACCGGCGAACTCGACGAAGTCCAGGTCCTCGCCGTCCGCGATCGCCTCGAACAAATGGCCGCCATCGACGATCGGCGCGCCGCGATCCTCGCTTCGCTGAAAGAGCGCAACCTCCTCACCCCCGAACTCGAAAAATCTCTCGGCGCCGCCGACAGCCTCACCGCCCTCGAAGACATCTATCTTCCCTTTCGACCGAAGAAGCGCACGCGTGCCACCCTCGCGAAGGAGAAAGGCCTCGAGCCCCTCGCCGATCTGATCTTCGCGCAGGATCCCGCCACCGAGCCTCTCGTCGCCGCGCAGCCCTACGTCGGCCGCGAATACGTCGCCGACGACGGCAAAAACGAAAAATCGAAAATCGCCTCGACCGACGAAGCCCTCGCCGGCGCCCGCGACATCATCGCCGAGCGCATCAGCGACGACAAAGACGCCCGCGCCCGTCTCCGCACCTGTTACCAACGCGACGCCATCGTCTCCTCGAAAGTCCTCATCGGCAAAGACGCGCTCCCCGACGCCGCGAAATACAAAGACTACTTCGCCTGGACCGAGCCGCTCACAAAAGCCCCTTCGCACCGCATCCTCGCCATGCGCCGTGGCGAAAAAGAGGGCTTCCTCATGATGCGCATCACGCTCCCCGACGAAGCCACCGCCCCCGCCGAAGTCACGCCCCTCTTCGTCAAACCTTCCGCGAAACCCGCTCTCAACTCTCAACCCTCGCCTCTCAACTCGACCTGCGCCGATCACGTCCGCCTCGCCGTCGCCGACGCCTGCAAACGCCTCCTCTCCCCCGCGATGGAAACCGAGATGCGCCTCGATTCCAAAAAACGCGCCGACGAAGCCGCCATCAAAGTCTTCGCCGACAACGCCCGCGAACTCCTCCTCGCCGCGCCCCTCGGCCAGCGCGCCGTCATGGCGATCGACCCCGGCATCCGCACCGGCTGCAAAACCGTACTCCTCGATCGCCAGGGCAAACTCCTCCACAACGACGTCGTCTTCCCCGACCGGCTCGAAGCCGACGCGAAGGAAAAACTCCTCGGCTTCGTGAAGTTCTTCCACGTCGAAGCCATCGCCATCGGCAACGGCACCGCCGGCCGCGAGACCGAAGCCTTCGTCCGCAAGCTCGGCCTCCCGCCCACGATCCCCGTCGTGATGGTCAACGAATCCGGCGCCTCGATCTACTCCGCCAGCGAAGTCGCCCGCGAAGAATTTCCCGATCACGACCTCACCGTCCGCGGCGCCGTCTCCATCGGCCGGCGACTCATGGACCCGCTCGCCGAACTCGTGAAGCTCGACCCGAAATCCATCGGCGTCGGCCAGTATCAACACGACGTCGACCAGTCCGCCCTCAAGCGTTCCCTCGACGATACTGTCGTCAGCTCCGTGAATCGCGTCGGCGTCGAACTCAACACCGCCTCGAAGCAACTCCTCAGCTACGTCTCGGGGCTCAACGCCACCGTCGCCGCCGCCATCGTCGCGCGCCGCAACGAGAAGGGCGCCTTCAAATCCCGCGCCGAGCTGAAGGACGTTCCCCGCCTCGGCCCGAAAGCCTTCGAGCAGGCCGCCGGTTTTCTCCGCGTGCGCGACGGCGCGCACCCGCTCGACGCCAGCGCCGTTCACCCCGAGCGCTACGCCCTCGTCGAGAAAATGGCCGCCGACCTCGGCGCCACCGTCGCCGATCTCCTGCGCGACGGAAAACTCCGCTCCAAAATCAAGCTCGAGAACTACGTCACCGCCGATGTCGGTCTCCCCACGCTCACCGACATCATGGCCGAATTCGCGAAGCCCGGCCGCGACCCGCGCGAAAAATTCGAAGCCTTCAGCTTCACCGACGGCGTGAACAAACCCGAGGACCTCAAGCCTGGCATGAAGCTTCCCGGCCTCGTGACCAACGTCACCGCGTTCGGCGCGTTCGTCGATATCGGCGTCCATCAGGACGGCCTCGTGCATGTCAGCCAGCTCGCCGACAGCTTCGTGAAAGAGCCCGCCGCCGTCGTGAAACCCGGCCAGCGCGTCATGGTCACCGTGACCGAGATCGACCTCCCCCGCCAACGCATCGCCCTCTCGATGCGCAGCAACCCGCAGCTCGGCCCGAAGACGCCCAACACCGGCGCGCCCGGCGGCCAGCGCGGCAGTTTCAACGGCCACCGCTCCGCCGCACCCCAGGCGCCGCGCACTCCCCCGCCGGTGAACAACGACTGGTTCAACGCCGCATTGAACAAAAAACACTAGCCTCACCTCCGCCAAACCCGGCCGCGCCACACTTCGCGACACTCCATTCCCGGAGTGTCATTCTGAACGAAGTGAAGAATCCAGTGCGCGCTTCGTGGCACGACGCGCGTGCGAAGTCCAAATGGATTCTTCGCTGCGCTGCTGATGAACCTCACCCGGTTTGTCATTCTGAACGGAGTGAAGAATCCGGTGCGCGCTTCGTGGCACGACGCGCGTGCGAAAGTCCAAATGGATTCTTCCCTGCGCTGCTGATGAACCTCACTCGGTTTGTCATTCTGAACGAAGTGAAGAATCCAGTGCGCGCTTCGCGGCACGACGCGCGTGCGAAGTCCAAATGGATTCTTCCCTGCGCTGCTGATGAACCTCACCCAGTTTGTCATTCTGAACGAAGTGAAGAATCCAGTACGCGCTTCGTGGCACGACGCGCGTGCGAAAGTCCAAATGGATTCTTCGCTGCGCTCAGAATGACAGGTATTTGAGAGTTCATCCGCGGATGCCACCCAACAGCTTGGCGTTGGTTCGGAGTCTCAGAATGACAAAAGCGTCATGAATCCGGGGTGAAGCGACCATGGGATGGCGTTGTGCCGATCGACGCCCGGCATGGGAGAATTCACCAACCCTTCAACTTCGTCATCCAAAGGCGGTCCCAGAGCGCATGAAACCCTCATCGTCTCAACTTTTCAACGACGTCTCGGCCAAAATCATTCTCCAAGGCATTCACGTCGAACTCACCGATGCGTTCCGGACGATCGCCCTCGAAAAAGCCGAACGTCTCCTCCGCCACAGCGACGAGATCGTTCGCATCCGCATCGACATCGAACGCAACTCCACGGCCGACGCCGACGACCGCTTCGTCGCGAAAGGTCAGATTGAAATCCGCGGTCCGGACCTCCTCGCCAGCGTCGTGACCGCCGACCCTTATCAATCTCTCGACGGCCTGATGGACAAATTCGACAAGCTCCTTCGCCGCCGCCACGAGCAGCGCAAGGAGGAGCGCAATCATCCCCATCCCACCGAACTCGGCGCCCCGCTGCCGAAGGTCGAGTAGCCCATTCCGATGTCGCGGCGGTCTATGACCGCCGCCGTCACGCGCCGGATTTCCGAAACGCCCTCGACTTCCCCGCACCGCCGCGCAGACGCTCGTTCGCATGTCCGCCCCCGCGTCGTCTGCGAACTCCTTCCGCTTCCGCCCCTCGCTCGACTGGCTCGCCGCCTTCATCCCCGTCGCGCTCGCCCTCCGCTACGTGCCCGCGTGGCAAAATCAGACCGCGCTCTTCGTCGTCTCCGCCCTCGCGCTGATTCCCGTCGCCGGCTGGATGGGCCACGCCACCGAGCAGCTCGCGCATCGCATGGGCGAGGGCATCGGCGGCCTCCTCAACGCCTCCTTCGGCAACGCCGCCGAACTCATCATCGCGCTCATGGCCCTGCGCGCCGGCCACATCGAAGTCGTGAAGGCCTCCATCACCGGCTCGATCATCGGCAATCTGCTCCTCGTGCTCGGCGTCTCCGTTTTCGCCGGCGGCTTGAAGTATCCGAAACAAAACTTCAACCGCACCGCCGCCCGCGCCGGCTGCACCGCGCTCATCCTCGCCGCCGCCGCGCTCATCATCCCCAGCGTTTTTCACTCGACCGCCGACGATCGCCCTGGCGGGTGGACGCCTGCGGCCGAGCAAAACCTCTCGTTGATCATCGCGATCATCCTGCTCGCCACCTACGCCGCGATGCTCGTCTTCTCGCTCGTCACTCACCGCCAGCTCTTCGTCGGCGGGAGTGCCGAGGACGGCAAATCCGATCCGGCCGCCGCCCACGACGAAATCTGGTCCGTCGGCAAGGCCATCTCCGTGCTGCTCGGCGCCACGCTCCTCGTCGCCTGGCTCTCCGAGTTTCTCGTCGGCGCCGTGGAAGCCGCGCAGCACTCGCTCGGCGTGACCGAAACCTTCGTCGGCGTGATCATCGTCGCGATCGTCGGCAACGCCGCCGAGCACTCCACCGCCGTCACGATGGCGATGAAAAACAAGATGGATCTCGCCCTCGGCATCGCCGTCGGCTCCAGCCTTCAGATCGCGCTCTTCGTCGCGCCCGTGCTCGTTTTCGCGAGCTACTTTTTTCCGCACCGGCTCAACCTCGAGTTCACGATCCCCGAGATCGTGGCCGTCGCGCTCGCCGCGTTCGTCACCGACCAGATCGCCGGCGACGGCGAGAGCAACTGGCTCGAGGGCGCGCAACTCCTCGCCCTCTACGCGATTCTCGGCGTGCTCTTCTACTTCCTCCCCGCCGCCCACCTGTAGGAGCCTGCTTGCAGGCGATCGACTCGCGCCTCCTACAACCCCGCCCACGCGAGTCCGACGCGCAGCCACCACGGCGTCAGCACCACGCCCGCCGCCGTCGTGCCGAGCACGATCTGCACGGCCGTCAGCGGCCGCCCGCCATAGTGCTGCGCGACGATGATCGGAATCACCGCCGCCGGCATCGCGCCTTGCACCACGATCACGCGCTTCAACTCGATCGAGCAAGGGAGCCACCGCGCCAGCGCCAGAAACAGCACCGGCAGCACGCCGAATCGCAACAACGTCGCCCCGAGCGACACCCGCCGGTCGAACAGCGCGTGCGGATCGTCGATGTAGTTCGCGAGATTCACTCCGGTCATGATCAACCCGAGCGGCACCGCGCACACGCCGAGCGCATGCACGATGTCCAGCGCCACGCGCGGCAACGCGTCGCTCCATCCCGCCAAATTCACGACGACTGCCACGACGAGCGTGACCACGATCGGACTCACCAGCCGCCGCCAGCCTTCGCGCAGCGACATCCCGCTCAACACCAGCACGCCCACCGTCCAGATCGCCGCCTCGACGCCGATGTTGTGCACGAGCAGCACGCCCCGGCTTTCCGCGCCGAACATCGCCGCCATGATCGGCAACGGCAGATAACCGTAGTTCGCCAGTCCCGCCGACAGCGCGAACGTCCGCAGCCCCGAACCGACCGTCAGTCCCAGCCACCGCCCCAGATAAAAGGCCATGCCGATCGCGATCACCGTCGTTCCGAAACCCACCAGCGGCGGCAGCAATAGATTTCCGCTCGTACGCATCGACGGATTTCCGACGACCGATTCGAAGATCAGCGCCGGCATGCACAGATTGATCACGAGCCGCATGAAGCTCGTCTCCGCGGCGCCCTCGACCCAGTGCGCGCGCCGGAGGACGACACCGATCGCGATGATCGCGAACACCGGCAGGATCAGCAGCAGCAGATGGACGTAGGACAGCATCGACGCAAACCGCGCTGAAGCTCCAAGATCCAAGCCCCAAGTTCCAGAGAATTACCCATCTCCAAACATCACCGCCTCACGCCTGGCCTGGAGCTTGGTCACTGCTGTTTCTCTGGAGCTTGGATCTTGGCACCTGGATCTTCCGCGCCGCTCGCGGCGCGGCCGGCCAGCCAGCCCGTCGTCCACGCGTTCTGAAAATTAAACCCGCCCGTCACCCCGTCGATGTCGAGCACCTCGCCTGCGAAATGCAGCCCCGGACACACGCGACTCTCCATCGTGCGAAAATCCACTTCGCTCAGAGTCACGCCACCGCACGTTACAAACTCTTCCTTGAACAAACTTTTCCCCACGACCCTGAACTCCGCCGCCGTCAGCTCGTCCGCGAGTTTTCCGAGCGCCGCGTTGCCGACCTGCGCCCACGGCGTCGTCGCGGCGATTCCCGCCGAGGTCACCAGCCGCTCCCACAACCGCTGCGGCATCGCGGCTTTCCCTGCGAGCGCGGGCGGCCCGCCCGCTGTTTGGAGCGGACTCCACGTCGTGATCTGCTTCTTCGGATTTTTCGCGCGCACGTCGGATAGCTCCTTCACCAGCGCCTCGCGTGTCTGCGCCCCCGTCCAATTCACGATCAACGGGAATTCATAGTTCGCCTGCGCCAGCTCGCGCGCACCCCACGCCGACAACTTCAGAATCGCCGGCCCGCTCAGCCCCCAGTGCGTGATCAGCATCGGCCCGCTCTCCTTCAACTTCGATCCGCGCACCGCCACGCCCGCATTCTCGACGGAAACTCCCGAGAGCCCCTCCAGCCGCTTGTCATCGATGTGAAACGTGAACAGCGACGGCACCGGCGGCACGATCGTGTGCCCGAGTTTCTGCGCGATCGCGAGTCCCGCCGAAGCCTTGTTGCCGCCCGTTGCTATCACCAACCGCTCGCACCGCACATGCGAATCGTCCGTGAGCGTCAGCCAGAAACTCGCGGCACGGGCAACCTGCCCGTGCTCTCCACCGCGATCCGCGGGCAGATTGCCGGCGCTACTCTCCACGGTCCTCACGCCCAAACTCGTCACCACCTTCACCCCCGCCTTCGCCGCCGCGCTCATGAGGGCATCCACGATTGTCGCCGAGTCGTCCGTCACCGGAAACATCCGCCCGTCCTCCTCCGTTTTCAGCTCCACGCCGCGTTCGGCGAACCACGCGACGGTGTCGCGCGGCTGCCAGCGGTGAAACGCCCCCAGCAATTCGCGTCCGCCGCGTGGATAGCGCTTCACCAGCTCGCGCGGCTCGAAGCACGCGTGCGTCACGTTGCAGCGCCCGCCGCCCGACACGCGCACCTTCGCGAGCGGATGCGCCGTCGCCTCGAAAAGAGTCACGTCGCCGTCCGCGCCGAGTTTCTCCGCGGCGGAAATAGCCGCGAAAAATCCCGCCGCCCCGCCGCCGATCACCACCACTCTCGTTCCAGCCATTCGCGCAGACTGCGCCCGCCGCGTCACATGTCCAAACCGAAACCCCAGCCTTGAAACTCGGTTCGACGCCTTCGCTGGAGCGGCGGTCAATGACCATCGGCTCGGAAATTACCCGCAAAAAAAAGGCCGCCGCGAACCCCTTCGCGGCGGCACACCAACCCCAGAAATTTTTAGCCTGCGTTCCTCTTCGTTACTCCGATTTCTCCGTCGGCGGCGGAGGCGGTGGCTGATCGCCGTCGTGCGACGGTCCGCCGCGCGGACCCTCGGGCGGCAGCGTATCGAAAATCTTCTGTTGCTCCGGCGTCAGCAGCGCGCGCACCTGATCGTGTGCGGCCTTCATCGCCTCGCGCATCTTCTCACGTCGTTGCTCGCGCGGCACCGACTTGTCTTTTCGCAGCGCTCGCCCCTGCTCCTCGGTTTTGTCCCAGATCGCTTGGATCTGCGTCTTCTGCTCCGCCGTGAGGTGCAGCGCCTCATCGAGTTGCTTCACTCGCTTCTCGCGCATGTGTTTCATCGGACCGCCTGAACCCTGTTGAGGAGGTGGCGGAGGGGTGTCGTCGGCGGCGCGGGCGACAGGCGAAAACGCCATCAGCGCGAGCGTCGCGAGTGAAATGATCTTGGCCGGGTTTTTCATGGGAACGCGGTCAAAGACGCGACCTCCTCCGGCCGGTTACCGGGATTTTTTTCGCGGGCTTGCCGCTCCGCCAATTCGATTTCACCGTCGCCCGCATGATCGAAGTTTCCGGACTCACGAAACGCTACGGGTCGTTCACCGCCGTGAAAGATCTGTCGTTTCGCGTTCAGCCCGGCGAGGTGCTCGGCCTCGTCGGCCCCAACGGCGCCGGCAAGACCACCACGCTCCGCAGCATCGCCGGCATCATCCCGCCCAGCGCAGGCGCGGTGCGCATCGCCGGCCACGATCTCGCCGCCGATCCCATCGGCGCCAAACGCGCACTCGCGTTTTTCCCCGACGAACCCCGGCTCTTCGACTACCTCACCGTTCGCCAGCACCTCGCTTTCATCGCACGCATCTACGGTATCGCCGATCATGAGACGCTGGCGCAACCGCTGCTCGAGGAACTCGAAATCGCCGACAAGGCCGACGAACTCCCCGGCGCGCTCTCGCGCGGCATGAAACAGAAACTCGCGATCGCCTGCGGCCTCCTGCACGCGCCGTCGGTGATGTTTTTCGACGAGCCACTCACCGGGCTCGACCCGCTGGGCATCCGCCGGATGAAGGATTCCATTCTCCAACGCGCGCGCGCCGGCGCCGCGATCGTCCTCAGCTCGCACCTGCTGCACCTGCTGGAGGAAGTTTGTTCGCACGTGCTCATCCTCCAAAGCGGCCGGAAGGTGGCGGACGGCACGCTGGCCGAAGTCGCGGCGCGTTTCAGTGGCGGTGAAGCCGATGTGAGTCTCGAGGAGATTTTTATTCGGGCCACCAGCGGCTTGCCCCCACCCGTTGCGGCCGCCGCCGCTCCGCCGCTTCTGCCGCTCGTTCCTGAGTCTGCGCTTGCTGCGCCTGCGTCGCCGCCGCTCCCCGTCACCGACGAACCCGCCGCTCCCGCCGACCGCTGACCGCGCCACCTCGCCGGCCGCCCGATCATGCTCCGCGCCCTGCTCTATCTTCGGCTCGTCTCCTTGCAGAACGTCGTGCGGTCGCGGCTGCTGCGTCTCCGTCAGCCCAAGTATCTCACGGGCGCTTTGGCCGGCCTCGCGTATTTCTGGTTTTTCTTTTTTCGCCACCTGTTCGGCGCGGGCCATCGCGGCGCGTTGACCGCGCCCGTACCCGCGCTGCCGGAGCCCGCCGATCTCGTCGCCGCTTTCGGCGTGATCGGCAGCGCCGCCCTGCTCGTGCTGTTTGTCCTCAGCTGGGTGCTGCCCGGCAGCAATCCCGGTTTGGGCTTCACCGAGCCGGAGATCGCGTTTCTTTTTCCCGCTCCAGTCAGCCGCCGCACACTGATTCACTTCAAGCTCGCGAGCGCGCAGTTCCGCATCTTTTTCACCTCGCTGTTCTTCACGTTGATTTCGAGCCGCTGGAATTTCCTCGGCGGCAACGCGCTCACGCATGCGATCGGCTGGTGGGTGATTCTTTCGGCGACCAGTCTCCACTATACCGGCGCCACGCTCGTCATCACCGTGCTGCGCCACGCCGGTCGCGGCGTCGCGCTTCGGCGTGGGTCGATTCTCGGCGGCGTCGTCGCGCTCGGGATCGCGAGCTGGCTGTGGGCCCGGCATATCCTCCCGACGCCGGAAGCGCGGGATTTCGCCAGCTTGCACGCTTTCATGAATTACCTCGCGCCGCTCACCGAGCATGGGTTCTGGGCGGTGCTGCTCTGGCCGGGGAAACTTCTCGTGGCGCCATTTCTCGCGCCGGATTTTCACGCGTTTTTGCCCGAGTTCGGTTTCGCCCTGCTCCCGCTGGCCGCGCTCTACCTCTGGGTCGCCCGCACCGACGCGGCATTCGAGGAGGATTCGATCGCGGGTGCGGAGAAACGCGCCCGCCTGGTCAGCGCCGCTCGCGAGGGCCGCTACGTGCTCGGCGGGGCAACCGCCAAGGCCCGTCGTGCGCCTTTCCGCCTGAGCGGCACCGGCCGCCCGGAATCCGCCTTCCTGTGGAAAAACCTTCTTTCCACCCGGCCTTATTTCTCCCTGCGCGTCTTATTGGGCAGCGCCGCCATGCTCGTCGCGATCAATTCGATCCTGCGGCGCGTCGACGCCTATGCGGTGTTCGCGCCCATCCTCGGAACCCTCGCCTTGATCGTGGCCGGCTACACCTTGCTGCTCGGCCCTCAACTCGCGCGCATGGATTTCCGCAGCGATCTCGCCCACGCTGACATCCTCAAAACCTACCCCGTCGCTGGCTGGCAGCTCGTATTCGGCCAGTTGCTCACGCCGACCCTGATCCTCAGCGGCCTGGTCTGGCTCGCTGGGCTCGAATGGACACTCGCCTTCGAACTGTCGCGTTTCCCGTGGCTCACGTTTTCGTTTCGCGCCATGATCGCGGTCTGCGTCGGCCTTACTGCCGTGCCGCTCGTCATGCTGCAGGTCTTCGTGCCCAATGCCGCGACGCTCCTTTTTCCTGGCTGGTTTCACGCGACGCGTGGTCGCGCCGGCGGGATCGACGTAGTGGGGCAGCGCCTGATTTTCGTCTTCGGCCAGTTTCTCACCACGCTGCTCGCGCTGATTCCGGCCGTCCTGGCCGCCGGTCTTGCACTCGTCTGCACGTTTGGCTGGCGACACTTGATCAGCGGCGAATCCGCCCACTTCCTTTCGCCTGGCGGGCTCGTGCTCGCGACCTTCCTTGCGCTCGCTGTGCTCGGGGCCGAACTCTGGTGTGGCATCTGGTGGCTCGGCCGACGGTTCGAGCGCTTCGATCTTTCCAGCGAACTGCGCGCATGAAGTCCGCCGACCTCGCCCGTGCCGCCGCCGAGGTCGTCGGCGCGACCCAGCGCCAGCTCCCGCCCGATCTCCGCGCCCTCGCACGCGACGTGCCCGTGCACTACGAAGCGGTGCCCGCGGCCGACGTCCTCGCCGATGGTTTTCCTGCCGACATCCTCGGTCTCTTCGTTGGGAGCGCCCACGGCGCCGAACTCGAGCAAACCAATCCGGCGCCGCCTCAAATCCTTCTCTATCTCGAAAACCTCCGGGACTTCGCCGAGGGCGACGAGGAAGTCTTCCGCGAGGAGTGCCGCCTCACCTACCTCCACGAACTCGGCCACTATTTCGGCTGGGACGAGGACGACCTCACGGCTCGGGGCTTGGATTGATCCGAAAGGCGCGGTTGAACCACAAAGACCCAAAGGCACAGAGAGTCGAACCGGAGAAACCTCGGAGAAAATGGTTTCATCCGGCAGGTGAGCTTTCCGATCAGATCAGTCTTTTTGGAAGCCGTTTTCTCGGTGCTCTCCGTGTCTCTGTGGTTCAATTCCAACCGCGCCTCATAGGTTGATCGGCGCGCTCCGTATTCAGCTTTCCGATCCGCGCCCAGGAAAAAGCCGCGGCGTTCAGGCCGCGGCTTTGAAGTGATGCGAGGAGCGTGCCTCGCGCGAAACGAACTCAGCTCGCTTCGGTGACGGCGGCCGCTTCGGGTTCGACCGGCAATTCGGCGCCAAAGGGCAGCGTGATCTTGAGATTCTTGTAACGCGGCAGGCCTGTGCCCGCCGGAATCAAGTGACCCATGATGACGTTTTCCTTGAAGCCTTTCAGCATGTCGACCTTGCCGAGCGTCGAGGCGTCGGTGAGGACGCGCGTCGTCTCTTGGAACGAAGCCGCAGAGATGAACGACTCGGTCTCCAGCGACGCCTTGGTGATGCCAAGGAGGATCGGTTCGGCCTCGGCGGGTTTGCCGCCGGCTTCCTCGATGCGCTTGTTTTCCGCGAGGAACATGGCGCGATCCACCTGCTCACCCCAGAAGTTCTCCGTGTCGCCCGGATCGGTGATCCGAACTTTGCGGAGCATCTGGCGGATGATGATCTCGATGTGCTTGTCGTTGATCGTCACACCCTGGAGACGATAAACTTCCTGCACCTGCGAAATCAGGAAGTCGTAGAGCGCGCTGGGCCCGAGGATCTCGAGGATTTCGTGCGGGTCGGCGGCGCCTTCGGTCAGGTGCTGGCCTTTGTGCACGACGTCACCGGGCTGCACGATGATGTGCTTGCCGGTGGCGATGAGATGTTCCTCTTCCTGCGAGGTCTCCTCGTTTTTGACGACGAGCTTGCGCTTGCCGCGCACGGTGCCCTCGAAACCGACGATGCCATCGATGCGGGACATTTCCGCGGCGTCCTTCGGGCGGCGGGCTTCGAAAAGCTCGGCGACACGCGGGAGACCGCCGGTGATGTCCTTGGTCTTGGACGCCTGACGCGGGGTCTTCGCGAGCAACGCACCCGGCTGAATGATGTCGCCCTCGTTGACCGCGATCTGCGCGCCGACGGGAATCGAGTAGGCCGACAGCGGCTTGCCCTTCGCGTCGCGGACCTCGACCTGCGGATTGAGATCTTCCTTGTGTTCGATGACGACGGTGGCGATGCGGCCCGACGATTCGTCGAGTTCGCGCTTCACGGTGACGCCGGGGATCATGTCCTTGAACACGAGCGTGCCGCCCTTTTCGGAGAGCACGGGAATGTTATACGGATCCCACTGCGCGAGGACCGCACCCTTCTCGATCTTCTCGCCGTCGCCGACGTGAAGGAAGGAGCCGACCACGATGTTGTAGGTCTCGAGTTCGCGGTCTTCCGCGTCGATGATCTGGATCGTGCCGGTCTTGTTGAGCACGATCGCGGCGCCATCGGCGGTTTCGACGAGGCGGAGGCCCTTGTATTTGACTCGGCCCGACGCGCGCACGCGGATTTCGGGGGTCTTGAAGCCGCCGGACGCGACACCACCGATGTGGAAGGTGCGCATCGTGAGCTGCGTGCCCGGCTCGCCGATCGACTGGGCGGCGATGATGCCGACCGAATCGCCGATCTTCGCGACCTTCGAGGTGGCGGGATTGATGCCGTAGCTCTTGGCGTCGATACCGTGCTGGCTGATCGACGTGAGGGGCGACATGACCTTGACGCGCTCGATGCCGACTTCGTCGATCTTGGTGGCGATTTCCTCGGTGATGAGTTCGCCGGAACCGACGAGCAGTTCGGAGGGATTCGTGGGATTGTAGACGTCGTCGCTCGAGAAGCGGCCGACGAGGCGCTCGCGGAGGCCGACGATTTCGTCGTCACCTTCGAAGATCGCCTTCTTCCACACGCCGTCGCGTGAACCGCAATCGTCCTCCGCGATGATCACGTCCATCGCCACATCGCACAGCTTGCGGGTGAGATAGCCGGCATCAGCGGTCTTGAGCGCGGTATCGGCGAGACCCTTGCGGGCGCCGTGGGTCGAGATGAAGTATTCGAGCACGGTCAGGCCCTCGCGGAACGAAGACAGGATGGGGCGCTCGATGATTTCGCCGGACGGCTTGGCCATCAAACCACGGGTGCCGCACAGTTGGCGGACCTGCTGTTTGTTACCGCGCGCGCCGGAATCCATCATGATGTAGACGGGATTCACCTCGGTGCGACCCTCGTTGTATTCGAGTTTCGCGAAGACCTCTTTGGCGATCTTGTCCGTGGTGCCGGTCCACAAGTCGATGACCTTGTTTTTCCGTTCGCCCTCGGTGATGATGCCTTTGTTGAACTGGCTTTCGACCTCGGAGATTTTCTTCCGGGTGTCGGCGACGATTTCTTTCTTCGTCTCCGGGATGATCATATCGTCGATGCCGATCGAGATGCCGGCCTGCATGGCGGTCTGGAAGCCGAGCTCCTTCAGGCGGTCGAGCGTCTGCACGGTTTCCTGATTACCGACGATTTTGTAGGTATTCAGAATGAGATCACCCAGCTTGCCCTTCGGGACCGGGAAGTTGATGAAGCCGAGACCGACCGGCCAGATCTGGTTGAAGATCACGCGGCCCGAGGTGGTGCGGAGCGTCTTCTTCTCCTTGTTGCCGAAAACGGTGTCGCGGCCGAAGTCGGGATTCGGCACTTCGACCCAGTCGTGTTTTTTGAGCGCGCCGTCAGCGATGGCGTAGAGCACTTCCTGCAGACCCGCGAGGATCGGCACGTGCTGATCCTTCGCCGGCTTCTTGCGCGGCTCGATGGTGAGATAGTAAGCGCCGAGCACGATGTCCTGCGACGGCGTGAGGATCGGCTTGCCGGAGGACGGCGAGAAGATGTTCGACGTCGCCATCATGAGGAGTTTGCACTCCATGATCGCCTCGAGCGAGAGCGGCACGTGAACCGCCATCTGATCACCGTCGAAGTCCGCGTTGTAAGCGGTGCAGACGAGCGGGTGAACGCGAATGGCCTCGCCCTCGATGAGGACGGGCTCGAACGCCTGAATCGACAAACGGTGAAGCGTCGGTGCGCGATTGAGGAGGACCGGGTGGCCTTTCGTGACTTCCTCGAGGATGTCCCAGACTTCCGGAGACTTCTTCTCGATCATCTTGCGCGCACCGCGGACGGTGTGCACGAAACCGAGTTCTTTCAGGCGGCGGATGATGAACGGCTCGAAGAGCACGAGCGCCATCTTCTTCGGCAAACCGCACTGGTTGAGCTTGAGTTCGGGACCGATGACGATGACGGAACGGCCGGAGTAATCCACGCGCTTGCCGAGCAAGTTCTGGCGGAAACGGCCCTGCTTGCCCTTGAGCATGTCCGAGAGGGACTTCAAGGGACGATTGCCGGCGCCCGTGACGGGGCGGCCGTGACGGCCGTTGTCGAAGAGCGCGTCGACTGCTTCCTGCAGCATGCGCTTTTCGTTGTGAATGATCACGTCGGGCGTCTTCAACTGCATCAAATTTCGCAGGCGGTTGTTGCGGTTGATGACGCGGCGATAGAGATCGTTCAGATCGGAGGTCGCGAAGCGACCGCCCTCGAGCGGGACGAGCGGGCGCAGGTCCGGCGGGATGACCGGCAACACTTCGAGGACCATCCACTCCGGCCGGCTCTTCGAATGAATGAAGCCTTGGATGACTTTGAGACGCTTCGAGAGCTTCTTCTTGATCTGCTTCGATTTCGTCGCGCGCATCTGCTCCTGCAGTTCGGTGACGGTCGTCTCCATGTCGGTCTTCACAAGCGCGTCGCGGACCGCTTCGGCGCCCATCTTGGCGACGAAAGAATCGTCACCATATTCGTCGAGGGCCTGGCGATACTCGGTGTCCGTGAGGAGCTGGTGCGGCTCGAGCGGGGTCTTGCCCGGATCGATCACCATGAAGTTCTCGTAGTAGATCACGCGCTCGAGCGAGCGCGCGGTCATGTCGAGGAGGAGGCCGAGGCGACTCGGCATGCTCTTGAGGAACCAGATGTGCGCGACCGGAACGGCGAGCTCGATATGGCCCATGCGTTCGCGGCGGACGCGCGCGATCGTGACTTCGACGCCACAGCGATCGCAGACGACGTCCTTGTATTTGATGCGTTTGTACTTTCCGCAGGCGCACTCGTAGTCGCGCACCGGGCCGAAGATCTTCTGGCAGAAGAGGCCGCCCGGCTCGGGTTTGAAGGTGCGGTAGTTGATCGTCTCGGGATTCTTCACCTCGCCCTTCGACCATTTGCGGATGGTCTCCGGTGACGCGACGGTGATGGACACGCAGTCGAACGGGTTCTCCTCGAGACCGAGGGCCGAACGGGTTTCCTCACGAGCGGAGGAGGCTGCGATTTCGTTGGGTTGAATGCTCATTTAATTTCTCCCTGATTTTTTGGAAAGGATGCGAAAAACAAAAGCGATCGCGCGGCGGGCACTCAGGTGCCGAAGCCGAGCGCGTCGCTCTTGTTGAGCTTGATGTCGAGACCGAGGGACTGGATTTCCTTGATCAACACGTTGAAGGATTCCGGCGTGCCGGCCTGCAGCGTGTTGTCGCCCTTGACGAGCGACTCGTAGATCTTGGTGCGTCCCTGCACGTCGTCGGACTTGACGGTGAGGAGTTCCTGGAGCGTGTGCGCCGCGCCGTAAGCTTCGAGCGCCCACACTTCCATTTCGCCGAAACGCTGGCCGCCGTATTGGGCTTTGCCGCCCAACGGCTGCTGCGTGACGAGCGAGTAAGGACCGACCGCGCGCGCGTGAATCTTGTGCGACACGAGATGGTTCAGCTTCATCATGTAGATGTAGCCGACGACGACCTCCTGATCGAGTTTCTCGCCGGTGCGACCGTCGTGGAGGATGCTCTTGCCCGAGGACGGGAGCTTCGCGTCCTTGAGGTATTCGCGGACTTTCTTTTCCGGAATGCCGTCGAACACGGGCGTCGCGACCTTGATGCCGAGCCTTTTGCAGGCCCAGCCCAAGTGCGTCTCGAGCACCTGCCCGACGTTCATGCGCGAAGGCACGCCCAGCGGGTTGAGGCAGATTTCGATCGGCGTGCCGTCCGGGAGGAACGGCATGTCTTCCTCGGGCACGATCTTCGCCACCACACCCTTGTTGCCGTGGCGGCCGGCCATCTTGTCACCGACCTCGAGCTTTTGCTTCGTGGCGATGTAGACTTTGACCTGCTTGATCGCGCCGTCGCCGGCGTCGGCACCGGACTCGATGCCGCCGATCTTGCGCTCACGGTCGGTCTCGAGCTCATCGAACTTCGTCTGATACGAGCCGATGATCTCCATGATCTTGATCCGGACCGGAGACGGATCGATCTGAACGTGCTTAGAGACCGCCGCGAGCTTGCGGAGGAGCGTCTTCGTGATCTTGCGGTTGGCCGGGATGATGATTTCGCCGGACTCGCCGTTGATGACGTCGAGCGGAATCTTTTCGCCGAGGAGGATGTTCGAAAGCGCTTCGGTCAAACCCTCGCGGAGTTTATCCATCTGCGTCTTGTACTCTTCCTGGATTTGCTTCACCTGACGGCGGCGATCGGAGGGCGAGAGCTTCTCCTTCTCGAAGTCGATTCGGGAGGAAACCTTCACGTCCATGATGATGCCAGCGGCACCCGAGGGGACGACGAGAGAGGTGTCCTTAACGTCGGCGGCTTTTTCGCCGAAGATGGCGCGGAGGAGTTTCTCTTCGGGCGCGAGTTCGGTCTCGGACTTCGGAGTGATTTTACCGACGAGGATGTCGCCAGGCTTCACTTCCGCACCGATGCGAATGACGCCGTTGTGGTCGAGGTTCTTCAGCGCTTCCTCACCGACGTTCGGGATGTCGCGCGTGATTTCCTCCGGCCCGAGCTTCGTGTCACGGGCGGTGACTTCGAATTCCTGGATGTGGATCGAGGTGAAGATGTCTTCGCGGAGAACCTTCTCCGAGATCAGGATCGCGTCTTCGAAGTTGTAACCGTTCCACGGCATGAACGCGACGAGCACGTTGCGGCCGAGCGCCATCTCGCCGTTGTCGGTCGAAGGACCGTCGGCGATGATCTGGCCGGCCTTGATCTTCTGGCCGATCTTGACGATTGGCTTTTGATTGAAGCAGGTGCCCGCATTCGAGCGCATGAACTTGCGCAGCTCGTAAACGTGCACGCCGTTCTTCGAATCGGTCTTCAGATTGCGCGGCAGTTCGCCGTCTTTCGTGATGACGATCTGCTTCGCATCGACGGAAGCGACGATGCCCGCCTCGTCGGCGACGGCGACGATCTTCGAGTCGCGCGCGACGCGCTCTTCGATGCCGGTGCCGACGAACGGCGCCTCGGCCTGGAGGAGCGGCACGCCCTGGCGTTGCATGTTCGCACCCATGAGCGCGCGATTCGCATCGTCGTGCTCGAGGAAGGGAATCATGCCCGCAGCGATCGAGATGACCTGCTTCGGGGAAACGTCCATGAGCTGGACGTCGGTGGCGGGCACCTCGAGGAACTCGCCGTCCTTACGCACGGTGACCTTGCCGATGAAGTAACCTTTTTCGTCGAGTTCGGAATTCGCCTGCGCGATGACCTTGCCCTCCTCCTGGTCGGCGGTGAGGTATTCGATTTTCTCGGACGCGCGGCCTTCCTTCGCGAGACGATACGGCGTTTCGATGAAGCCGAATTCGTTGACGCGGGCGTAGGTCGAGAGGGAATTGATGAGGCCGATGTTCGGGCCTTCGGGCGTTTCGATGGGGCAGATGCGGCCGTAGTGCGACGGATGGACGTCGCGGACTTCGAAGCCGGCGCGTTCGCGATTGAGACCGCCCGGCCCGAGCGCGGAGAGGCGGCGCTTGTGCGTGACCTCGGCGAGCGGGTTGATCTGGTCCATGAACTGCGACAGTTGGCTGCGCGCGAAGAAATCGCGGATCACGGTCGTCAGGGCCTTCGGATTGATCAGCTTCTGTGGGGTGATCGAGTCGACGCTCTGGTCGTACATCGTCATGCGCTCGCGAACGAGGCGCTCCGTGCGGCTGAGACCGACGCGGCACTGGTTGGCGAGCAACTCGCCGACGGTGCGGACGCGGCGGGAACCGAGGTGATCGATGTCGTCGACGACGCCCTCGCCGCGCTTGAGGCGGACGAGATACTTCGTCGCGGCCACGATGTCGCCGGATTCGAGGATGCGCTGCTCCAGGTCGACCTTCAGACCGAGCTTCTGGTTGACCTTGTAACGGCCGACGCGCCCGAGGTCGTAGCGCTTCGGATCGAAGAAGAGACGCTTGAGGAGAGCCTTTGCGTTCGCCGTGGTCGGCGGTTCGCCGGGGCGGAGGCGTTTGTAGATTTCCTTGAGGGCTTCCTCTTCGTTACGGGTCGGATCCTTCTTCAACGCGCGGATGATCGCGCCTTCGTCGGCGGCGGTGTCGATGACGCGCAGTGTGGTGATCTCGTGTTTCTCGAACGTGCGGACGATCGCCTTCGTGAGCGGCTCGAACGCGCGCGCGAGCACGACGCCTTTCTGGGCATCGATCGCGTCTTCGACGAGCACGAGGGTGGAGACGTTCTCCATGTCGAGCGCCTTGGAAACCTTCAGATCCTTGATCTCGTAGAAGAGATTCAGGAGGTCGATGTCGCTCGAATAACCGATGGCGCGGAGCAGCGTCGTGATGAGGAATTTCCGACGGCGGCGGCGGCGGTCGAGGTAAACGTAGAGCAGGTCGTTGTTGTCGAACTGAACTTCGAGCCAGGTGCCGCGGTCCGGGATGATACGGAAGGAGTGGAGCGGTTTGCCGTTCGGGTGAGGCGTGACCTCGAAAGCGATGCCCGGCGAACGGTGCAACTGCGAGACGACGACGCGCTCGGCGCCGTTGATGATGAAAGAGCCGCGCTCGGTCACCATCGGGATTTCGCCCATGTAGATTTCCTCGTCCTTGATGAAGTCTTCCTCGCGGAGGCGGAGCTTCACGTAGAGCGGAACCGAATACGTGATGCCCTCGCGCAGGCACTCGATCTCGGTGTTCTTGGGATCGCCGAGCGTGTAGGAAACGTATTCCAGCGTCAGCCGCTCGTCGTAGGAGAGGATGGGAAACACCTCGCGGAAAACGGCCTCCAGTCCCTGCGGCTTGCGCTGCTTCTCGGGCGTGCCCTTTTGCAGGAAGTCGAGGTAGGACGTGATTTGAATCTCGATGAGATTCGGCGGCTGGAGGACTTCGCGAAGTTTGCCGAAGTTGATGCGTTCAGAATTATTGCGGTCGGCCATGGAAATTCCCGGGTGGTAAAAAATCAGACGGCGCGCGGGCCCGGAGCGGAAAGCGAGCGGCGCGAGGAACAGACAAAAGAACGATTAGGAGAAAAGGCAAAGGACAGGCCGTGCTGGCGCGCGGCCTGTCCCGAAGGAATCGGAAGTTGTGCGAGTAAAAACGCCAAGAAGGTCGCTTTACTTGAGCTCGACCTTGGCCCCGGCGGCCTCGAGCTTCTTCTTGATTTCCTCGGCGTCGGCCTTGGAGACGTTCTCCTTGACCGGCTTCGGGGCGCCCTCGACGAGATCCTTGGCTTCCTTGAGGCCGAGGCCCGTGATCGCGCGGACTTCCTTGATGCAGCCGATTTTGTTCGCGCCGGCTTCCTTGAGGATGACGGTGAACTCGGTCTGCTCGACGGCGGCGGCGGCCGGAGCGGCAGCGCCACCCGCGGCGGCGGGAGCAGCGGCAGCGGCGGCGGAGACGCCCCACTTGCCTTCGAGATCTTTGACGAGGGCCGCGAGGTCGAGGACCGACTGCGCGGACAACCACTCGATGACTTGGTCTTTGGTAACAGTGCTCATGTTGATTTCTCCTGAGGCGGACTAGCGGTTTCGAAGAGTGAAACGCGTTTAAGAGACGTATCCCCTAGCCTGACTCGACGGATGTTTTTCATCCGGCTTACGCCGGAAGAAAGGATTTGGTTAAAAGTTTGGGTTGAGGTGACGGTTCAGGCGGCCGGAGCAGCGGGCTGCTCTTTCTTGACCTTGGCGTCGAGGACGCGGACGAAGGCAGCGGCGTTGCTCGTGAGCAGGCCCAGCAATTGCGAACGCAGCGCCTCGAACGGCGGCAGGTCCGCGATCTTCGCGAGATCGGAGGCGGTGATGATCTTCTTGTCGATCACGCCGACCTTCACCTCGAGCTTCTGTTTGTCCTCGAAGAACTTTTTCAGAATCTTCGCGACACCGGCGGAATTTTTTCCGCCGACGACGACAGCCGTCGGGCCCGCCAGGGCGTTTTCGAATTCCGGCAGGCCAAGGGCCTTGGCCGCGACGCGCAGCGAGCTGTTCTTGACGACGTGAAACTCGGCGTTCTCGGCGGCGAGCTTGCCGCGCAAGTCGGCGACATCGGCCACGGTCACTTTCGTGAAGTTGGCGAGGATGACGTAGTCGGACTTCTTGAGGTGGGTCTCGACCTCAGCGATCAGGTAATTTTTTTCGGCTCTCATGGTCGTGACTCCTTTTAATATTTGCTGAATTCGGTGGATGCGACCTGCACGCCTGGGCTCATGCTGGACGAGATCGTGATCGATTTGATGAAGCTGCTGCCCTTGAAGGACGCGGGCTTCGACTTGCCGACGGCGTCGATGACGGACTGGGCGTTCTCGAGGATCTGAGCCGTCGTGAACGAGCGTTTGCCGACGCCGACGCCGATGTTCGCGGTCTTGTCCATCTTGAACTCAACGCGTCCGGCTTTGACGGCTTTGATCCCGGCAGGGATGTCGTCGGTCACGGTGCCGGACTTCGGGTTCGGCATCAGGCCTTTGGGGCCGAGGACGCGGGCGAGGGTGCGGACCTTCTTCATGGCCTCGGTCGTCGCGATCGCGACGTCGAAGTCCAGCCAGCCGGCATTGACCTTCGCCATCATGTCGTCGAGGCCGGCGAAATCGGCCCCCGAAGCGAGCGCTTTGGCGGAGTCGTCGGTGAAGACGAGCACGCGGACCTTCTTGCCGGAACCGTTCGGGAGCGGCGTGGTGCCGCGCACGTTCTGGTCGCCGGAGGTGGCGTCGACGGTGAGCTTGAAGGAAAGCTCGACGGTCTCGTCGAACTTGGCCTTCGGGAATTTCGCGAGCACTTCCACGGCTTCCGCCAGCGGATATTGCTTGGTGAGGTCGGCGGTTTTGACGCCGGCGTTGTATCGTTTGCTGTGTTTTTTTGCCATGCTGACTCCTTGCGGTGCGAACGTCCGGGTTGAGCGGACTCCCGCGCTGAGTTGTTGTTGGGAAATGTAGGAGCGAGCTTGCTCGCGATTCGTCGGCTTCGCAGCCGGGAATCGCCTGCCAGCAGGCTTCTACAAAATAGCTTAGTCGATGACGTCGATGCCCATGTTACGGGCCGTGCCGGCGATGATCTTGATGCCGGCGGCCTCGTCCTTGGCGTTCATGTCGGCTTTTTTGATCTTCCAGATTTCAGCGAGCTGTTTCTTGGTGACCTTGCCGACCTTGTCCTGGTTGGGCTTCGCGGAGCCGCTGGCGATATTGGCGGCCTTCTTGAGGAGGACCGACGCCGGGGGCGACTTGAGGATGAAGGTGAAGCTCTTGTCGGAGTAGACCGTGATCACGACCGGCAGGATCATGCCGTTCTGATCCTTGGTGCGGGCATTGAAGTCTTTGCAGAACGCCATGATGTTGACGCCCTGCGCACCGAGCGCGGGACCGACCGGGGGCGCGGGATTCGCGGCACCGGCGGGAAGTTGGAGGCGGATGTAGCCTTGGATTTTCTTGGCCATACGAGGGAGTTTGGATTTTCGATTTAACGCTTTCGATTCGGGGACTCCGACCGGCCAGAGGCGGGCTGAAATCGAAAATCCAAAATCGAAATTCTAAAATTTGGGCGGCGGTTACTCGGTGTTGCGGGTGACCTGCCAGTATTCGAGTTCGACCGGCGTGAAGCGGCCAAAGATGGAGACGGAAACCTTGAGCTTGCCGCGCTCGGGATCGATTTCGTCGATGCGGCCGGTGAGCGACGCGAACGCGCCGTCGGTGATTTTCACCTCTTCCCCGACGGTGTATTGAACCTTCGGGACTTCCTTGCCGTTGGCCGCCTCGATGCGGGCGCGGATTTCGTCGATCTCAGACTGGCGCAACGCCGCGGGGCGCTCGCCCCCGACAAAGCCGATCACGCCGGCGACCTCCTTCACGAAATACCACGGCTTGTTGATGACTTTCTTGTCCTCGCCGTAGAGCCGCATCTGGATGAAGACGTAGCCCGGGTAGAGCTTGCGCACCTTCGTCGATTTTTTGCCGCCCTTCACCTCCGAGACGACCTCGGTCGGCAGCAAAACCTCGAAAATGGAGTCATCGAGTTCCTCGGCCTTTTTGAATTTCTCAATGTAGGCCTTCACCTTGTTCTCCTGGCCGGAGAGGGTGTGAAGGGCGAACCACTGGGCGTCGGCGGGCGCGGTCGTTTGGGCGGACATCGGCGGGGAAACGGGTTAGCTGACCATCCGCGTGAACAAGTCCACGAATTGGATGAGGGAAAAATCGCTGATGCTCGTGAAAAGACCAAGGATCAGCGAAGCGGCGATGACGATTACGGTCGAGTCGCGCAGCTCGGTCATGGTGGGCCAGGTGGCCTTTTTGAGTTCGTCCGCGATTTCGATCGCGAAGATACGGACGGAACTGAACGGGTTTTTCATGGGCAATAAATTTGGCAGGCGCGGAGGGAATCGAACCCCCAACCAACGGTTTTGGAGACCGCTACTCTACCAATTGAGCTACACGCCTGTAGTTGGGGTTTCTTAGACGACGCAGCCGAGGCCCCGTAACGAGGCCTCGGCGAGGTCGGAATTCAGAGTGGAGGACGGATTACTCGGTGATCTCCGTGATACGACCGGCACCGATGGTGCGGCCGCCTTCACGGATGGCGAACTTCTGGAGCTTCTCCATCGCGATCGGGGAAATCAGCTCGATGTCCACGGCGATGTTGTCGCCCGGCATGATCATCTCGACGCCCTTCGGGAGGTTGACGACGCCCGTCACGTCCGTCGTGCGGAAGTAGAACTGGGGGCGGTAACCATTGAAGAACGGCGTGTGCCGGCCACCCTCGTCCTTCGAGAGGACGTAGATCTCGGCCTTCGCCTTTTTGTGCGGCGTGATCGACTTCGGTGCGGCGAGAACCTGGCCGCGTTCGATGCCTTCTTTTTCAATGCCGCGGAGGAGGATGCCGACGTTGTCACCGGCTTGGCCGCTATCGAGCAGCTTGCGGAACATTTCGATGCCGGTCACGACGGAGGTGACGGTGTCACGGAGGCCGACGATCTCGACCGTGTCGTTGACCTTCACGACGCCGCGCTCGATACGACCCGTCGCGACCGTGCCGCGACCGGTGATCGAGAAGACGTCTTCGACGGACATCAGGAAGGGTTTGTCCATCTCGCGCTGCGGCTCCGGGATGTCGTTGTCGATCGCGTTCATCAGATCCGCGATGGCTTTTTCGCCCTCGGGCTTGCCCTCGAGCGCGGCGGTCGCGGAACCACGGATGATCGTGGCGGTGTCACCAGGGAATTGGTACTTGGTGAGCAGTTCGCGGATTTCCATCTCGACGAGATCGAGCAACTCGGGGTCATCGATCAGGTCGACCTTGTTGAGAAACACCACGATCTTCGGCACGCCGACTTGGCGGGCGAGGAGGATGTGCTCGCGGGTCTGCGGCATCGGGCCGTCAGCCGCGGAGACGACCAGGATCGCGCCGTCCATCTGGGCGGCGCCGGTGATCATGTTCTTGACGAAGTCAGCGTGGCCGGGGCAATCGACGTGAGCGTAATGGCGCTTGTCCGATTGATATTCCACGTGGGCGACGGAGATCGTGACGATCTTCGACGCATCGCGCACGGTGCCGCCCTTGGCGATGTCGGCGTAGGTCTTCACCTCGGCCAGACCTTTGCGAGCCTGGACCGCGAGAATCGAGGTCGTCAGCGTGGTTTTACCGTGGTCGACGTGGCCGATAGTGCCGACGTTGACATGCGGTTTCGTGCGTTCGAATGAGGCTTTAGCCATGGGATTGTGCGGACGTTGTAGGGTTTAGATGAAGTTTTGACCTCTTGGTTTAACGTCGCGGAAGTCGCGCGACGGTCTCTGACCGTGGAGCCCAGAATCGGATTTGAACCGACGACCTCGTCCTTACCAAGGACGTGCTCTGCCAACTGAGCTATCTGGGCAGACCAAGGGAGTGATCAAAAAACGAAAAGAGGAGAGAAAGTGCAGGCCGCAAAAATTCAGGTCAACAGCAAACTTCCTGTTTTTCGTTTAAACCTAAGGTCCGATCGCGACCCGGTAGAATCCGGGTGGCAGACGCTCTCCGATGTGCAGCCCGTTTCCAAGGTAATCTTGAAAATAGTTATCCACCGCCGCCACCCGCGAACTCTCGGTCAAAACCGGCGGCTGTACCAGACCGATCGCGTCCACCGTCACCAAAAACTCCAACGGCTGCCAGTTCCCCTCGCCCGGCGGCCGCGCCAGGCGGAGCGACTCGGCGAGCATCACCCGCCCGTCCGCCGCTCCGGTCACTTCCACAAAACCTCCACGCGTCTCGAGCGCCGCCACGCTCGCGTCCGTCTCGCCAAAACCTCCGAGCGGTCGCTCCGGCTTGTCCAATGCGAGGCCTTCCGCCGGATGCTCCGGGATCGGCACCGCCGCGGGTAAGTTCAATTTCAGCTCCGCCTCGCCGAATTGCAGCCGGGCCGGATAATTTCGAAATTCTGCTCCCGGCTCCCGCTGCAAATCGGCCGGCAATCCTGTTTCCGCCGCATTCCACGCGGTCGGCAGAAACAACGGCGTCGGATCGCGCAGCATCGTCTCCTCCTTGAGCAATTTGTCCGCTGCTCCCTCCGCTCCCACCACCAATCTCACCGGCGGAAGGACGTCCGGCAGCACCGCAGCCGCCGTGGCCCGCCGCGCCTTCGGCGACTCTGCTCCGGGTTTCCGAAACAGCCCGAAAATCACCCCGAGCACCACGATGCTGCCCGCCCCCGCGATCAGCCACGTCCAACCCGTTCTGCCCGGCGTGCTCATCTGCGCCCGCATGTCATCGCCGCTGCGGCTCCGCCGGCTCTTCGGCTGCGACCACCACTCGCTTGAAACCCGCTTCGGTGGCCGCGCTCACGATGTCCGTCATTTTCGACACCGACACCTTCGGATCCGCGCGGATCAGCAGCGACGGTTCCTTGAGCTTGCGCGCTTCGTTCCGCAGCCACTCGCGCAGTTGCGCCATGTTCAACAAGCCGTCCGCGAAAATCTGCCCCGACGGCAGCACGCTGATGAATCGATCCGTCGGCGTCGCGCCCGCCGTCGCGCCCGGCAATTCCGGCACCTTGAAATCCACGCCCAATCCCGGCGCGAGCACGAAGCGCGAACCAAACAGCGTAAAAAACAACCCGAGCAGCGCGACATTTACATAGAACAGCGCATCGAAATTCCGCGGCTCCGCCCGCAACTTCGACGCGAGATCGAGTGGACGCGTGATCATCTTTTTCCCTCCGCCTTTTCGTTCGGCTTGGTCGTACCGCCCACCGCCGCTCCATTGTTTACCGCCGCCTCATCGGCCGACGCCGCGCCGGGCTGAATTCCGCGATACTCGGTCAGCAGGTATTTCATGATCTCGTTCCCCGCCCACTCGACGTCGCGCACGATCGCCCGCACGCGCCCGGTTAAAAAATGATGCCCCAGATGCGCCGGGATCGCGAGGATCAGCCCGCCCGCCGTCGCGAGCAGCGCCTGCCACATCCCCGTCGCCAGCGCGCTCGCCGGCGCGTAATCCTTATTAAATGCGAGCCAGGTCGTGATCATCCCGAGCACCGTCCCGAGCAATCCCACCAGCGGCGCCACCTGCGCGATCGCCGCGATGGCGCCGAGCCGCCGCTCCAGCGCCGGCAACTCGATCACCGCCGCCTCCTGCACGTGAAAACGCATCCGATCCGCGTCGTCGTCCGCATGCAGCAATGCCGCCTTCACCACCGCCGCCACCGGCCCCGGCGTTTCCTCGCACACCGTCAACGCCTCCACGATCCGCCGCTTCGCCAAAATGTTTTTGATCCCATTGATGAACGCCGTCGATCGGATCTGCCCGCGATGCAGAAACAGCGTGCGCTCGATGAAGATCGTCACGCCCACGAGCCCGACGAGCAGCAGCACCCCAATCATCGGGCCGCCCTTGGCGAAGAGACTGAAATCGAATGCAGACATGCAGGTGTTACTCCACTAACTCACACTAATCCTCCCGAATAAATCCGAATTTCCCGTCCACCCGGCGCGTTTTTCCCGGATTCGCGTCCATTGGGATCCGTTCGCGGTGAAAGTCTTTCCCGTTCCCTTCACGACTTTTCCTCCGCCAGTCCGAACCTCGCCAGCCGCGACTTCGCCAGCGTCTCACCGTAGCCGAGATTCGCCTTTAAAAGCAGCGTCCACGCCTGCTTCGCCTGCTCCAGCTTTTCCTGCTGTTCGTAAAGCGTGCCGAGTTCGAGCAGCGTTCGCGCCATCCAATAGCGCCCGCTCACCCCGAGTTGCTTCGCCTTCTCCGGCTTCAACAGAAACTCGCTCACGACATCCGCCCACCACGCCTGCTCCGCCTTCGCCGGTTCGCCGCGCCGCAGGTGCAGCCACCCGAGATTGAATCCCGCCTCGACCCGCGCATTCATCGGCGCGTCGGACCGGTCGCGCACGTGCTCGAACAGCACCACCGCACTCTCGGTGTGCGCCGGCTCGTTCGCCGATTGCGCATTATGCGTCTCCGCCAGCGCCAGCTGCGCGAGGGCCGCGTCGCCGCGGCTCGGATACTTGTCGACCAGATATTCGTAGGTCCGCTGGGCCGACGCGAAGTCGTTCAATTTCCGAAACAGATTGCCCTGCTTCAACCGCGCCGGAAACACCAGGTCGCTCTCGGGATATTTCGTGACCAACGCCTCGATCAGCCGGTTCGCCTCCTTCAAATTCGTGTCCTGCCCGCGCCGCTCCGCCTGCAACGCCGCCCGAAACAACGCCAGCGGCGCATACGTTTTGTTCTCGGGGAATTTATCCGCCACTTCCGTGAGCAGCTTCTGCGCTTCGACCGCGTTGTCCTGCTTCGCCGCGTGCTCCGCCTCGTCGAAAAACGAATAGACCGCCGCGTCCGAGCGGGGAAATTCCGTCCGCAGCTTGTTTAAAATCTCCAGCGCCACCGCATCGCGGCCCAGCGCGAAATTGGCTTCCGCGCGCAGCAGCGCCGTCGAACTCCCGATCGCGTCCTTCAAATCCGGTGACACCCCATCCAGCGCCGCCGGCAACGCGGCGACCAGCGTGAGCGTTTCCTCCGGCTTGCCGGCCGCCGAGGCCAGCCGCGCCTCCAGCCAAGCCATCCGCGCGCGCAGTTCGAGCGGCAGTTTCGCCCCTTCCGCCGCGCTGCTCGCCAGCAGCTTCGTCACCCGTTCGTAAGCCGCCGTCGTCTTCCCGGCAACCTGCAGCGCGCGCGCCAGATTCCACTCCGCCTGCCACCGGTTCACCGCATCGAACGACGGATCCCGCAATAGTTCGTCGAGCACCGTGACCGCCACTTCCGGCGCTCCCGCCTCGATCTCCGCCAGCACCCGTTGAAACATCAACCGTCCGCGATCCTCGCCCGCCGGCTGCTCGCGCAGCACCGCCGCATACGCGTCCGCCGCACTGCGAAAATCCCGCGCGCGAAACCACGCCTCCGCGATCAACAGCCCCAATCCCTCGCGCTCCGCTCCCGGCGCCAGCTCCGCGCGCGCCTTCACGGCGTTGTCCGCCGCCGTTCGATAGCGTCGTTGCTCCCACGCCGACTCCGTCAGCACGCCGAGCGCCCGCGCTTTCAACGGCGAGCCGGGAAATTTTTGCAGCAGCGTCCGCGCATCGTCCTCCGCCTGCGCATAGCCGTCCGATGTCCTCGTCGCCAAAGCCACCTGCGCGCGCACCAGCAGCAGATCCTCCAAAATCGGATGCGCACTTTTCGCCGCGATCAGCCCGTCGAGCTGCTTGCGAAACACCGCCAGCCCCGGGTTCCGCGATGACGCCCGCGCCAGCAGTCGCAACGCCACCCGCTGCTTGTCGCGATCCGTACCCTTCTCCAGCAATCGCTCCAGCGCATCGCGCCCTTCGCCGCTTTCCGGCCCGGCGATCAGACCGAGCATCAGCCGCATTTCGTCCAGCTCCGCGTGCTCC
The DNA here is from genome assembly GCA_048498075.1 of Verrucomicrobiota bacterium. GTDB lineage: Bacteria > Verrucomicrobiota > Verrucomicrobiia > Opitutales > Opitutaceae > Opitutus. Next base: position 7,909 of record JBEHYR010000038.1, on the reverse strand, counting down.
TCTGCCGGCAGCGACACGAGTTGTTTCTGCAACACCTGCACCGCGTCCGCCTTGCGCCCGAGATTGTCGAGCATCACCGCATACGACCGCGCAAATCCATAGCCCACGCTGCGGCCCTGATACTGCTCCACGTTTTTGCGCAGCTTTTCCAGATCCGCCGGGTTCGCCGGTTGCATGCTCCGCAGCCGCGCCTCCTCCCGCTTCAACAAAAACCGCGCCCGCCCCGGCGAGGACGCCGCCGCCGCCGTCGCCTGGTTGAACAACACCGCCGCCTTGTCGTGCTCGTTTTCCCCCGTCGCGATCAGTCCCTGCAAAAACAAATGCCACGCGCGATCCTCGGCCGACAGCTCGCCGATGCGCGAAGCGTCGCGCTCGTTCTTCGCCGTCGTGATTTCGTGTTGCAGCGCCGCCGCGAGCCCCTTCCGCAGATGCCACGCCGCGCCGCGGGGCGACGGCAGCGCCACCAGCACCTTCTCCGCCTCGAGCCCCTGCCCCTCGTCGAGCAGCGCCGTCGCGAGCCCCAGCGTCGCCGCCGACCGGTCGACGCCCGGCGCGTCCAGCAATTTCCGATACAACGCCGCCGCCGCCGAGGGAAATCCCATCTCCTGCGCCCGCTGCGCCGCCCCGAACTCCAGCACGTCCTCGCCCGGCGATTCGCCCGCCGGCTGCGGGCTCACCAGCGGCGGCAGCGCGTTCAGCGGCTCGGCCGCGCGCGCCCCGCCGGCGGCCATCGCCGCGAGCCAGAAGACCAGGGAAAATCGAAGACGCATCACGCCTGCCGAATTTGCGGCTGTCGCTGGAAACAATCAACCGCGTTGTAAATAGTTCCGCCTCGCGCCGCTTCGGTTGACCACCATCGTCGACCGCGTTAGCTCCAAAACACCTACCCTATGACCGCAGCATTCATTGTTCTCGGCGTCCTTCTCGCCGTCGTCGTCATCCTCGGGTTGTGGATCGCCGGCATCTACAACTCCCTCGTCGGTCTCCGCAACCGCTTCAAAAACGCTTTCGCGCAGATCGACGTCCAGCTGAAGCGTCGCTACGACCTCATCCCGAATCTCGTCGAGACCGCCAAGGGCTACCTCGAGCACGAGCGCGAGACGCTCGAAGCCGTCATCAAGGCCCGCAACATCGCCCTCGCCGCGTCCCAGTCCGCCGCCGCGAATCCCGCCGACGCCAACGCCATGAAGGGCCTCGTCTCCGCCGAGTCCGGCCTCACCGGCGCGCTCTCCCGGCTGATGGTCGTCTCCGAACAGTATCCAGATCTCAAGGCCAACCAGAACATGCTCGCGCTCACCGAGGAACTCACCTCGACCGAGAACAAAATCGCCTTCGCCCGCCAGGCCTACAACGACAGCGTCATGGCCTACAATACGTCGCGCGAGACGTTCCCGAACGTCGTTTTCGCCGGCATGTTCGGCTTCCTCCCCGCCGAACTTTTCAAAGTCGAAGATCCCACCGAGCGCAACGCGCCCAAAGTGCAGTTCACCTGAGCCTCGCGGCTGCGGCGTCCCGCCGCAGTTCCGGAAGCCACCGCCCCCCATGCAAACTGTCACCGTCTACCCCGCGCCCACCGGCAACGAAAAAATCTGGGCCATCCTCAGCCACATCTCCGCCTTTCTCAGCGTGCCGCTGCTGCTGCCGCTCGTCGTCTATCTCGCGATGCGCGGCGACTCGACCTACGCGACCGACAACGCCCGCGAAGCCCTCAACTTCCACCTCAGCCTGCTCATCTACTGCCTCTGCTGTATTCCGCTCATCGCAATCCTGATCGGCATTCCCCTCCTCGTGCTGATCGGCCTCGCCACGTTGATTCTCTCGATCGTCGCCGCGGTCAAAGCCGCCGACGGCGGCTGCTACCGTTACCCGCTCACGCTCCGACTGGTCCGCTGACCCTGACCGCACCGTGAACCTCTATTTGGCGGCGGCGCTCGCCCATCTCGTTCAGCTCTTCGGCGGCAGTCTCGGCGCCGCGATTCTCGCGTTCTCCTTGGCTGCCCGCGTCGCGCTCCTGCCGCTCACCATCCGCCTCGCCCGCCGCGCCCAGCGCCAGCAAGCGCTCGCCCGTAAATTGCAGCCAGAGATCGATGCGCTCGAGCAACGCTTCGCGCAAAATCCTTCCCGCCTCTTCGCCGAGATTCGCGCGCTTCACCAACGCCACGGCCATCGCCCGCTGGATTTTCGCGTGCTGCTCGGCAGCCTCCTTCAACTTCCGCTTTTCGGCCTGCTCTATCGCACCATTCGCGATTCGTTGAGCGCGAATCGCGCCTTTTTGTGGATTCGAAATCTCGCCGCCCCCGACCTGCTGCTGACGCTCATCGTACTCGCGCTCGCCGCCGTTTCGGCGTGGTGCGTGCCCGCCCTCCCCGCTCAGGCGCGCACCATGATGGTGGTGATCCAGGTGTTCTTCACGGCGTTCCTCGTCTGGAAACTCGCCGCCGGCCTCGGCCTCTATTGGGCCGCTTCAAATTTGGTCGGTCTATTTCAAACCCTCTGGCTGCGGCGCCCTCCGGTCCTCGAGCCCGCGCACGCCTGAGCGCATCGCATTTTCCCCACCCGATTCGCGCCATGCTCAACACCACCTGCTTCACCCTCGCCGACCGCCGCGGCACCCGCGAACTCGGCACCGTCCGCGGCATCGTCTCCCGCTCGCGCTCGCTCCTCGGCAACATCCGCGCCGGCCTCCAGACTCCCTTTCGCGACGACCGAAGCCTGCCGCGGTAGGGCGGACACTCCGCTGCCCGCCGCGACGTCGCCCGGCCTGCACTCCGTCCGCCCATGGACTTTTTTGAAGCCCAGACCCGCGCGAAGAAACGCACCTCGCGCCTCGTCGTCCTCTTCGCGCTCGCTGTCCTCGGCACCATCCTCGCCGCCTACGCCGCCGCCATCATCGGCCTCACCTTCCTCAACGACGACCACGCTCCCCGCCGCCACCGCTCCGCCTACTACGCCTCCGCGGACTCCGACTCTCAACTCTCAACCCTCAACTCTCAACTCGGCGCCGTCCGCCCCGGTCTCTTCCTCGCCGTCACCGCCACCACGCTCGCCGTCGTCGGCCTCGCCTCCCTCACGAAGTGGACGCAATTTTCCTCCGGCGGCTCCGCCGTCGCCGAAAGTGTCGGCGGCCGCCGCGTCGACCCGCGCACGACCGACCTCCACGAACGCCGCCTCCTCAACGTCGTCGAGGAAATGGCCATCGCCTCCGGCACACCCGTGCCGACCGTGTACATTCTCGACGACGAACCCGCGATCAACGCCTTCGCCGCCGGCCTCACCACCTCCGATGCCGTCGTCACCGTCACCCGTGGCACGCTCGAGAAACTCACTCGCGACGAACTCCAGGGCGTCGTCGGCCACGAGTTCAGCCACATTCTCAACGGCGACATGCGCCTCAATGTCCGCCTCACCGCGCTCCTCTTCGGCATCCTCGTCCTCGGTCTCGCCGGCCGCGGCCTGCTCTGGGGCCTCCGCGGCGCGCGCTTCAGTCGTGGTAACAATAAAAACTCCGGCGGCATCGTGGCCTTCCTCCTCTTCGCCGGCCTCGCGCTCATCGTCATCGGCTACGTCGGCTACTTCTTCGGCCGCCTCATCCAGGCGGCCGTCTCCCGCCAGCGCGAATTTCTCGCCGACGCCTCCGCCGTTCAATTCACCCGCAACCCGCTCGGCCTCTCCGGCGCCCTGAAAAAAATCGGCGGCTACGCCCTCGGCTCCTCGCTTAACACTTCGAAAGCCACCGCCATCGGCCATTTCTTCTTCGCTCAAAGTTTCCGCTCCGGCCTCACCGGCCTCTGGGCCACTCACCCGCCCCTCGACGAACGCCTTCGCGCCATCGATCCAAATTTCGATGGTAAATACTTCGAGCCGCCCGAGGTCGTCGACATCGCCCGCGAATCCTTCGTCACGGCCGGCCTCGCCCCCGCGCCCGCCCGAACTCCGACCTCCCAACTCCGATCCCCGGCCGCGGCGCAAGCCGCGGTGCTTTCTGCCGGCACGCTCACGCCCGACCAGCTCGCCGACGCCCACCTGCTCCTCGCGCGCACACCCGAGCTTCTCCTCCAGTCCGCCCGCACGCCGGACGGCGCCCAAACGCTCGTTCTCGCCCTCGTCCTCGATGACGACGTCGCTGTCCGCGCCCGTCAGTTCGATCTCCTCCCGCCCGAAACCGCCCAAAAACTTTCCGCGCTCGAACCCGCCCTTCACGCGCTTGGCCCCGAACAGAAATTCCCTCTTTTCCAACTCGCGCTTCCCGCCTTTCGCGAAATCACCTCGGCCGAACTCACGTCCTTCCTCGCTCAACTCGACCAGCTCATGCACGCCGACGGCCGCATTTCTCCGTTCGAGTTTGCCCTTCGAAAAACCCTCACCCGCTCCCTCGCCCTCTCCCGCGATCCCGCCGCCGCCGTTGTCCAATATTACTCCTTCAACGCCCTCGTCGCCGAAATCGCCGTCGTCCTCTCCATCCTCGCGCACGCCTCCGTTTTCGACTCATCGCTCGCGCCCGCCGCCTTCGCCGCCGGCGCCGCGCAGATCAAGCTCATCGAGTCGCGTCTCCGCCTGCTCCCGCCCGTCACCGATTTCGCCGCCCTCGACGCCGCTCTCGACAAACTCGCCGCCGCCAGCCTCCCCATTAAACAACGCGTCCTGATCGCCGCCACCCACGTCGTCGCCGCTGACGGCCGCGTCCTGATCACCGAAGCCGAACTCCTCCGCGCCTTTTCGGCCACACTCGACATCCCACTTCCTCCGCTATCGTAACTCGCCGTGGCGTCGGTGACTGCCACCGCGTTCTGTACAAATTAGATCCGGCGGCCGCCACCTCGCGATTCCGATTTCCAACAACGCCTCTCTTCCTTCAGCTCGGCCACCATGAGAATCCTGACGCTACTCTTGCTTCTTTCATGCTGCGCGACCGATCTGACGGCAGAAGCACGCCTTCAGGTTTTATATCGGGACAAATATTACGACGTGGAATCGACCCGGGACAACATCCCACTGATTCTGGTCGATGGCGCGTTGAGGTCTGCCAAAGACTGCAAGATGCGCCTCGCGGAAGTCGGGTATGGCAATGCCACCATGCAAACCTCGCCGAAGTGGGCGTATATGACCGTCAGAAAACAAGGGACCACCTCGGTGGAGATCGACGCCGCACCGGGTTCGAAAATAAACAACGAGCTACACCTGCTCTATACAGTGACTGCGACGGAAGATCTGCCCAATGTCTTTGCCGTCGCTTCCATCCAGACCGAGCGCGCTGGTGCGGGCTACATGGTTCGAACCATGGGAAATCTTCGCCGGCAGGAACCCGTTACTCTGAATTTTTCAACGTGGCTATCGCATTTTCCGGGAGACGGGACCGTGCGGATTTTCCTCTTCACCAATGGCCGCGAGATCCGACACAGTCTTTCGCGCGACTCTGACTTCAGCTATGGACTTGAATCGGGCAGCAGGGAGCGCTCCAGAGCGGAGCAGACCCAAGCCCCCCATCTATTCTGGAGCTATCCGCCACTGGGCCTAAAGTCCGGAGCGGATCAGGCGGAGATGGTGCTTGAGTTTGAAAACAACGGAGCGGTGACAAGAGCCAAGGTGGTTTCCCCTCTTCCGCCTGGTGAGGCGGCCCTTTTGGAAAAGGTCGTCAAGCAATGGTGGTTTGTGCCCACGATCGAGGGTCGACGTCAACGCGCCGGCGGAGTGCGCTGCGTCATCAGGTGGCGCGACGTTACGTCCTGGCCACAATCGGCAATTGAAATGCTGGATCATTGGGTGGTTCCCATCGATCCAGTCAGACCCTACCATCCCACTCCAAGCTTCGTGGTGCCCGAAACCCTGACCATGGGTTCGACAAAAGCATTGTCTGAATCGCTCCGCGCCCAACACGCGAGCGGTTCCTGTCGGGTGTTGTTTACCATCGCTAAAAGCGGCACGCCGGTGACCCTGAGGATCGAGGGGCGATCCGACGCCGTGTTGAGCCATCTATCACTCGAGTTCGTCGAACAAATGAGATTCGCACCGCCACAAAATCACGACGGCAGTCCCTGCGAGGTTAAAGTCGATATTTCCGCGGACTAGCTTCCGTCCGCCCTCGACCAGTGTGCGGCCGCGAGGGTCCCCTCTCGGCCGACCAAAATTGGAGCGCTGTTTTTCGGCCTGCGCCTTGCGCGTGCACGAACCGCGAGCCACGTCTCCCGTCGAGCAATCGAGGGCGCGCCACGAAAGAACACGGCAACTACGGAGAGATTCCGACGGCACTCCGGTAATCGCTCGCCGCAGACGTCGATCGCGAATCGGAAATCCTGCGTGTCGCCCATTTGCCTAGAGCATTTCAAATGAAACTATGCCGCCACTTGCAGTCGTCCGTCATTCGTCGGGTAACCTAATAGGTTACCGTTTTAGGATATAGTTTTATTTGAAATGATATAGATCCTGATTTCAGTGACGTTCTCGGCAGCCGCATTCAAACTCGTGCCGCCGTCGCGGCGCCAATCCTACGGGCCAATCGAGATGGTCACCGCGCCGTTCTTCAACCCTTCGCCCGAAGCGGTGAGCTGGATTTCCCCAACCACGCCCTTCCTGGCCCGCACGATCACGAGGCACAGGCCATCAAATGCTTTTCGCCGCGGCGCCTGAAACGATTCGAAGCTCGTCGGATCACCGTTGCCGGTTGCCACGATTTCGCCGGGACCGGTGACTTCGAATGCGAGCGCGTTCATCGCGCGCGGCACCGTAAGCCCGTGCGCATCGACGACCCGCACCGTCACGAAACCTAAATCGCCACCATCGTCGGCGATCTCCGCGCGGTCCGCCGTCACCTCCAGCGCCGCGGCCGCGCCGGCCGTCTGCACGCGGTCCGTCGCCCATTTCACGCCATGCTTATAAGCGACCACTTCCAGCCTGCCCGGCTCATAGACGACATCGTCCCAGCGCAGCCGATACTCGTATTCACCCTTCTTTTTTCGCCCGAGCGAGTGGCCGTTTAGAAACAACTCCGCTTCGTCGCCCGAGGTGAACACGTGCACCGGTGTCACCTGCCCCACGCGTTCCGGCCACGTCCAGTGCGGCAGCAAATGCGCCATCGGCAGCTCCGGCCGCCAATGCGCCTGGTAGAGGTAAAACCGGTCCTTCTTGAATCCCGCCAGATCGATGATGCCGCAATACGAACTGCGCGACGTGTAGTAGGGCGTCGGCTCCCCGAGATGGTCCCAGCCCGTCCACACGAACTCGCCCGCGACGAACGGATGCCGCGCGAGCGACGCGAACACCTTGTCCGCCGACGACCCGAAATCCACCGCATGCAGCTCGTAAGCGCTCACGGCGTGATTCACCGAATCGCCCCCGCGCCCGTCGCGCACGATGTCGCTCACGCGCGACGTCACGGGAAACGGATACGCCCTCGCGCGCACCCCCACCGCCGCCGTCGTCCAATACTACTCGTTCAATCCCCTCGTCGCCGAAATCGCCGTCGTCCTCTCCATCCTCGCGCACGCCTCCGTTTTCGACTCATCGCTCGCATCCGCCGCCTTCGCTGCCGGCGCCGCCCAAATCAAACTCATCGAGTCGCGTCTCCGCCTGCTCCCGCCCGCCACCGATTTCGCCGCCCTCGACGCCGCCCTCGACAAACTCGCCGCCGCCAGCCTCCCCATTAAACAACGCGTCCTGATCGCCGCCACCCACGTCGTCACCGCCGACGGCCGCATCCTCATCCAGGAAGCCGAACTCCTCCGCGCGCTCTCCGCGACCTTCGACATTCCCCTGCCGCCCCTCACCTCCGCGATGTAGGAACCTGCTCGCAGGCGATCGCGGTATTCGCTTTCGGTGCCCGCCGCTCACGGCCGGCCAGTTCGAATAAAAAAGACTATCTTCCTCCGCGCGTGGCCCGTTCGCCGTCCCATGTTCACCAGATCGCGAAGCGTCG
>JBEHYR010000037.1:0-53177 GCA_048498075.1 Verrucomicrobiota bacterium | reverse complement strand
CCTTTGCCAAATCCTCCTCTTGAGGAACCGCCGGATGCGTGAACCGCACGTCCGGTGGTGTGAGAGCTGAGGGAGGGCAACCTCCCTCGGCTACTCGATCTGCGTGACCGGCTCAGCTTTCCTCGAGAAAGGAAGCCTGCTTCGGCTGCTTGCCGCCGCGGCGGGCGGCGATCTCTTCGGGCGTGGCGTTGAGATGGCGGGGAGGCTTCGAAGCTTTCGAAGCGACGGCCGCTTCGCGGTCCGCGACGATCCGGTCGCAAATCTGGTGGAGGTGCATCCGCAGCCACTGGGCGGTGCTGCTCGTCGGAGTGTAGTCGGCTGGGCCGTAGCCGTGAATCCGACCGGACTGGAGCAGGCGATCGTTCTGGGCGAATTCCGCGGGGTTGGCGGGATTGTAGACGGCGTAGGCGCGACCGCCGCCGCTCTTCACGACCGAGAAACTCGGCACGTCGCTCGGACCATCGGCGATATAGATCATGTTTTGGAACGGAATCCGCCGATCCTCGGCCGCCATCATGGAGTTCACATCGATGGCGGGATTTTTGTTCGTGCCCTTGTTGATCTCGAAGATCGCGCGAGTCTTGGTGGTGTTGTCGATCACCAAGCCGATTTGCGCGATGGAGGCGGTCGCCTCGAGCGGGAACTCCTTTTGCTGGAGGAAGCCGGGCTGAAGCGGATTCTCGATGAACTCGCACGCCCACACGCCGTCGAGGTGTTTGGCGATCGCGCTGCCCCGGACCATCGAGGCGATGCCGGTGCTGACGACGTAGTGCTCCAGCGAGATGTCGTGCTTCACATATTCGGGACGCTCGTGGACGAAATTTTTCGCCAGATCGAAGAACGCCGGCAGGCCGGGGTAGAATTTAATTTCGGACCCGCATGCGTGCAGGATCTTGTTGTTCAGCCCGGCGAGCGGGCCGGCGAGCACGTAGGTCAGCAGGTGATTGAGGTAACTGATTTCCGGAGACAGGTGATAACCACGCTTGCGGTAGTGTTCGACGAGCTTGTTCGTCTCCTCCCAAAAAGTCGCTTCGTCGATTCCGTAGCGCCGAAAAAGCGGCGACTGCATGTAGTCGGGGATTAAGGTCTTGTCGAAATCCCAAATGCAGGCGATGGTGTTTTGAGTGAAAAGCGTGGTGGCCATGACGGATCGACACCGCTAGGCGAACTGCCTGGCGAAACGATGGCCGGCAGCCAAGCCGCTGCCTGCGATGCGCGCAATTCGCAAATCGCCGCCGCCTGCTTTCGCTCGAACGTGCCAATGGATGAGCTTCCCGACATCAGCCCCTTTCAACGCCGCCTCGATGAACTCGATGCGCAGATGGCGGAGCCTGCGTTCTACGCCAATGCGCGCCGAGCGGCGGAAATCTCCCGCGAGCAGCAGAAGGTGCAGCAACTGGTGTCGAATTATCGCGAATACATCCGCCTCGGGCGCGAAGCGGAGGAGGCGCTCTCGCTGAGCCGCGATCCGGCGGCGGATTCCGAAATGCGAGAACTGGCGCTGGCGGAGTTGCCGGAGGTCGAGCGTCGAAGCGGCATGCTGCGCGAGGAAATCCTGCTGGCGATGATCCCGCCCGAGCCGACCGACTCGCGCAACACCGTGATGGAAATTCGCGCCGGCACCGGTGGCGACGAGGCGAGCCTGTTCGCCGCGGAGTTGTTCCGCCTGTATTCGCGCTATGCGGACAACCGGGGGTGGAAGGTGCAGCCGATGAGCAGCAGCACCTCGGAGCGCGGCGGATTCAAGGAAGTGATTTTTCTGATCACGGGCAGCGACGTTTACAAACAACTGAAATTCGAGAGCGGCGTGCACCGCGTGCAACGCGTGCCCGTGACGGAGGCGAATGGACGCATCCACACTTCGACGGTGACCGTGGCGGTGCTGCCGGAGGCCGAGGAGGTCGACGTGCAGGTCGAACCGCAGGAGTTGGAGATCACCGTGACGCGGGCGAGCGGACCGGGCGGGCAGGGCGTGAATACGACGGACTCGGCGGTGCAGATCCTGCATAAACCGACGGGCCTGATCGTGACCTGTGCCGACGAGCGGTCGCAGATCAAAAACAAGGCCAAGGCGATGACGGTGCTGCGTTCGCGTTTGCTCCAGCGCCGGGAAGACGAAGAACGCGCAAAATACGCCGCGGCCCGGCGCAGCCAGATCGGTTCGGGCGACCGCAGCGAGCGGATCCGCACCTACAACTTTCCGCAAAACCGGGTGACCGATCATCGCATCGGCCTAACCCTCTACAATCTGCCGCAGGTCATGGAGGGCAGCATCGAGCAAATCATCGCCGCCCTGCAGAAGGCGGACTACGAGGAAAAACTGGCCGCACTCACCGGCATCGCGCTGCCGGGCGCGGTGCGCACCGCCGCACGTGGAGACGACGCCGACTGACGTGCTCACCGTCCTCGAAATCATCAAGCGCACCACCGAATTCCTCGGCGCCCGGGGGGTGGAAAATCCGCGCCTTAATGCGGAGCAATTGATTGGACACGGTTTGGGACTGCAGCGAATGCAGCTCTATCTGCAGTTCGAGCGGGAGCTGACCGAAACGGAACTCGAAAAAATCCGTCCGCTCGTCCGTCGCCGGGGCCAGCGCGAGCCGATGCAGTATATCCTCGGCGAAACGGAATTCTTTGGACTTCAACTGAAGACCGATCGAAGGGCGCTGATTCCGCGACCCGAAACCGAGCTGATGGTGGAGATCGTAACCACGCGCCTGAGTGCGCCGCCGGCACGGATTCTCGATTTGGGCACCGGAACGGGAGCGATCGCTCTCTCGCTCGCGCGACATTTTCCGGAGGCACAAATCACTGGAATCGACAAAAGTCCGGAAGCGCTCGCGCTCGCGGCGGAAAACGCGGCTCGCAGCGGTCTGAGTGCACGAGTGACATGGCTGGCGTCGGATTGGTTTAGCGAGCTGCCGGCGGGGACGAAGTTTGATTTGATCGTGGCCAACCCGCCGTATCTTACGGCGTCGGAGACTGCGGAAACTGAACCCGAGGTGCGCGAGTTTGAGCCGGAATCGGCGCTGACTTCGGCGGGCGTGGACGGGCTGGCGGATTTGCGCACCATCATCGAAGGGACTTCGGATCGTCTGCTGGCAGGTGGGGCGCTGGTACTCGAAACGGGAATCGCCCAGCACCCGGCGCTGCTCGTTTTGGCAGCGAATGCGGGGCTCGCTCAAGTCGAGTCACTCCAAGATTTGAGCGGGCGCGATCGCTTCATCTTCGCGCGCCGGTAGGGTGCGGGATCCGGTGTGCGCGCAGGGGACGATTGAATGTCGCCGCCTGAAATCGCCTGCAAGCAGGCTCCTACATTCTAGCTCAGGCCGGGCGTGATGGCACAATCCGGGGCGAGGGCCGATTAACTTTTACGTTCGACCAAGGCGGTAAGCGGCGCGTGGTTGGCGGCCCAATACTCCTGATTGCGACCGAGGGCGACCGCATCGTCGAGGACGCGCAGGCTTTCCCGGAGATGCACGTCGACTTTCGCATAGGTGTCGTCGTCGGTGCTCAATTCGCTGTCGTCGTCCTCGTCATCGGTATCGCCCGCTTTTTTCGCGGCCTTGACTTTTGGCGCGGGCGGCGGCCCGAGCCGGAACTCACGGAACGGGAAATCCTGTTTCGCGAGCTGTTCCTTTTCCGCTTTCATCTGCTTGCGGAAGGCATCGTCGGCTTCCTTCTGTTGCTTGCGGGCGTCGAGATTGAGGGAAACCAGTTTTTGCGCCTGGCGCATTTTGAACCAGTCGACGTTTTTGCGGAGGTAGAGAAATTCCTCGAGCTTCGACTGCCGTTCCTCGCTTTGCTGCCGCAAGGGTTTCAGCACTTTCGGATCGATCGGCCCGCCGTCGAAAAAGCTGGTGGGGATTTCATCCCAGACGAGCGCATGGGGCAGGCTGCCTTCGCCGATCGGCAGAAATTCGTCGATCGAGGGGAGCACGATATCGGGGACGATGCCCTTCAGCTGCGTGGAGGAGCCGTTGGGGAGATAGTATTTCTGGATCGTGAACTTCGTCGCGCCGGTTTTTTCGCGGGCGGCGGCGAGCTGCGGGGCGACGTTTTTCATCTCGAGCACGGTCTGCACGCTCCCTTTGCCGTGCGTGGAGGTGTCGCCGATCACGATGGCGCGCCCGTAATTCTGGAGCGCGCCGGTGACAATCTCGGAGGCGGAGGCGGAGAAGCGATCGACGAGCACCGCCAGCGGACCGTCGTAGGCGACGTCGGCGTTGTTGTCGTTGTCGACTTGGATTTCACCGGCGTAATTTTTCACCTGGACGACAGGCCCGCGGGAAATGAAGAGGCCGGTAAGGTCGACGGCTTCGGACAAATAGCCTCCGCCGTTGTGGCGCAGATCGAGGACGATGCCTTTCACGCCGGCTTCCTTGAGCTGGTCGATCAGGCGGGCGACGTCTTTGGTCGCGGAGGTCTTTTCACTTTCGGGATCGTCGTTATCGGCGGGGCCGTAGAAAGCGGGGAGAGTAATCACGCCGAGTGGCACGGTGGTGGAGCCGCTCGGCACGTTGAAGAGGGCGGCATGGGCGCGTGCCGAGTTCAGCTTCACGACATCGCGCGTGATGGTGATGTCCTTGCGCGTGGACGAATCGACGGCATCTCCCGGCTGGATGGTGAGCTTTACCTGAGTGCCTTTCTGACCGCGGATCATGTCGACGATCTTGCGCAGCTTGCTGATGCCGGTGACTTCGACCGGCTCGCTGCCGGGCTGGGTGACGGCGATGATTTTGTCGTTCGGTTTCAGCAACTTTCCGAGATCCGCCGGGCCGCCGGGGACGATTTCCTTCACCACGCAATTGTCTTCCTCGATGCCGAGCAACGCGCCAATGCCGACGAGCTGGAGTTTCATCTGGATGCCGAAGTCCTCGTAGGTCTCGGCGGAGAAGTAGGTCGAGTGGGGGTCGTAGATTCGCGCGATGTTCGAGAGGAAGAGTTCGGCAAGTTCCGGGCCTTCGAGTTCGCCGAGATTCTTGAGAATGCGCTCGTAGCGTTTGCGGACGATCTGGCGGGCTTCGTCCATCGTTTTCTTGTTCATCATCTCGGCGATGAGTTCGAACTTGAGGCGTTGACGCCAGAGGGTGTCCGCCGCGGCGCTGTTGGCGGGCCATTCGGATTTGCTGCGATCGGCGCGGTAGCTGTCGTTGACGGTGAGATCGAAGTCCTTCTTCAGCTCCTCGAATATCCAGCTGAGGCGGGTCGTCGCGCGGGATTCGTAAGTGCCGAAAATTTCGTAGGCGGCATCGATGTTTCCGAGCGTGCCGACGTTCCAGTAGATGTTTTTTCCGAAGCGGTCGGTGAAGGCTTTCTTGTCGCTATCGAGAAAGAAGAGGTGCTGCCCATCGAGGTCGCCCATGTAATTGGGGATGACTTCGGCGTACGCGGCGGGATTGACGTTGTCGCGATTGTAGTGGGCCTCTTCGAGGAGCTTCACCAACCAGCGGGCTTCGATGGAAAGAGTCGGAGAGGTGGTGAACTTGCGGTCGGTGGTCGACGGCGGCGGAGTCGCCATCGCGACCGTCGTCAGCAGCAGCGTGGCGGTCACCAGCGATCGAAAAACGGGGAAACGTGTGGTCATGAAAAAGGGTCAGATCGCTCGGTCGAGGAAATGTTTCGCCGAGATGGAAAGGCGGAAGAAGCGCAGAGACGCGGCGGCCGCTTCAACTAAAAAAGACGCGGAGCCGTCCCTCATCGGCGGCTCAGGAGTTCGCGGGCCTCATCGAGCAGACGTTTTTCCTCGGCGGTCAAGGCGCCGAATCCGTGGCTGTTGATCTTGTCGAGAATTCGGTCGACCTCGGCACGGAGATCTTCGCGTCGCGTGAGGTCGACCTGATAGGGAGCCGCTGCGGGAGCTTTGGCGCCTTTTTTCAGCCAGCGGGGCAGTTCGATGTCTTTTCGCGAAGAAGGCAGCCGCCAATTGGACTCGTGGATGTAGCGATAATAGATCCAACCGGCGAGCATTCCGCCGAGATGGGCCGAGTGGTCGATCGCGAAGGGCGAAACGGCACCCATAACCTCGTAGAATGAAAATCCGATCAGCTCGACCGCGAGCAGTGTGAAGGCGATGTATTTCGGCTTCAGTGTCACCGGCACGATGAAGAAGAGCAGGAACGTCATCGGCTGGTTCGGATAAAAGCAGGCGTAGACGGTGAATAGTCCTATCACCGCACCGGTCGCGCCGATCGTCGCCCCACCGACCTGCCAGTGCGTCGCCAGCCAGAGCAGTCCGCCGGTGATCGCGGTGCCGGCAAAAAGACCGAGAAAGCGTCGCGATCCGAGCATTGGCTCCAGCGCCCGACCAATGAAAAACAGGCCGAGAAGATTCCCGGCGATGTGCAGCAGATTTCCCGTGGAGTGCAGGAAGCTGTAGGTAAAGAGCGTCCAAATTTTTCCTTCGCGCACGTTCTCCGCCGTCAGCGCGAAATAGCGGTCCAGCGTGGTATCGAGCTTAAACCAGCGCAGGAAAACAAACTGCAAGACGAAGGCCGCCACGATGGCCGAGATGAGCCACGTGAGGGTGCTCGTCTGGTTGCGCGGGTAGTCGTCCTGCATGTAGGACCGGTCGGACAGCATCGGCCAGAAACTAGGAACCCGCTCCGGCAAACACAAGTCGCGACCCGAGTTTTTGGTGGAAAATCGTGGGGGTGCCGCGCCGCTTGACAGTCTTCTCAATTACTCTTTGTTCGCCCGAATTATGGCCAACAAAGCGGACAAGTGGGCGCAGAACGCCGCGGGTAAATTCTACGTCGATCAGCAATGCATCGACTGCGATCTTTGCCGCGAGACGGCCCCCGGATTTTTTACGCGGCATGATGAAGGCGGCTACTCGTATGTGCAGAAGCAGCCGACCACCGAAGAAGAAGTCGCGATGTGCATGGAAGCGCTGGAAGGCTGCCCGGTCGAGGCGATCGGCAAAGACGGCGACGAATAATCGACGAAGGCCTGCGGGGCTTCGTTAAAAACCACCCCGGCTGATCGCCGGGTTTTTTTGAGCTTCTTGGTTAAGAACGCTCGCAGGCTTACCTAACGCACACTCTCTTTTTGGGCCGCGCATCGCGGCCCGTTTCACGAACATGCATCTCCGAACTCTTTCGTTGCTTCTCGTCAGCTCGCTGACCGTCAGCGCTCAGCCGGCGGACATTTTGCCTGAGGTCGCGGTTTACTCGCCGCGGGTGGCGAATCAATCGCCCGCGGCAACCTTCGCGATGCCGGTGTCGGCGTTGCGATTCGAACCCCGCGTGGACATTCAGGCGCGCAATTTTGCCGAAGGGCAGGCCGACGTGACCATCCGCGGCGGAATTTTCGAGAACACCGGGTTCAAGATCGGCGCGCTCTCGCTGTACGATCCGCAGACCGGCCACTATTTTGCGGAGATTCCCGTCGCGCCGGCGATGCTGGGTGCGCCGGAAATTCTCACCGGGGCGGATTTGGCGGCGGGTTCCCTGAACGCCACGGCGGGCGTGGTGGCGTATCAGTGGAGACCGATACGCACGGCGGGCGCGGCCTCGGTGGGTGCCGGGCAATTTGGACTCACGGAGGCCGAAGCCTATCAGGGATACGTGAGCAACCAAACTTTGTTCGGCCAAAAGCTCGCGGCGGATGTGGCGTGGGCGCATTCGGATGCGGACGGCTCGATTCCCTATGGCGACCACGTGCTCAATCGCGTCAATGCGCGCATCCAGCTCGCGGGCCCTGGGTCGCAAACCGATTTTTTTGCCGGATACCAGGCGAAGTTCTTCGGCTGGCCGAATCTTTACACACCGTTCAACTCGCCCGAATCGGAGGATCTCGAAACCGTTTTGCTTGCGGCGAATCACCGCGTCGATCTTGGCGGCGGCGATTTCTTCGAGGTCGGCGCTTACCATCGCCGCAACAAGGACGACTACGCGTTCAATCGCTTCGCGCCGATCGGCCCGGTGCGCCCGTTCAACCACACTACGTGGGTGACGGGAGCGGCGTTGGGCGGCCGGCGGACAGTGGGGGAATTTGCGTTCAATTTCCGTGCGGAAGGACTCGCGGACGAGCTGCGCTCGACGTCGTTGCTTTTTGGACGATTTCACACGCGCTCGCTGACGAAGCTCTCGCTCGTGCCGGAGCGTTCGTGGCGACTCGCCGACGGCGCGAACGTCGTCTTGAAAGCGGGCGCGACTTACGATGGCTCGAATCGCGATTCCAGTGCGGTGTCGCCGGCGATCGAACTCGCACGTGAGCGCCCCGGCACACCGGAACGAATTTACGCCAGCTATTCGGAGGCGACGCAGGTGCCAACCTATACGGCGCTGAACTCGTCGACTTCGTCGGGTCTGTTTCGGGGCAATCCGAATCTCGGGCGCGAGAAGAGCCACAATTTCGAAATCGGCGCCTCCAATGTGGTGGCTGGTTGGGTGGCGCAGGCCGCCGTGTTTTATCGGCGTGACGACGATCTCGTGGACTGGACGTTCGCGCGCGGCGTCACGGCGCGGGCGGCCAATGCGGTGGATGTCGCCACGACCGGCGCCGAACTTGTCGCCCGTCGCTCGTGGACGTCGCTGGACCTCGTCGTCGGCTACACGTGGTTGACGAAGGACGCCGACTACAAAGGCGCGGCGGTCGACGCGAGTTTCTACGCGCTCAACTACGCCCGCCAGCGGTTGACGGCGGCGGTGACGTGGAGGGTTTCGCGCGAGTTCGAAATTCGCCTGGACAACGAGGTTCGCGATCAGGCCGCGAATCTTCTCCGCACGCGTGGCGGGCATCAGCCGATTTTGTCGTCGCTCGGTGTCACGTATCGGCCGGCGTTTTTGCGCCGCGTTTCGATCGTGGCGCAGGTCGCGAATCTGTGGGATTCCGAGTATCAGGAAGTCCCGTCGGTTCCGGCGGCGCGACGGCAGTGGTCGGGGAATGTCGGCTACGCGTGGTGAGTTTTGCGATTTGACAACACCCGTGCGCCGCGGGTGTTTGCGGGAATGGCATTGAATCCGTTTCTCGATCCTTCGTTTCATATCCGCTGGTCGGCGCTGCGGCCCGGCGACATCGAGGGCGGCATCGCGCTGGCGCTGGCAAACGCGGAAGCCGCCATCGCAAAAATTGCGGCCACGCCGACGAGCACGGTGGATTTCGAAACCACGTTCGGTGCGCTCGAGTCGGCGACCGAGGAGCTGAATCAGGCGTGGGGCAAGGTCACGCATCTCCAGTCCGTCGCGGATTCGCCCGAACTGCGCGCCGCGCACAATGCGATGCTGCCGCAGGTATCCGCGTTCTACGCACGCATCCCGTTGAATCCGGGATTGTGGCTGCGGCTGAAAGCATTTGCGGAGAGCGCTCCCGCCGCCACGCTGCAGGGAATTCGCCGCCGATTCGTCGACGAGACCGTGGCGGAGTTCCGGCAGGCGGGCGCGGATTTACCGGCGGAAAAACGGGCGCGGCTCGAGGCGTTGCAGACCGAGCTTTCGCAGCTGACGCAGAAATATTCCGAGAACGTCCTCGACGCGACGAACGCGTGGCAACTCGTCGTCACGGACGAATCGCGCCTCGCCGGACTGCCCTCGCATGCGAAGGCGGCGGCGCGGCGCAGCGCCGAGGCGAAGAAACTCGAAGGCTGGCGGTTCACGCTGCATCAGCCGTCGCAGGAGCCGTTCATGACTTACCTCGACGACGCGGCCCTCCGGCGCGAGATGTGGCTGGCGGCGATCGCGGTGGGCGCGACGGGCGAGCAGGACAACACGGCGTTGATCGGCAGGATTCTGGGGCGGCGGGCGGAGAAGGCGGCGTTGCTGGGCAAAGCGCATTTCGCCGATCTGGTTTTGGAGCGCCGAATGGCGAAGCACGGCGCGCGCGCGCTCGAGTTTTTGACGGATCTGCAAGGCCGCGCGAAAGCGGCGTTCGCGCACGAGTGCGACGAACTCGAGGCGTTCAAGGCGGCGCAAACCGGCACCAGCGTTTCGCGGCTCGCGCCGTGGGAGCTGGCTTACTGGTCAGAGAAGCTGCGGCGCGAACGTTACGCTTTCGACGAGGAGGCGTTGCGGCCTTACCTGCCGATGAATCGGGTGATCGCGGGCATGTTCGAACTGGCGCAGCGCGTGTTCGGCTTGCGCATCGTCGAACGCGCGACGGCGGCGGCGCGTGGTGAAGGCACCGCGCCGGCAGGGGAGGAAATCGAGACGTGGCACCCGGAGGTGAAATTCTACGACGTGCGCGACCGCGAGGGGCGGCACGTGGGGTCGTTCTACGCGGACTGGCATCCGCGTGAGTCGAAGCGCGGCGGGGCGTGGATGGGTTATCTCATCACCGGCGGGCCGCGGCCGGACGGGACGAGGGCGCCGCATCTCGGATTGATTTGCGGCAATCTCACGCCGCCGGCGGAAGGACGGCCCGCGCTGCTGACGCATCGCGAAGTGGAAACCATTTTCCACGAGTTCGGACACTTGCTGCACCACTTGCTCGGCGAAGTGGAAATCAAATCGCTCAACGGGGTGAACGTCGCGTGGGATTTCGTCGAGCTGCCGTCGCAGCTCATGGAAAACTGGACGTGGGAGCGCGAGAGCCTGGATCTGTTCGCGCGGCATCACGAGACCGGCGCGCCGATCCCGGAGGAAATTTTCTCGAGGCTGGTGGCGGCAAAAAACTTTCGCTCGGCGTGCGCGACGATGCGTCAGCTCTCGCTGGCGAAAATGGACCTCTTGCTGCATACGCGCACGGCGGAGTTTGCCGGACTCACGGATGTCGAGCCGGCGGCGCGGGCGGCCGTCGCGGAATGTCTCATCGTCACGGAACCGCCGTCGCCGACGCTGGTGAAGCGTTTCAATCACATCTTCTCCGACCCGGTGGGCTACGCGGCGGGCTACTATTCCTACAAGTGGGCGGAGGTGCTCGACGCGGATGCTTTCACGCGCTTCAAGCGCGAGGGAGTTTTCAATCCGGAGACGGGCGCCGACTTTGTGCGGCAAATCCTCAGCCGGGGAAATTCCGCCGATCCGGCGGAACTGTATCGCGCTTTCATGGGTCGTGACCCTGACCTTAACGCCCTTTTACGGCGGAGCGGTTTGGCGCCGGCCGCCTAGCCGGCCGCGGCGCTCGAGGGCGCGAAGTTTCGCCACTCATGCGTCGTTTGGTTATCACCTTCGGGCTGCTCGTCACCTTCGTGGTGGCGGCGTTGCTGCTGCTGCCGTGGTGGCTCGGCGCGGCTTTGCCGACGATCGGCCGCACGTGGGGACTCGGTTTCAACGGTTACGCGCGCGACGGCTATAGCCGGTTTCGGCTGGAATCGATGGAAGTTCGCCGCGGTGGCGTGACGGTGCAGGCCAAAGACATTCAGGCGGAGACGCCGGTCGTCTGGCTGTGGCACCGCTGGACGCGAAACCCGAGCGTCATCATCGCCGGCGACTGGAGCGTCGATGTGCGACCGCAGCGGGGCGTGGCGCGGCAAACCACCGCGCGGGGTTGGATGCCGCTCAAACAAACACTCGGCCGGGTCGCGGACCGGCTCGACATCTGGCTGCCGCGAGCGAAGACGGGGAGCGGCGCGGTGCGCTGGCCGGGACACGCGATTACGTTTGGCGTGGCGACGTGGGAGAAGCGCACGTTGACGGTGGCGGACGTCGGTTATCTGCGGCTTCACGGGACGCCGACGTTGACGATCGGAGAGGACCACGAAATGCGGCTCGCGTTGAAAATCCAGGGCGGGGCGGGGATCGCGAACGTGGCTACGCAGGGAGCGAATGCGAGTGGCTGGATCGAATGGTGGGGCCAGCGGGCGGAAGCGAGCGCGCGTTTCGCCGAGCAGAACTGGGCGCCGGCCGAGGCGATGCTGCGGGCAACGAAGTGGGAGATTGCCGGAGAGCGGCTGGCGCTCGGCGCGAATTATACCGAGGTGCAGGGCGAGGGACGGATCGAATGGCGCGACAACAAACTCACGGTCGACGCGAGCGCGACGGGCGTGCCGCGCGAGAAAAAGGCCGCGCCGCCGTTGACGGCGCGGATTCGCGGACATCTCGGGGCGGGAGAATTTGTCGCGGATGCTTTCACAGTCGACCTGCCCGGCGTGTCGGCGCGGCTGAGCGCGCCGCTCGCAATTTCGTTCGGCGGCCAGTTGCGGTCGGGCGACTCGCGTTTCGTCTTCGATGGCGATCTGGCGAAGCTGCCGTGGGTCGCGATGCGCGGCGCGGCGCATGGCGAAGCGACGATTAGCTCGGCGGCGGACCGGAAGGTGGCGGCGAGTTTTTCGATGGTCGGCGAAAACGTGGGGATCGGCGATTTCAACACCGCGCGAGTCGAGGTGCGGGGCGGGTTGGCGTGGCCGAAACTGATGGTCGAACGGGCGGAAGTGGCGTTGCCGGACCAGCGGTCGCTGGTGGCGAGTGGGAGCTGCGATTTTCGCGAACGGAGCGTGAAGGACGTGATCGTGCGAGGGACATTGGAGCGGAGCGCGGTCGCTCGCTGGCTGCCGAAAAATGTGAAGTTCGACTCGGCGGAAATCGATGCGCGAGCGAATGGCCCCTGGAACGCCGTCGTGCACGAGGGAAGTTTGAGCGCGAAAAATTTCAGCGTGAACGGAATGAAATCATTCGATGCGAACGCGACGTGGCGCGGGCGCGGCGTCACGGCGGAAAGGTTCGAGGTGAACGCCCGGGCGGGTGGGACCAAGCTGGCCGCCGCGGGGTCGGCGGACCGGGAGCAGGTGAAAATCGCGTCGCTCTCCCTGGAGCGAGGCGATGGCGCGAAGCTCGTGGCCACGCAGCCGGCGGCGATCCGGTGGCGCGGTGGGTTTAGTTTGGAGACGCTGCACCTCGCGGGCGGCGAAGCGGCGCTGGATGCTTCGATGCGCTGGGCGGAAACGGGCGCGCTCGACGTGACGGCGCGACGAATCGGGGCGGCGTGGCTGCGAGATTTATTTCCGATGCCGAAGACGGTATGGACGGCGGAGTCGCTGGCAGTGAAAGGGCAGTGGGCGGCGGGCACGGCGACGTTTTCGTCGGAGAGTTTGTTCACCGTGGATCTCGGCAGCGGGCGCTCGGCGCAGATTTCCGCGCGGGCACAGGGCGATGGGAACGGCATCAAGCTCGCCTCGCTGCGGATCGCGGAGGGCGAAGGCGTGATCGTGAACGCGACGGGAGAATTTCCGGTGACGTTGCACCCGCACGCGCAGCCACTGGTGCGGATAAGCCAGACCGCGCCGTTTTCGCTGAACGCCGCGACTTCGCCGAATCCGGAATTCTGGAAAAAAATCACGGAGCTCACGGGCTTCGAGGCCGTGAATCCCGAGGTGACGGCCCGTCTGGAAGGTTCGCTGGAAAAACCGCGGGGCGAAGCGCAGTTTCGCGCGGAACGAGTCACAGCCGCGGCGGGGCGTTTCCCGTGGAACTGGCCGAAAATCGAGGGGCTCGATGTGCACCTGACGGGCGACGAGCGCGGCGTGAAACTCGATCGCTTCACGGTGGCGGTGGAGGGACAGGCCTTGCACGCGGAAGGCTCGCTGCCGGTGGCGGCCGGCGGGTGGGTCGAGTTGTTCCGCGACCCGGTGGCCGAGGCGCGGCGGGCGGATTTGCGGGTGGAGGTTCCGGACGCGGACCTCGCGGCGGTGGCGCGTTATTTTCCGGCGTATCTGGCGCCGAAGGGGAGACTGCAAATCGACCTGAGTTTCAAATCGAATGAAACGATCAACGGCTTTTTGCGGGTAAAGGATGCGACCTCGCGTCCGCTCGGACCGCTCGGCGTGCTGCAGGAAGTGAACGCGGATGTGCGGTTCGAAGGGCGGGCGGCAAATCTGGCGGCGGTGACGGCGAGGATGGGCGGGCAACTCGTCACGTTGAAAGGCCGGGCGGAGTTGCCGCCCAAAGGATCGCCGCAGCTGAACCTCCAGTTGACCGGAGAGAATCTGCCCTTCGTGCGGCAGGCGGGTTTGCTGGTGCGGGGCGATCTCGATCTGAAAATGACGACGTCGGAGGCTGGCCGCACGGCGATCGCGGGGACGGTGCGGCTGCGGGACAGTTTGTTTTTGTCGGATATTCGTTCGCTGATTCCGACGGGACGAAAGGGCACGGCGTCGCGGCCGCCGTATTTTTCCATCGATACGGAACCGCTGAGCCGGTGGCGAATCGACGTGCGCGTGGAGGGGAAACGCTTCATGCGGCTGCGCACGCCGGTGTTCAACGGCACGGCGTCGACGCGGGTCGATATCGCGGGGACGCTGGGCGAGCCGCGGGCGACGGGCGAGGCGACGATCGAGGAAGGCACGATCCGCCTGCCGTTTTCGAGCTTCGAGGTGCAGCAAGGACAGGTGCGGCTCGCGGGGGATCAACCGGAGCCGCAGCTCTTCGTCACAGCGACGACGCGGCGTTACGGTTACGATCTGCGGATGGAAATCACCGGCGCGGCGACGGCGCCGAATCTGACGTTCACGTCGAGCCCGCCCCTGAGTTCGGAGCAAGTGCTGTTAATGGTGATGGCCGGGCAGGCGCCGCGGGACGAGATCGTGACGACGGATCGGCAGCGCGCGGCGAGATTCGGGGCGTTTTTTGGGCAGAGCCTGTTGGGCGCGCTCGGCGGCAACGAAGGCGCGGACCGGCTGACGATTTCGAGTGGAGAAAACATTTCCGCGCAAGGGCGCGAGACCTACAGCATCGAATACAAGTTGAACAACCGTTGGTCGTTGACGGGTGAGTATGATGAATTCGACGAATATTACGGCGGCGTGAAGTGGCGGTTTTATCAGAAAGGAGGAAAGCGTGGGGACGCCGCCGAGTAGAACGGGGCGCCGCCTCGGTGCGGGTCGGGTGCTGCTCGCGTTGGCGCTGGTCGCGTCGGCAGCGTGGGGGAAAGGCAAGGACGAGCCGCCGGCGGCGAAGATCGAGGTGCACGGGCTCGGCTGGTGGAAGGATCGCGAGCAGCGCGTGTCGCTCGAGCGGCTGCTGGGCAAGGAGCGCGGCGAAACGCTCGATGCGAACGCGGTCGAGGATGCGGCGTTCTTGCTCCTGTCGGCGCTGGTGGAGGGCGGTTTCGAGAAACCAAAGATCGAGACGGTGATGACCGCGGCGGATGGAACGGTGCGCCAGGTGGTCTTCGACGAGAAGCTCGAGGCGTCGCTGCCGCGACCGTTCCAGGCGAAGCGAGTGGATTTTCGAGTGACGCCGGGCGTGCGGTATCGTTTCGAGGACGTGCAGTTCATCGGGTTGCAGGCCTTGCGGATGCAGGCGGCGCGAGAATTTTTCGTCGGCGAGAAGGTGCTGATCCGGCGGGGTTCGCCGAATGCCTATTCGAAGGCGCGGCTGCGCCACGCACTCGATGGCGTGGAGGAGGAACTGCGGCGGCTGGGCTACGCGGACGCGACGGTGACCGCGAAGGACGTACAGCTCGACGACAAGACGGGGCGCGTGAGCGTGGACGTGGACGTACATGAAGGCGCGCGCTGGGAGGTGAAGGAGCTGCACGTGAAAATTCCGGGCGAGGAGGAGCAGAGGATTCCGGAGTTGTTGACCTTCGTCGGGCGCCCGTGGTCGCAGTTCTGGCAGCAGGACGTGAGCGCGGCGGTGCGGAATTATTACTACCATCAGGGCCATCCGGACGTCCGGGTGCGGCTGCGGCCGGAGGCGGGGGACGAACACAGCGGGGTGAAGCCGGTGATCGTCGTGGCGCGGGTGAATCCCGGGCCGGAAGTGCGGATCGGCCAGGTGCGTTTCGAAGGCGAGAAAAAGACGAAGCAGTCGGTGCTGCGCCGGCGGGTGAGCGCGTTGGAAGGCGCGCGACTCGATCCGCTCGCGCTCGAGCAGGCGCGTTTCCGGCTGGGGCGATTGGGCGTTTTCGACTCGGTCGACCTGCGTTATGAGCCGGACACGGGGCCGCTGCGCGATCCGGTGTTCGTGCTGCGCGAGGGGCGCGAACTCGAGACGAGTCTGCTTTTCGGATACGGCAGCTACGAGCAGCTCCGGGGAGGAGTCGAGGTGCGGCAGTACAATCTCTTCGGGTTGGCGCACCAGAGCCGGCTGTTGCTCCTGGAGTCGATGAAGAGCAGCCGCGGCGAGTACAGTTACACGGTGCCGGAACTGTTTGGAGAATCGATCGACGGGACGGCGCGGGCGTTCGGCTTGCGGCGGCAGGAGACGTCGTTTCTCCGCCAGGAATATGGCGCGAATGCCGCGATCAGTTCACGGGTGCCTTGGCTCGGCGCGAATGCGACGCTGGGGTACACGTTTCAATCGCTCGGCAACCGGAACAACACGCTGACCACGCAGGCGGCGGATGAGAAACAGGTGAACGCGGCGAGCGTCGATCTCGATCTCGTGCGCGACCGGCGGGACAACCCGCTGCGGCCGCGTCACGGCTACCGGTGGTTTTTCCACGGGGAGACCGCGAGTCACTATTTCGGCGGCACGGTGGATTACCAGCGGATCGAACTCGGCGGGTCGTATCATGCGAGCTGGGGCAGCGGACGGTGGGTGCACCTCGGGCTGACACACGGCGCGATCACGACGTGGGGGACGGACGATTCCACCCTGCCGGTGAACAAGCGTTTTTTCCCCGGCGGCGATAACAGCATTCGCGGCTATCGCGAGGGCGAGGCGGCGCCGCTGGGAGCCGATGGAAAATTCGTGGGCGCGAAAAGCTATGTGCTGGCGAACCTGGAACTGGAGCAGGCGCTCACGCCGAAGTGGTCGCTGGTGGTTTTCGGTGACGCGCTGGGAACGGCGGTGCGGCTGGCGGACTATCCGTTCAACGAGGAACTCTATTCGGTCGGGCTCGGGGTGCGGTTTCAGACGTTGATCGGTCCGGTGCGGGCGGAGTACGGACGAAACGTGAATCCGCGGCCGGGCGATCCGGGCGGGACGCTGCTGTTTTCGATCGGCTTTCCCTTCTAGCGGCGACCGGTCGGCGCACTGGAATGCGTCGACGTCGTTTCCAAAGGCGTGAAATTCGCTGGAAGTCCGGCGGATTTGATTAAGTTGATTTCGTTCGGAAATTCATTCCTAAGTCCAACTCACCATGACAGCACAACTCGCCGCAATTCACCTGAGCCAGGGGTTCATGTCGCCGGCTCTTTTCTGGCCGCTCTTCATCGCGGTCTTTATTTTCGCGCTTTACGCCCAGATGCGCGTTTCGAGCGCTTACGGGAAAAATTCCCAGATCGGTTCGCGCGGTCGGATCACCGGTCGTGAAGCGGCGGCGGCGGTGATGGCGCATGCCGGCGTCGTCGGGGTGGAAATCGAGGAAACCGCCGGCCATCTCACGGATCACTACGATCCCATGAGCAGACGACTCGTGCTCTCTTCGGAAAATTATCACGGCACGAGTTTGGCGGCGCTCGGCGTCGCGGCGCACGAGGCGGGTCATGCGATCCAGCACAAGGAGAGTTATGCGATGCTCAATCTCCGCATGGCGCTCGTGCCGGCGACGCAGATCGTTTCGAAGATTCTGCCGTTCATCATTCTGATGAGCTTTTTCTTCATCCAAGGGTTCACGGGCATCGTCCTCGATATCGCGATCATTTGTTACGCGGTACTTACCTTTTTCCAACTCGTGACGCTGCCGGTGGAATTCGATGCGAGCCGGCGCGCCAAGGTTCAGCTCGTCGAACTCGGCATCCTCGATCGCGACGAAATGCCGGGCGTGAACGAGACGCTGAACGCGGCGGCGCTGACGTATGTGGCGGCGTTCGTGGGTGCGCTGTTGAACTTGCTCTATTTGCTCTCGCGGCGCGATTGAACGTGCGTGGCGAGGACGCGAGCCGGCTCCGAGTGGGCCGGCTTTTTTTGTAGAGGCGCGGCGGGAGGCGCGGCGGGGTCGGGAGACCCCGCCCTACAATTTCAGGTCGGCGAGGAGAGCGCGAAGTTCGCGCTCGGGATCCTCGTGGGCCTGATCGATGGCGAGGCGGAGGGCGTCTTCGAGGAGCGGGCGGGCTTCGTCGCGGCGACCGAGCGCGAGGAGTAATTTCCCGAGGAGGATGCGCGGCATCATCCAGTCGGTTTTCTTCGCGACGCAAAATCGGTAGTGTTCGATCGCGTCTTCGTGGCGGGCGTCGGCGGCGAGCGCCTGCGCGAGGCTGAAACGAAAAAGCTCGTTGTCGGGCTGGCGGGCCACGAGAGCGAGAAACTGATCGGTGCGGGCAGACACGCGGCGAGGGTCAAACTTCGTCGACGAAGACGAGCACGCCGGTCGCGTTGTCGGGGCCGCCGCGGCGAATCGCCAGGGCGACGATCTCGCGCAGAACATCTTCGGGCTCGCTTTGTTCGCCGAGCATTTCCGCGAGTTCGGCTTCGCGGACGAGGCGCGATACGCCGTCGGTGCAAAACAGATAGCGATCGCCCGTGCGCAGGGGACGCTCGATCAGATCGACGACGGGCGAACCGGGCTGGCCCATGCAGCGGGTGAGGGCGTTGCGATTGGCCTCGTGATAGTAGATGACTTCGCCTTTCGCGCGACGGAGGCGGGCTTCGTTTTCCACGGAATGGTCCTCGGTCAACTGAACGACCTCCCCTTGGCGCCAGCCGTAGCAGCGCGAGTCGCCGACATGCGCGAGGTGGAGCACGCTGCCGCGGACGAGGCCGAAGGTGAGGGTGGAGCCGATGCCCATCACCGGGCTGATCTCGGAGCCGAGCGCGTGGACGCGGAAGTTCGCGCGCAGGACGATTGCGTTGAGATCGAGTTCGGCGTTTTTCGGAGCGTGGGCGACGCCCGAGGCGATTTCGTCGACCGTCATCTTGGCCGCTTCGGCTCCGCCGGGCAGGCCACCGACGCCGTCCGCGACGCCGAACAACATGCGCTCCTCGTCGAGGAGAAACCGATCCTCGTTTTTGCGGCGCACGCGTCCGATGTCGGAGAGCGCGGCGGAGCGGAGTAGCGTCATGGAACTGAAAGCCTAACGCGTGGACGGACCGGCGAAAGGATGAAATCGACTCTCGCGGTCGGCACGCGTGAGGCGCGTGAACTCCGGTTGCGGGAGACACTCGATGAACAGGCGGCCGTAGCTTTTCGCGAGGACGCGAGAGTCGAGGAGCGTGATGACGCCGCGATCGGTGGCGGTGCGGATGAGGCGGCCGACGCCCTGGCGGAATTTGATCAACGCGTCGGGCAGCGTGAGTTCGTTGAACGGATGGCCGCCGCGATCGCGGATGTGGTCGCACTTCGCCTCGGTGATCGGATGGGTCGGCGGATCGAAGGGGAGGCGCGTGACGATGACCTGGGCGAGCGCGTCGCCGGGCACGTCGACGCCGGTCCAGAAGCTGTCGGTGCCGAAGAGGACGGCGTTGCCCAATTCGCGCATCTGCTTCGCGAGTTCCGTGCGCGAGAGATCGGCGCCCTGCATCAGGAACGGGCGGCCGGCGGCGCGGAAATCGGGTTCGAGCGCGGCGGCGATGGCGCGCATATCGCTGTAGCTGGTGAACAACACGAGCGAGCCGCCGGCGACGCGTGCGGTGCAGAAGCGGATGTAGTCGGCGAGCGTGTCGAGGGCGAGCCGGGCTTCCTGTGGTGAAGGCAGGGGGACGTCGGCGGCGACGAAGACGCGCATGTGGCGTTCGAAATCGAAGGGCGATTTGACGACGACGGCACGCGCATCGTCGGCGCCGATACGGGCGGCGAAGGGCTCGATCGCGCCGCCCATCGCGAGCGTGGCACTCGTGCAGACGACACTGGTGCCGCAGCCGAAGAGATGCTTGCGCAGCTCGGGGGCGACGTCGATGGGCGCGCTGCGGAGCGTGACGATCGTCTGGCTGCGACCGGAGCGTTCGGCCCAATAGACGTGGCCCTTGTCGCCGAGCGTGAGCCATTCGGTGAGGCCGGCTTGGAGGGTTTTGATGCGCTGCTTCTGTTCGAGGAGTTCGTCGCGCTCGCGGCCCTCTTCGAGTTTGTCGGCGAGTTTGCCGATCAGGCGGTGGAGCGCGCCGAGCGGGCCGTCGAGCGTCGGCTCGGCGACGCCGGTTTCGCGGACGCGAACGATGGAGCGCTGGGCGAGGAGCGTGGAGGCGACGAAATCGAAAAACTGCCGGGAGGCGTCGAAGGCATCGAGGACGAGTTGCTGGGCTTCGGCGCTGCCGAATTTGCGGAAGAGGCCGCGCTTCGTGCGCGGGTTGAAAAGATATTTGAGCGCGCGGTCGACGCCGTAGCTGGAGAGCGAGAGGCCGAAATTATCCGTGGCGACTTCGGGGACGGTGTGCGCTTCGTCGAGGACGAGGAAGTCGTCGGTGAAGAGTACGCCGCGGGCATCGGTCGTCGCGCCATTGGCCTGCGCGCCGCCGGAGCTGATGAGCGCGAAGAGCAGGGCGTGGTTGACGATGACGAGATTGGCCGAGCGCATGCGGGCGCGGGCGCGTTGATAGAAACATTTCTCGCAGTCGCAGTGTTTGCGCGAGCAGGAGGAGGAGTCGGCGTTGACGGCGTCCCAGACTTCGGGGCGCGGCGGCGGGCGGAGGTCGTGGCGGAGGCCGGTATCGGTCGTGGCGGCCCAGGCGGCGATGCGCTGGAGTTCCTCGTAGTCGGCGTCGGCGAAGAGGCTGGCACGATCGGCGAGGGCGTGGCCGAGGCGGGTGGTGCAGAGGTAATTCGATTTGCCGACGAGGACGGCGGCTTTGAAATCGGCGTAGCGGGCGAGCGCGGGCGTGGCTTTGAAGAGGCGGCGGCAGATCGGGAGATCCTTGGTTTCGAGCTGCTCCTGGAGCGAGATGGTGTGCGTCGAGACGATGAGCTGGCGGGAGCAATCGACGGCGTGGATGAGGCCGGGGACGAGGTAGGCGAGGGATTTGCCCACGCCGGTGCCGGCCTCGAAGAGGAGCGGGGCATCGTCGCGCATCGCGGCGGCGACCGCGCGGGCCATCTGCTCTTGTTGGGGGCGATGTTCGAGGGAAAGCGCCTGGTGGAGCCAGCCGTCCTCGGCGAAAATCTCGCCGGCGAGTTCGGGCGCGTGGCTCTGCACCGGGGGAGGGAGCGCGGAGTCGGTGTCGTCGCGTAGGCCGATCATTCGGAAGGAAAGAGAGGGCTTTCGCGGGGAAACTCAACCGGGTTGTCGGGCGAGGAGGATTCGGTGGTGGCGAGGCCGGCAGGAATAGCGTTGATCCGCGCCGCGACCTGACCAGCGTCGCGGCCGTGCTGGAGTTTGGACCGCGGGTTCGACGGCACTTCCACTTCCAACCCCCCGTTCCCCTTCGATGAAATCGCGCTTTCCTCGCGTGTGTGTGGTGGCCGCTGCGTTGTCCGCGGTGACGGCGCAGGCGCAACTCTCATTTACTTTCAACCATGATGAGGGAATCGATGAGCAGGCGCTGGCGGGATTTCAGATGGCGGCAGCGCGGTGGTCGGCGCTGATCTCGGATCCGATCACGGTCAATCTGAACATCGGTTTCAGCGAACTCAGTCCGGGCGTGTTGGGCCAGGCCGGGTCAAACTCGTTCAACATTTCCTACTCTCAAGTGAAGACAGCGCTCACGAACGATCGCACGTCGGCCAGCGATTTCACGGCGGTCGCTTCGCTGCAGGGCGGATCGAGCTACAGTTTTCTGATCAACCATCCCGGGACGCCGAACAGCACTTATACCGGAAGTGGGGATACGGTGTCGGTGACGGTCGCGAATGCACGGGCGCTGGGTCTTGTCGAGGCTTCGGGTGTCTACACGGATGCGAGCATCACGTTCAATTCCTCCTTCAACTTCGACTTCAACCCGGCGAATGGGATTACGGCGGGGATGTATGATTTTGTCGGTGTGGCTACCCATGAGATCGGGCACGCCCTCGGTTTCGGGAGCGGCGTCGATTTTCTGGACCAGCACCCGTCGATCGCCGATGCGCAGGCGGAGCAGTCGACGCTGGATCTTTTCCGGTTCTCCGCGGAGAGCGCCGGACTGCATCTTTTCGACAACGCGGCGGATATGCGGACGAAATATTTCTCGATCGATGGCGGCGTGACGAGTCTCGGCGAATTCGCGACGGGCGTGGCGTATGGCGACGGCAGCCAGGCGAGTCACTGGAAGGATGGACTGGCCATCGGCATCATGGACCCGACGGCGGCGCCGGGGGAATTGTTGCAGATCACGGCGCTCGATCTGAAGGCGCTGGACGTGATCGGCTACAATCTCACGGCGGTGCCGGAGCCGATGAGTGCGGCGGCGGCTCTCGCGCTGGGAGCGGGCCTCGCGGTGGTCGTGCGCCGGCGCGGTCGCCGGGGACGAGTTTATTCCAACCTGCTTTCAAGTTGAGACCCATTCGTCCCGCCGCTCCCGCGGCGGGCTACGTCGGAATGTAGCCCTGCGCGGGAGCGCAGGGCTGGTCTCATCTTGAAAGCAGGTCGGAATGAGACGGGTGGGCGCGGCCGGCGGCGAGCGGCGCCGGCGGAAATGCACAAGAACTGAGCAGCTAATGCGTTTGCGCTGGAGGCCGTTTCATCGCTGATTTCGCGGCGTGAACGCAGCGAAGGAATCTGCCGAAAACTGGGTCGAGGAACTGGCGAAGTTCCTGCGCGAGGAACCGCGCGTGAGCGCGGTGCGCATCGATGCGGGCGCGCACAAGCTTGCCGTGGCGACGATCGGCGGCGCGGTTGAAACGGCGGCGTTCGAGGAAAAACTCGCCGCGACGATCGCGAGCGTGGAGGCGAAGCTCGCGGCGCGGCCGGCGCGGGCGAAGGCGCCGAGTGGATTCGCGTTGCGGAATGAAGGCGGGGCGACGGTCGTCGGGCGCGAGACGTGTGTGACGGCGGAGAGCTTGTGGCTGTGGCGCGAGATGGAGTGGCCGGAACTCGAGGCGGAGCCGGCGCACGAGGACCAAGAGTGGCGGCTGCTGGCGACGTTGGCGGCGGTGTGCGGCGGGGCCGGGATTGTGGGGCTGGCGGCGGGGTATTTCGCGCCGGGAGCGCCGTGGGTCGCGCGAGGGTTGTTCACGGTGGGAATTCTGGCGGGCGGCTGGGACGCGGCGGTGGATTCGTGGGAGAATCTGAAGAAGCGGGAAATCGACATCCATTTCCTGATGCTCGCGGTGGCGATCGGAGCGATGTTCATCGGCGCGTGGGGCGAGGCGGTGCTGTTGTTGTTTTTGTTTTCCGCCTCGGGCGCGATGGAGGAATACGCGCTGGATCGCACGCACCGCGAAGTGAGCGCGCTGCTGAAGTCGTCGCCCAAGCGGGCGACGCGCGTGCTGGCGGACGGGAGCGAACAGGAAGTGGCGGTGGAGGGGCTGGCGGTGGGGCAGCGCGTGCGGGTGAGGCCGGGCGAGGCGTTTGCGGCGGACGGCGTGGTGGCGAGCGGGAAAAGCGCGAGCGACGAGTCGGCGCTGACGGGCGAGGCGGTCCCGGTGGAAAAGGCGAAGGGCGATGCGGTGTTCAGCGGGACGATCAATCTTTGGGGCGTCGTGGACTACGACGTGGCGCGGCTGCCGGCGGAGAGCACGTTGCAAAAAATCATCCGGCTGATCCAGACGGCGCAAAAGCTGAAGGCGCCGAGCGAGCGGTTCACGGACAAGTTCGGCACGGGCTACACGTATGCGGTGATCGGTGGATCGGCCGCGATGTTTTTGGTGTGGTGGCTGGGATTCGATCTGCCGGCGTTTACGAATACGGAGGAGACGCGCTCGGCGTTTTATCGAGCGATGACGTTGATGGTGGTGGCGAGCCCGTGCGCGCTGGTGCTCTCGATTCCCTCGGCGATCCTCGCGGCGATCGCGTGGGGCGCGCGGCATGGCGTGCTGTTTCGCGGCGGGGCTGCGATCGAGAAGCTCGCGGACATCACGGCGGTGGCGCTCGACAAGACCGGGACGTTGACGACGGGGGAATTGGCGGTCGTCGGTTGCGAGAGTTATCCGACCGGCCGCGAGCGCGAGGTGCTGCAACTGGCGTATACGCTCGAGGCGAAATCGCAGCATCCGATCGCGCGGGCGATCGTGAGGCATGGGAAGGCGGAAGGCGTGGGCGAGCTGGCGCTGGACGATTTCGCGTCGATCACGGGCCAGGGGCTGCGCGGCAAGGTCGCGGGCGCGTCGCTGTTGCTGGGCCGGCGGGAATTGCTCGAGAGCGGACCGCTGGCGGAATGGGCGAAGCATCTGCCGGCGGCGTCGGCGGAGTTGAGCGAGGTGTGGGTGATCGGAAAAGATCTGGTGGGGCGGGTGCTGTTGAAGGACCAGATTCGCGCGGAGTCGCGGGGCGTGCTGACGGAACTGAAGCGCGCCGGCATCAAGACGGTGATGCTCACCGGTGACCGGCGGCACGCGGCGGAAGCGGTGGCGAAGGAACTCGGGGTCGATGAGGTGCGCGCGGGGCTTTCGCCGGAGGACAAGGTGGCGGCGATCCAGGCGCTCCGCGGCCAAGGACGAAAGATCGCGATGGTCGGCGACGGCGTGAACGACGCGCCGAGTCTGGCGGCGGCCGACGTGAGCGTGGCGATGGGTGCGCGGGGCAGCGACGCGGCGCTGGAGCAGGCGGAGGTGATTTTGATGCACGACCGGATCGAGAATTTTCTCGCGGCGCTGCGGCTGAGCCGGCGTGCGCGGGCGGTGATCCGGCAGAATCTGACGATCTCCCTCGGTGTGGTGATCGTGATGGTGATCGCGACGGCGTGGGGCGCGGTGCCCTTGGCGATCGGCGTGGGGGCGCACGAGGGCAGCACGCTGGTGGTGTGCTTGAATTCGCTGCGGCTGCTGTTCGGGAAAAATCAGTGAGGGGTGGAAGTCGGTCCGGACTAAAAAGCCGGCCTTCGAAGGGCTGTGGCGGGCAGCGGAGTGCCCGCCCTGCCGGGTGCAAAAAAGCCGGACTCGGGTGAGTCCGGCGAGAGTGGAGCGATCGGGCGGTGCGGAAGGATCAGTCGCCCTTCCGCGCCTGGGAGCGGCCGAGGGCTTTTTGGGTTTTGCCGGCCATCTTCTGGGCTTTGCCCTTGGCGGTGAGCATGGGCTTGCCGACGGTTTTTCCGGTGGCGGACTTGACGGAACCTTTGGCGACTTTGGCGGAACCGGCGGTTTTGTTGCGGGTGCTTGCTTTCATGGAGTCATTATGGGGTTACAGTTCGGAAACGCCGGACGACGACGACGGACCGAGCGACACACAGGCGGTTCCCGTGCGAGTCGCGAAAGCGGATGGGTGCGGCAGAGTCACTCGGGTGGCCGAGCGGACGAGGAACCGCGGAGCCGAGGAAAGCGATTGCGGCGCGGAGCGGATGCGGGCGAAATCCTTTTCGCTCCCCTCCCAAAATGAGAAAATTTTTCTGTCTGGCGTTTTTACCTCTGAGCGCGGATCTCGGTTTGTTGTGTTTTCGCGTGGTGCTGGGCTGGCTGGTGGTTCGCTACCACGGCTGGGGCAAGCTGACGGGTTGGAAAGACGAGTCGCTGCATCTGCCGAATCTCCTGTCATTGGACGGCGCGAAGAAGGAGTTTCACACCTTTCCCAACTACATCGGGATCAGCTCCGAACTCAGCTACGTGTTGGTGACGTGGTTCGAGACGTTCGGGTGCCTCATGATCATCGCGGGATTTTGCACGCGCTTCAACGCACTGGGGATGTTCATCACGCTATTGGTAGCGTGGATTTTTCACCATCACCTGAGCCTCAGTGGGGCGAATTCGGGCGAGGTCGCGCTGGCTTATGCGTTTGGTTTCCTGCTGCTGTTTCTGGCGGGCGGAGGGAAGTATTCGGTGGATGGGAGGTGAGAGTTTACGGCGCCGAGCGGATGGGCCGGCTTTGTCGCCCGGAGGCGGGCGATCAGGGCGAGTCACGAATGGACACCAATGGACGCGAATGTGAATGCCGTGAGGCAGGCCGCCGATGAAGGCCTGACGGGAACTCGCTCAAAATGTATGGCGAGCAGGGCAGCGTCGTGCGCGTGGAGACGACCATCGTGCAACCGCACCACTTCAACCTCATTCCAAGGTGCTTCCAAGATGGAGGCCGATTCGTCCCGACGCTCCCGCGGCGGGCTATGTGTGAATGTAGCCCTGCGCGGGAGCGCAGGGATGGTCTCAACTTGAAAGCAGGGCGGAATAAGAAACGCCGTTGAACCACAAAGCCACCAAGGCACAGAGGCGAGCCGGAGAAAGCTCGGAGAAAAATGGTTTCATCCGGCAGTTGGGTTTCCCGACCGGATCAGTTTTTTTGGAAGCCGTTTTTTTTGAGGCTCTCTGTGTCTCCGGGGTTCGATTTCAACCGCGCTTTTTATTTAGGATGAATAGGAGGGAATCTTCGCGATAGCAGGGCAAAGGGCGTGAGGAGACAGGACGGATTTTTACCGCAAAGAACGGAGTGCGCCGAGGAGGCAGAGCGGCGGAGATTTGGGCGAGGAAAGGCTCGTGTGGGGACGGGCGTGAGAAGAAAGTGGGCGGGTGAAGAAGACAGCAATCTCAGCGCCGGTGCCGGAGGAGGTGAGGGTGGAGTGGTGGGTGTCGTTTGAAAATTTTCTCGGGCAGGAGCGGCGCTTCTCGCGCTACACGGTGCGAAATTATCGGCAGGCGTTTGAGGATTTTTATCGATGGCTGGTTGACGCGGAGTTGTGGGAGGATGGGCTTGCAGCGCTGGAATCGAGGGACGTGCGGGACTTCGTGATCGAGGCGCAAAAGCGGTTTGGGCGGCGGACGCTGCACAATCACGTGTCGGGGTTGCGCGCGTTTTTTAAGTTTTGGTTGCAGCGGGGACGGGTGCCGCGGAATCCGTTTCTCGGCGTGCCGCTGCCGAAGCTGGAGAAACGGCTGCCGAAATTTCTGACGGAGGAGCAGATGGTGCGGCTGCTCGCAGGGCCGGAGCGGTTGCTGGCGAACGAATCGATCGATGCGTTCGCGGCGACGCGCGACCGGCTCGTGATGGAGCTGCTGTATGGCGCGGGGCTGCGGGTGAGCGAGCTGTGCGGGTTGAACTATGGCGAGGTCGAGGTGGAGAGCGGCGTGGCGCGGGTGTTGGGCAAGGGGAAAAAGGAGCGGCTGTGTCCGCTGGGGAAAGTGGCGACGGCGCTGTTGAGGAAATTTCGGAGCGAGTTTGCACGCGAGGTTTCGGCGGAGGCTCCGGTGGTCGTGACGGCGAAGGGCGAGCGCATGCCGGTGCGGCAGGTGCAGTTGATGTTGAAACGCTATCTCGCGCTGGCGGAGCTGCCGATGGATCTGACGCCGCACAAGCTGCGGCATTCGTATGCGACGCATCTGCTGAACGCGGGGGCGGATTTGCGGCTCGTGCAGGAGCTACTCGGCCACGCGCAGCTGGCGACGACGCAGGTTTACACGCATGTGAGCGTGGCGCGTTTAAAGGAGGTCTACGCGAAGGCGCATCCGCGGGCTTGAAAAACGGGCGGGGCGTTTTTCGCGGTTCGGGGTTTGGCGGTCCGGGTTTTGGGTTCCGAGTGGAGCGGAGGCCGAGGGGCGGATGTGGCGGGAGCGGCGGGGTTCGGAGACCCCGCCCTACAATTTACCAGGTGAGGCGCTGGCTGGCGGTGTTGCCGGCGGAGTCGTAGAGGGTGATCTCGACGGAGGTGGCGTTGGCGATGCGCGCGGCGGGGAGCTCGAGGACGAAGGTTTCGTCGCGGCTGTCGCGGATGCCGTCGGCGGGCTGCTCGGTTTGCTCGTGGACGCCGTTGTTGAAGGTGGCGTCGAAACCGTCGAGGAGCGAGAGGGCGTCGCGGCCGTGGACGGTGAGGAGAAGTTTGTCGCCGGAAAGCCTGGCGGTGGCTGCGACGATTTCGGGCGGCGTGTGGTCGACGACGAGGTCGTCGGTTTCGAAGGTCGTCGTGAGGCGGTCGGCGGCGGCGCGGGGATCGGTCTCCGACACGACGAGGCGCGTGAAGTAAACGCCGTCGGGGAGGTGCGAAATGTCGAACTGGGCGTAGGGATCGCGCGTGTTGAGGGCGACATCGGTCCAATTCGCCTCGCCGTCGCGGCGGAGGGAGAACGTGCAAACGAGGTTGTCGCCGTCGGGGTCGTTGACGGTCCAGAGCACGACTTGCGCGCCGGGCGAAGGGACGATCTGGCTGCTGAGGAAACTGTTTTTGTGCTTCGGGTCGTCGTCCTTGCCTTGGAGAATCTGGCCGACGGAAAGCGAGACGGGCTGGGGCGAATCAGGCGTGGGGATGAGGCCGAAATTCGGGGAGACGAGATGGAAATCCTGGAGCTGCGGGCGGCGATTTTGGGGGAGCGAGTAGAGGGCGGCTTTGTCGAGCTGGGCGGTGGCGGGAGAATCGGCGGGGAGCGTCAGGCGGAGTTTGAGGTAACGACCACGCTGGTCGGGCGCGGACCAGCCGCCGTCGGTGGTTTTGAGGGGAACCCACGGGCTCCAGCCCTCGAGTTCGTCGCTGCCGTTGCTGATTTTATAGGACGCGGAAATTTGCTGGTCGGTGAGATCGCGGATGCGGTTGAAGCGGAGAGCGCCGAGGAGCGAAGGCGCGCCGAGGTCGAGGCGGCGGGTTTCGGCTTCACGCGGGGCCTGGGCGGCGAAATCGAGGAGGGCGAAGCCGGGGGCGTTGTTGCGGAGAACGAGAAATTTATCGGGCTGACCGGGAACGGGCGCGAGGCCGTTGAGCTGCGAGGCGACGCTGCCGGCGAAGGTAACGGCGAGGCGCTCGTGGAGATCGTAGCCGAGCATCTCGCCCTGCTCGCCGCCGGTGACGACGAGGATGTCGGCGTGGCGGGCGAGGCGGTAGAAGGCGGTGTTGCCGCGAGCGGTGAGCGTCTCGGGAAAACCGTGGGCGGGGAACCAGACGAGCGTGCCGCGGCCGCCGAACTTTTCGGCGGTGAAGGGCGTGAAAGGGTTGGCGCCGAGGGGCGAGTCGTTGTCGGAGTTGGCGGAGGCGGGGCCGGAATTTTTCTTCGCCGGCGTAATGCGGGATTCGCCGGAGCCGCCGGAGAAGGTGATCGTGGCGTAGAGGCCGCCGTCGGGGGCGGGGAGGAGGTCGGTGACTTCGGCGTCGCGGTTTTCCTGGAGGATGAGCGGAGAGTTGAGAGTTGAGGGCTGAGAGTTGAGCGACGGAGACGGAGCGTCGAAGGCGTAGAGGTTGCCCTTCGGTGAGGAGCCGGCGGCGATGCGGCCGTCGGTGAGGCGGACGAGGCGGCGGACGTTGCGATCGCGGATTTCGCCGAAGAGCGCGATGCCGTGGTCGGCGAGGAGCTTGGCGTCGGTGATTTTATCCGCGATGACGCCAGCGGCGGAGAATTTCGTGAGATCGATTTGATAGATGCGGCCGGGGTTGCCGGTGGCGACGAGCGCTTGGGGCGCTCGCGGTTTCGAGTTGGGAGTTCCTGGTTCCGAGTTGGAGGCGGCGGGGAGGAGGAGGACGTCGAAGATCGAATCGACGGGGAGGGCGACGCGGGCAGTGAGCTTGCCGTTTTTGATGAGGCAGAGCGCGCCTCTCGGGGAGGTGCCGGCGAGGATCGAACCGTCGGGGAGGCGGGCGAGAGCGAAGATGTGCGGCTCGTCGAGCTTGATGAGTTCGCGCGTGGTGTAGGCGGATTTAACGGCGCCGGCGCCGGAGGCGGGCAAGTCGATCGTGATTTCGAAAATGCGGCCGTCGGGGCCGGTGCCGACGAGCCATTTGGCGGAATCGGCCGTGGGCTCGAGGCACCAGAGGAGATCGGCAGGGGGGGCGCCGGCGAGTTCGGTGAGGACGGGACCGGCGATGAGGCGGCCGTCGGAGCGCGCGGCGAGGCCTTTCAGATTGCGGCTGGGGACGTCGCGGAAGAAATCGATCTCGGTTTTCTTCGAGAGGGGGTCGGCGAAAAGAGACGCGGTGAGGAGGAGGCCCGCGAAACAGGCGACGGAGACGAAGGACGCGACTGGGAGCAGGGAACGGCGGAGCACGGCGATGAAAGCGTAGGCGATTGGAGGGAAAGGCAAGGGCGGGCGACGCGAAGGGAGGGACGCGCGAAGGGAGTCTGCGGACGGCTCGGAGAGCCATCCCTACCGGTTGCTCTACTCCACGACGTGGAGGGAGCGGTGGAGCGTCACGGAGGCGAGTTTGCCGTCGAGGACGTGCTGCTCCCAGAGGGGGGCGAGGGCGTCGAGTTCGTTGAAGCGGGCTTCGTCGGCGGCGCGGGCGATGCGCTCGATGGACGAGGGCGCGTCGGGCGTGGCGTTCGTTTCGTCGGTGAACAGGTGCGTTTTCTCGACGACGGCGAGGGACAGGCCGTCGGCGGGACGGTTGTCCTGCATCGCGGCGAGGTAGGCGTCGAAGCTGCGGAGCTGCGCGGCAGCGATCATGCGCGGGCGGCCGGAGAGTTCGTCGAGGACGCGGCCGGGGGCGAGGATGACCTCGATGGATTTGCCGGCCCAGGTGGGATCGACGGGGATGTCGAAGGTCTGGCGGTGAGCGTCGCCCTGGTAATCGCGCCAGGAGAGCGTGGCTTGCACGGTGTCGCCGGCGCGCGCGGTGGAGCGGGAGAGTTGGAAAAGCTCGAGCGTGATCGCGGGGTTCCGATCGAGCGCCTCGACGGTGAAGACGACGCGGCCGGGGAAAGTTTTCTCGTAGGGATTCTGAAGATTTTGGGCGAGATCCTGGACGAAGGCGTTGAGGCCTTGCTGGAAGCCCTGCGGGCCGGCGTAGAGCGTGCGGCTGGCGAGCGTGGGTTTCGTGGGGAACGTGATGTCGCTGCGAAGAATGAAGCCCTTGCTGAGGCCGGCGTCGTTCGAGCCGAGGATCGCCTGGGTGACGCCGGTGGCGACGAGGATGGGCGTGAGTTGTTCGTGACGCGCGACGGAGAAGTGGAGGGTTTTGGTGGGCTTGCCGGTCGATGAGTTAACGACGACTTCGACGTCGGTCATCGCGGGGCCGGCGCCGAGCGTGCCGGAGACGGCGGAGAGGCGGTCCTGCGTGATGGTGCCGATGACGCGGCCGGTGTTGGCGACCTTGATCGACTGCATCGACGAGGGAAGAATCGTGACGATCTCGGCGGCGCACATGGGGAGCGCGACGTCGCCGAGGGAAAGCATCGGGTGGCCGAAGGCGGTGACGCTCGAGCCGTCGACGTCGGAAACGGTGCCGGTGCCGGCGAGGGTGATGTCGCCGGTGGCGAGGGCGACGGCGACGGCGGAGCCGGGGTGGAGTTGAGAGCTGAGAGCTGAGAGCTGAGAGCCGGAAGCGGAGGAATCGGAACCGAGGGTGCTGCCGCCGAGGGAGCTGGAGGTCAGGCCGAGGGAGGCGAGGCGGGGAGCGAAGAGGTCGGCGACGACGGGGCTCAGCCCGCTGAGGGTGAAGACGGGGCGAAGAGGGCGGAATTCGGAGGAGGTGGAAACGGGATCGGCGCGCGCGGGGATGGAGGGAACGGCGGGCGGAGGGGCGGCGTTTTTGCGGGGTGAGGGCACCTCGCCTACGTCGGAATCGGCACCCGAGGAGGTGGAGGCGGCGTTGCGGGCGGATTCGGCGTTGAGGGCGGCGACCATTTTGGTCTGCACTTCGACGAGGTCGGCGGCGGGCGTGAAGCCGGCGTAGTGAACGGTTTCGAAACGCTGGATCTGGTAACTCAGCGCGCCGGCGAGTTTGCCGTCGATGTAGAGGGGGCTGCCGCTCATGCCGGCGACGGCACCCATTTTTTGGACACGCGGGTCGGTGAGTTCGCAGAGAATGAGGGACTTGCCGGGGCCGAGAGCGTTGCGGACGACGCCGGTGACCTGGACTTCGAACGGCTCGGGTTCGGTGCCGCGGAAAACGGTCCAGACTTCACCGCGCTGGCCGGGCTTCAGATCGGCGAGGGGGAAAATCGCGCGAGTCGCGGGTTGGCCGGCGATAGCGGAGCAGAGACCAGCGAGCAGAAACGCGGCGATGAAAGAGAAACGGCCCATGAAACGATGACGGAGGATGAGAAGAAAACTTAGTGTGACGAGAACTCAGAGCTGGGCGATGGCTAGACCAAGCACTTCGCATGCCCTGTCAATCGCGGAGCCTGCGTGCGCGGTGCTGAGGAAGCCGGCTTCGTAGGCGCTGGGGGCGAGATACACGCCGCCGTCGAGCGCGGCGCGGAAGAAGCGGGAGAACAACTTAGCGTCGGACTGGAGGGCACTGGCGTAGTCACGGACGGGGTTCGCGTTAAAAAATACGGAAAACATCGAGCCGCGCTGCGGGACTTGGACGGGCATGCCTTTGGCTTTCGCGGCGGCAAGAACTGCCGAGGCGAGTTGGCGGCCGAGGGCGTCGAGGCGGGCGTAGGGGTTGAGTTCGTCGAGCATCTTCAACGACTCGATGCCGGCGGCCATGGCGAGGGGGTTGCCGCTGAGCGTGCCGGCCTGGTAAACGGGGCCGAGGGGCGCGAGGTGATCCATGATGTCGGCGCGGCCGCCGAACGCGCCGACGGGGAGGCCGCCGCCGATGATTTTGCCGAGGGTGGTGAGGTCGGGGACGATGTTTTCCAGTTCCTGCACGCCGCCGCGGGCGAGACGGAAGCCGGTCATGACTTCGTCGAAGATGAGGAGCGCGCCGTGCTGCGTGCAGAGTTGGCGGACGGCGGCGAGGTAGCCGGCGTCGGGCATGATGAAGCCGACGTTGCCGCAGTAGGGCTCGAGGATGACGCAGGAAATCTCGGCGGGGTTGGCGGCAAACGCGGCGGCGAGCGCGGGGAGGTCGTTATAGGGAACGACGACGGTTTCGCGCGCGAAGGAGGCGGGCACGCCGGCGCTGTCGGGGTGGCCGTGGGTGAGGGCGCCGGAGCCGGCTTTGATGAGGAGCGAGTCGGAGTGGCCGTGGTAGCAGCCGGTGAACTTGATGATCTTGTCGCGACGGGTGAAGCCGCGCGCGAGGCGGATGGCGGACATCGTGGCCTCGGTGCCGCTGTTGCACATGCGGACTTTTTGAACCGACGGGAAAAAGCGGACGATGAGTTCCGCCATCTCGACCTCGTAGGGATTCGGCGTGCCGAAGGACGTGCCGGCAGCGAGGGCGGCGGCAATGGCGGCGCGGATACGCGGGTGGTTGTGGCCGTGGATCGCGGGGCCCCAGGTGCAGACGAAGTCGATCAGCTCGCGGTCGTCGGCGGTGACGAGCGTGGCGCCGTGCGCAGCCTTCGTGAAGAACGGCGTGCCGCCGACGGAGCGGAAGGCGCGGACGGGGGAGTTGACGCCACCAGGGATGAGCTGGAGGGCGCGGGCGAAGAGGGCGTCGGAGGTGGCGGACGATGAAGGAGAGAGGGAGGCGGAGGCGGACATTGACGAAAGAGTAAGCGATGGGGCGGAAGGGAGACCAGTGCGCAGATGTGAAATGTCGCGCGAATTTTGCGGTCGCCGCGTGAACGGCGACGGGCGGGCGGCGGTGGAGACGCGCGGCGGATGGGCGGCGGCGAATGGCGGGCGGGCGGGCGGACGGCGGGCGGGCGGACGGCGGTGGACGGACGGCGGGGTCGGGAGACCCCGCCCTACATTGATCTACAGGTGGCGGCCGAAGGAGAAGTGAACGAGGCAGAGCGCGCCGGCGATGATGCAGATGGCGGCGGCGAGGAATTGAGCGGCGACCGTCAGACGGAAACGCCAGGGGGACGTTTCGCGCATGATGCGGCGATGGCGCGGACCGGCGACGCCGGTCAGGGAGGAACGAAAGAAGCGGGCGTAGGCGAGGACACCGCCGAGGAGGAGGAAGAGGCCGAGGAGTTTTTGAGGTGAAAACAAGCTGAGGCGGCGATGCCGAGAGGGGAGGCGGAGCGGACGGCTCGGAGAGCCGTCCCTACCGGTCAGTTCACGTAGCGTTGGACGATCGGGATGCGGCGGCCGATGCCGAAGGCGAGCGGCGTGATGCGCAGGCCAGGGGCGGCTTGCTTTCGCTTGTATTCGTTTTGGTCGACTTTGCGGACGATGTCGTTGACGACGGTTTCGTCGAAGCCGCGGGCCACGAGGTCGCGACGCGAGAGGCCTTCCTCGACGTAGCCTTTCAGGATGGCGTCGAGGATTTCGTAGGGCGGGAGGCTGTCCTGGTCGACTTGGTTGGGACGGAGTTCGGCGGAGGGCGGCTTTTCGATCGTGTTGGCGGGAATGATTTCGCGGTCGCGGTTGATCCAGCGCGAGAGGGCGTAGACCTGCATTTTAAAAACGTCGGAGATCACGGCGAGGCCGCCGGCCATGTCGCCGTAGAGCGTGCAGTAGCCGACGGCGGTTTCGCTCTTGTTGCCGGTGGTGAGGAGGAGCGAGCCGAACTTGTTCGAGAGCGCCATCATGATGACGCCGCGGATACGGGCCTGGATGTTTTCCTCGGCGACGTCGCGGGGGCGGCCGGCGAAAACGGGCGCGAGCGCGGTTTCGGTGGCGGCGACGGCATCGGCGATGGGGAGGGTTTCGAAGCGGATGCCGAGATTGGCGGCGAGGACGCGCGCGTCGTCGCGGGAGTGTTGCGAGGAGATCGAGGACGGGAGGGAAACGCCGGTGACGTTTTCGGCGCCGAAGGCGTGGGTGGCGATCACGGCGACGAGGGCGGAATCGATGCCGCCGGAGAGGGCGATGAGGGCGCGCTTGAAGCCGCTCTTGTGGGCGTAGTCGCGGAGGCCGAGGACGAGGGCGGCGAAGGTGTCGCGGTTTTCGTCCTGGTGATACGTGGGGGCGATAGAAGGTTGAGAGTTGAGAGTTGAGAGTTGAGGGATCGGAGGCTGAGCAGGCGCTAGCTCGACGATCTGCAGGTGCTCCGTGAAGGCGGGGAGGCCGGCGAGGAGGGTGCCGGCGGCGTCGCAGACGAGGGAGCGGCCATCGAAGATGAGTTCGTCGTTGCCGCCGACGGCATTGACGTAAGCGACGGGGCAGCGAAGCGCGCGGGCGGAATCGGCGACGAGTTTTTCGCGGAGGTTGCCTTTGTCGAAGTGCCAAGGGCTAGCGGAGAGGTTGACCATGAGGTCGCATTTTTGCGCGGCGAGCTGCGCGACGGGATTCACGCCGCGGTAGAGGCGGCGGGTGCTGATCATGGGGTGCGTCCAGATGTCCTCGCAGATCGTGACGCCGATGCGGTGGCCGGCGTGCTCGACGACGATGGGTTGGTCGGCGGGTTCGAAGTAGCGGTCTTCGTCGAAGACGTCGTAGGTCGGAAGGAGGCATTTGTGCGTGGACGTGACGACGCGGCCGCGATGGCAAAAAGCGGCGGAGTTGAAGAAGGGGCGGCCGACGCCGGTCGAGTTGAGTTCGACCGTGCCGACGAGCGCGGGCACTTCGCCGATGGCGGCGGCGATTACGCGGAGCGACTCCTCGCAGTCGGGCACGAAGCGACGTTTGAAAAGCAGGTCGCGCGGCGGGTAGCCGCAGACGGCGAGTTCGGGAAAGACGACCAGCTCGGCGCCCTGGGCGACGAGCGTGACGTAGGCGTCGATGATTTTGCGGCGATTGCCGGTGAGATCGCCGACGGTGGGATTGAGCTGAGCGAGGCCGAGGCGCATGCGAATGAGCGCGGAACCTGAGTAGGTTATGGCGGTGGAGCAACTCTGCGAATCGCCTCGATCGACCACAGCGACGAGAGGCGCGACGCGCCGGGCGAGTGCGCCGTGCGCCAAGCGAGCGACGGACTGAGCCAAAGTAACCCAATGGGTTACTTTAGATATCGTTTCGCCGTGAGAGTAAGATTTATAAAGTAACCCATTGGGTTACTTTGCGGGATCGGGTTCGGTTGCGTTTGGGCAGGGAGCTTTTGGGCGTTGAGTTAAGAGGGTGGCGCGGGGAGCGTGGGGACTATGTGGGGAGTTCAAGATAACAGGTTCGATGTCCGGCGCGCGGCGCCATTGATTCTCGCGTCGGCTTCGCCGCGGCGGAAGGAATTGCTTGGGCAGTTGGGAATTCCGTTCGAGGTGGTCGTGGCGCAGGTGACAGAGCACGAGGCGGAGGATGCGGACCCGCGCACGATGGTGGCGCACAATGCGGCGTTGAAGGCGGATTGGGTGGCGGAGCGGAATCCGGAGGCGTGGGTGCTCGGCGCGGATACGACGGTGTTCATCGATACGACGGTGTTGAACAAGCCGCGCGATCTGGCGGACGCGCGGGCGATGCTCCGGCGGCTGGCGGGGCGGACGCACACGGTTTTCACCGGCGTGGCGCTGCGGCGGCAAGCGAGTGGGCGGCGAATCGACGAAGGCGTGACGAGCGCGGTGACGTTTCGGCGGTTCGACGACGCGGTGATCGAGCGGTATTTCGAGATCGTCAATCCGCTCGACAAGGCGGGCAGTTACGGAATCCAGGAAGGGCGCGAGCTGATCGTGGAGCGCTGGGAGGGCTCGTTTTCGAACATCATGGGCCTGCCGATGGAAGTAACGAAACAAATTTTGACGAAGGCGGGTCTTCTCGGCGACGCTTCCCGTCCAGCAAGTCCTTCATGAACGATCTCATCATCCCGCCATCGCCGCTCGTTTCGTTGCGCCGCGGGGTTGTGCGCATGTGGGACGATCCGGATTCGCGGTCGGGATTGATCGGGGTGCTCGGCGTGGTGGTGGCGAACCTGTTGTTGTTTCTGTTGTCGCCGCATTTGTTGAACCTGGACGGCGCGCCCAACGTGATCCGCCCGCATGCGAATGCACAGCAGTTCAACATCGATCTGACGGACGACATGATGAATGCGCTGCGGCCGCCGCCGAAGCCGCCGACGCCGTTCAAGTTCGTGGAGACGAATCCGAACGCGCCGGACAACCCGCCGGACAAGACGAACAATTTCGCCGCGCAAAACCAACAGGTCGCGCAGGAGAAACCCACGCCGGACGGCAAGAGCGACCGGCCGGCGATCGAGGGGCAGAAGGAAATTCACTCGACGCAGATCGTGAGCGGGCAGCTGGTGAAGCAGGAGGATTCGCTCCCGCCGGCGCCGACGGTGGACACGCCGCCGCAGGAGGCAGCGCAGCAGGCGCCGCGGCAGGAGCAAAATCCGTTGAGCGGTTTTGAGAACAAAGTCGGCGACACGCCCGACGGCTACGGCAGCGGGATCGCGCAGCACGTCGATGGCGCGAAGGCGATTCCGGAGAAAATCGACGGCGTGAAGAACGCGCCCGACATCAATGGCGCGACCTCGATGCAGCCGCAGATCGATCCGCGGCATCCGCGGCCGCGGCCGCAGGTGGTGCGGCAGCCGCAAGTGCGTCCGGCGATCTTCGAGGAAAACAAAT
Organism: Verrucomicrobiota bacterium; assembly: GCA_048498075.1. GTDB lineage: Bacteria > Verrucomicrobiota > Verrucomicrobiia > Opitutales > Opitutaceae > Opitutus. Next base: position 16,229 of record JBEHYR010000037.1, on the reverse strand, counting down.
TCGGCACGCAGAACATCGGCAACATCGGGGTCGATGCGAAGTGGAGCAACTATGGCGCGTATCTCCAAAAGATGATCGAGACGGTGCAGATCCAGTGGGAGCGCATCCTGATCGAGAGCCGCAGTTATCCGGTCTCGGGCACGACGGTGAAAGTGGTTTTTCGCATGGATTCGGAGGGATCGATCTCGCAGATCGTGAACGTGGAGGGCACAGCGGGGAATCAGTTTGAAAAGGTGTGCACGAGTGCGATCACGGCGCGCGCGCCTTACGGGGCATGGACGGACGACATGAAAGCGGTGCTCGGCGAATCGCAGGAGATGACGTTCACGTTTTACTACCAGTGAGCGAACGGAGAAACGCGCCGAGTGATTGGAGCACGGCGCCGCTGGGACGCGGGGTCGAGGTGATCGCGAGCGACGCAAACGGGTTGGCCGCGCTCAACAAGCCGGTGGGCGTGCTCTCGCATCCGAACGAGGACAAGGACCGGCCGCGGTGTCTGATCGTGGCGCACTACGATGCGGCGGCGGAATGCTACGTGTGGACGCCGGAAGGCGGAGGCGCGGAAGCGAAGGGAATCGGCGAGACGCGGCGGCTGTGGCTGTTGAACCGGTTGGATTCGGCGACGTCGGGAGTGATCCTGGTCGCGAGCGACGAGGAACTCGCGAAGGAGATTCGCGCGCAGTTCAAGCGGAAGCAGGTCGGAAAAATTTACGAGGCACTGGTGTTTGGAAAACCGGGCAAGGCCGTGGAAATCTGGAAAGATGTTTTGGCTGTAGCCAAAAAAGGCGGACAGATTCGGACCGCCACGGGAGCGGGGATCGTGCCGGCGGAGTGTGTGATGAAAGTGGCGCGGTCGCGCGGCGTGGGGAGCGGAGCGCTGACGTTGATCCAGCTCGAGCCGCGCACGGGCCGGAGTCATCAGCTGCGCGTGCAGTGCGCGAAGCGGCATCTGCCGATCGTCGGCGACCAGACCTATGGAGACTTCGCGCGGAATCGGGACTTCGGGAAGCGCACAGGCGAGAAGCGGATGTTCCTGCACTCGCTGGCGACGCGGTTCGAATACGAGTGGAAGGGGAAGACGCATGCGTTTGCGGCGAAGGCGTCGCTGCCGAAGGAGTTTTTGGCGGCGCTCGGGTGAGCTAACTCGCCGGCGGGGTGCTGAACTGCACGGGAATCTTGACGGTCGCTTCGGCCGGTTGTCCGTGCTTGATCGCGGGAAGAAAGAGCCATTCGGCGGTGGCATCGCGGAGGAGGTTCGCTACCACCAGGGGCGTGCTCTCGGGGCAGACGCAGTCGGTCACGTGGCCGGCGAGATTTATGGTTAGAGTGAGCTGCACGCGACCAATGCGAATCCCGCCGAGGCGCGATTGGTCGAGTTGAATGAGATAGCGCTCAGGTGGCAGGTCGGTGGCGGTCTTGCGCTGCCGTGTCAGGATCGCCAGACGGTGAAGGGCGCGTCGGACCATCGGAGCCTGGCCGTCGAAGAGCGGGATGAGTCGCGCGCACGAAGCCACGACTTGCTCAGGACCGAGATAGTTTTCCCCTTGATAGGTGTGAAAGAGGAGTTCGCCGTTGCGCGTCAGGGCTACGAGACAGGGAATCCCATCGCCAGCCCATCGCTCGACGACGTCCACTTGGTTCACCTGGCGATAGTCGAGCACCAGCCACGGCATGCCCATCTCTCGCACATAGCGAAGCTGCTCACCCGCGCTGCGGTCGCTGCTGATAAAAATCACTTCGAAACGTCCGGGCGCCTTTTTTTGCAATTCGGCGTAAGCGCTGACGAGTTCGGGCGTGAAACGATGGCAGGGCGGACACCATCCCGCTGAAAAATAAATCAGATAAACATCGGGTTCGTGACGATCTGCTGACGGTTCGAATGGGACCAGACTGCCGTTTTGAAACGTTGAGACGTTTCCACGCAGGCTGCGCGTGACGCGCGCTCGGGACGTTTGCCAGGGTGCGGGCTGGCTGGCATCGTCGGCGGCGTAATCAGCCACACGACCGAGTTCCTCGTCGTTCAGCGTATCCACATTCAGAAAGGCAGTGCGATTGCCCTCGTTAATGGCGGCCATCGGGCCAATCAGCTGGACGAGGCGCCCCCTCGTTTCTACGCCGCCGCCCGGATGCCAGGCTAATGATCGGGTGCCGGCGGCCTTCGTGCTGGTTGACCCGCTGAGTCCTGCCATCAGTGTCAGCAAAAGAAAAAATTGACGCCGACTGATCGTTCGCGAGTTAAGCTGGGGCATTGCCAGAGGATGCCAGCGCAGATTCAGTAGGCAAGCGATCTGCATGCTGGAATTGACAAGGACAACGACAGCGCCCGTCATGCACCACGATGAACGCCGCTGCGGGCTTTTATATTTTCTTCGGTTACTGGGCCTTTGCCCGGCAATCCGCTGGCGGTCGTCGCGAAAACTGAGTCCTCGATTCAATCCGAAATTTCGCAAGAGCCGCCCGAACAAGGCGGCTTTTATTTTTTAACCAAGTCTCGTCATGATCCTCCCGAAATCCAATCGTCTCACGCCTGGGCAAGTCGCCGAAGTCACCGCGATCGTCGGGGAGTTTGGCTGCAAGATTCAGCCGATCGTCGGCGCGGTGCGCACGATCTACGCGATCATCGGCGAGGAGCGCGACGAGTTGATGATCAACCGGCTCGAGGGCCTGGCGTATGTGGACCGCATCGATCGGATCCAGTCGCCGTTCAAGCTCATGGATCGACGCTCGGATCTCGCGAGCCACCGGATCAAGCTCGGCGGCGTGACGCTCGGCGAGGAACTGCTCGTGATCGCGGGCGCGTGCACGATCGATCCGAAGAATCCGAATTACTTTTATGAGACGGCGGCGGCGGTGAAGGCGGCCGGCGCGAACGCGTTGCGCGGCGGCGTGTGGAAGCCGCGGACGAATCCGTATTCGTTTCAGGGCGACACGAAGTCGCTCGATATCCTGATGGAGGCGTCGCGGCGAACGGGACTGCCGGTCGACACCGAAGTGATGGAAGAGGCGCACATCGCGCTGGCGCTCGACGCGGGCGTCGAGACGCTGCAGGTCGGGGCGCGGAATGCGTTGAACTATTCGTTGCTGCGCGCGATCGGCAAAGCGATCGCGACGCGCCACACGAAAGTGCTGTTGAAGCGGAGCATGCACATGGGGCCGCTGAGCGAGTTCATCTCGGCGGCGGAATATATCGCGGCATTCGGAAATCCGAACGTGCTGCTGTGTCCGCGTGGCACGACGCCGACGCTCGATGGGTATCGAAATCACCCGGACGAAAGCATCACGCCGCTGTTGAAGGAAAAAACGTGGGCGCCGGTGGTCGTCGATCCTTCGCACTCGGTGGGCAAGGCGAGCTACGTGCCGGCGGCGGCGCTGGCGGCGGTGGCGTATGGGGCGGACGGACTTTGCATCGAAGCGCACGTCGAGCCGGCGAAGGGAATCGGCGACGATCCGAAGCAGGCGCTTACGCCGGAGGTGTTGAAGAAGACGATCGCGCAGGCGAAGGCGCTGTGGGCGCTGCGGCGCGGCTGAGAAGGAAAGATTTGACAAGGTGGCCTCGTGTGGCCATGTGTGGCCACATGAAACGAGTTAAGAGGAAGAAATATCCGGAACAGCGAGAACCGGAAACCCCGCAGATGATCAAGGAAGCGGCGGCAGAGTACGGCTTGCGGCGGGACGTGGTGAGCGTCCGGGATGCGAAAGATCAATTATCGGGACTGCTCCAGCGGGCGGCGCGCGGGGAGCAGATTGTGATCACGAGCGACGGGCAACCGAAGGCGATGATCGTGCGCTATCGTCCGGTGATTCGCGGCAAACCGTGGACTCCGCACGCAGATCTGCGGGCCTCGATGCCCGCGACGCCGGATTCCACGACGATGATCCGGGAGATGCGCGACAGCGGGTATTGAGCCAATGTACCTCGATACCTCCGTGCTCGTGAAACTGTATGTGAACGAGCCCGACTCCGTCGCCTGCGACGGAGTCGCGCGCGGGCACACGCTGGTGAGTTCCGAGCTGGCGTATGGCGAGGTCCTCTCGGCGTTTCTCGCCAACGAGAGAGCGAAGCGGCTGAGCACGGAGGAGCGTGCGCTGGCATGGACGCGGTTTCTCGAGGACCACGAATCGGGAAAAATCCATCTCGTGCCCCTGAACGGAGTGCTCGTCCAAGAGGCGGCGGACTTGATGGAGGAAGTGCATCCGGAGGTGCCGCTGAGGACGCTGGATGCGATCCACCTCTCGACGTTTCTCAGCGTTGATGCAGGGCCGCTGTTCACGCGCGATCGTAGAATGCTCGAGGCGGCGCGGCGGTTGAATTTGCCGCTGGCGGAGTGATCGGCGGACATCCGTCGCGGGATAAACGCGCTCCGACAGCGACTCCGGTTGTTGGGGCGGGGGGGGGAGCAGGCGTCGGCGGGGTCGGGAGACCCGCCCGACAAAATCAGAGCAGGCTGAGTTGGGAGTCGTCGGGTGGGGCGACGGAGATTTTTTTCCTGGGCTTCGCCTGCGGCGCCGAAGCGGAGGGAAGCGTGACGCTGGCGTCGTCGGTTTCCAGTTTCGCGAGGATGGTTTTCGCGCGGTCGATCACGCTGAGTGGAAGACCGGCGAGGCGGGCGACCTGGATGCCGTAGCTGCGGTCGGCGGCGCCGGGAATGACGCGGCGGACGAAGACGATCTCGTCGTTCCACTCCTTCACGGCGACAGAGAAATTGCGCAGGCGGGGAAGATGTTTTTCGAGTTGGGTGAGTTCCTGATAGTGCGTCGCGAAGAGCGTGCGCGGGCCGCGTTCGGGATCGCGGTGCAAGTGCTCGACGACGGCCCAGGCGATCGAGAGGCCGTCGTAGGTGGAGGTGCCGCGGCCGATTTCGTCGAGGATGATGAGCGAGCGGTCGGTGGCGTTGTTGAGGATGTTGGCGGTCTCGTTCATCTCGACCATGAAAGTGGAGTTGCCGCGCGCGAGGTCGTCGCTGGCGCCGACGCGGGAGAAAATGCGATCGACGAGACCGACGCGGCAGGATTTCGCGGGCACCCAGCAGCCGATCTGGGCGAGGAGGGTGATGAGCGCGACCTGGCGAATGTAGGTCGACTTGCCGGCCATGTTCGGGCCGGTGAGGAGTGCGAGTTGGGCGTCGGTGGAAGCGAGCAGGGTGTCGTTGGGGACGAAGGCGGCGGTGGCGCCGCGGGCGAGGTTGGCGTCGGGAGCGCGGAGCATTTGCTCGACGACGGGGTGGCGGCCCTCGGTGATTTCGAGGACGTCGGCGGCGTCGAGCGTGGGGCGGCAGTAGTCCCACTCGCGGGCGAGGAGCGCCCAGCCGCAGAGGACGTCGAGCTCGGCGAGAGCTTCGGCGGTTTGGGCGAGGGCGATGGATTCGTCGAGGACGGCGGCGACGAGCTGGTTGAACAACTCGAGTTCGCGGGCGGCGGCGTTTTCCTCGGCGTGGAAAATTTCCTTTTCCTTTTGTCGCAGCGATTCGGTGACGTAGCGCTCGCCGCCGACGGTGGTCTGGCGGCGGATGTAATCGGCGGGGACGAGGTGGAGGTTGGCCTTGGTGACCTCGATGTAGTAACCAAAATTATTCGTGAAGCGGACTTTCAGGCTGCGGATGCCGGTGCGCTCCTGCTCGGCGCGCTCGAGGTCGGAGAGCCAGGTTTTGTTGTCCGTAGTGAGAGAACGGAGACGGTCGAGTTCGGGGCAATGGCCGGCGCGGATGTAGTTGCCGTCGGCGAGATCGTTGGGGAGTTCGTCGGCGAGGGCGGTGGTCAGGAGTTGGCGCAGAGCGGGCAACTCCTGGAGTTGAGAGCTGAGGGTCGAGAGCTGAGAGACCGGACCAAAGGCGGAGATTTCGGCGCGGAGCGAGGGGAGCTGGGTGAGGGTGTCGCGGATGCCACCGAGTTCGCGGGGATTGCGGAGGCGGTTTTGGAGGCGGCCGAGGATGCGCGGGATATCGCGGACCTGAGTGAGCGATTCGCGGAGGGAGAGGAGGCGCGAAGGCTGGGCGAGGAGTTCGCCGACGAGGGATTGGCGGCGCTGAATTTCGGGGAGGTCGAGGGTGGGCGAGGCGAGCCAGCGTTCGAGGAGACGCGCGCCGGAGGAAGTGACGGTGCGATTGATGGCGGCGAGCAGGGAGCCGTCGCGGGTGCCGCGGGCGGAGGAGAAAATCTCGAGATTGCGCAGGGTGGCGGGGTCGAGGAGGAGCGTGCGGGCGCTGCGGTATTCCTGGAGGTTGCGGAGGTTCTCGGGTTTCGCGCAGAGATTTTCGGTGGCGTAGTAGACGAGCGCGCCGGCGGGACCGAGCGCGGGGTGCGAGTGGGCGAGGCCGAAGCCTTGGAGGTTCAGGACGCCGATGGTGTCCATCACGGTTTTCGCACCGGTGGAGGTTTCGAAATGATAGCCGGCGAGGTGCGAGCACAGGCGCGTGGAGCAAAACGCGTGGAGCGCGTGGACGGCGGTTTGGTCGTGCGGCGCGGCCTGCCAGCGGTCGAGTTCGCCCTCGATCAGGAGCAGTTCGGCGGGGTCGAGCGCGGTGAGAACGGGGAGAAGATTCGCGATCGCGGGGTCGGTCGCGACGCGGAATTCGCCGGTCGAGAGGTCGAGCCACGCGGCGTGGAGGCCGAGTTTATCGACGGCGAGGGCGCAGAGGTAGTGGTTGCGGGCGGCGTCGAGTTGGTTGGCGGCGAGTGTCGTGCCAGGAGAAAGGATACGCGTGAGCTGGCGGCGCACGAGTTTGCCGGGCTGGGCGGTTTCGGCTTGGTCGCAGATGGCGACTTTCTTGCCGGCGGCGAGGAGCTTGGTGACGTAGTTGTCGGCCGAGTGGGCCGGGATGCCGGCCATCGGATGGTCCTGGCGTTTCGTGAGCGTGAGGCCGAGGAGGCGGGAGGCGACGACGGCGTCGTCGAAGAACATCTCGAAGAAATCGCCGAGGCGGAAGAGCAGGAGCGTGTCGCGCGGGAGGCCGCGTTTCACCTCGAAATACTGCTGCATCATCGGGGTGAGTTTCGCGGGGGCGGTCGACATGGAGGAGAAGGAGGTGAACCACGAAACACACGAAATACACGAAAAAAGTCAGGAGCCTTGCGCGTTGGCATGGAGGCGGTGTTTCGTGAGGGTGTGGTTAAACTTTTCCATCGAGAACTCGGAGGCGCGGGCAAGCCGCCGCTGGTGATTTTGCACGGGTTGCTGGGGTCGTCGCGAAACTGGCAGACGGCGGGGCGGGATTTGAGCGAGCGGTGGAATGTGTTCGCGCTCGATCTGCGGAATCACGGGCAGTCGCCGCATGCGGACGAAATGAGTTATCCGGTCATGATGGAAGACGTCGTGGAGTGGATGGATGGACGCGGGATCGAGCGGCCAACGCTGCTGGGACACAGCATGGGTGGAAAGGCGGCGATGTTGCTGGCGTGCCGGCGACCGGAGCGCGTGGAGCGGCTGATCGTGGTGGACATCGCGCCGAAGGATTATCGCTGGGCGGCGCATCGCGCGGAGTTTGCGGCGATGAACGAACTCGATCTCGCGCATCTGCGCTCGCGCGCGGAGGCGGAGCTGAAGTTCGAGGCGCGGGTGGACGATTGGGCGATGCGGAAATTCCTGACGACGAATCTGGCGCAGGACGCGGCCGGAAAATGGAAGTGGGCCGTGAACCTGCCGGCGTTGACCGGGGCGCTGCCGGAACTCGAAAAAAATTCGCTGACGCCCGGAAAGGATCGGTTTGAAGGTGACGTGCTGTTCGTGACGGGCGGAAAATCGAGCTACGTGCATGCGCACGACGAGGCGGCGATCCGGGAATTTTTTCCCCGCGCGCGGATCGAGCGGATCGCAGCGTCGGGGCATAATCCGCACATGGAGACGCGGGAGGCGTTCGTGGAAACCGTGCTCGGTTGGGCGGACGCAAAAATGTCATCTATTGAATGACAACCGGCTGGAAGTAAGGCGTGGACTCCACGGCAAGCTCAGCGAGCGAGCCGTCTCCGCCAAGATTCGCGCCGATAATTTCTTTGCCCGGGAATCCCGGCGGCATTCCATGGCTTCATGCTGAAACCCACCACGGTCAAAAACGCGCTTCAGAGCCCGTCCGCCCAAGACTCCATTCTGGTGCAGGGCTGGGTCCGCACGCGGCGCGACGCGAAAACGTTTTCATTCATCGAACTCAACGACGGCTCCTGCCTGAAAAATCTTCAGGTCATCGCGCCTTCGACGCTCGCCAACTACGAGGCGGTGCAGCATCTCGCCACGGGCGCGTCGGTCTCGATTCGCGGCAAGCTCATCCCATCGCAAGGACAGGGGCAGAAGTGGGAAGTCGCCGCGGAGGAAGTCACCGTGATCGGCACGGCGGACGCCAGCTATCCACTCCAGAAAAAAGGCCACACCCCGGAGTTCCTGCGCGAGATCGCGCATCTTCGCCCGCGCTCGAATCTTTTCGGCGCGGTCTTCCGCACGCGCAGCCGGCTCGCTTTCGCGGTGCATCGCTTTTTCCAGGAACGCGGCTTCGTCTATTTCCATGCGCCGATCATCACGGGCAGCGATTGCGAGGGCGCGGGAGAACTCTTCCGCGTGACGACGCTCGATCTCGCCAATCCGCCGAAGCGCGAGGACGGCCTGATCGACGACGCGAGGGATTTTTTCGCGCGGCGAACTTACCTCACGGTCAGCGGGCAGCTCGAGGCGGAGGCCTTCGCGTGTGCGCTCGGAAAAGTCTACACCTTCGGGCCGACGTTTCGCGCGGAAAATTCCAACACCTCGCGCCACGCGAATGAATTCTGGATGATCGAGCCCGAGGTGGCCTTCTGCGACCTGGCCGGTGACATGGATCTCGCGGAGGAATTCGTGAAATTCCTGATTCGCGACGTGCGCACGAACTGCGCCGAGGATCTCGAACTGTTCTCCAAGTTCGTGGACAAGGAACTGCTCGCGCGACTCGACTTCGTACTCGAGCGGCCGTTTCAGCGTGTGAGCTACACGGAGGCGGTCGAATTGCTGAAGGGAAGCGGAAAGGCGTTCGAGTTTCCGATCGAAGATGGCGCGAATCTGCAGTCGGAGCACGAGCGCTATCTGACCGAGGTCGTCTTCAAGTGCCCGACGACCGTCTACAATTATCCGAAGGAAATTAAGCCGTTTTACATGCGGCTGAACGACGACGGAAAAACCGTCACCGCCATGGACGTGCTCGTGCCCGGCATCGGAGAAATCGTCGGTGGCAGCCAGCGCGAAGAACGGCTCGACATCCTCGAGGCGAACATGCGCCGTCATGGCCTCGATCCGAAAGACTACGGGTGGTATCTCGACTTGCGGCGCTTCGGCACGGTGCCGCACGCCGGCTTCGGCCTCGGTTTCGAACGCATGCTGATGTTCGTCACGGGTGTCCCGAACATCCGCGACGTGATCCCCTTCGCGCGCACGCCGGGCAACGCGGCGTTCTGAGCCGGGCCGACGCGCATTTCCTGCCCGGCCGCGCGTAATGTTTGCGAGCGGCGGTCTTTGATCTTTCGGCGGGCGAATCGAGGTGTAGGCTGCATTCATGAAAACGCGTCGTTGGGTCTCCGTTGGATTTTTGGTGGCGCTATGCGGGCTGACCGTGGCGGAGTCGCCGGCCGCGGAGAAATTTGTGAGCCGCGCCAATGCCGCGCCCCGCAAAGTCGTCGTGGCTTCGACGGTCATCCATCTCGAGGGCACGCTCGCGGAACGGTTGCAGCTCGCGGAGCACTGGCTCGACACCGCCGCGCACGAAGCCATCGCGCGCTACGACGGACGTGGATTGGATTTGGCGATATTCCCGGAGTTCTCGCTTCAGCGCAGCAACGGCCCGACGGCGGACGAGCAAGCCGTCGCGATCGCGGGCGAGGTGCAGGAGAGAATCGGCGGCAAGGCGCGCGAATTGCACACGTGGATCGTGATGCCGATGACGTTGAGAGAGGAAAACTCCGCGGCTGACGGCGCCCCGCGTTTCAGCAACGCCGCGGTCCTGTTCGATCGCGAAGGCCAGGTCGCCGGCATTTTCCGCAAGGTCCATCCGATCGCCGACGACCGCGGCGTGTTCGAAGGTGGCGTGACGCCCGGCGACGACTACCCGGTGTTCGACTGCGATTTTGGGAAGCTGGGTATTTTGATTTGTTGGGACATGTCCTACGAAGAGGCGTGGGATGCGCTCGCGGCGCGCGGCGCCGAAATCGTCGCGCTGCCGACGGCGTCGCCGCAGAACGTCCAGCCCTCGGCGCAGGCGCGGCGGCATCACTATTACGTCGTAAACAGCGCTCCGCGCGACAACACGACGCTCTTCGATCCGATCGGACGCGTCGTGGACCAGGTGACCGTCGCGCCGGGCGTGCTCGTGCAGCGGATCGATTTGTCGTACGCGATCCTCCACTGGAGCGAGACGTTGCACGAGGGCCGCGCGTTCACGGAAAAATTCGGAACGAAGGCGGGCTACAGTTATTCCGAGCGGGAGGACACGGGAATTTTTTGGTCCAATGACCCGAAGCTCACGGTCGGCGCGATGGTCCGGGAACTCGGGCTGCGTGAAATGGAGGATACCATCGCCCGTCAAGAAGCGGCGCGAGTGAACGCGCGAGGAAAATAGCTCGGCGCTCGAATGTGACCCGCCCCCAGCGTCGAAAGCGTGCTTTTCGGAAAACACGTCCGCTGTGTCTGAGGCGATGGCGTGAGGATTCGCCGGCGAAGAGTTTTTCATTTTTCCTTTGCGCATGAAAACCCAGGCGGAAAAAGCGGAAGCGTTTTGGCGGCGGCACGACCAGCCGGGTGCGTTCGTGATTCCGAATCCCTGGGATGCGGGCTCGGCGCGGTTGCTCGCGGGCATGGGATTTTCGGCGCTGGCGACCTCGAGCGCTGCGGCGGCCGGGACGCTCGGGCGCGGAGACTACGGGCTCTCGCGCGAAGAATCGCTCGCGCTGGCCGCGCAGATCGCGCGTGCCGTCGACGTGCCGGTGTCGGCGGATTTGGAAAACGGCTTCGGCGACTCGCCCGAGGAAGTCGCCACCACCGTGCGCCTCGCCGCGGCGGCGGGGCTGGCGGGCTGTTCGATCGAGGATGCGCGCGGCGACGCGGCGCCCTATGACCTGGCGCTCGCGACGGAGCGGATCGTGGCGGCCGTCGAAGTCGTGCGCGGGTTGCCGCATCGCTTCGTGCTGACGGCGCGCTCGGAGAATTTCGTGCGGGGCGTGAAGAATCTCGATGACACGATCCGCCGGCTGCAGGCGTATGAACGGGCGGGCGCCGACGTGCTGTTTCCCGTGGGCCTGCCGGACCTCGCATCGTATCGGACGCTCTGCGACGCGGTCACGAAGCCGGTCAACGGCATCGGTGGAATCAAAGGCCGGCCGTTCACGGCCGCGCAACTCGCCGAGGCCGGCGTGAAGCGGATCAGCCTCGCGACCGCACTCTGGCGGGCCGCGATGACGGCGCTGCGCGACGCCGCCGCCGAGGTGAGCGGGCACGGAACCTTCGCGTTCGGCGAGCGCTCGCTGAGCACGGCGGAGGTCACTCGCTTGTTTTCGGCCGGCTGACGTCGGCGAAAAATTCTTTTTTCCCGGTGTGATTCTTTTCCGAAGCGGGCGACGTAGAGAGAGGTATCCAGCCTCTCATGAGTTTCTTATCCCCCCTGATTCGAGCTTTGTCGCGGAGCGTGTTTGTTTTAATCGGCATCGGTTCGGCCGAGGCGGCCACGCGCTTCGAACACGATGCTGACTTCAATCTCCCGGTCTTTACCCGTCCGGTGCGCGGGTCGATCGACGCGTTGCCGCTGAGTGACGGGGGCGCATTGGCCAGCGGTGGCTTCGTCGCCAGTGACGGCGTTTCCCAGGGACGATTGATTCGACTGGATGCGCAGGGCACAGTCGTCGTCGCGAATTTCGCCGACGGACTGAGGGCGCCGGGGGGCTGGAACGACGCGCTGGTCGCGGTGCAATTGAGGGATGATCGCGTGCTGCTGGCGCTGCCGAGTGCGACACATCATGCTCCGGCCGAAGGACGGTGCGGATCGGGTGGGAATGGTTGAAATCTTCGATGCCAGCGAATAACCGTTCCGCGTCGTGGTTCCCTTCGATGCCGACGCTCTTGCTCATCACCGCCGGCTGGCAGCCCGGATGGCGGAAGGCGATGTCGATGCGCTCCAGTTGCTCTATCTCGAACTCGGATCCGTCGTCTACGGGATCGTGCGCCGGATTCTCGAGGATCCCGAGGACGCACGCGAAGCGGTGCAGGATACGTTCATCAAAGCGTGGCGGCAGGCGGCCACTTATCGTGCGGATCGCGGCGAAGTCGTTTCCTGGCTTGTCTTCATTGCGCGGCATGCGGCGATCGATCGCACGCGCAAGGGCGCGCGCCGCCGGCTGCTCCACGCCGTGCTGCTGCGCGAGCCGGTCGAGCCGACGCCACCCGCCGGGGATGGCTTCGAGCAGCAGGAAATCCTCGCGGCGCAGCTCGGCCAGCTCTCGCCGCCGCAACGCCAGGCGCTCGAACTCGCTTTCTTCTCCGGCTGCTCCCAGGCGGAGATCGCGTCAATGATGCAGACACCCGTGAGCAACGTGAAGAACCACCTGCGCCGCGGGCTGACCAAGCTGCGGCAAATCGTCGTGCGCCATGACTGACGAAGAATTTTCGCTCGATGCCTTTCGTTGCCTCATCGACGACCTCGAGCCGGTGCGGCGGAAGCTTTTCATGGAGCGGCTCGAGCGCGAGCCGGAGGTCGCGGCAGAACTCAAGCACGAGGCGGAAGCGATCGCGCGGTTTGCCTGCGATGCCGCGCCCGCGGAGCCGATGTCGCCGTCGGCGCAGCGGATCGCGCTCGGTTCCATCCTCGCGGCCACCGCCAAGGGACCGCGGTCGGCCGGGCGGCCGGCACCGTCGAAGCGATGGGTGCGTTTTGGCTGGCCGCTGGCGGCGGCGCTGCTGCTGGGATTGAATGTTGCGCAATTTTACCGGCCGGCTCCGCGCGATTTTTCCAGCCGGACGGATTCATCGAACGGGGAAGGGGCCAACCCCGGAGGCGGAACAACCACCGCGAACCGTCCGGCCAACGGCGCGGATGCGGCAGGGCGGGGACGGCCGGCGACCACGGACGAACTGCGCCGTCTCGAAAAATTGCGTGCGGATTACGCGGCGATGCAGCGGAAAAGCGAGGCCCTGCAGGCGGAGTACGACGGCATGATGCAGGAACTCACGCAGCGCATCGCGACGGGTCATGGCATCGGCCGGATGGCCGCCATGGAACTCGTGGATGCGAAGAGCTACGCCCGGGGCGAGCGGAATGGCTTGATCAGTCTGGCGCGCGGTTTGTTGACGACGCCGGGGATCGTCGCGGTCGCCCCGCTCTCGCCGCCGGCGAAAACGTCCGCGACGACGCCTTCTTCGGGTGCGGTCAATGCGGGGCAATCGGACGTCGTCGCCTCGATGTCAGCAGGCGTTCAAACCGGGGCCGGGACAAATTCCGTCGTCTCGATCTCACCGATCCCGGACCTCTCCGCCCTGTCGGCGAACGGAAATTCCACGCCGACCCCAAACCCGCAGGCAAGGCCCGGGCCGGTTCCGACCACTCCCGCCGCCTCCGCCGAAACTTCAACGGCGCCTTACGCGTGGTCGGTCTTCGACGAGAGCGAGGGCCAAGGCTATCTCAATCTCTACAATCTCCCCGCCGTCTCGCCGGATCAGGTCTTGCTGCTCTGGGTTAAATCGCCCGACTCCGGCGACTACCGGCCGGTCGGTGAAGTGCCGGCGAAATTCTACGGCGGCTCAGGCAGCGTCTCCTACAAGCTGCCGGACGCGACCGCGATGCCGACGGAAATCCTCGTCACCCAGGAGCCGAAAAACGCCCCCGCGGCGAAGCCGACAGGTCCGGCCATACTGCATGGACCATGAATTTTTTTTGCCGTCGGCGAAGAAAAAAGCGTTCCGAAAATCCGCGCGATTTCGGGGCTTTACAAGGCCCGGTCGATTCCTTCTAGTCCGCCTTCCTCGTTAGGAAATGCCCGGGTGGTGGAATTGGTAGACACACACGTTTGAGGGGCGTGTGCCGTAAGGCGTGCAGGTTCGAGTCCTGTCCCGGGCACCACATAGAACGTAGTGAGATTTGGTGAACGTCACAGGTCTTGGACCTGTCGCCGTGAGGCAACGCGTTGACGGCAAATTCGCGCCTTAACTCGGCGAGAATTTGCGAGATAACGAGGTAGGGGGAGGCAAACCCGGCGGTCACTTTTTTTCGCGAAACTAGTAGGTTCAATTGGGTTTTTTGAACCAGTCGTGAAATTTCAGGAAGTTGACGTTCGGTCTGCTGTTTGGCGGCTGATTCTAAGGCGTTTACGGCATCGAGCGCAGGTTCAATCCACAGCGCCGAGCCTTTGCGGTGCAAAGTCGTTTTTTGCTTCTTCAAGGCTGCCTTTTCGAGAAGCAAGTCCGCTGTCGCCTGCTGGTAGCTGTCCTCGTCCAAAATCTCGTTCACGTAGCTTCGAGTGAGCTTGTTCAAGCTCTCCTGAATCTTCGCAAGCCGCTCGCTGGTTTTCGCCACTGACGCCTCAACTTGATCGCAATCTTTCTCGGCGTCGGCCGCGATCAATTGACGAACGTGGGCAGCTTCCTCGCTCGTGATGGACAACGGCGCGAGCAAGCCGAGCAATTGCTCGGTCAGGTCTTCCTCGCGGACGTATTTCTCACCGCAGGTCGAGGTGCAGCGGTAATAGCGGTAAAGGCCTCCGTGGCCCTTGGCCAATTGGGCCGTGATCATTCTGCCGCAGTTGCACCGTAGGAGGCCGCAGAACGCGAAATTGTGCCCTTTGCGGACGAAGCGCGGCTTGCTCCTCACCTTGAGGGCATCTGCCACCTTTGCGAAAAGCTCGGGCGAGACGATCGACTGATATTTGCCCTCGAAGGATTCGCCCTTCCAAACCATGATTCCGACGTAAAGCTTGTTGGTGAGGAAGCCGTGAGCCTGAGACTTTGACCAATGTTTGCCGCTCTCGTTGACGATCCCTAATTCGGCGAGGCGGTCAGAAACCCAAACAAGCCCGTGTCTCCCCGGGCTGAACTCCTCGAAGACCATTCGCACGAGTTTCGCTTTTTTGGGGTCGGGGACGATGTTGCGGATGGAGTGGTCGTAAACGTAGCCGACAGGTCTTGCACCGGGCCACGCGCCGGAGAGCAATTTTTGACGGACGCCGCGCGCAACGTCGCGGGTGTGGTGGATAATGAAATCAGTGGCGCGCCCACCTTCGACCGCGATGAGGAGTCCGGCGTCCGTCGGGCCATAGTCGCGGGACGCGGTTCGGATGGAGGTTATAATTTCGCGCTGCAACATCCAGCGAACGCGGCCCTCGTCGGCCGGGTTGCGATACAGACGGTCGATGTCCCAAACGAGAATTCCGTCGGCCTCGCCACGCTCGATGCGGTCAAGCATCGCGTTGAAAATAGGCCGCCCTGGAGCCTTCGCCGTCCTGCTCTCTTCAAGAAATTCAACAACGGCGAGGCGTTCGCGTTTGGCGAGGTCTCGTAATTCCCGGACCTGCGCGTCGAGGCTAAGAAGCTGCCGCTTTGTTTCGTCCGTCGATTTGCGGACGTAGAGGAAATATTTCGACATGATTAGGCGCGTTAAGGGTAACGCGCCTATCATACCATACTAACCAGAGCAGTCTAGTTAGAACGGCTCAAGCCGAGGCGTTTTTCTCACTCTTCAGCTTTGCCCAGCGAGCGAGCACCGCCTTGCGGGCCTGTGCTGACCGCTCCTCCGGGGTTAAGGAGGCGGTGCGAGCTTTTCCGGCTTTGCTGGCGAGGGATGACCTCTCTTTGGCGGAGAGCTGGGCCATACGCGCTTTGCCGCCCTTGAGGCCGCCGAGGCGGCCCAACGCTGCCGCAGCAGCGTTTTTTGGCACCGCAGGTTTCTTGAGTGGTTTCGGCATACTGGATCGGAGAGGAACGACAATCGGGACGTGAGTCCACTCTATCAAAATTTCCGACAGGCACCAACTTTGTGGTGCCTGTCGCCGTGAGGCGACACAACGGCTGTCTTGTTTTCCGTCGCGAAAAAAAGTGACCGCCGGGTTTGCCTCCCCCTACCTCGTTATCTCGCAAATTCTCGCCGAGTTAAGGCGCGAATTTGCCGTCAACGCGTTGCCTCACGGCGACAGGTCCAAGACCTGTGACGTTCACCAAATCTCACTACGTTCTATGTGGTGCAGGCTCACGAACCATCTCCGAACCCATTTCGAGGGGAATGACCCGCATGAGCGGGTATCCCCGC
>JBEHYR010000036.1:0-53618 GCA_048498075.1 Verrucomicrobiota bacterium | reverse complement strand
GAGAGCGATATTACGCCACGGCGTTGATCCCGCCGATTTTTTCGGCCTGTTGCACGAGCTTCATCGCGACCTCGAGGTTCAGATCCTCGAGTTTCTTGAAATTGATACAACTGCGGCCGGTCTTCACCTGGCCGAGCTTCGTGGCATTCTGCTCGACGAGATAGCCGCCCTTCTCGCCGACGCAGAGGTGCAGGGCGTAGCCGGTCTTTCCCGCGGCGAGTCCGATGAGAAACCAGTCGCCTTCGCGACCGCTGGCCGCCTTGTAGCGATATTTGCCATAGGCGATGAGGGGCCCGCCCATGCCGGACATGATCAATGGCGCGAGCTTCGGCACGGCCTTGCGGATGGCCTTGTGCAGAGTCGTCATCGTGTCGCGGCGATCGGCGGGAAGAGCGGCCAGGAATTCGTCGAGGGTGGGGAGGGTTTTTGTTTGAGGCATGCCCGAGGCTGTGTGTCCGAGACATGGCGATCAAACGTGAATCGGCCGCGTTCGCGGTGGCTGCGCCCATCCGCCTTGCTGCTTCTCACGATCGCGGCGCCGCGGTTCTTTCCGAGCGGCGGCGCCAGCTCACGTGCCTTGCCCGAGGATTCTCGCCAGGTTCAGCCGCAGCACTTTTCGCAGCGGCACGCACAGGCCGATGAGTGCGAGGACCAACAGCAGCACGGTGGCCAGCACGACATAACTCGCGGTCATCGGAATGGACGCGATGCCGAGGTAGGCGAAAAGCGGTCGCGCGCCAATCAGCAACCCCACGCCGAGGCCGAGGCCGCAGCCGAGACCGACTCGGTAACGCGCGAGATGCGATCCGACGAGGTGCGTCCAACGCGCGCCAAGCGCCTGCCGGATCGCCGAGTCCCGCAACGTCTGCGCCGCGGTATAGCTCGAGAAGAAATAAAGTCCGCAGCTCGTCACGAGCGTCGCAAAACCCGCGAGCCAGAAAACCACGCGCACCGCGGTTTGCAGCTCCGTCGACACCTCGCCGATCTGATCGCGGATCGACCGCAGTGGCGGCGGAGTTTTGGCCGGCCAGACATCACTCAGGCTGGCGACGATCGCCTTTCGCATCTCGGCCGAGTCGCTCTGCACGGCCACGTGAAACGTCAGGTTCGCGCCGCTGGCGGCGCCCCACGGCAGGTAAAACTGCGGCGGCGTTTTCCCCGACGTGTCGGCCGGCACATCGTCCACGACGCCCACGACGGTGTAATCGGCTCCGCCGTCCCACGGCTTCATTGCCCGCCCGATCGGATCCTTTCCCGGCCAATAGCGCTTCGCCAGCGCCGTGTTGATCACGATCGCCTTCGCCTTGTTCAACACCTCCTGGCTGGTGACGGCGCGGCCCTGCCGCACGCGAATGCCTGCTGCCGGAAAATAGTCGCCGGTCGCGTTCGCCATGTTCGCGAATCCCTTGTCGGGTTCGAGCGCCGGGTCGCGCCCGTCCACGATCACATTGCTCCAGCCCACGCCCGCCAGCGGCGCCGGCCCGCCACCCGCCGCGACCACGCCCGGCACGGTGCGAATCCGCGCGAGGAACTTTTCCGCGAGCGACACGCTGTCGTTCGTCACGCCGAGATTGCGGAAATTCACATCGAACAGCAGGAGCTTTTCCGTGCGGAAAGGATAGCTGCGCCCGGCGAGCGTCTGCAACGCATCGACGAACGAAACCGCCGTCGCGCCGAGAAACAGCGCGATGGCGAGCTGCAACGCGAACAACGCCGCGAACGCTGCCTGCCGTCGCGGAGCCGACGCGCTTTCCTTCATCGCCGAAAGCACGTCCACGCGTCCCGCCGCGCGCAACGCCAGCAGCCAGACCACCAGCGCCCCCGCGAGCACCGAGCCGGCAACGACGCCCAGCGCAGTCCAGTCGAGTTGCACGCCGGCGCTGGCGATCAGCGATCCCAGGCGTGCGTCGCGTTGCATGATCCGCAAAAGCGCCCACGCCAGCCCGCCGCCCGCGGCCAGCGCCGCGCCCGCGACACACCCGAGTTCGCCCAGCAGGGCCCAACCGAGATGACTCCGCGTGGCGCCGAGGGCGACTTTCACCGCCAGCTCGCGTTGCCGCTCCAGCAGCCGCAGCAGCGTCAGCGCGAAGAAATTCGTGAACGCCAGCGCGAACAAAAACCACACCAGTCCGCCGAGCAGCACCATGATGCGCGCGGAGCTGTCGCGCGCATAGCGCCAGCCCGCGAACGACCGCAGCCGAAACGCCATGCCGTAGTTCTTGCCCGCATTTTCGGCCTGGATCGTCCGGGCCACCGCCGCGAGTTCCGCATTCGCCGCCGCGAGCGTGACGCCGGGCTTCAACCGGCCGCCGACGCTGACCCACTGCGAGCCGCGGCTTGTCAGTACCCCGCGCGGGCCGATGGCGGCGATCTGCGCCATGGGAATCAAAACGTCGACGCGCACCGTGCGCTCGATCCCTCGATAATCCGGCGGCAGCACGCCCACCACGGTGAAGGGAAACGTGTTGATCCTGATCGTCGCCCCGGGCCGCAGCTGCCGCTGCAGGCTCAATTCGCTCGAGATCACCGCGACGGGCGCCGCGTTGGCCACATCGTCCGTCGCTTCGAACAACCGGCCATCGCCCGCTCCCGCGCCCAGGACCGGAAAATACGAGCCGCTCACCGCGCCGCAGGTTTCCGCGATGATTTCGTCGTCCATCGTGCGCGTCTGCGCCCGCGTGATGTAGTAGCCAAACATCCCCGCAAAGGTCGTCGTCCGCTCCTGCAGATCGCGAAAATCGGGATAGCTGACGATGCCGCGCGGCAGCGAGCTCTCCACGAACGCGAGCTGTTCCGGTTGTCGTGCCGTCGGCGGTTCGAGTAACAGCGCCGATATCACGGCGACGATCGCGAGTTGCGCGGCGATGCTCGCTCCGAGCACGACGACGCTGACGACGAGATAGGCCGGCCGCGCGAACAAGGATCGAAAAATGTGCCGCAGCGCCGAGGGGAGGATTTGCATGGGGAAGGGGAAGCGAGAAGGAACTTGGTGACGAAAAGAGCCGGACCACCGTGAAACCGGCGGTGATTGCGGTCGAATCGAAACCTGCGGCCGGCCATCACAGCACCGGCGCATTTGCCGCACACGGTGTCTCCGCGTTCTTGAATTTTCCTGAGGCGGTAAAATGCAGTTGCCCGCGACTCGACGCGAAGGGCGCGAATACAGCGCCGGTCGAACGACGACTTGCTGGATGGTGGAGTCGGTTTCGCAATCGGCGAAGTTCTTCGGAGCGCGGACGCCTCGGAGAGGCGTCCCTACCGGCTGGGTCCCTCGTCTGTCATACTGAGACTCCGAATCAACGCCAAGCCGTTGGGTGGTCTACGCCGATGAACGCTCAATTGCCTGTCATTCTGAGCGCAGCGAAGAATCCATTTGGACTTTCGCACGCGCGTCGTGCCATGAAGCGCGCACTGGATTCTTCACTTCGTTCAGAATGACAAGCCGGACGGTTCATCAGGAGCGAAGCGAAGAGTCCTGGGGTGCGTGCAGTGCGGATGTCGCTCTGGATTCGTCGCTCCGCTCAGAATGACAAATGAAATTTGGAGGGCGTCGCAGTGTTTGGGCGATGTTTTCGACGAGCGCACACCGGCCAGCCCGACGAGGACGTCGAACTCCACCGATCGCACAGCAAATTTGTGAGTCGGCGAGGCAGCGGTCCTATTTAGTTACATCTGATCTGTACACTGCACCCCCGGCGTCGAACCTATGTCGCCGTACAACCGAACATCCACTCGACGCCGTAACGATCGATGAGACTGGCCCAGTAGCCGCCCCACGGCATTTCCGTCGGGGCGTATTCCACCTTGCCGCCTTCCTCGAGGGCCGCGAACAGGCGATCGGTCTCGGCGCGGGTGTCGGGCTCGAGGTTGATCGTGACGTTGTTTCCGCAGATCAGTTTGCCCATCGCCTCGGGGGCATCGTTGCCCATGAGCACGAGGCCGCCGAGGATCGGCAGCGAGATGTTCATGACCTGCGTCGCCTGCTCGGGCGCTCGACCGACCGTTCCCCTGGCGATCGGCGAAGACTACGAAACGAAGGGAACCTGTCGCGAACTCGTGCGGCGGTGGTTGCAGGTGCGGCGATGTCCGATCAATTAACTTCTCATCGCATGAGCACCCAACCCCCTCGGCCCAAACTGCGCGTCAATTGTTTCAGCGTTTCCCTCGACGGCTATGGCGCCGGTTCGCAGCAGGAGCTGCAAAACCCGATGGGGATCGGCGGCATGGCGTTGCACGAGTGGGTTCTTCCCACGCGCACTTTTCAAACGATGATCGGCGGCGGCGCGGACGGCACGACGGGCATCGACGACGATTTTGCGGCGCGCGGCATGGCGGGGCTCGGCGCGTGGATTCTGGGCCGCAATATGTTTGGCCCGATCCGCGGCGCCTGGACCGACGACCGATGGAAAGGGTGGTGGGGCGACAATCCGCCGTATCACGTGCCGGTGTTTGTGCTCACGCATCATCCGCGCGCCGCGATCGAGATGGCGGGCGGCACGACGTTTCACTTCGTGACCGGCGGGATCGTCGCCGCGCTGGAGCGCGCGCGTGCGGCTGCGGGCGGCAAGGATGTGCGGCTCGGTGGCGGCGTCTCGACCGTTCGCGAATACTTGCGGGCCGGCCTGATCGACGAAATGCACCTGGCCATCTCGCCGGTTCTCCTCGGCCAGGGAGAGAATCTGTTCGCCGGCCTCGACCTGCCCGCGCTCGGTTATCAACGCACCGAGCACGTGCCATCGCCGCTCGCGACGCATGTCGTCTTCACGAGACGCGCACCATAATCTGCGCTGCTCGACAGCACGGCGTAAGTCTTCGGCACGCCGACCAGCGATCGAGACGGATGGTCGGGTCGTAACTCGCTACAAAAACTTCAGTCCTTCGAGGGCGGCGAGTTGATTGGCTTGGTGAGTTCAAGGACGAGCATTCAAACTCATCCTCGAGCTCACCGACCTATGGATCCATGATGGCGAAGGGGAACGGCGGAGCGGCGCTCGGCGGGGTCGGGAGACCCCGCCCGACAGCCGGAGGCTCAGAGCTGGCTGAGGATCTGGTTCAGCGTGGGGCTCGGGCGGAGGGCGGCGGAGGCTTTCTGGTCGTCGGGTTTATAATAGCCACCGATGTCGGTGGGTTTGCCCTGCACGGCGATCAGTTCGGCTACGATCTTTTCCTCGGCGACTTCGAGTTCGGCAGCGATCGGGATGAAGGTGCGCTCGAGTTCGGCGTCCTTGTGCTGGCGCCCGAGGGCTTGGGCCCAGTAGAGGGCGAGGTAGAAATGGCTGCCGCGGTTGTCGATGCCGGCGCCGACTTTGCGGGCGGGGGACTTGTCGTTCTCGAGGAACTTGCCGTTGGCTTCGTCGAGGGTTTCGGCGAGGACTTTCGCTTTCGCGTGATTTTGCGTGATGCCGAGGTGCTCGAGGCTCGCGGCGAGCGCGAAGAATTCGCCGAGGCTGTCCCAGCGAAGGAAGTTTTCATCGGTGAATTGCTGCACGTGTTTTGGCGCGGAGCCGCCGGCGCCGGTTTCGAAGAGGCCGCCACCGCTCATCAGCGGGACGATCGAAAGCATCTTCGCGCTCGTGCCGACTTCGAGGATCGGGAAGAGGTCGGTGAGGTAGTCGCGGAGGACGTTGCCGGTGACGCTGATCGTGTCCTGGCCGGCTTTGAGGCGCTCGAGCGTGGCAAGGCAGGCGGCGGCGGGCGGGAGGATTTTGATGTCGAGGCCGGTGGTGTCGTGCTGCGCGAGGTAGGTTTTAACTTTCGCGATGATCTGGGCATCGTGCGCGCGTTTATCGTCGAGCCAGAAGATCGCGGGCATCCCGGAGAGGCGGGCGCGGTTGACGGCGAGTTTCACCCAGTCTTGCACGGGTGCGTCTTTCGTCTGGCAGGCGCGCCAGATGTCGCCCTGCTCGACCTGATGTTCCATCAGGATATCGGGCTGAGAGCTGAGAGCTGAGGGCTGAGAGCCGTCTGGAACGGTCACGACGCGGATCGTGCCGTTGCCCGGCGCGACGAACGTTTTGTTGTGCGAGCCGTATTCTTCGGCGGCTTGGGCCATGAGGCCGACATTCGGGACCGTGCCCATGGTCTTCGGGTCGAAGGCGCCGTGTTTTTTGCAGAAGTCGATCGTGGTCGCGTAGACGCCCGCGTAGCAGCTGTCGGGAATGACGCAGAGGGTGTCCTGACCTTTGCCGGCGGCGTTCCACATCTGGCCGGAGGTGCGGATCATCGCGGGCATGGAGGCGTCGACGATCACGTCGCTGGGGACGTGGAGATTGGTGATGCCTTTGTCGGAGTTGACCATCGCGACGGCGGGGCGCGCGGCAAAGACGGCAGCGATGTCGGTCTCGATGGCGGCTTTCTGGTCCGCGGGAAGTTTTTCGATTTTGCCGAGGAGATCGCCGAAGCCGTTGTTCAGATCGACGCCGAGGGAGGCGAGCGTGGCGGCATGCTTCGTGAAGAGATCCTTGAAGAACACGCGGACGCAGAGGCCGAACATGATCGGGTCGGAGACCTTCATCATCGTGGCCTTGAGGTGGAGCGAGAAGAGGACGTCGTCCTTCTTCGCCTTCATGATTTGCTGCGCGTAGAAGGCGCCGAGGGCCTTCCGGTTCATGAAGGTGGCGTCGAAGATTTCGAGGGCCTTGAGCGGAGTCTTTTCCTTGAGGACGATGATCTGCTGGGATTTCGCGACGGCTTCGGGCGAAGCGCCGGCGGGAGCGGGAGCCGGAACAAATTCAATGCGCACGGTGGTCGCGGCGGGAACGGTGACGGACTTCTCGTTGGAGAAGAAATCGTCGTGGCCCATCGTGGCGACGGAGGTCTTCGAAGAGGGCGACCAGGCGCCCATGGAATGCGGGTGTTTGCGGGCGTAGTCCTTCACGGCCTTCGGCGCGCGGCGGTCGGAGTTGCCCTCGCGGAGGACGGGATTCACCGCGGATCCGAGGACTTTGGCGTAGCGGGCCTTCGTGCTCTTCTCGGCGTCGGTCGTCGGATTTTCGGGAAAATTCGGAAGGGCGTAGCCTTTGGCCTGGAGTTCGGCGATGGCGGCTTTGAGCTGCGGAATGGAGGCGGAGATGTTGGGCAGCTTGATGATGTTGGCTTCGGGCTTGAGCGTGAGGGCGCCGAGTTCGGCCAAGTTATCCGGCACGCGCTGCGACTCAGGCAGGAGATCGGAAAAAGCGGCGAGGATGCGGGCGGCGACGGAGATATCGCGCGAGACGACGTCGATCCCGGCGTGCTTCGTGAACGCCTGGACGATCGGCAGCAGCGAATAGGTCGCGAGCGCGGGAGCTTCGTCGGTTTTGGTGTAGATGATGGTGGGCTTGGCGGACATGGAGATAAAGAGGGACAAGAGAGCGGTCGACGTAAGCGACGCGAGAGCAGGGGGTCAAAAGCAAAGCGGGAACCGCCTGCAAAGCACGCAAGCGATCGCGAAACGGTTTGGATGGTCACGGGACGCGACGCCACGATCTCGGCAACGACCGGGATCGCGAAAAGAACGAGAAGAAGCCGAAAGCCGTCACAAAACGAAACGCTGTTTCGTCCGCGAGAGCGATGAATACGACCACACTCGAAAAACCACGATTCAACCGCGGCTCAACGATGCGAAGGCTGCACCGCACGAGCTGTGGGCGTTGCTGGCGGTCTCGCACGGCGGGCGTTTCTCTTTTGGGGATGGCGGCCGCTTTCGGCCGCATTTCCGATCCGGCGGACGAGGGCGCCCGCGCTCCCACCAAACTGCTTTAGCAGAGGTCGAGGTGGAATCGATGGGACGTTTCCCACCACTGTTTCAGCGTCGTGGCGGCGATCGCGAAGCCGAGCTGTTTGTCGCCGCCGACGATCATCGCGGCCCAATGGTAATCGGTGCCGACCTCTTTGCAGACCCACGCGCCGGAGTCGCCGGGGAGCGCGGCCGCGCCGCCGGAAGGTTCGCGAAATACCAGCGGGTTTTCGTAGCAGTATTCGTCACCCGTGAGTTGGTTGGTGAGGTTGTAGAATGGCACGACGGAAGACTTGACGACCTTTTGCCAATCGGAGGAACGCCCGGTGAACTCGAGCGCCTCGTCTTGCGCGATGTCGTCGAGGTCCGCCCAGTCGACGACGGCGCCCATTTTCAAGATGCGGAGTTGCGCGGCGGTGGAGCGGGAGAGTTCGATCAGCGCGACGTCGTATTTGGACGCGTTGCCCCGCTGATTCACGACGAGCTTCGGCGTGCCCGGAGGAAAGGTGCGCGGCGATTCGAGCGCGACGACGGTGCCGATCGTGCCTCCGCCGCTGCGACCTTCAAAGCGCGACGGCTGGTCGATCGTGGCCTGGCCGCCGACGACATGCGCGCACGTGACGCCGTAATATTTTTGGCGGAGACGATCGGTGAGGATGCCGCCGAGAGTGCCGGCGTGGGCGGCGTTCACGCCGATGCTGACGCCGCCGACGATCGGGCGGTGCGAATCTTGCGGGCCGGCGAAGAGGCGCGCGACGGGACGCGTTTCGTAGAGGATCCGAAAACCAGGGGATTCAAATTGCGGGAGGCGAACCTCGCCGAAGCGCTCACGCGGGTAGAGGCAGATGCGAAGGTCGATCGGCCATTGGCGGTATTCGTCCCACTCGCGGTTGGGGAAAAGTTCGGGGCGCCATTCGCGCAGATCGGCGACGTCGAAAAGTCGATACGGGCGCCACGGAGTCGACCAGGGCGAGTGCGGTAGCGTCGCGGGATCGCGATCCCAGAAACGATGGTGGCGGACGACCTCGGCGAAACCGCGACGGGGACTTTCCGGATCGTAGCTTTCGCCGAGCCGCCACGCGAGGAGCCAGCGAGGGTCGATTTGCACGAGCACGCCCTGCACGGCGGGCGATTCGCGGCAGGCGTCGAGGATCGAGCGGACAGATTCGCCGGCGAGAAATTCCCGGAGCGCGCGCATGTCACCGGACCTCTTTTTTCGGCAACTGGATTTTCGCGAAAGTGACGCTGGCGACGATCGGTGCGAGGACCGCGAGACCGGGATGGTAGATCAGCTTGAGCGCGACCTCGCCGGTGAGCGCATAGGCCCAGACCGCGAACGCGCTCATGTAGACGAAGACGTGTTTCTGGCGTCGGAAACCCTGGCCGATGGCCCAGCCGACATACCAGCCGGTGCCGAGGAGACCGAGGAGGAAGCACGCGAGCGCGACCCACGGCTGGGCGGCGGGGCTCCAGAGTGGAACGGCGCCGAGCGCCGAACCGTAGGCGCCGAGAATTTCGCCGGGGACGAGTTGTCCGACCTTGGCGAGAAAATCCTTGGCCTTGTCTTTTTCCGTGGCGGCAAACGCGGTCGCGGATGTGACGGGGGGATCGAAGTAGAAGCGGTCGACGAGTGGCATGGGGGCGATGCCGAGGGTGGCGAAACGAAGGAGCGTCGGAGTTGAGGCGACGCGGAAACGACGAGCCGGATGAGCGGGTATGGCCCGACGGGCGAGATGCCTCAACTCAATTTCCGCCGGGCGCGTGGAGGGATTTGAAGCGGCATGAGGGTCGGAGATGCGCGCTCAGCCGAGGATCGTGAGGACAATGCCGACGAGGACGCCGAGGACGGCGGGGAGTTTGCCGCGCCAGTTTTTTTCGCCGAAGAGCCACACGCCGCCGGCGAAGGCGACGAGCGTACTGCCGCGGCGGAAACTCGAGACGACCGAGATGAGCGCATCGGGGTGGCGCAGGACGGCGAAGTAGATGAAGTCGCCGACGAGCAGTGCGAGCGACATGTAGATCACGCTGCTGCGCCAGTGGAATTCGTGGCGGGGCCACCAGCGGAGTTTCCAGCCGACGGCGAGCGGGAGGAAGAGCACGGTGAGATAAATCGAGAACCACGCCTGCACGGCGGCGGCGGAGAAGCCGGCGTGACCGAGGAGAAATTTATCGTAGAGTGCGCTGATGGCATTGAAGAGCGTGCCGACGACCATGAGCCAGACCCAGCGGTTGCGCTGGAAATGAATTCCTTCGCGCGCGCCGGCGGCGGAGAGGCCGAAGAACGAGAGGAGCGTGATGACGACGCCGAGCGTCTCGAGCCATGTGGGGCGCTCGGCGAGGAGGACGAGCGCGCCGAGGAGCGTCCAGATCGGCGTGGTGGCGCGGATGGGCGAGGCCAGCGTGACGGGCAGCTGTTTCAGCGCGAAGTAGCTGCAGCACCACGCCGCGGTGACGATCGCGGATTTGAGCAGGAGCAGCAGGTGTTGCGAGAGCGTGAGCGATTCGACGAGGAGCGCCGCGGGGAGGACGGACGTCGTGTGACCAAGGGCAATGAGGGCGAGCCAGATCGAGGCGCTGCAGAGGTTCGCGAAAAACAGGACGGGGAGGACGGCGTTATCCTGGACCGCGTGTTTCGTGCTCAGCTCATACCAGCCGAGGAAGAAGGCGGAGATCAAACTGAGG
This sequence comes from Verrucomicrobiota bacterium, assembly GCA_048498075.1. GTDB lineage: Bacteria > Verrucomicrobiota > Verrucomicrobiia > Opitutales > Opitutaceae > Opitutus. The sequence continues at coordinate 43,219 of JBEHYR010000036.1, read as the reverse complement.
GCGATCCAGTGCATGCAAAAGGAGCGAGCATGCGGAAACGCGACCGACGCGGGCAACGCGGAAAGCGCCGCGGATCTTGCGGGCGAACCGGCGCCGAGCGATCAGACGACGCAGCGGAGCCCGGCCCTGGGGAGTGTAACGCAATGCGTTACACTCTCGATTCCGTCGAGGGCGGGTTGGGCGAGCGGGAATTGGCGCCCGGGGGGCAGCCGGACGGGAGGGGAGGCGGGTTTGGAGACGGCTTTCCGGAACGGGAGGACTCGGCCGGAAACGTGCAGTAGAACGCGATGGTCGCTTGTGCGTTTCGCGATGAAAAGGTGGAGCCCGATGTCCTCATCGGGCCGCGTTACGTTTGTGCTCAATCCAGCCCGACGAAGATGTCGGGCTCCACCTCCCGCTGCACCTTCCCCGGCTCAGGCGGACTTGCCGCGGGCGGGGATGCCGGCGAAGCGGAGGAGGTCGCGGTGGATGCGGGTGACGCGCTCGACCTGGCCTTTCGCAGGAAAACGTTCGTAGAAACCCTCGTTGCGAAAGTCGCGGGCCTGCTCGGTCCACGGGGTGAGTTGCGCCGTCCAGCGCTCGACGCGACCCTCCGCCGGGCCGGTGTCGCTCGCGGCGAGATCGGCGGCGACGCGGAACATGGCTTTGAGGACGACGGGCTTCGTGATCTGGTAGGCGCTGTCGCCCCACGCGGGGCCCCAGACTTGCGCGGCGGCTTTGAGGAAGTCGCGAATGGTTTCGTAATAGCGCGCGGCGTTGCGCTTGTCGGCGCCCTCGGCCTCGATCTGCTTCCACGCTTTCTTCACCCAGCGGTGGAGTTCGTTGAAGAGCTCGGCCTGGAGGATCCATTTTTCCTGCTTCGAGCGGCCGCCGAGACGGTTGATGCGATAGCGGAGCGGGCTGTCGCCCTCGCGGTAGAGCATCTCGGTGATGTGCGCGGCGAAGCGGCGGTCGGGCTCGGCGAAGGAGACTTTTTCGTAGAGGTCGATGAGGTGGGACTTGTTGATGCGCGTCGGCGTGGAGTTGATGATGACGAACATCTCGGTGGCGAAGTCCTCGCTGCGGCCGTCGAAGATCACGCACGGGACCTGAATGTTTTTCGCCTCGTCGGGGTGAGTGCGGATGTAGAACTGCAACGCGGCGAGGCGGTGCTGGCCATCGATGATGAGGAATTTTTCGCCGGGTTCCTGGAGTTGGCCGACGCCGGAGCCGTCGGTCCACGCTTCGAAGCGGAGCGTCTGGGGGGTGAAGAGGAGAACGGTGCCGGGAATGGGCGGCTGCGAGATGGCGGTCTCGTAGAAATTGCGGATCGCGGCGACCTTCGCTTTGGAGAGTTCGCGTTGAAACGCACCGTCGCTGCGCTCGACGCGCGCGATGAACTGGGCGACGTCGTCTTCGGCGGGGATTTCTTCGGGGCGGATGCCGCCGCCGTCTTCATCGTAGAAGCGGCTGATGAAGCGGACCTGGGCGAGGAGTTTCTCGGGCGAGTAGGAGGTGAAATAGAAGGCGGATTCCTTCTGGCGGATTTGGGTGGCGATCATGGCGGGCGGAGGAGCGAGGCGTTGGGAGCCGCCGTGAGTAGCGGCTCTGCGCGGAAGTTTGAGAGAGTTCGGCGGGCGCGACAAGCAACGAACGGCAAAAATCGCGGGCGTGCGCGCGGGCGGCGGCGAGCGCAGGCAGCGGAGACGCGGCGGTCGAATATTGGCGCAGAATTGCCGGGGCGCGGCGCAGTCGTCGCTTGCGCCGAGCGGCTGGATTTGCAGCGATGAGAACCGCATACCCTCATGAGCTTTTTCATCGGCATCGATTCCGGCACCCAGAGCGTCAAGGCGGTCGTCCTCGATCTCGAGGCGCGCAAAGTCATCGCGGAGGCCCGAGCGCCGCACCGCTTGATCGAGGGGCTGCCGGTCGGGCACATGGAACAGCATCCGCAGGAGTGGGCGGCGGCGATGGATTTCGTGATCGGCGAGGTCGTCGGGCAGATCGGAGCCGACGGCGCGAAACAGGTGCGCGGGATCGGGGTGTCGGGGCAACAGCATGGTTTCGTGCCGCTCGACGAAAAGGGCGCGGTGATCCGGCCGGCGAAACTGTGGTGCGACACGAGCACGGCGCCGGAATGCGCGCTCATCACGAAAAAGCTCGGCGGCGAAAAAGCGGCGATCCGCAAAACGGGGAATCTGATTTTGCCGGGATTCACGGCGCCGAAAATCCTGTGGCTGAAACGGCACGAGCCGGAAAATTACAGACGGCTGCGGCACGTGCTGCTGCCGCACGACTATTTGAATTTCCACCTGGCGGGGAGCTATTTCATGGAGTTCGGCGATGCGTCGGGCACGGCGCTGATGGACGTGCGCAAGCGGGCGTGGTCGAAGGACGCGATCGCCGCGATCGACTCGAAGCTCGCGAATTATCTGCCGCCGATCTCGGCGTCGCATGAAGCGGCGGGGACGCTGCGGGCCGAGCTGGCGGCGAAGTATGGGCTGTCGGCAGACGTGGTGGTGAGCGCGGGCGGCGGCGACAACATGATGGGGGCGATCGGCACGGGCAACGTGAGTCCGGGCGTGGTGACGGCGAGCTTCGGCACGAGCGGGACGATCTACGCATATGCGGCGAAGCCGGTGGTCGATCCGGCGGGCGAGATCGCGGCGTTTTGCTCGTCGAGCGGCGGCTGGCTGCCGCTGCTCTGCACGATGAACGTGACGACGGTGACGGAGCAGGTGCGGGGACTTTTCGGATACGACCATGCGAAGCTGGCGGAGACGATCGCGGCGACGCCGGCGGGCAGCGGCGGGCTGGTGCTGCTGCCGTATCTCGCGGGCGAACGGACGCCGAATGTGCCGCACGGTTCGGGCGTGCTGCTGGGGTTGAATGGAAAAACGTTTTCGGCGGGGCACCTCGCACGCGCGGCGATGGAAGGCGCGACGATGGGCATGAACTACGGGCTGCGGCGGCTGGCGGTGCTCGGCGTGAAGGCGAAGGAAATCCGCGTGACGGGCGGCGGCGCGAAATCGCCGGTGTGGCGGCAATTGATGGCGGATATTTTCGGCGTGCCGGTCGTGGCGATGGTGGAAGACGAAGGCGCGGCGCTCGGCGGCGCGCTGCAGGCGGCGTGGTGCGTGGCGCTGCGCGACGGAAACAAGAAGGCGAAGCTGAGCGATTTCACGACAGGCGTCGTGGCGCTCGACGAGGCGACGCGGTGCGTGCCGGACAAGGCGAAGGTGGCTCGCTATCGCGAGCTGCAGGCGCTGCAGGATAAGTTGAGCGAGACGTTGCGTGAGGTGTTCGTGGCGCAGCGGAGGCTGGCGTGACCGGAGATCCCCGCGCTCCCGCGCAGGGCTACGATGGAGGGATGGAGCTGGATGATGAGGGGGCGCGAGCGGGTTGCGAGGCGCGAGCGTGCGGAGGCAGGCCGGGAGCCCTGCGCTCACGCGCAGGGCTACGAGGCGAGTTTAGGCTTGTAGCCCGGCGCGGGAGCGGCGGGATTTCGCGGCGTGACTTTTGTCCGGAAGTCGAAGCTGCCGCGGCTGGCGAGAGAGTGGTATCAAGGACGAGCGGTGGTCTTCTGGACCCACACGATCGAGGAGCGGACGACAGGATGGCTGAACGAGCGGTTTCATGGCGCTTTTCGGGAAGTGCTGATTCATGCATGCGCGCGCTACGAGGTGGCGTGCCCGATCTACACGTTGATGCCGGATCATTGGCATTTGGTGTGGATGGGACTTCGAGACTGGAGCGATCAGCGGCTGGCGACGCGGTTTTTGCGAGAGCACTTGGCGGAAAAATTGAGGCCAGCGCAGTTGCAGGATCGGGCGCACGATCATGTCGCGCGTGAGGAAGAGCGGAAGCGCGGAGTGTTTGGCGCGATGTGCGAATACGTGCGCGAGAACCCGGTGCGTGCGGGTTTGGTGGAAGGATGGGAAATGTGGCCGTATTCCGGTGCGGTGGTGAGCGGGTATCCGCGGCTTGATCCGCGCGACGTGAGTTTTTGGGAGGATTTTTGGAAAATTCATGCGCGGCTGGTGGAGGTGGACGCGTAGTGTCCCTGCGCTCCCGCGCAGGGCTACGAGGCGAACGGGATGCGATGTCCCTGCGCTCACGCGCAGGGCTACGAGGCGAATGGGGGCGCGATGTCCCGCCGCTCCCGCGGCGGGCTACAGGTTACTTCGCCAGCGGGAGCGTGAGGCGGAAGGTGGCGCCTTCGCCGGGAAGGCTTTCGACCCAGATGCGGCCGCCATGGTCCTCGGCGATCTTTTTGCAGATCGAGAGGCCAAGCCCGGTGCCGTGCGACTTGCCGTGGGTGGCGAAGGGCTGAAAAAGTTGCTGCACGATTTCCGGAGGAAGGCCGGGACCGGTGTCCTGGATGGCGATCGAAAGGAGGTCGGGGCCGAGGTCGAAGCGAACGGAAATTTTTCCGCCGTCGGGCATCGCATCGACGGCGTTGGCGACGAGGTTGTAGAAGAGCCGCGACAGGCGCGAGGGCTGGAGGTTGATCTCCGCCGCGGGCGGCGGGGAGAACTCGAGCTTTACGCCGCGGGAGGCGATTTCCTCGCGCAATTCGGAAAAGATGTGCGCGGCGAACGGCGCGAACGCGGCCCGTTTCAGCGGCGGGACGCGGTGGGCGGGGCGGGTGAAATCGATGAGTTCGTTCAGCATGTCGGACATGCGGCCGATCTGGCGGTCGATCGTGTCCTGCGAGCGGCCGCGGAGCACGGCGGGCGTGTCGGGCGCGGCGGCGAGTTCGGCGGCGAGGGCGATCGTGGCGAGCGGGTTCTTGAAATCGTGGACGATCGTGCTGGCGAAGCGGCCGACGGTCGCGAGGCGCTCGGCCTGGATGATTTCGTCGAGATACTTTTTGTTCAGCGCGCGGACCCGGGCGCTGAATTCGCGGATGAGATTCAGCGCGAGTCGCGGGCGCTGTTCCAGGAGAGCGAGGAGCTGGTCGCGGCCGAGGAAGAAGGCGGCGGTGTCGGTCTCGGCGATGGCGGTGGCGGACCGGGGTGCGTCGTCGAGGACGGCCATCTCGCCGAAGAAATCACCCGGGCCGATGCTGGCGAGTTGGCGGAGGTCACCGCCTGCGACGGCGGCAGCGATGTTCACGCGGCCGGTTTCGATCACATAAAAGCCGTCGCCGGGCTCGCCGGCGGAGAAGATCGTCTGCCCGGCGCGAAAGGCGCGCAGCTGACCGGAGCGCTCGAAGGCGGCGAGTTCGTCGCGCAGGCTGGCGGGGCGTTTTGCGGGAGGCGAGGCCATGAGGGGCGGTCAGGTTATCCGCGCACCCGGCGCAGTAAAGCGGTGAACGCAGCGGCGCTGGGCCGAGTGACCGGCGCACGCGGCCGGGCGTTGACAGGAGCGGATGGGACGGCCTCGCTCGCGCCATGGCCCCGATTCCCCGACGTGCCGGATGTTTCGCGGCACTGCATCCGCCGGGCGTTCGGGGCGGGCGAGCGCGCGTATCCTGATGAGCTGGACGCAAAACTATACGCCGGTCGCCGGCGGTCTTTGGGCGTCGGTGGTGGTCGCGGCGATGCCGGTCGCGGTGCTGCTCGGATTGCTGGCGCTGCGGAAAACGCGGGCGCACCGGGCGGCGCTGGCGGGACTGGCGACCGTGCTGGTGGCGGCGGTGGGGGTTTACGGGATGCCTTGGCGGCTGGCGCTCGCTGCGGCGGGCTACGGCGCAGGTTATGGCCTGCTGCCGATCGGGTGGATCGTGCTGAATGTCGTTTTCCTCTATCAAGTGACGGTGCGAACGGGGCAGTTCGAGATCGTGCGCCAGTCGATCGCCGGGTTGTCCGCCGACCGGCGGATCCAGACGCTGATGATCGCCTTCAGCTTCGGGGCCTTCATCGAAGGGGCGGCGGGATTTGGCGCGCCGGTCGCGATCTGCGCGGCGATGCTGATCGGGCTGGGCTTCCGACCGCTGCAGGCGGCGGTGCTCGCGCTGATCGGGAACACGGCGCCGGTGGCGTTCGGTTCGCTGGGGATTCCCATCATCTCGCTGGCGCAGGTGACGGGGCTGCCGCTCGGCGAACTGAGCGCGATGGCGGGCCGGCAACTGCCCGTATTCAGTCTTATGATTCCGTTTTGGCTGATCGCGGTGCTCGCCGGCTGGCGCGGGATGCGGGAAGTCTGGCCGGCGTGCCTGACGGCCGGCGTGAGCTTCGCGGCGACGCAATTCGCGATGAGCAATTTTCACGGACCGTGGCTGGTCGACACGGCGAGCGCGCTGGTGTCGCTGGGCGCGCTGCTGGTGCTGGGGCGTTGCTGGCAGCCGCGGACGACGTGGCGGTTTGCGGAGGAGCGGGCGGCGGATGCGGGAGAGCCCGCGCGACTGCCGGCGATGAAGCTGGCACGGGCGTGGGCGCCCTGGGCGATCCTCTCGGTGATCGTGTGCGGGTGGGCGCTGCCGGCGACGAAGGCGTGGATGGCGGGGCTCGGCGAGCCGAAGCTGGCGGTGCCGTGGCTCCATCTCGCGGTGTTCAAGGGGCCGCCGCTGGCGCCGGAACTCCGGGCGGAGAGCGCGATCTACAATTTCAATCTGCTGTCGGCCACGGGCACGGCGTCGCTGATCGCGGCGCTGCTGGCGGGCGGTTTCCTGGGGTTGCGGCCGCGCGAGCTGGGGCGACTCTATGCGGAGACGTGCTGGCGGGTAAGGTTTTCGCTGCTGACGATCGCGACGATGCTGGCGCTGGCGTTCGTGTCGCGGTACGCGGGGCTGGACTCGACGCTCGGGCTGGCGTTCGCGAGTACGGGCGCGTTGTTTCCGTTTTTCTCGCCACTGCTCGGCTGGCTCGGCGTGGCGCTTACTGGGAGCGATACGGCGTCGAACGTGTTGTTCGGAAACCTCCAGCAGGTGACGGCGCACCAGCTCGGAATTTCGCCGGTGCTCGCGGCGAGCGCGAACAGCACGGGCGGCGTGATGGGCAAGATGATCGATGCGCAGAGCATCGTGGTCGCCGGGGTGGCGACGGAGCAGCAGGGCGGCGAAGGGTCGATCCTGCGCGCGGTGTTCTGGCACAGCCTGACGCTGGCGTCGCTGGTGGGCGTGCTCGTCCTGCTGCAGGCGTATGTTTTCCCCGGGGTGATCCCCTGAGCGTCAGCGGAGAGGAGGCGTTCGCGGGTTCGCGACGTGGCTGCGTCATGGCGCGGCAATGTCCGCGGGTGGTTACTTCGTGGGGGCGGGAAGACGCGTGGTCAGGCGGTTGTTGGCGACGTTGGCGTCTTCGAGGCCGAAAGGTGTGACGAGTTGCGTGGTGAACGTGAGGCCCTGGTTCGCGGCGAGGGTGGCGGAATCGACGGGGATTTTGACGACGTAGCTGGAGCCGGCGGGAATCGCGGGGAGGCGATAATTTTTGGTGCTGCCGCTGGTGTCGACGTCGAGGCTGAGATTGGCGACGGACTGCGCCCCGCGATTTTGGACGACAAATTCCATCTGCTGGTGAGCGGCGTCGTAGTAGTGGCTGGAGACAGCGGGATCGACGCGGGTGGGATTGGCGGCGTGCATGGCCCAGTCGAGGTTGAGGACGCCGTTGCCGTAGTCGGGATCGGGGCCGGGCGCACCGGCGTCGCTGGCGGTCTGGCGGATGACGTCCCACGCGCGATCGGCGGTGTAACCGGGATTCTGTGACATGACGGCGGCGATCGCGCCGGCGACGAGCGGGGCACTGGCGGAGGTGCCGTTGACGTAGACGCGCTGGCCATCGAGCCAGGCGGTTTGGACGCCGTAGCCGGGGGCGGCGAGCTGGAGCTGGGGGCCGGAGTTGGAGAAGGCGACCTGCTGGCCGAGGGCGTCGACGGCGCCGACGGAAATCACGCGGGGATCGGCAGCGGGCCAGGCGAGTTGGGCGGCTTGATCGTTGCCGGCGGCGGCGACGATGACGACGCCATGCGAGCGGGCGTAGTCGATCGCGGCGGAGAGTGCGGTGGCGGTGGCGTAGCCGCCGAGGCTGAGATTGACGATGGAGGCGCCGGCGTCGGTGGCGGCGAGGAGGGCGTGCGCGATGGTGAAGAGGTCGCTGCGGCTGGTGTCGTCGGTGACGCGGATGCTGAGGATCGAGGCGGCGGGGGCGAGGCCGGCGGCGTCGGGCGCGGCGCCGGCGGCGAGGGCGGCGACGGAGGTGCCGTGGCCGTCGTCGGCGGCGGCGCCGGGCAGCGTGCCGAGGCCGAGGTTGAGATAACGGATACGCTCGGTCGTGAAGGTCGGGTCGGGGGCGACGCCGGTGTCGAGCACGGCGAGGGTGACGCCGCGGCCCCACGTGGTGCGGTCCGCGGTGGCGGCGCCGAGGAAGGCGAGCGTGGTGTTGCGGAACGGAATCTGGTTGAGGGCGGCGCGGTCGGCTTTGGCGGGGGGCGCGGGGATATCGACGAGAAAGTTGGCGGAGATGTGCGCGTAGTCGGCGTGATTTTCCGCGAGTTCCGATTCGAGGGCGGCGAGGTCTTCGTAGCGGATGCGGACGGCGAGGAGCGCATCGAGCTGGCCGAGGACGGCGAGGCCGCGGTGCTGGGCGCGGGCGAGGAAGCGGCGGTAGGCGTCGGCGTCGGTGAAGGTGAGGAGGGCTTCCTGCGGGCGGGCGTCGCGGGCGGCGGCGAGGCGTTGGAGGGCGGCGTGGAGGAGAGCGGCGTCGGAATTTTCGATTTTGGATTCTCGATTTTCGATTGGGAGCGAGGCGGACGAGGCGGGAGGAGAATTTTCGGGTGGGGAAGTCGGAGGTGCGGTTGGGGCGGAGCGCGAGGACGCGGTGGGATGGGGAAGCGCGAGGTAGAGCAGGAACGCGAACGCGCCGAGGCAGAGGACGAGGAGAATGAGGCGCGGCGGTTTCACCGGATACAGGAATGGCGTGCGGTGAGACGGCGGCGACGCGGGCGGGGTTGCCGGAAGAGATTCGGAAGTCGGAGCGGCGGGCGCGCGGGGGACGGCGGGGTTCGGAGACCCCGCCCTACAACGCGACGCGTTTGCCGACGATGATGAGGTCGCGCTCGACGTCGTCGAGACGGGCGATCCGCGGCAGGTGAGCCCAGCGTTCGAAGCCGAATTTCGCGAAGAGGCGGAGGCTGGGTTCGTTGTGCGCGAAGATGTAGCCGAGCAACGTGCGGAGGCCGAGCGATGGCGCGTGGGCGAGCGCGCGGGTGAGCAGCATCGAGCCGAGACCGGCGCCGCGGCGGGATTCGGCGACGTAGAGCGCGAGCATCGCGGTGGCGTCGTAGGCGGCGCGGGCGTAGAAGGGGTCGAAGCTCAACCACGCGACGAGCGCGGCGTTTTCCTCGGCGACCCAAATGGGGCGGCGGGCGGGATCGTGGGCGTGGAGCCACGGGGTGCGCGCCGCGACGGTGACGGGCTCGAGGTCGGCGGTGACCATCCGACCGGGGATGATGGAATTATAGATCGCGACGATCGCGGGGAGGTCGGCGGGCTGCGCGTCGCGCACGAGCACACTCATTTGGCCGGCGGGGCGGCTTCGGCGGCCGGCTTTGCGAACTGGATACGGTTCAACAGGTCGACGAGGCGCTGGCGGAGGAGGTCGTTTTCCTCGTCGGGCGTTTTCTGGTAGCTGGCGCGTTCGGTGACGTGCTCGGCGAGTTCGATGCTCAGGACGAAGACAAAGCCGTTGCGGACGAAGAGGAGATTGCCGCGCTTGGCTTCCGGCGGCGGCTGATCGGGACTGACGAAGGAAAGCTTGTGGGCGAACATCGAACCGCCAGGCAGGAGCGTGTAGACGAAAAGGCCGCCGTCGGCGACGGACGCGGAGTATTTGGCGGTTTGGACTTTGGTGCCGGGAAACGCCTGTTGAAAATCGGGGAGGACGAGGTTGGCGAAGCAATAGGGCAGGTAATCCTTCGCGCCGCGGGTGGAAAATTCCCAGCGTTGCGTGGCGTCCATCGGGACGGCGGCAATCGTGCAGAGGGTGTTGAAATCGTCCTGAAAGGTGACGGTGCTGTCCGTATCGAGGATGCGTCCGCCGAGTTCGGGCAGAACGGGTATGGTCACGCGATAGGCGCCGGTGGGCGACACGTAGAATTTGCCCTCGATCCGGCCTTGGAGCGGATCGGGCTCGCCGACTTGGGCGAGGAGCGAGGAGCTGAGAATCGCGGTAACCAGAAGGAGCCGAAGCATGGGAGGAAGTTCTACGTGGACGGGGCGGGCTTTCAAGCGCGCTGAGGCTCAAACCGCGAGCGCCGGCCAAAGTTCCGTCGGAATGGCTTCGGGGCGGGTTTGCGCGGAGAGGCCGGCGGCGGTGAGGGTGGCGAGCCAGGCGGCGGCGCGGGCGGGGTCGGGATGGTGCTCGCGAAGGAGTCCGCCGATTTGTTTACGGCGCTGTTGGAAGAGGGAGCGGATGAGGGATTTCGTGGCGGCCGGGAAAATGTAGGGCGCGGGGCGGCGGACGAGGTGGAGGAGGTAGGAGTCGACGTCGGGGCGCGGGTGGAAACAGGCGGCGTCGACCTTGTGGCCGGGAGCGATCGCGTAGGCGGACTGGAGGAAGATGGAGATGGCGCCGAAATTTTTGGTGCCGGGCGAGGCGACGTAGCGCTGGGCGGCTTCCTGCTGGAGCATCAGGACGAGTCGTTCGGGGAGAGGGCCGGAGAGGACGGCGTCGAGCCAGGGGGTGGCGATGGCGTAGGGGAGATTGGCGACGATTTTGAAGGTGGGTGCGGCCGGGGGCGGCTGCGCTCCCAGGCCGGCGAGGGGATGGTCGAGGGCGTCGCCTTCGAGGAGGTGGAGCGTCGCAGGGAAGCGGGGGACGAGTGTCTCGGTGAGATGGGCGTGGAGCGTGCGGTCTTTCTCGACGGCGAAGACGTGCGCGCCGGTCTCGAGGAGGGCGGAGGTGAGGGTGCCGAGGCCGGGTCCGATTTCGACGACCGTGTCGCCGGCGGCGACCTCGGCGAGTTCGAGGGATTTGCGCACGATGTTGCCGTCGACGAGAAAATTCTGGCCGAGGAAACGTTTCGGCTGGTGGCCGAGCTGGGCGAGGAGGTCGCGGGTGGCGGAGGGGGTCAGAGGCATGAGCCGTTTTTTTTAACCGCGAAGGGACGCGAAGAGATGCGAATGAACGCGAATGATGGAGCGAGAGAGAAAACCGGCGCTACGCGGCGCGGAAGGCGCGGACGAGGGCGGCGGGGTCGGCGGACTTCATGAGCGACTCGCCGACGAGGACGGCGTGGGCGCCGGCGGTGCGGACGCGGGCGGCGTCGGGGGCGGCGTGGATGCCGCTCTCGCTGACGGCGGTGACGTGAGGCGGAAATTGCGGGATGAGGCGCTCGCTCAGCGCGAGATCGGTTTTGAAGATCGCGAGGTCGCGGTTGTTGACGCCGATGATTTTGGCACCGTGGGCGAGTGCGCGCTCGAGTTCGGATTCGCGGTGAATTTCGAAGAGGGCGTCGAGGCCGGCGGATTGGGCGGCGGCGTGGAGGGTTTTAATTTCGTCGTCGGTGAGGGCGCGCACGATGATGAGAATGGCGCTGGCGCCGGACTCACGCGCTTGCAGTACTTGGAGAGGATGGACGAAGAAATCTTTGCGGAGGCACGGGGGCGCGGGCGGGGGCGGCGGGGTCGGGAGACCCCGCCCTACATCGGAAGCGGAAGGGACGGCGGCACGGAAGTGCGCGGTGACGGTGCGGAGGTCGTCGAGGGTGCCGCCGAAATATTTTTCGTCGGTGAGAATCGAGAGGGCGTCGACGTCGGCGGATCGGTAGAGACGGGCTTGGTCGAGAGCGGAAGCGCCGGCCTTGATGTCGCCGGCGGAGGGAGAGCGGCGTTTGATTTCGGAAATGATCGCGAGGCGATTGTCCGCGCGGCGAAGGGCGGCGGCGAATGAGGGCGGGCGCGGAAGGGAGGCGTCGACGCGGGCGAGTTCGGTTTCGGAAACGGGGCGGAGGAGCGGCGCGATCTCGCGTCGTTTGTGCGCCATGATTTCGTCGAGCTTGTCGGGCATTTGTTGCCCACGGAACACACGGAAGACGCGGAAGACAAAGCCGAAAAAATCCGGACCTCGCCGGCGAATTACGCCGCTGATCGCGAATGGTCCGCGGGTTGCCTCCGGGCCGTGCGGTGAGAGGAGAGGAGAAGTTTTTCCGTGTATTCCGTGCGTTCCGCGGGCAATTTCCGGGGATGAGTGCGATCGAGGATTTGATTCGGACGATGGCGAAGTTGCGGGCGCCGGATGGGTGTCCGTGGGATCAGGAGCAGACGCATGCGTCACTGGTGCGCTGCCTGATCGACGAGGTGAGCGAGCTGATCGACACGATCGATCGGGGGGACATGCCGCACATGCGCGAGGAACTCGGCGACGTGCTGATCCAGGTGGTGTTCCACGCGCGGATCGCGGAGGAGGGCGGGCATTTCAATTTCGACGACGTGGCGCGCGAGATCGACGAGAAGCTCGTCCGGCGGCATCCGCATGTGTTCGGGCACGAGAAGGGAAGCTTGGATACGTCGGCGGCGGTGATCACGAAATGGGAGGAGATCAAGGCGACGGAAAAAAAGAACGGGCCGGCGGCGGATGCGTCGAAGGTGTTCAAGGAACTGCCGCCGCGGCTGCCGGCGTTGATGTTTGCGGAGGCGGTTTGGAAGCAGATTGAGAAGAAACGGCTGCCGGCGGAGGGCGTGGTCGACGCGGCGCAGGTTGCGGCTGTCGGAAAAAATTTAGACGAGGGGACGCTCGGAAAAATGTTGTTCGAGTTGACGGCGGCGGCGCGGGTGAGGGGACTCGACCCGGAAGCGGCGTTGAGACTCCACGCGACGAAGGTGGTCGCGGAGGTCGAGGCGCGAGCGAAGGGCGATCGGCGAGGGTCGGAAAACTTGTCACCTATTAAGTGACATTCTGGGCGGGGCTACGCGGCGGGGGAGGCGGAGCGAGGGCCGGCGGGGGAAGTGTCATCTAATAGATGACACGGGGGGGTGGGGGCGGCGGGGCGGGAGAACCGCCCTACATTTTCGAGGCGGCGAAGATCGACTCGATGACGCGCATGTTGGCGACGGCGTCGGTGAGGGGCGCGGGGACGGGGGCGTCGTCGAGGATGGCGCGGGCGAAGGCGTCGGCTTGCAGCGTGTATTGGTCGACGGCGGGGAAGGCGATTTCCTCGGCGGGGGCGTGGTTCGGGTGGAGCCAGAGGCGCGTGGGGCGATCGGGCGGGGCGTTGACGGGGATCTCGATTTCGATGCGGCCGGCGGCGCCGAAGATATTCGCGCGTTGATACGGCGAGAGCTGCGTGGAGCAGGTGAGGGAGGCGGTGCCGCGGTCGAATTCAAGGAGCGCGGAGGTGAGGCGGTCGGTGCCGAAGGTCGGGTCGCGATCGACGAGCGAGCGGACCCGGATGGGCTCCGACGCGAAGAGCGTGCGGGCGAAAGAAACGCAGTAGCAGCCGATGTCCATCAGCGCGCCGCCGCCGATGTCGGCCCGATTGCGGATGTTGGCGGCGTCGACGTTGAAGTAGGAGAAGAAGGAATGGACGTGGCGGAGTTCGCCGATGGCGCCGGCGGCGACGAGTTCGCGGGCGCGAATCCACTGCGGATGGAAGCGATACATGAAGGCTTCCATGATTTTCAGATGAGGAAAACGCGCGGCAGCGTCGATGAGTTGCCGGGCTTCGGCGGAGGTGAGTGCGAGGGGTTTCTCGCAGAGGACGTGCTTGCCGGCTTCGAGCGCGCGGAGCGACCAGGGGACGTGGAGGTGGTTGGGAAGCGGGATGTAGACGGCGTCGATCGCGGGGTCGGCGAGAAGGGCTTCGTAGGAGGAGTGCGTGCGCGGGATGGCGAGGGTGGCGGCGGCTGAAGTGGCTTTGGAAGCGTCGCGGGAGGCGATCGCGGCGACGGTGCCGAATTGGGAACGCTGGAGGGCGGGGATGACTTTGGTGAGGCCGATTTTGGCGGCGCCGAGGATGCCCCAGGAGATTTTGCGCATGGGAGGGAGGAGTGTTTTGGGAAGCTGCCCGCGAATGACGCTAATTGACGCGGATGAGGGCGAGAATTTTTTAACCGCAGGGAATACGGCGCTCCGCGTTTCAAGCGTGGAATTTAAGAATGAAATCGCCTGCCAGCAGGCTCCTCCCAGCTGAAGGGCGAAAATTTATCGGCGAATGCGGCCGAGCGGAGCGGTGTCGGTGAGCGTCCTGAGCCGCGCTCCTCAGCATTCGGCGCGGGCGAGCGCTTCGGCGTGCGCGGCGAGATTTTTCAGGACCGCAGGAAAATCGGCGGAGATGGAGGGGCCGTGCTCGTCGCAAGTCGCGCCGAAGGCTTCGAGCGCGAAGACGATGCGCGTGCGGTCGGCGGCGAGGGGTTCGAGGCGGTGCTCGACGAACACGCGGAGATCGGCGAGGCGCGTTTCGTCGAGGAAGCATTTGTTGGGTTGAACCTCAACGAGGCGGGAGGGGAGGACGGCGCCGTCGGGCCGCGTCATCGTGAAGCGCGTGCGGGCGGCGAACGGGCCGTCGAGATCGATGCGAGCGACGCCGGGATTCCAGGCGGGCCAAGTGGAGACATCGCTCAACAAGGACCAGACGGCGCACGGCGGCGCGGCGACTTCAACGTGGTGTTCGCATTCCCAGACCTGCGTCGATTTCGTGCTCATGCGGGCAAGGTAGCACGGCGCGGTGACGACGTGGTGTCAGGAGAGGTGTCAGTTCGGGATTTTTCCGATCCGGCGCTGACCACGAACGACGATCGAAATCACTCGACGATCAGCACGTGATCGCCGGTGCGGACCTGGTCGTAGAGTTCGATGAGGTCGAGGGCGCGGAGGAGGACGCAGCCGGCGCTGAGCGGTTGAGGAATCAGATCCTCGTGATTGGTGCCGTGGACGTAGATGTAGCGTTCGTAGCTGTCGACGTCGCCGCCGCGGTTCACGCCGGGCTCGAGGCCGCGCAGCCAGAGGATGCGGGTGGTGACGAGGTTCTCGGCGGACGTGGACTCGCTGAGTTCGGAAAAATGGTGACCGGTGGCGACGCGGGACTTGAAGACCATGCCGGGCGGCTGGCCCGCGCCGATGCGCTCGGCGATCTCGTGCAGGCCGGTGGGCGTGCCGAGGGAATTTTTCACATTTGAGGGCGGGCGCTTCGAGGTGGAGACCACGTAGCTTTTGACCAGGGCGCCGCGCCGGTAGAATTGAAGCGTGGCTGTGCCGATGCGAACGAGGAGAAGGCGGTCTGCGGGCTTGATGCCGAGGCGCTGGTAGGTTTTGTTGGCGAGTTCCAACGGAGAATCTATGGAAAACACGGCATCGTTCACGGTCGGTATCGTCGGCGCCACGGGCGTCGCCGGTCAAGAGCTGCTGCAGCTTTTGCACGCGCGCAAATTCCCGATGGCCTCGCTGCGGCTCTTCGCCTCGGCGCGGTCGGCGGGCAAGGTCATCGAGTGCGCGGGCAAGAAATACACCGTCGAGGAAGCGAAGCCGGGCGTGTTCGCCGACGTGGACGTGGCGTTTTTCGCCACCGAGGGCGCCATCACGAAGGCGCTCGCGCCGGATGCGGTGAAGGCGGGCTGCATCGTCATCGACAAGAGTTCGGCGTATCGCATGGACCCGGACGTGCCGCTGGTCATCCCGGAGATCAACCCCGAGGGGCTGCGGAACAACAAGGGGATCATCGCGAACCCGAATTGCTCGACGGCCGTGACGCTGATGGCGCTCTGGCCGCTTCATCAGGCGTTCGGATTGAAGCGGTATTTTGCGGCGACCTATCAGTCGGTCTCGGGCACGGGCGTCGAGGCGGTGGAGGAACTCGAGTCGCAGATCCAGGCTTACGTGAAGGGCGGCGAGCTGGTGAAAAAAGTTTATCCGTATCAGATCGCGTTCAATGCGATCCCGCAGGTCGATTCGTTCGGCAATGACGGTTACACGGGTGAAGAGACGAAAATGCGGATGGAGAGCCAGCGCATCATGGGGCTGCCCAACTTGAAGGTGTCGGCGACGTGCGTGCGCGTGCCGGTGGTGCAGGCGCACTCGGTCGCGGTGAACGCGGAGTTCGAGCGGCCGGTGAGCGTCGAGGCGGCACGGGCGGCGATCGCGGCGTTCGCGGGCGCGGAACTCGTGGACGATCCGGCGAATCGTCGTTATCCGACGCCGCTCGATTTCACCCGCAAAGTGAAGTGCGGCGTGGGCCGCATCCGCCTCGATAGCGCGCTCGAGAACGGTTTGGCGTTCTGGGTGAGCGGCGACAACCTGTGGAAAGGCGCGGCGTTGAATGCGCTGCAGAACGCCGAGCTGATGGTGGCGAAAGGCTGGCTCAAGCCGAAGCGGGCGTTCGCGACGGCGTGAGAAAGGGCGCGTTATCCGTGACGCGCCGTTCTCTTTCGTCTTCGTAGGCAAAACGCGGCGGGGTCGGGAGACCCCGCCCTACAAGTAGGCCCAACGTCATACCCGAAATCTTCCTTGTCACCCCCGGCGTCCGCTCGCTTTCATCGCCCCTCGGCTCGGACGCTTAGCTCAGTTGGTTAGAGCACCTCGCTTACACCGAGGGTGTCGGGGGTTCGAGTCCCTCAGCGTCCACCATTTTTATTTTTCAAACCTTCCACCTCCATGCGACATACGATCTCGGTCCTCGTTGAGAACAAGTTTGGCGTGCTGGCGCGCGTGTCCGGGATGTTTTCCGGCCGCGGCTTCAACATCGATTCGCTCAACGTCGCGCCGACCCACGACGCGTCGCTCTCGCGCATCACGGCGGTTTTGAAGGGCGACGAAGCGCAGCTCGATCTCTGCATCAAGCAGCTGCGCAAACTGATCAACGTCGTCGAGGTGATCGACTTCAAGGAAGGTCAGGCGGTCGACCGCGAACTCGTGCTCGTGAAAGTGCGGGCGACGCCCACCTCGCGCTCGGAGATCGTGCAGATCGCGGACATCTTTCGCGCGAAGGTCGTGAATCTCACCCACGAGAACGTCATCATCGAACTCACCGGCGACGACGCGAAGATCAACGCGCTGCTCGGGCTGCTGGAGCCGTTCGGCATTCTCGAACTGGCGCGGACCGGCCGGCTCGCGCTGAAGCGCTGAGGCGGGCTGCGCGCAGTTGAGAGTTGAGAGATGAGAGTTGAGTGACCAAACCTCGTTTCCCCTTTCGCTGCTTCTCTCCATCGATTCCGATCTTTCAACTCTCAACTCCGAACTCTCAACTCCTCCTTTCCCATGCCCGCCAAAGTCTACACCGATAAAGACGCCGATCTCGGCGTGTTCGCCAATAAAACGCTCGCCGTCCTCGGCTACGGTTCGCAGGGCCACGCCCATGCGCTCAATCTGAAGGACAGCGGCTGCAAGGTCGTCATCGGCCTCTACGAAGGATCGAAGTCGAAGCCGGTCGCCGAGCAGCACGGATTCGAAGTCGTCTCGACGGCGGAAGCGGTGCGGCGCGCGGATGTGATCATGGTCGGCCTGCCCGACATGAAGCAGGCGGACGTCTACGAAAAGGACATCCTGCCGAATCTTTCGAAGGGCAAGACGCTGCTCTTTTCGCACGGCCTCGCGATCCACTTCGGCCTGATCAAGCTGCCGAAGGGCATCGACTGCATCATGGTCGCGCCGAAAGGCCCTGGCCACATGGTCCGCCGCCTCTACGCCGAGGGCAAAGGCATGCCGGCGCTCATCGCCGTCGCGCCGGGCAGCTCGAAGAACGCCAAGAAGTCCGCGCTCGCCTGGGCGAAGGGCATCGGTTCGACGCGCGCGGGCGTGCTGCAAACCTCGTTCAAGGAAGAGACCGAGACCGATCTTTTCGGCGAACAGGCCGTGTTGTGCGGTGGCGCGAGCGCGCTCGTGCAGGCCGGCTTCGAGACGCTGGTCGAGGCGGGTTATCAGCCGGAGATGGCTTATTTCGAGTGCCTCCACGAGCTGAAGCTCATCTGTGATTTGATGTACGAGAGCGGCATCGCCGGCATGCGTTTCTCGATTTCCGAGACCGCGAAATACGGCGACATCACCCGCGGCCCGCGCGTCGTGAACAAGAAGACGAAGGCCGAGATGAAGAAAATCCTGAAGGAGATTCAGAGCGGCCAGTTCACGAAGGACTGGGTGAAGGAATACAAGGGCGGCCTGAAGAACTACAACAAGCTGCTCCAAGCCGGCGAAAAGCACCCGATCGAAAAGACCGGCCTGTATCTCCGCGGCATGATGCCCTGGATGGCGAAGAAGCACATCAAGGGTGTCCAGGCGGCGTACTGAAATTGGAACCACAGAGGCGCAGAGACACGGAGATTTGATTCCGCGGTTCTCTGTGCCTCAGTGTCTCTGTGGTGAAAAAACTGATCCTAGCCACCCGCAAAAGTCCGCTCGCGCTCACGCAGACGGAAATGGTGGCGGCGCATCTGCGCGAAAAGCTCGGCGTCGAAACCGAGCTTTTGAAAATGGTCACGACCGGCGATGCGCGCACCGAATGGTCGCTGGAAGCCGAGGGTGGAAAAGGATTGTTCACCTCCGAACTCGAGGGCGCGTTGCTGCGCCGCGAGGCGGATGTCGCGGTGCACAGCACGAAGGATTTGCCGGGCGACATGCCGGCGGGACTTGCGATCGGCGGCTACATGCCGCGCGCGGATACGCGTGACGTGCTCGTGCTGCGCGCCGGCGTGGCGGCGCCGAAATTACTCGCGACCGGCAGTCCGCGTCGACGGCTGCAAATCGCGAAGCTGTTCCCCGGCGTGGCGTTCACGGAAATCCGCGGCAACGTCGACACGCGGCTGAAGAAGATCGGCGAACAACATGTGGCGGACGGGACGATCCTGGCGTCGGCGGGATTAAATCGCCTCGGCATCGGCAACTGGCCGGGGGTGGAGTTTCACGCGCTGGGTTTCCACGACATGGTGCCGGCGGTCGGGCAGGGCGCGATCGCGGTGCAATGTCGCGCGGGCGAGGAGGCGAAGTTCGCGGAGGTCTTCGACGCGGCGACGGCGAAAGGCGTGAGTCTCGAACGGGCGTTTCAGACCGCGCTCGGGGTGGGCTGCCACACGGCGTTTGGGGCGCACGCGACGACCGACACGCTTTATTTTTATCACGAACAAATCGGGCAGCGGCAGTTTGCCGTGAGCGAGGCGGACTTCGCGGCGCCGACGGAAACCGCGGCGCGGATTCTGAAGGAATTGGGATTGAAGTAGCTCGTTGATGTAGGGCGTGGGTCGCCGAACCCCGCCGTGAGCGAGCGGCTCTCTCAAACCGGCGGGGTTCGGCGACCCCGCCCTACAACCCAATCCATGGCAGCGAACAAGACATCTCCTCTCAGCGGTCGCCGCATCGCGATCACGCGGGCGCGTGAGCAGGCATCGGAACTCGCGGGCAAACTTGCTGCGCTGGGCGCTGAGGTCATCGAGTTGCCGCTGATCCGCGTGTCGAAATTCATCAACAAGGACATGCTCGCCGATGTGCTGCTGGAACTCGGCAGCTATGACTGGATCGTGTTCACGAGCACGAACGGCGTGCGGTATTTCTTCGAGGAGTTTTATCGCATCTTCGACGATGTGCGTTCGCTCGGGCTGCTGCGCTTCGCGTGCATCGGGGAGGCGACGGCGAAAGCAATCCGCGAACGTCATCTCAAAATCGAATGCCAGCCGAAGACGGCGACGGCGGAGGCGCTGGCCGACGAGCTGATTGCGACGGGCAGCCTCGACAGCGCGAAGCTGCTGGTGATCACGGGCAATCTGAACCGCGACGTGCTAGTGACGAAACTCGAGGACGCGCGCGCGATCGTGGATCAGCTCCAAGTCTACGAAACGGAAAAGACGGATCTGACGAACGATGCCGCGGCGGCGGATTTTCGGGCGAAGGGGGCGGATGCGATTTTGTTCGCGAGTTCCTCCGCGGCACAGTCGTTCGCCGATCAGGCGGCGGCGCTGAAACTGGAGAAAGGCGCGACGCGGCCGCTGGCGGGAAGCATCGGGCCGCAGACGAGCGAGACGATGAAGAAGGTGGGGATGCCGATCGATTTCACGGCGAAGGAGCCGAGCTTGGAGAGCTTCGTCGAGGCGTTGGTGAAAAAGCTGACTTCCCGCTAATCACGCGAATGGTCGCGAATGTTTGTTGGTTTTTTCGCGTAAATTAGCGTGATTGGCGGGCAACCATGAAGGTTCCGTTTCTCGATCTCAGTCTCCAACACAAGGCGCTGCGTGAGCCGGCGCTCGCTGCGCTGGCGTCCACTTACGACGGCACGCGATTTTGTCTCGGCAAGGATGTCGAGGATTTCGAGAAGGCGTTTGCGGCGACGCTCGGATATCCGCGCGCGCTCGGCATGAACAGCGGCACGGCGCCGCTCCACGTGGCGTGCCTGATCGCGGGGTTCGGGCCGGGCGACGAGGTGATCGCGCCGCCGTTTACGTTTATCTCGACGGTGTGGGGCGTGAGCTACGTCGGCGCGACGCCGCGGTTCGTGGATATCGAGGAGGGGACGTTCAATCTCGATCCGGCGAAGGTCGAGGCGGCCATCACGGCGAAGACGAAGGGCATTGTTGTCGTGCATTTGTTCGGGCAGCCGGCGCGGATGGATGAGATCATGGCGATCGCGAAGAAGCACGGGCTGTTCGTGATCGAGGACTGTGCGCAGGCGGTGGGGGCAAAATATCTGGGTCGTAGCACGGGCAACCTGCCCCTGCTCGAGCGCGGGCAGGTTGCCCGCGCCACGACGGCGGGTGTCCCCGTTGGGATCATCGGCGATGCGGGGACGTTTAGCTTTTATCCGACGAAAAATCTCGGCGGCTGCGGCGAGGGCGGCGCGTTTGTCTCGCGCGACGAGGCGATTCATACGAAGGCGCGGTACATCCGCGTGCACGGTTCGGACCGACGCTACTATCACGATATCGTCGGTGGAAATTTTCGCATGGATGGTTTTCAGGGTGCTCTGCTCAACGTGAAGCTGCCTCACCTGGCGGCGTGGACGGCGCGGCGGCAGGAGATCGCGGCGCGCTATCTCGCAGGGATCGAACTCGCCGACGTGCGGCTGCCGGATCAGCCGGGCTACGGAAAGTCGGTGTTTCACCAGTTCACGATCCGTCATCCGCGGCGCGATGCGTTGCGGGAGCATCTGGCGAAGCGGGAAGTCGGGACGGATTTAATCTATCCTGTCCCGCTGCATCTGCAGAAGTGCTACGCGGGACTCGGGCAGCGCGAAGGCTCGCTGCCGGTCGCGGAAAAGGCGGCGAAGACCTGCGTGAGCCTGCCGATTTTCCCCGAGCTGACGGATGCGCAGGTCGACCACGTGATCGGAACCATCAATCAATTTTGAACCACAGAGGCACAGAGACACAGAGGTAAAGACTATGTTTTCTCAGTGCCTCTGTGTCTCTGTGGTTAATTCATGATCGACGGCATCAGAATCAAGGTGTGCGGGCTGACCTCGCTGGTGGACGCGGACTTCGCGGATCGCTGCGGGGCGGACTATCTCGGCTTCATTCTGTATCCGAAATCGCCGCGACGGATTTCGCTGGAGACGTTTCGGGCGATGGCGGCGCACTTGCCGGAGCGGAAAAAAGTCGCGGTGGTCGTCGAGCCGACCATCGGTGAGCTGGCGCAGCTCGGGGACGCCGGGTTCGCGTTTTTCCAGATTCATTTCCGGCATGATTTCCCGCTGAGCACCGTGGCGAGCTGGTCGCAGATGATCGGGCCGGAGCGGCTGTGGCTCGCGCCGAAACTGCCGGAGCCGGTGGACGTGGCGGCGGAATTGCTGCCGCTCGCGAAGCATTTTCTCCTCGATACGTTTCACGCGGGCAAGTTCGGCGGGACCGGGCAGACGGGGAACTGGGCGAAGTTCAAACGACATCAGGAACAGCATCCGGAGAAGACGTGGATTCTGTCCGGCGGGCTTAATGCGGAAAACATCGGCGACGCGCTGGGGCGGAGCGGGGCGCGGTTGGTCGATGTGAACAGCGGGGTCGAAGCGGCGCCCGGTGTGAAGGATCACGTGAAGCTGAAGCACTTCATCGTCTCGCTGCACCAGGCGGTGACCGGCAGTTGAGGTTTGAATCGCGACGGCGCGCGCGGAGGATGCGGCAACATGAAACGCTTCGATGAATTGACGGAGCAGGAGATCCTCGCGCTGGCCATTTCGCTCGAGGAGGAGGACGCGAAAATCTACGACAGTTTCGCGCAAGGGCTGCGGGAACATCAGCCGGCGGCGGCGGCGAAATTCGATCGCATGCGCGAGGAGGAAAACGGCCACCGCCACCGATTGCTCGAGTTGTATCGGGCGCGCTTCGGCGAGCGGCTGCCCTATCTGCGGCGGCAGGATGTGAAGGGTTTTGTGACGCGAAAACCGGTGTGGCTCGTGCGCCCGCTGGGTTTGAAAGCGGCGCAGCGGGCGGCGGAGACGATGGAGATCGAGACGAGAAATTTCTACGAGTCCGCGGCCCGGCGGACCGTGGACGCGGGCGTGCGGCAGTTGTTGGGCGACTTGACCGCGGAAGAACGGCGCCATGCGGCGACGGCGGAATCGATGGGGCGCGTCGCGGCCGGCGATGAAGAAACGGATGCGGCGGCGGAGAAGCGGCTGTTTGTGCTCCAGGTCGTGCAGCCGGGACTGGCGGGCTTGATGGATGGCTCGGTGTCGACGCTGGCGCCGCTGTTTGCGGCGGCGTTTGCGACGCACAGCAGCAAGGAAACGTTTCTCGTGGGACTTGCGGCGAGCATCGGCGCGGGCATCAGCATGGGCTTCGCGGAGGCGCTGTCGGATGACGGGAGTCTGACGGGCCGGGGTCGTCCGGTGATTCGCGGCGTGGTCTGCGGACTGATGACCACCGCTGGCGGGATCGGGCACACGCTGCCGTTTCTGATTCCGGCGGTGAACACGGCGCTGACCGTCGCCATCGTGGTGGTCGCGATCGAACTCGGCGCGATCGCGTGGATTCGGAACCACTTCATGGATACACCGCTGCTCGCGGCGGTGTTCCAGGTGGTGCTGGGCGGTGCGCTCGTTTTCCTGGCGGGAATCCTGATCGGCGTGTCGTGATCAGGCCACGCGCGGAGCGGGCTGCGCTGACACGACGGCCTGCTCGTGGGCGAGAAGCTGTTGTTTGATTCCCTCGCCAAAGGCGAAGCCGGTGAGAGAGCCGTCGGCGCCGATCACACGGTGACACGGAACGATCAGGCAAATGGGATTGGTGGCGTTGGCGCGGCCGACGGCACGGGCGGAGCCGGGCGCGCCGAGCGAGACTGCGAGCTGGCCGTAGCTGCGCGTTTCGCCGAAGGGGACTTTTCGGAGCGCGGACCAGACGCGTTGTTGGAAGGCGGTGCCGGTCGGAACCAGCGGGAGATCGAACGTGCGGCGTTCGCCGCCGAAGTAGGCGAGAATTTGTTCCCGGGCGATGCGGCAGGCGGAAGTGTCACGCAATGCGTTACACTTTCCGAGGCGCGAATGGAGGGCGGCGAGGCCGCCGAAGGCCGTGGCGAGGACGGCGGTGTTTTCATCGACCGCGACGGAGAAATCGCCGAGGGGCGTGGGAAAGGTTAAGTAGTAGTGGTTCATGTGGGGAGCGGTTGGTGGAGTTGCCACAGGTGCGCGGTGGCGAGGCTGCGGTAGGGAGAGAACATCGCCATGAGGCGACGCGTGGCGTCGACGTCGGGACGTTCGTCGAGCTTGAGGAGAGATTTGAGGCCGCTCGTCACGCCGGTGTCGCCGAGCGGGACGCAGTCGGGGAAACCGAGCGAGCGCATCATGAGATAATTCACCGACCACGGGCCGAGGCCGCGAATGGCGAGGAGCGTGCGCTCGGCGCGGGTGGCGGACATGGCGTGGAGCGATTCGAGGTCGAGCTGGCCGGACGCGATGAGGCGGGCGGTGGCGACGACGTAGTCGGCTTTTTGCCGGGAGAATTGAAGCGGAAGCAACTCGGCGGGATCGAGCGCGGCGACGGCGGCGGGCGTGGGCGGAGCGATGAGGCCGTCGGCGAACGGCGTGCCGGCGCGCTCGATGAGGCGACGCTTGAGCAGGCAGGCGAAGGGAAAATTGATTTGTTGTCCAATGATCGACCAGAGGACGCCGTCGAAGACGGACGGCGTGCGGCTGATGCGGAGTTCTTCGCGCTGGGCGACGAGGCGGGCGAGGCCGAGTTTGCGGGCGAGACGGGCGAAGGCGGCAGCGTCTTCGTCGAGGCCGAGGAGACCGAGGACGATCGCGTGGACCTCGGGCAGCGCGGGCGTTTTGGCGGAGAGGCTCGCGTGGATTTCGGTCGCGGACAGATGCAGCGTCAGCAAAGCGGGCCCGTCGCGAAGTTGAACCGCCGCGGTGTAGGTATCGCCGACGAGCTTTTCCGTGACGCTCTGCGTATCGCGACTGAGCGCGCGGCGGAGATAGCCGAGGAGATAGCCGTCGGGCAGCGAGAGGGTGAAAGCGGTGTCGTTGCGGAGCGCGCGATAGGCGGCGGGCGTGAGGCCGTTGAGGCGGCGAAAATTTTCGTGGAAAACGGAGAGCGATTCGAAGCCGGCGGCGAAGGCGATGGGCGCGAGGGCGTCGTCGGTTGCGAGGAGTTGTTTTTTGGCCGCATCGACACGGGCGCGGACGAGGAGGTCGGCGGGCGTCGTGTGATAGTGTTGGCGGAAAAGTTCGAACACGCGCGTGGCGCCGAAGCCGGAGCGACGGACGATGGCCCGCGCATCGGAAAAGGTGGCGGGGTTGGCGCGGATTTCGGCGACGAGCGTTTCAATCGTTTCGAGGACGGGATCGGCGCCGCGGGCGAAGTCGTCGGGGTGACATTTCTTGCAGGGGCGGAGGCCGGCGGCGCGGGCGGCTTCGCAGGACGGGAAGAAGCGGACGTTTTCCAGTTTTGGTTTGCGGGCCTTGCAGGCGGGCAGGCAGTAGATGCCGGTCGTGAGCACGCCGGTGAAGAAGCGGCCGTTGTAAGCGGCGTCGCCGGCGAGGACGCGCGCATACATCTGGGGCGTCGTCAGGCGCGAGGGGCGCGGGGCGGGCGAAGTGACGGCGGCTGAGGAGGGTGCGACCATGGCGAAAGAGAAATTGGATTTTGCGAGGGCGTTGGCAAACGATGCCGGCGATGGGCGGACGATACGCGAGGGGAGCGGCAGCGTCGTCCGGTTAAATTCGCTGCAATTTTTCATGATGCGCTGGCGGATTCCCCATGCGGGAGTCGGTCTCACGCCGGATGCGGCCGCGAAGGGCGGGGAGGAACGAGGTGAAGGGGACGCGGGTCGGTCGGGCTTGGTGCGCAGGCGCCGTTGCCATGGCGAGTCATGAATCAGAACCAGAACAACCCACCGGCGAAGCGGCGCGAGCAGGGCTCTCACGGCGGAAGTTCATCCGACACGTGGGCGGTGGCGGAGTCGCCATCGCGGCGGCTGCGCAGATGGCGGGTTTATTTGCTGCGCCGATGACGAACGATGCTCCGATGGCGAACAGCGCGACCGCGGCGGAGCGGATGCGGGTGACGTTCAAGCTGAACGGCACGACGCGCGTGGTGGACGTGGAGCCGCGGGCGGTGCTGCTGGATGTGCTGCGCGCGGCGCTCGAATTGCCGGGCACCAAGAAGGGCTGCGATCACGGGCAGTGCGGCGCGTGCACGGTGCTCGTGAACGGCCGGCGCGTGGTGTCGTGCCTGTCGCTCGCGGTGATGCACGAAGGCGACGAGATCACGACGATCGAAGGACTCGAGCGAGACGGCGAACTGCATCCGATGCAGGCGGCATTTCTCGACTGCGACGGATTTCAATGTGGCGCGTGCACCTCGGGACAGATCATGTCGGCGGTCGGGCTCCTCGGGGAGCCGGTCGGGCCGGACGACGCCTCGGTGCGCGAAGCGATGAGCGGGAATATCTGTCGTTGCGGCGCGTACAAGGGCATCCTGGCGGCGGTGCAGCGGACGCGCGGCGCGGCGGCGAAAACGTGAGGAGACGACGATGCGCGCATTCACGTTTGAGCGAGCGAAGGATGTAACGACGGCGATCGCGGCGCAGGCGGCGAGGCCGGACGGCGCGTTTGTGGCGGGCGGGACAAATCTCATCGATTACGTGAAGCTCGACGTGCTGCGGCCGGCGCACGTGATCGACATCAACCGCGTCGGGCTGACGGAAATCGAGACACTCCCGGACGGAGGAATGAAAATCGGCGCGATGGTGCGGAACAGCGAACTGGCGTGGCACCGCGACGTGCGGACGCGCTATCCGGTGCTGGCGGAGGCGCTGCTGACGGGCGCGTCGAGCCAGTTGCGAAACATGGCGACGACGGGCGGAAACCTGCTGCAGCGGACGCGCTGCCAGTATTATCGCGACGGGATTTCGCCGTGCAACAAACGTAAGCCGGGCTCGGGCTGCGCGGCGATGGACGGCTACAATCGCTCGCACGCGGTGCTCGGCGGGAGCGAGGCCTGCATCGCGACGCATCCCTCGGACATGGCGGTGGCGCTCGCGGCGCTCGACGCGGTGGTCGTCGTGCGCGGAACGGCGGGCGAACGGACGGCGCCGGTGACGGAGTTTCACCTGCTGCCGGGGAAGACGCCGGAGCGCGAGTTCGCGCTGCGGCCGGAGGAGTTGATCACGGCGGTGCTGCTGCCGGCGCTGCCAGCGGGGATGCGGTCGTGGTATTTGAAATCGCGCGACCGCGAGAGCTACGAATTCGCGCTGGCATCGGCGGCGGTGGTCTTGCGCCTGGACGGCGGGACGATCCGGGAAGCGCGGATTGCGCTCGGCGGCGTGGGAACGAAGCCGTGGCGGGCGCGGGAGGCCGAGGAGGTTTTGCGCGGTGCGTCGGCGAGTGAGGACGTGTTTCGCAAGGCGGCGGCAGCGGCGCTGAGCGGGGCGGCGCCGCGGGAGCATAACGCGTTCAAGGTGGAACTCGCGCAGCGAATCATCGTGCGGACGTTGCGCAGGGTGGCGGCGGGCCAGCCGGAGGTGAGAAAGGTCTGACATGAGCGCGGAAGCCGAGACGAAGGAACTGAAGGTGATCGGCCGTGGGCCGAATCGCGTCGACGGCCGCGCGAAAGTGACGGGGCGCGCGAACTACGCGGCGGATAATTCCGCGCCGGGGCTGGTGCATGCGGTGGGAGTTTTCAGTACGGTGGCGGCGGGGAGAATCGCGGCGCTCGATGCTGCGGCGGCGGAGAAAGCGCCGGGCGTGCTGGCGGTGTTGCACGCGGGGAATGTGGGAAAACTTTATCGCAGTCCGAACGAAATGGACAACGACACGCGCGTCGGCGAAGTGCGTCCGCCGTTCGAGGACGACAAGATCTACTACGCGGGGCAGTTCGTGGCGCTGGTCGTGGCGGAGACGTTCGAACAGGCGCGCGCGGCGGCGCTGGGGGTGAACGTGAGTTACGATCAGGCGGCGGAGATGACGGTGGAATTGAACGCCGACGAACGGCTGCGGGGCGCGCGAGTTTTCGAGGACGCGAAAGATTACGAACGCGGGAACGCGGAGGAGGCGTTCGCGCGGGCGGGGACGAAGGTGGATGTGACCTACACGACGCCGGTGGAGGTGCACAATCCGATGGAGTTGCACGCGTCGGTCGCGGTCTGGACCGGCGAAAAACTCGACGTGCACGAATCGACGCAGTGGGTCGTCGGCCAGCGGAAGGCGCTCGCGAAAGTGCTCGGCGTGCCGCCGGAAAACGTGACGGTGCACGCGCCGTATATCGGTGGCGGATTCGGCGGAAAACTTTTTCTCTGGCCGCACACGGTGCTCGCGGCGGTGGCGGCGCGGAAGGTGGGCCGGCCGGTGAAGCTGGTCGTCGATCGGAGGCGCGAGTTCACGACAGTGGGGCATCGGCCCTCGACGCGGCAGCGATTGAGGATCGCGGCGGGAGCGGACGGGAAGCTGGCGGCGCTGACGCACGAAAGCGTTTCGGAGACGTCGCTCGTGCACGATTTTCTCGAGTCGAGCGGGCACACGAGCCGCTCGCTTTACGGCTGCGCCAACGTGCGGGTGACGCATCGGCTCGTATCGGGAAATGTCGGGACGCCGACGTCGATGCGCGCGCCGGGAGCGGCGTCGGGGATGATCGCGCTCGAAGGCGCGATGGACGAACTGGCGGTGGCGCTCGGCGTCGACCCGATCGAGTTTCGGCTGCGCACCGCGGCGGAGAGCGATGGCGACAAAAAGAAGCCGTGGTCGTCGAACCACGTGCGGGAGTGCTGCGAAGTCGTGCGGGATAAATTCGGTTGGGCGAAGCGCAGTGCGGCGCCGGGCTCGATGCGCGACGGCGACGAGGTGCTCGGGTGGGGTTTCGCGCTGGCGTGCTGGTCGGCGGAGCGGGAAGAGGCGATGGCGCGCGTGGAATTGCGGGCGGATGGCACGGCGCGGGCGTTATGCGCGACGCAGGACATCGGCACGGGGACTTACACGGTGATCGCGCAGACGGTCGCGGAAATCACCGGCCTGCCGCTGGAGAAAATCGAGGTGGCGATCGGCAACAGCGATTTTCCGCGCGGGCCGATTTCGGGTGGCTCGATGGCGACGGCGTCGGTGACGCCGGCGGTGATCGATGCGACGAAGAAGGCGATCGCGCAGCTCTTGAAAGTGGCGACGAAAAAAGGCGGACCGCTCGCGGGCGTGGATGCGAAGGAGCTGTCGTTTCACGAAGGGATGATCGTGGTCAAGGGCGGGCGGCGGGTGTCGATCGCCGACGCGCTGGCGGCGGAAAACATGGCGAGCGTGGACGGCGAGGCGCACGCGCAACCGGGCGAGGAGCGGGAAAAATTCAGTTTCAAGTCGTACGGCGCGCACGCGGTCGAGGTGCGGTGGGATCCGGGCATCGCGCGCTTGCGGGTGGCGCGGATCGTGAGCGCCTTCGATGTGGGGCAGGTGATCAACGCGAAGACGGCGGCGAACCAAGTTTATGGATCGCTCGTGATGGGGATCGGGATGGCGCTGCTGGAGCGGGCCGTTTACGACGAGCGGTCGGGACTCGTGGTCACGGACAATCTCGCGGATTATCTCGTGCCGGTACACGCGGACACGCCGGAGATGGACGTGACGTTTCTCGCGCATCCGGACGTGCAGATGGGCGGATTCGGGGCGCGCGGCGTGGGGGAGATCGGCATCACGGGCGTGGGCGGCGCGATCGTGAACGCGGTTTACCACGCGACCGGGAAGCGCGTGCGCGATCTGCCGATCACCCTGGAAAAGTTACTCGTTTAAACGCCAACAAGGAGAAATATGAATACGATCGAATCGATGCTACGCAGTCATCCGCAAGCCGACCTGCAACACAGCGCGGACTACGCGGAAATCATCAGGCACCTCGCGGACTGTGCGGCGATCTGCACGTCGTGCGCGGACGCGTGCCTGGCGGAGTCGGAAGGCGCGGAGCGGCTGCGGAAATGCATTCGCACGAATCTGGATTGCGGGGACATCTGCGCGACGGCGGCGCGGCTGATCATTCGGCAGACGGAGACGCCGAACGATCTCGTGCATGCGCAGCTGCATGCGTGCGTGCTGGCGTGTCAGCTTTGCGGAGACGAGTGCGCGCGGCACGCGGAGATGCATGCGCACTGTCGCATCTGTGCGGAAACGTGCCAGGCCTGCCAGGAACGCTGCAATCACCTGATCGGCGAAATCACGTCGTCCGGTGTCGAGGAATCGGCGCTGCCGCAAGACGTGCGGTCGACGCTGCGTTGAGGCGGGTTGGCCGCGACGTCGCAGGGTTCGCCTGGATTCATCCCTTTTTCGTTATTCGGAGGCGCAGCGAAGAAGCCGGTCGCGCGCTGGCAGCCGAAGATCGCGAATATCGCACTGGATTCTTCACTTCGTTCAGAATGACACGCTGCGGATGGTTGGCCTCGAAGTCTGATGTGTCCGGGGTGGTGAGGGAGAAAGTAACCCAATGGGTTACTTTGCGTTTCGGCGCGCCACGCGGAGGGTGTCGGCGATGAAGGAAACGGAGTGCGATGTCGCGGTGATTGGGGCCGGCGCGGCGGGACTGGCGGCGGCGGCGAGGCTCGCGGCGGCGGGCCGGAGCGTCGTGGTGCTGGAGGCGCGCGGACGGATCGGCGGAAGGATTTGGACGGCGCGCGGGCGGGGCTGGCCGGGGAGCTTTGAACTCGGGGCGGAGTTCATCCACGGGAGCAACGCGGCGCTCACCTCGGCGTTGCGCGCGGCGAAGATGAAAAAGAAACCGATGGCCGACGAGCACTGGCTGGCTCGCGAGGGAAAGTTGGAGCACGCGCCGGAGGCGTGGGAGCGCATCGATGCCGCGATGCGGCGGATCGGGCCGCGGTTTCGAGGCTCCTTCGGCGCGTGGCTGGAACGGAATCGGAAAAAGTTGAGCGAAGGAGATCGCGAACTGGCGGAAGGTTTCGTGCGCGGATTCCAGGGCGCGCCGCTGGCGAAGATGAGCGCGCGGACGCTGTTTGCAGCGACGAAGCACGACGAAGAGCAGGCGCGGCCGGTGGGCGGTTACGATGCGTTGGTGAAAGGGCTGGTGCGACGGCTCGAGCAGGCGGGCGGGAAAATTTTTCTGAACCGCGCGGTGACGGAGATCACTTGGAAACGGGGCAGCGTGATGGTGACGGCAGGGAGCGCGAGCTGGCGGGCGAAGGCGGTGGTGGTGACGCTGCCGCTGGGCGTGTTGACGGCGGCGGCGGGCGAGCGCGGAACGATTCGTTTCACGCCGCGGCTCGCGGCGAAGGAGCGGCTGTGGCGCGGGCTCGAGAGCGGACATGCGATTCGGGTGGTGCTGCGGCTGCGCGGCGACGTGTGGCAGCGCGGGCCGATTCCGGCGAAGCTGCGGGCGCGGAGCGGAAAGGCGTTTGGGTTTCTGCACTCGAACGAGGCGGTTTTCCCCGTGTGGTGGTCGGAGGCGCCGGCGCCGGTGCTGGTGGGCTGGACGGGCGGACCGGGGGCGGCGGCGATGGCGACGTGGCGGTCGGAGAAAATTTTTCAGGCAGCGAGGCGAACGCTGGCGCAACTGCTCGGATGCGAAGAGACGAGGCTGGCGAAGTGGATCGTCGCAGCGCGCACGCACAACTGGGCGGCCGAGCCTTGGACGCGCGGGGCGTATAGTTTCTCGATGGCGGGGAAAGAGGACGCGCCGCGGCAGTTGGCGAAACCGGTGGGAGGGACGATTTACTTTGCCGGAGAGGCGACCGCGGGGCCGCTCGAACTCGGGACGGTGCACGGGGCGTTGACGAGCGGAGAGCGGGCGGCGGAGGAAATTTTGGGCGGAGGATACCGGTGGGCGCGGCTCTGAACTTCGATCCGTCGGAATGGACGAAGATTTCTTTAGGGCGGCGTGAGGCGGACGCCTCGGAGAGGCGTCCCTACCCGGTGTCCGCTGGACATCGGCGCGGTCGCAGGCAGGCTGGGCGCATGGCTTCCATTTATGAAAGGTTGAGGGCGGATATCGTGACGGCGATGAAAGCGCGCGATTCGGCAACGGCGCTGGCCTTGCGGACGGCGGATGCGGCGGTGCAGCGCGCGTCGATGGATCTCGGCAAGCCGATCGACGATGGGCTCGTCGTCGCGACGCTGCGCAAAGCGGTGAAGAATCTTGCCGATGCGAAGGAGGAATTCGCGCGCGGCGGGCGGGCGGACTTGGTCGCGGCGAACGAGACGGAGATGCGGGTGTTGGAAAAATATCTGCCGGCCGGGCTGGATGCGGCGCGGCTCGAGGCGTTGATCGCGGACGCGATTCGGGAAACGGGTGCGACGTCGAAGAAAGAAATGGGGAAGGTCATCGGCGCGTTGAAAAAGCATCCGGAGGCGGGGGTAATCGACTTCGCGGCGGCGAGTAAGGCGATTCAGGTCAAATTATCGTAACGGGATAGCGAGGGCGGCGGTTTTGATCGTCGCAGGTGGCTTGTGGGCAGCGCGATCGGAGGCGGCAGCGAAGAACCCGGATATTTTGCTTGGTGTATGATCGGGCGATTCGCTCATTCTCTGCAGTAGTCGATGCCGATCACCAAGCGCGAAAAAGGCGAGACGCCGGGACATTTGCCCTCGACGTTGGAATCGCCGAATGAGATCGCCAACCCCGGCGCGGGGCTGGAGGGGCAGGTGCGCGATTTGGAGCGGCTGCACGCGGTGACGATGCGGCTGGCGCGGATGGTGGATCGGGGCGCGGCGATGCAGGAAATCCTCGCTGGCGCAGTCGAGGCAGTCGGCGCCAGCAAGGGTTTGCTTTCGATGTGGAGCGAGGCGGGCGGGCGATTTACGGTGGGCGCGAGCGTGGGTTTCTCGGAGCGGTTTCTGGAGGAGTTAAGCATCGTGCCGGCGGAGACAGCCGCGTGGGGCGCGTTTGCGCGGACGCGGGCGATCGTCGAGGACGCGAGCGTATCGCCGCGGTTCGCGGCGTGGCAGGAACTGGTGCGGCTGGGCGGTTTCCGGGCGGCGCACAGCGTGCCGCTGATGACGCATGACGGAAGAAACATCGGCGTGCTGACGGCGTATTTCGCGGAGTCCCATGTGCCGGATGCGCGGGAGGAGCGGCTGATGGATTTGCATGCGCAGATGGCGGCGGACTTCATCGCGCGGGATCTCGTGCTGGAAGGCGTGCGGGAGAGCGAGGAGCGTTTTCGGACGCTCGCGGCGAATGCACCGGTGGGGATTTTTTTGTCCGCCCCGGACGGCCGGAGTATTTTTCTGAACCGGCGTTGGTGCGAGATGGCGGGGCTGACCGAGGCCGACGCGCGGGGAACGGGCTGGCAGCGGGCGGTGCATCCGGAGGATCGCGAGCGCGTGGCGGCGGAGTGGCAGCGGGCGGTGGCGGAGGGGCGGTCGTCGGAGTCGGCGTTTCGTTTTTTGCGACCGGACGGCACGGTGATCTGGCTGCATGGGAACGCGTCGGCGCTGCGAAACGCGGCGGGCGAGATCACGGGGTACATCGGCACGCTCGCGGATATCACGGAGAGCCAGCTCACGCAGTCCGCGGTGCGTGAGAGCGAGAAACGTTATCGCGAGCTGGTGGAGAGCCTGCCGGTGGCGGTTTACACGACGGGGCCGGATGGGCGGGTGGAGTTGTTCAATCGGGCGGCGGTGGAATTGTGGGGGCGCCAGCCGGAAATCGGTACGGATGGATGGTCGGGCGCGGGAAAGATGCAGTGGCCGGACGGGCGCGAGATGTCGCCGGACCAACGCCCGATGGCGGTCGCACTAAAAACGGGACAGCCGCGGCGCGGGATCGAAGTGGTGGTGGAGCGGCCGGACGGCGGGAAACGCTTCGTGCTGGCGAACCCGCATCCGTTTCTCGACGAGCACGGCAAGGTCGTGGGTGGCGTGAACGCGTTGCTGGACATCACGGAGTATCGGCACGCGCATGCGATGACGCGCTTGTATGCGGCGATCGTGGAATCGTCGGATGCCGCGATCCTGAGCAAGGATCTGAACGCGACGATCACGAGCTGGAATGCCGGCGCCGAACGACTGTTCGGCTACACGGCGGCGGAGGCGATCGGGCAGTCGATCTACATGCTGATCCCGGCGGACCGCAGAAAAGAGGAACCGGAAATCATGGACCGGATTCGCCGCGGCGAGCGGGTGGACCATTACGAAACGGTGCGTCGCCGGAAGGACGGCACCCGGTTCGAGGTGTCGCTGACCGAATCCCCGGTGAAAGACGACGAGGGGCAGGTGATCGGCGCCTCGAAGATCGTGCGGACCATCACACAGCAGAAGCGGGTGGAGGCGGAGCTGCGGCGGCAGGAGCGGCTGTATCGGGCGGTCGGTGACGCGGTGGATTTCGGGATCTGGATCGGCGATGCGGAGGGGAGGAATGTTTATCTGAGCGATTCGTTCCTGCGCCTCGTGGGAATGACGCAGGAGGAATGCCGCAACGCCGGCTGGGCGCGCGCGCTGCATCCCGACGAGGTGGAGGACGCGCTGGCGGCGTGGCGCGAGTGCGTGCGGAGCGGCACACGGTGGGAACGGGAGCATCGCTACAAGGGCGTGGACGGAGAATGGCATCCGGTGCTTTCGCGCGGCATGCCGATCCGCAACGATCGGGGCGAAATCACGCACTGGGCGGGGATCAACCTCGACATCTCCGCGTATCGGCGCGCCGAGGACAAACTGCGGCAGAGCGAAAGCCAGCTTCGGCTGGTGACGGACAGCGCGATGGTGTTCATCGCGCAGTGCGACCGCGAGCACCGCCTGAGATTCGTGAACCGGCCGTACGCGGCGCGCTTCGGGAAGGAGCCGAACGAACTGCTCGGGAAACCCATTTCGGATTTGATCGGAGCGGCGGCGCACGAGGCGTTGCGGCCGTATCTCGATGCGACGCTGGCCGGGCGGCGGGTGGAGTTCGAACTCGAGATTCCCTACGAGCGGTTTGGAAAAAGGTGGGTGCGCGTCATCCACGAACCGGAGCGTTCGCACCAGGGAGAGGTGATCGGCCTCGTGGCGGTGATCACCGACATCACCTCGCGCAAGCAAGTGGAGCGCGAGATGGAGGCGGCGCGGGACAAGGCGCTGGCGGCTTCGCGCGCGAAGGACGATTTTCTGGCGGCGCTGTCGCACGAGCTGCGCACGCCGTTGAATCCGGCGCTGCTGATCGCGAGCGAGGCGGCGGACAACGTCACGCTGCCGGAAGAAGTGCGCGCGGATTTCCGCACGATCCGCCGCAACATCCAGCTCGAGGCGCGGCTGATCGACGATCTGCTGGACATGACGCGGATCACGCGGGGCAAGCTGGCGCTCGATGTGAGCATGCACGACCTGCAGGTGCTCGTGCGGGATGCGCTGGCGACGATGCGGCCGGAATTCACGCAGAAGAAAATCGTGCCGGAGGTGGCGATCGGAGCCGAACCGGCGATCGTGGAGTGCGACTCGGCGCGGCTGCAGCAGGTGCTTTGGAACGTCTTGAAGAACGCGGTGAAGTTCACGGCCGAGCGCGGCAAGATCGTGGTGCGAACCTGGAACGACACGGACGGCCGCCGGGTGAACATCGAGGTGCGCGACTCCGGCATCGGGATGACCGAGGGCGAGCTGACGCGGGCGTTCGAGGCGTTTTCGCAGGGCGACCACGCGGCGCCGGGCGGATCGCATCGCTTCGGCGGCGTGGGGCTGGGGCTCGCGATTTCGCGGATGCTGGTCGAGCAGCATCACGGCACGATCGTGGCGACGAGCGAAGGGCGGGACAAAGGCTCGAGTTTTCTGATCACGCTGCCGCTGATGACGGCGGAGGAGCGCGAGACGCGGGGCGGCTTCACGCCGCGGGCGGTGACGCGCGTGCCGTTCAAGGGGGCGCCGCTACAATCGGATCGGCGGCGGACGGTGCTGCTGGTGGAGGATCACGAGCCGACGAGGACGGCGATGGAGTTTTTGCTGAAGCGGCGAAACTTCGTGGTGCGCGCGGCCGGTTCGGTGAAGGAAGCGCGGCAGCTCGCGGAGGCCGGCGGCATCGACCTGGTGATTTCCGATATCGGGCTGCCGGATGGCAATGGCTACGAGCTGATGAGCGAGTTGAGGCTGACGCAGCGGCTCATCGGAATCGCGCTCACCGGCTACGGCATGGACCACGATATCGTACGCAGCCAGGCGGCAGGATTCGGGCAACATCTGACGAAGCCGGTGACGATCCAGGCGCTGGACAAGGCGCTGGCGGCGGCGTGGGAAGGGGCGGCGGAGGAGTAAACGGTTCGATCGTGGGAGCGGCTGGTATCCGCGGGATGTAGGAGCCTGCTTGCAGGCGATTCTGGTGTGCGAAAGTCGGATTATCGCCTGCAAGCAGGCTCCTACATGGGGCTGGTGAAAACCGTTTCGCCGGATCGGACGGGAGGGGCCTACGTTTTCTTCCGCGGCTTCTTCGGTTCGATGTTCAAATACGTCTTGTTGAGCATCTGGCTCTCGTAGAGTTCGAGGAGGCGGACGCCCTCGCGGGGCTTCACCATGTCCTTGCGCGTGGCGGCGTCGATCTGCGCCTTCATTTTCCGGCAGAGATCCTCCTGCTGGTATTGCACGCCCTCGATCACGTCGGCGATGCGGCTGCCGCTGAGCGCTTCCTCGATGTAGAAGCCGTTCTCTTCATCGGCTTCGAGGAAAACGTGGACCTCGTTCACGCGGCCGAAGAGATTGTGCAGATCGCCCATGATGTCCTGATAGGCGCCGGTGAGGAAGATGCCGAGGTAGTAGGGCTTCGAGTTGAGCGGATGAAGCGTGATGTAGGGCTTCGTGTCCTGGAGGTCGATGAAGCGGTCGATCTTGCCGTCGGAGTCGCAGGTGATGTCGACGAGCACGGCGTTGACCGTCGGCTTTTCGTCGAGCCGGTGGAGCGGCGCGATGGGGAAAAGTTGATCGAGCGCCCAGTGATCGAGGAGCGATTGGAAGACGGAGAAATTGCAGACGTATTGGTCGGCGAGGAGCGTATCGAGATCGTGGAGTTCCTCGGGCTGGTAACCGGAGTCGCGCCCTTCCTTGGCGATTTGCTCGCAGATTTGCCAGAAGAGCGACTCGGCGGCGGCGCGGTTTTCGAGGTCGAGGTAGCCGAGGTTGAAGAGCGAGAAGGCTTCTTCCTTTTTCTGAATCGCGTCGTGGAAACGTTCGAGGCGGCCGAGCTTGGATTTGTTTTTCAACATCAGCTCGAGGTCGGTGACGACCTTGTGCTTCTCCTTCGGCTGGTGCTGCTGGCCGAGGGATTCGCGCTTGTTGATGCGCTCGAAAACCTCGAGGACGAGCAGCGAGTGGGGCGCGACGATGGCGCGGCCGGATTCGCTGACGATGTCGGGCACGTCGACCTCGGAGGCGTTGCAGATCTCGCGGACGTTGAAGACGACGTCGCGGGCGTATTCCTCCATCGAGTAGTTCATCGAACTCTCGAAGTTCGTGCGCGAGCCGTCGTAATCGATGCCGAGGCCGCCGCCGACGTCGAGGTAGCCCATCGGAAAACCCATCTTCGAGAGCTGGCAATAGAAGCGCGTGGCCTCGATGACGGCGTTCTTGATCGTGATGATGTTGGGAACCTGGGAACCGATGTGAAAGTGGACGAGACGGAGCGCGGAGGAGAGTTTCGCGGCTTTCAGTTTCTCGCAGGCGAAGAGGATTTCCGCGGTGTTGAGGCCGAATTTCGCGTTCTCGCCGGTGGACATCGCCCACTTGCCTTCGCCGCGGGTCTGGAGTTTCGCGCGGAAACCGATCATTGGCTTCACGCCGGTCTCGGCGGCGAGGCGGATGATGTCGTCGAGTTCGGCGAGTTGTTCGACGACGATGATGATCTTTTTGCCGAGCTTGCGGCCGAGGAGCGCGAGGCGGATGTAGTCGTGGTCCTTGTAGCCGTTGCAAATGATGAGGCGCTGGGAGCCCTCATGCATCGCGAGGGCGACCATGAGTTCGGGCTTCGAGCCGGCTTCGAGTCCGTAGTTGTATTCCTTGCCGGCGGCCACGATTTCGTCGACGACCTCGCGGAGCTGGTTGACCTTGATCGGGAAGACGCCGCGGTAGTTGCCCTCGTAGCCTTCCTCCTTGATGGCTTTCGCGAACATCTCGTTGAGCTGGATCACGCGATGGCGGAGGAGATCCTGAAAGCGAATCACCATGGGTGCCTTGAGGCCCATGCCGAGCGCTTCGTGGACGACGTCGACGACGCGGATGCCGCGTTCATCGGCGAGCGGGCGGATGTTCACGAAGCCTTCGTCGTCGACGGAAATGTGGCCGGAGCCCCAGCGCTTGAAACCGTAGTGCTCCTCCGACTTCGCAGCGGACCAAGCGGATGAGGATTTGCTTTTCAACGAGGGAAACCGGGGAGTTATAGCTTGCTTTCGAGGAAGCGGAATCAGTTAGATGCGTGTTTTCTTTTTTCAAATCACTCAACACGCAATGACGAAAATGTCCTCACTGATCGACGCGCCTTTTTTCCTCGCCCAAGCGGCCGCTCCCGGCGGCGCCGCCGGCTACTCGCAGTTGATCTTTTTCGGCCTGCTGTTCGCGGCGATGTATTTCCTGATGATCGCACCGCAGCGCAAAAAGCAGAAGGAGCATGAGAAGATGCTCGCGGCGCTCGGGACGGGCGACGAGGTCGTGACGAGTGGCGGAATCTACGGCACCATCACGAATGTGAAGGACGATCGCTTCGTGGTCCGCATCGCCGAAAACACCAAGATCGAGGTCGGCAAGACTTTCGTCTCGGGCGTCGTCAGCAAAGTCAGCGACGCGAAGAAGTGATGCGGTGAGAGGGCGGGCCACTGGCCAGCGAGGATGATCTGCGGGCCAGCGGCCCGTGCTCCCATCCGATCCCGATCCGACCTACCCCAATTTTTAAACCATACCCACCATGCTTAGACGCAACCTCTGGAAGCTGATTGTCACGCTTGGCCTGCTCGGCTGGGCGCTCGCGACCATCCTTCCCATCAAAGATCGTCCGTTCCCCGAATACCTGGCGGCTCACGCGACCGGCAAGCCGGCCGATGCGAAGGCGCCGGAATTCAAGACGCTGCTCGCCGAGGCGACCGCGATGAAGACGAGCAATCGCGCTCCGTCGGAATTCGTCGCCCTCAAGCAAATCGCGAAGGACCGCCGGATCGATCTCTCGCAGTATTTCCCGGACGTCCCGCTCGAGAGTTCGCTGAAGAACATCGAAAAACGGAACGACATTCTCCTCACCGAGCTGCTCCGCCGCTCGAAGAGCCGCCTGCAGCTCGGCCTCGACCTCGCCGGCGGCGTCGCGTTCACGCTCGAAGCCGGGGAGAGTCCCAATGCCCAAGGCAAGCACATCACGCAGGACGACAAGATCGAAAAAGCGATCGACATCATCAGCGCCCGCGTGAACGCCTATGGCGTCGCCGAGCCGCTCATCCGCAAAGTCGGCGAAAACCGGATCGAGGTCCAACTCGCCGGGCTGAACACCAAGGACAATCCGGATATCGTGAACCAAGTCCGCGCGCCGGCGCGACTGGATTTCCGTCTCGTGCATCCGACGCTCACACCGGGGCCCGGGGTCGCCACGCCGGCTGGTTACGAGATCAAGGTTTATGATTTCGAAGGCCGCCAGGGTGCCTCCAGTACGGAGGAATTGTTCATCAAGCGCATCCCGGAAATGCTCGGCGACTCGATCGCGAGTTCGTTCGCGCGGCCCGATCTCTACGGGAAACCGGAGGTCATCCTGCAATTCACGAAGGACGGTCGCCGCCGCTTCGCGGATGTGACCCGGACGATCGCG
This sequence comes from Verrucomicrobiota bacterium, assembly GCA_048498075.1. Classification (GTDB taxonomy): domain Bacteria; phylum Verrucomicrobiota; class Verrucomicrobiia; order Opitutales; family Opitutaceae; genus Opitutus. Next base: position 4,245 of record JBEHYR010000036.1, on the reverse strand, counting down.
CAGAGCAGCCAGCAAAGCGGACGGATGGGCCGTCTGGCCATCGTGCTCGATGGCAAGGTCGTCAGCGCGCCGACCGTGCGCGAGGAAATCGACAGCGATTCCGCGCAGATCACCGGCAGCTTTTCGGATCGCGAAGCGAAGACGCTCTCCGATGACTTGAACAACCCGCTCGATGTCGAGTTGCAGGTGAAGACGCAGTACGAGGTCGGCCCTTCACTCGCGGCGGACGCGATCGAGACCGGCAAGGTGGCCACCTACATCGGTGTCGGGCTGGTGGCGGCGTTCATGATTTTCTATTACACGTGGGCGGGCTTCGTCGCTGTCCTCAGCGTGACGTTGAACATCCTCATCGTGCTCGGCGTGCTCGCGAGCTACGGTGGCACGCTGACGATGCCGGGCATCGCGGGCATCGTGCTCACGGTGGGCATGGCGGTCGACGCGCACATTCTGATTTTCGAGCGCATGCGCGAAGAACTGGCCGCCGGCAAGTCGCTCGTCACGGCGTTCCACGCGGGTCACGACAAGGCCTTCACGACGATCGTCGACGCGAACCTCACGACGCTCATCACGTCGGGCCTGATGATCGCCTTCGGCACGGGCCCGGTGCGCGGCTTCGGCGTCACGATCACGATCGGCATTTTCTCCACGATGTTCACCGCGCTGCTCGTGAGCCAGATGCTGTTGGATTTCTCCATCGGCTCCGGCTTCATGAAGAAGATGGTGATGATGAGCTTCCTCAAGCCGCCGGCGATGGACTTCGTGCGCTTCGGCCGCCGCGCTTTCATGGCGTCGTGGATCCTCGTAGCGGTCGGCATCGTCGCGGTGGGCGTGCGGGGTCACAATATCTACGGCGTCGATTTCGCCGGCGGCGACGTGGTCAACCTGACATTCAAGGAGCACGTCGCGGCCGAAAAGCTGCAGGCGGCGATGGACGCCGCGAAGGTGCCGGAAGCATTGCCCTTCTATCAACATGAGATCGGCAGCGCGCGCGAAGTGCTCAACGTGCAGACCGCGTCGGGCCATGGCGACGATGCGGTGAAGGCGTTGCAGTCGACGTTTCCGGCGGCCGGCTTCCAAGTCGAAGGCAAGAACAACATCGGTCCCTCGATCGGTCGTGAAATTCAGTGGAATGCGCTGATGTCGATCGGCCTCTCCGTGATCGGCATCATGATCTACGTGGCATTCCGATTCGAGATGGGTTACGGCATCGGCGCCGTCGTCTCGACGGTGCACGACGTGTTGATGACCATCGGCATCTTCGTGCTCACGGGACGGCAATTCTCGGCGCCCATGGTGGGGGCGATCCTGCTGATCGTGGGTTACTCGATCAACGACACGATCGTGGTGTTCGACCGCATTCGCGAAGAATTGAAACTCAATCCGACGCTGAATCTGCGCGATGTGATCAACCTCGCGACTTCGCGGGTGTTTGCGCGCTCGATCCTCACGAGCTTGACGACCTTCCTCGCCGCGCTGGCGCTTTATGTTTTCGGCGGCGGCATCGTCAACGACCTCTCGTTCACGTTCCTCGTCGGCATCGTCACGGGTACGTTCTCGTCGATCTTCATCGCCACGCCCATCTTCTACTGGTGGCACAAGGGTGACCGGAAGCACGTCGAAGCGCACCACGACATCGCGCCGAAATACGAATGGACGGGTTCGAGCAAGGCGTCGCACTAAGCAGGTAGGGCGCGTTTTCCGCCACGCGCCCCAACCGTTCGATCGCATCGGGCAATCGAACGGCGGATTAGGGATAATCCGCCCTACCTTTCGCAGCCATGCGCTGGACCTACACGCCGCTTCCCCTCGAGGAAATCGAGGCGCTCAGCAAAGGCGCGGGCGTCAGCCCGATTCTGGCCGAGCTGATGGCGCGCGCCGGCACGCGCGAGGCGACCGCCATGGCGGCGTTTCTCGATCCGGCGCTGGCAGCGCTGAACGATCCCTTTCTGCTGCGAAATCTCGACCTCGCGGCGACGCGTTTGCGACAGGCGATCGCGCAGCAGGAGAGCATCGTCGTGCTCGGCGACTACGATGTGGACGGCGTGAGCAGCACGGCGCTGCTGGTCGGCGTGCTGCGGCGATTCGGATTGCAGCCGCGTTTCGTCGTGCCGCGGCGGTCCGAGGACGGTTATGGGTTGTCGCGGAGCGCGATCGACCGCGCGCTCGAAGGCGGCAAGCCGCAGCTCTTCGTCGTACTGGATTGCGGGACGAACTCTCACGACGAGGTCGCGTATCTGAGAGAGCAGGGGATCGACGTGATCGTGCTCGATCACCATCGCTCAAAGGAGCGCCCGCTCGACGGGTTGTTGATCAACCCGCACGTGCACGGCGGCAACGACGGGGCGGACAGCGCGTGGCGGCACCTGTGTACGGTGGGACTGGTGTTCAAACTCGCGCACGGTTTGCTGAAGCAACTGCGCGCGGAGAATCATCCGGTGGCGTTTCGGATCAAGCTGCGGGATTATCTCGATCTCGTCGCGCTCGGGACGGTGGCGGATCTGGTGCCGCTCACCGGCGAGAATCGGATTCTCGCGCGACACGGTTTGGAAATTTTACAGGAGGCGCGGCGACCCGGCGTGCGGGCGTTGATGGAGGTCGCGGGTGTGAAACCGGGAAACGGAATCACGCCAGTGGATATTTCGTTCCGGCTCGGGCCGCGGATCAACGCTTCGGGCCGGCTCGCGGACGCGGCGTTGTCGGTCGAGTTGCTCTTGAGCGAGGACGAGGCGTTTTGTTTCGAAACGGCGCGGCAGCTGGACGCGTTCAACCGCGAGCGCCAGGAGATCGAGCGGAAAATCACCGAGCACGCCGAGCGGCTGATCGAGGCGGAATTCGCGTCGGATCCGGGAGTGGTGTTGTTCAGCGAAGACTGGCATCCTGGCGTCGTCGGCATCGTGGCGGGGCGTGTTTCGCGGAAATACAACCGGCCCTGCGTGGTGCTCGGCAATGAAGGCGAGATGGCGAAGGGCTCGGGCCGGAGTATCGACGGCTTGAATCTGGTCGAGGTGCTCGGCCGCTGCGGCGAACATCTCACGAGCTGGGGCGGACATCCGATGGCGGTCGGGATCGCGCTGCGAAAAGAGAATCTGCCTCGGTTCCGCGCGCTCTTCGCCGAGGCGGTGCGTGCGCATGTCGGCGGCGACATCGCGGAGGCGCGGCTGCAGCTCGCGGCGTGGTTGACGGCGGAGCAGATCACGCCGCGGCTGATGGAGGAGCTGGACCGCTTGCATCCCTTTGGGCAGGGAAATCCCGAGCCGACCTTCGGCGTGCGGGGGGTGGTATTGCGGACGCGGCCGGAAGTTTTCAAAGCGGTGCATTTCCGCTTTCATTTCGACGATCCGCGCGGGCGTCGACTGCACGGCGTGGCTTGGAAACAGGCCCATCGCCTGCCGCCGGTGGGTGTGCCGCTCGACTTCGCGGTGGAGTTGAAGTGGAACCATTTCAACGATCGGAAATTTCTTCAGCTCTCGCTGGTCGATTGGCGTTCCGCCGAGAGCTGAAACGTGAAATTCTCGCTTGCACTCGAGGGCTGAAGCTTGCTTGTTCTCGCGCTCATTCGCGCACCCGTAGCTCAATTGGATAGAGCATCTGACTACGGATCAGAAGGTTTGGGGTTCGACTCCCTACGGGTGCGCCAATTTTTTCATAGGTAAGACGTTTCTTGCGTCCTGATTGTTGGCGATCTGTTGTGGCAGCGGTGAGCCTGAAGCCAGCGAAGGGCTCCGAGGCCATGCCGACGAAGAGACGGCGCGGCGCCCCCGTGGAGCCTCCGCTCTCCTCCTCGAACGCACCGTCATCGGCGCGCTTCAACGGGGAGAGCGCGGAGAGGGCGATGCGGCGAAACTGGATCTGAAGAAGCGCGAACTGCTTCAACGGGGCCGCGCTCGAGAGAGCGCGGAGAGCCTTGGGCGGAGAACTCGGTTTCATCACCGATGGCCGGCTTCAACGGGGCCGCGCTCGAGAGAGCGCGGAGAGACTAGCGGGCCAATGACTGACGAACGCATTGCCCACATGCTTCAACGGGGCCGCGCTCGAGAGAGCGCGGAGAGAATCCGATCCGGAGCATTTCAGAAGGTTTGAGCCAGGCTTCAACGGGGCCGCGCTCGAGAGAGCGCGGAGAGCGAACAGATTCGAGAGTTGGTAAGTAACTAGTATATCGTTCTTATGAAAAGTGAACAATTAAGCATAAGGATCGAGGGCGGTGAAATTACTCCAGCGATGCACGACGGGGGCGGCGTTGATTTC
>JBEHYR010000035.1:0-54128 GCA_048498075.1 Verrucomicrobiota bacterium | reverse complement strand
CTCCTGCCGCCATCCCCGCGACCTTTCCGCCCTCTTCTTCGCAGCCTCCTCCCCTTCAGCAACTCTTCGGCCGAACACAACTGCCCAATGGGTTACTTTATATGTCGGCTCACCGAGAGGGATGGAGCGGAAAAGTAACCCATTGGGTTACTTTTTGGGGTGGGTGTTCGAGGGACCGGCGCTGGGGTGGGGGGGTGGAGGGGCGGCGGGGGAGCGGGGTTTGTTGAGGGCGTGGATTTGCTGGAGTTCCGGGGGTTCGGGCGGACAGAGTTTGGGGATGGATTTCAAACATGGGTCCGCGGTGGGAGCGGCGTTGGTTCTAATGGGCGTGCTGGCGGTGGGCGCGAGGGCGACGAGCGCGGAAACGCGGGCGATCGAGCTGGAGGATTTGTTCCGGCTGCACCGCGTGAGCGACGCGCAGCTTTCGCCGGACGGGAAGCGGGTCGCGTATGTCGTGACCGATCCGGTGAAGGCGGAGAACGCGACGCGCAGCCACGTGTGGGTCGTGCCGAGCGACGGCCGTGGCGAGGCGCGGCAGATGACGAATGCGCCGAAGCACGACGCGCATCCGCGCTGGTCGCCGGACGGAAAATGGATCGCGTTCGAATCGGACCGCTCCGGCGAAACGCAAATCTGGGTGCTGCCGGCGGAGGGCGGCGAGGCGCGGGTGCTGACGTCGATCTCGACGGAGGCGTCGCAGCCGGTGTGGGCGCCGGACGGGAAGAGCGTCGCGTTCGTGTCGGCGGTGTTTCCGGAATTTTCGGCGAAACCGTTCGCGGAGTCGGACGCGTTGAACAAGGCGAAGCTCGAGGAGCGCGAGAAGAGCAAAGTGAAGGCGCGCGTGTTCACGCAGCTGCTCTACCGGCACTGGGATTCGTGGGTGGAGGGCAAGCGGCAGCATCTCTTCGTCGTGCCGGTCGCGAACGGCGCGGCGGCGGGCGAGCCGCGCGATGCGACGCCGGGCGAGAACGACGCGGTACCGACGTCGGATACGTTCGTGGCGGGCGACGAGTTCGCGTTTTCGCCGGACGGAAAGGAACTGGTTTTCACGGCGCCGCCGCTGCCGACGCGCACGCAGGCATGGAGCACGAATCACGATATATGGAGCGTGGACCTCGCGACGGGCGAGCGGCGGAATCTCACGGCGAAAAATCCGGCGGCGGACGCGACGCCGCGCTGGTCGCCGGACGGAAAGCGACTCGCCTATCGCGCGCAAACGCGGGCGGGCTTCGAGGCGGATCGCTGGCAGTTGATGGTGCGCGAGGCGTCGGGCGAGACGCAGAGTGTGACGACGAAGCTGGATTTATCGGTGAACGCGTTCGAATGGTCGCCGGACGGTGCGGCGCTGTATTTCGATGCGGACGATCAGGGCGGGCAATCGATCTGGCGCGTGGCGCTGGCGGGCGGCGAACCGGAGCGCGTCGTGGTGGGCGGGATGAACGCCGATGAAAAAATCGCGCCGGACGGACGCGCGGTGGTGTTCACGCGCGCGCGGATGAATGCGCCGCCGGAGGTGATGCGGCAGGAAATCGGAGGCGCCGAAGGAACGGCGGCGACGCGGTCCGCGATGGCGTTGACGAAAACGAATGCGGCGCTCCTCGACGGCGTCGAGATGAACGCGCCGGAGTCGGTGACGGTGGCGGGCGCAGGCGGGACGCCGGTGCAGATGTGGATTTTAAAGCCGCCGCATTTCGACGCGGCGAAAAAATATCCGCTGGTGTTCTGGGTGCACGGCGGGCCGCAGACGGCATTCGGCGACGGCTGGTCGACGCGGTGGAATCCCGAGGTGTGGGCGGCGCAAGGCTACGTGATCGCGATGCCGAATCCGCGCGGGAGCGTGGGCTTCGGGCAGACGTTCACCGATGAGATTTCGCACGATTGGGCGGGGAAAGTCTTCGACGATTTGATGGCGTGCGTGGAATTTCTGGAGAAACAAAGCTATGTCGACGCGACGCGGATGGCGGCGGCGGGCGCGAGCTACGGCGGCTACATGATGAATTGGTTCGCGGGGCACACGGACAAGTTCCGCACGCTGATCTGTCACGACGGCGTATATAATTTTTACTCGATGTACGGCGCGACGGAGGAGGTGTGGTTCGACGAGTGGGAGCACGGCGTGCCGTGGAAAACGTCGGACTTCGACAAGATGTCGCCGCATAAATATGCGGCGAATTTCAAGACGCCGATGCTGATCATCCACAACGAACTCGATTTCCGCGTGCCGATCGGCGAAGGGCAGCAGCTCTTCACGACGCTGCAACGGAAAGGTGTGCCGTCGAAATTCCTGTCGTTTCCCGACGAGGGCCACTGGGTGCTGAAGCCGGCGAACAGCGAGCTGTGGCACCAGACGATTTTCGACTGGCTGGCGGAGCGCTTGAAGCAAGGGCAGTGAGGCGTAGCGGCGGTCCATGACCGCCGACTTGACTCACGCTTTCCCTCGAACCCGGCGGTCATAGACTGCCGCTACAAGTCGTTTGATATTCGGATTGGTTTTAACGCGCCCGGCACGGAGCGGATGCAGCGCTGCGGCGGGTTGGGGACAACTCGTCCTACCGGTTTTGCAGGACCGTGCGGACGGCTTCGACGAGGCGCGCGGTCTCGAACGGTTTCTGCACGAAACCGTCGAGTTGGAGACCGGCGAAGCGAGTGGCGGAATCGGTGCGACTGTAACCGCTCATCAACAAGACCGGCACGCGGGAGCCGCGCCGGCGGATTTCGCGCAGCGCCTGTTCGCCGTCCATCACCGGCATCGTGAGGTCGAGCAACACGGCGCAAAAGGCGGCTGGTTCGCGCGCGAGGAGATCGACGCCTTCGCGGCCATCGGCCGCCGGCACGACGGTGAGGCCGTGGCGCTCGAGGATCTTGGCGGCGATCTCGCGCACCGATTCTTCATCGTCGACCACGAGCACGCGACCGGAGCCGCGCCAGCCGGCCGCGGCTTGAGCGATCGCGGCGCCGGGGGTCGGGACACCGGCAGCGGCGGGAAGAAGGAGACGGAAGCGCGTGCCGGTGCCGGGCGTGCTCTCGACCTTGATCGCGCCCCGGTGGCTGCGCGCGATCCCAAGCACCGCGGAGAGCCCAAGGCCATGACCGCTGAACTTGGTGGTAAAGAACGGTTCGAAAATCCGCGCGAGCACCTCGGGTGTCATGCCGACACCCTCGTCGCTGACCTCGAGAAAAACGAACGGGCCGGGCTCGAGGGAGGGCGAGAGATAGGTGCCGGCGAGAAAGGCGCGGTCGACGTGCATGAGACCGGTGCGAACCGCGATGCGACCGCCTTTCTCGCCGCAGGCGTCGGAGGCGTTCATCACGAGATTCATCGCGATCTGGTTGAGCTGCGTGGCGTCGCCGCGGACGGGTGGCAGCCCGGGTGTGAGCGCAAACTCGAGCACGCACTTCTTGGAGATGGAAACTTTCAGGAGATTGATCGTCTCCTCGACGATTTTGGTGAGATCGATGTTTTCCGTGCCGAGCTGGCCGCGGCCGGAGTAGGCGAGCATCTGGCGGCAGAGTTCGGCGGCGCGGAGGGCGGCGAGTTCGATCTGGTGGATCGCTTTTTCGGCGGAGCTGTCGGCGGGGGTGTCGAGGCGGGCGAGCGTGGCGTTGCCCAGGACGACGGTGAGGAGGTTGTTGAAATCGTGCGCGATGCCGCCGGCGAGGACGCCGAGGCTCTCGAGTTTTTGCGACTGAAGGAGATTGCGCTCGGATTCGAGGCGCGCGCGTTCGCCCGCGCGCTCGAGCGTGATGTCGCGCGCGACGGTCGAGAGCATGACAGGACGCTGTTCGGCGTCGTAGTGGGCGACGAGGGTTTGGGCGACGGGAATCTCGCGGCCGGTGGTGTCGAGAAGCGCGAGTTCGCCCTGCCAGACACCGCGCTCGAGAGCGGCGGGGATGCCATCGCGAGAAAATTTTTCTGCGGCCCACGCGGGGAGGTTTTCCACGAGCGGGCGACTGCGCGCCTGATCGAGCGAAGCGAAGCCGCGCAGGCGCAGGAACGCGGCGTTCTGGTACAGAATGCGTCCATCGAGATCGATCGTGCCGATGAAATCGGGCGTGGCCTCGAGGATCGCGAGGAGACGTGTGCGTTCGTTTTCGGCGCCGGTGCGCCGGGTCACGGTGGCGCCGAGGCCGAGACCGACGGCGGTGCCGGCGACCTGGAAGAGCAGCAGGTCGGCAACGACCTCGTTCGACGCGCCGGCGGCCTGCATCGAGGCGAGACTGCCGAGCGTGAGCGCGAAGATCGCGAGCGTCGCGCCGCGCAGTCCGTGGCGGAGGCAAATCCAGACGAGGGGAATGAAGCAAAGGTAGTAGGACCGGTAGGCTTGCAGGTAGCCGAGAGCATGCACGAGGCCGAGGGCGCCGAGGAGTGCGGCGATCTGCGCGGCGATCTCGAGGCGCTCTCGCGGGGTGGTGTGACTCCGGGCCGGGCTGGGCAGGAGCAGCCGCGGCGCGAGATGCACGAGGCACAGCGGCACGGTCGTGAGTACGCCGGTGAGATCGCCGATGCACCAGCCGAACGCGATCGAGGAAAATCGTGCCGGGTCGACGTGGTGGCCAAAAATCACGACGGCCGTACCGACGAGGCCGGCGCCGAAAGGTGCGGCGAGCACGAGCGCAACGAGGCCCGCGACCCGGGCAGGTTTGGTGGGCGACGGAATCGGCCCGAACCAGTGCCTCACCAGCGCGCCGGTGCCGACATAGATGGCGGTGATCCAGAGCGGCAGCACCAGCTGCGGCCAGGTCAACGGCCCGGTGCTGTTGATGAATCCCGAATAGATGTTCGCGGCGAGGACGGCGGGAGCCCAACGCACGCCGAAGATGACGATCAACGCCATCGCCAGTCCCACCGGCGGATACCAGAGCGACACGCCGGAGGTGACCTGGAAAATGCGAGCCGCGGCATCGAAGCCGACGTGCAGCAAAAGATAGGCGAGGCAGACGGCGGCGGCCCGGCCGCGGGTCAGGGGTGACATGGAGCGGAGGATACGAAAGCCCAGAGTGCAAAGACGGCGTAGGGCGCGTGCAAGGGACAAAAGAGCGCTGTGCCGGCATAACGATACGAGAAAGCCCTCGCGCCTCGGAGGCAGGGCCCGGCGAGACGCGGCAAAGGAGAACGAACTCCAGAACGGAAACGAACGGGCAGGGTGCCCGAGCCTAGTGCTCCGTGCCGACGCGGCGGATGCCTGTATCCGCTTTGCCGTGGCGCAGGTCGTCGCGGGCGCGGGCGGCGAGCCGGCAATAGTCGCGCCGGAGTTTTTCGAGGTCTTCGTCGCTGAGTTCCTCGAGGTTGAGCAGGGCATTGTGCGCCCCTTCGATCGCCCGGATGAGCTCGTCCAGTTTTACCTGCATCGCCTGGGTGTCGCGATTCTGGGTGTTCTGGATGAGGAACACCATGAGGAAAGTGACGATCGTCGTCCCGGTGTTGATGACGAGCTGCCACGTGTCGCTGTAGTGGAAGATCGGCCCGGTGACGGCCCAGAGCAGGATCACCGCCGAAGCGATCATAAATGCGGCGGGGCGGCCGGTGGCGTGAGCGGTTTTCTTCGCGAAGTTGAGAAACCAGGAACCGGATTTGGTGGCGTGCATGGGGTGGGGACAACGATGGACCGGGAAAACGGCGACGCGTGCCGGGAAGAGAGGGATCCGTTTTCCGGCCCGCGGCAAAGGGCGCATCGCCACGCGACCATGCTCCAGCGGGGCGGTGCACCGAAGAGCGCCGAAGCAGGAGCGAACGGTCACGATCCGCTCGCTCACGCTCGCGGCTCCCTGGCGGAAAGCTACGCTTACGGCAGCTCGGAAACGGGACGCGTCACCGCCACGTTTTCCGCCAAGCGTCGAATTCCGAGGGGCGCAGCCGATACCGAGCGAAGTTCCCCTCGTGCAGACTCGACAGCTCCGTTTCCGCCAACTCGGCGAAACGGGTGCGATCGGCGGGATCGGAAAACTTTTTCGCTTCGCGGCGGACAGCGGTGGCGGCGGCCCTTTTGTCGAGCCCGCCGCGCACGACGCCCGCCACGACCTCCTTCAGCCGCTCGCGGTGGCGCAATCGAAACGCATCCGGTTCGCCGAGCACCTGCCGCACGGCGGCGTAGCGCGCGCACGAACGCTGGTAGGCCCACTCGAAGACATCGCGCAAGTAGTCGACGCGATTCAACTCATAGACCCCGAGAATGGCATGCGTGTAGTCGGACTGCGGGACGTCGACGAACGACAACGGGCCGAGATTGTGCTGCACCAACGGGATGTTGGCGGCCAGCCGCGACACGCGCTTGTTCACGTCCTCGAACGGCTGGAGATACGGCAACTGCACCATCGCGAAGAACGCCTGCTCGAACGGATCCTTGATCGCTGCGGCCGTGGCGAGGATCTGATCGAAGCACTCCTCGATCATCGAAGGAACCTCGGGCGGATGATAAACCGAGCCGCCGATGCCCACGGCGTGGGCCCGCAGCCGCCCGCCTGCTGCCGGCTCGGGCAGCAGGTTTTCGGACAGCAACGCGTGAAGATTGCACACCGTGTAGCGATTGAAACCGATCTCGCTCGCGTGCTCGGCGAGCAGCTCGATGGCGGCCTTGTGGTTGAGAATCATCTGGGTTTCGTGAGCGGCCTTACCCTCGGCGGCCTCGCCGGCTTCGAGCAGCCGCTGCGTTTCCAGCAGAGAGTAGGTGTTGCCCTCGAGGCGGCTGGAATTCCATGAAAGATCGATGAGCAACCGGTCCATGACGCGGCGCAGATGCGTGCCGGCCGGAAGCGCCTCGCGCGTCGTGCGACCGAGATCGAAAAGTTTCTTGCGTAGTGGCGGCGGAAGATACGCGGACACGTTCGGCCGGTAGCCATCGAGAAACGAAAACGCGTAGCCCACCGGACGACGATGGGTGACGGGCCGCGTGACGCGCTGCTTGATTTCCTCCGCGGCCGGGGAAAGGCGGATGGCATCGTAAGCGTTCGGCTCTTCGGCGACGAATGCCGGTGCGGCGTCGTGTGCAATGGGAAACGCAGACGCCCGCGGCGATCGATACCGACGGCCGGCGCGCGTGCCGAGACCGGTCAGACGGCCCTCATCGACGAGTTGAGCGAGCCGACGTTGCAACGTGCGGCGGGCGAACGAACGCGGAAGCGCGCGGGCGATCTCGTCCAGCGACGCTGGCTGAGGCAGCGCCGACACGGCTTGGAAGACAGCGTTCAGTTCGGTGTTGGGAATCGCTTTGGGCATGGTGCGGGGAGTTGGCGCAAGAGATGGCGCAATTGCGCCACTTGCGCCAGTAAAATCTAATGGGACCGGCGAAAGAAACTCTGAGGCCGTGCGGAGATATACCTCGTAAATTAGGGAACGGAAATCAAAGTAAAGCGCACTCCGAGGTTCGCTGTGGCGCAAAGGCGAGAATTTGCGCCACTACGCAACGATCTTACGCCACTACGCAGCGAGCTTGCGCCATATCGCGGCTATGCGATGGGCTGTCGGTCAAGGCCACCCGCTTCGAAGATTTGACTTATCAACGGAGGGACCGGCTCCGTCCGGTCCGGTTTGCGCGTGCGACGGACGGCACGGAGACCGTCCCTCGATTCCCAAATTTTAGTCGCCACCGGTCTCAACCAGCCCGACGAGGACGCCGGACTCCAACCCGGCTCCGCGAAGTCGGCCTAACGTACGCGCGGGTGTTCGCGAAAAACTCGCGCTTGCCGCTACGCGTGGCGCGAGGTCGGCGCCTGAAGGGCGGCGATTTTTTCGCGGAGATGGGTGATGCGCTGCTTCGATTCGGCATTGCGGACGGCCATGCCGTAGGCGGCGGGTTCGCCGACGAGGAAAACTTTTTTCTTTCCGCGCGTGATCGCGGTGTAGATCAGGTTTCGCTGAAGCATCATGAAATGACCCTTCAGCAGCGGAATCACGACGACGGGATACTCGCTGCCCTGGGATTTGTGGATGCTGATGGCATAGGCGAGCGCGAGGTCGGCGAACTCGCCGCGCTCGAACGCGTGGCGCTCGCCGTCGAACTCGGCTTCGAGCGTGCCGGCATTGGCGTCGACGGAGCGGATGGTGCCGATGTCGCCGTTGAAAAGGGCTTTGTCGTAATTGTTGCGAAGCTGGATGACCTTGTCGCCGGGGCGGAACTCGGCCGCGACGGCGCGGAGGCCGCGAGCGTGGGGGTTGAGTGCGGCTTGGAGCTGGGTGTTCAGATTGGCGACGCCGGCGATGCCCTTGTGCATCGGCGCGAGAATCTGCACGTCGTTCACCGGGTGCGGCCATTTTAGTTTCTGCGGGATGAACTCGGTGACGAGCTGGATGACCTTGCGGAGGCAGTCGTCGGGGTCGGCGGCGGTGATGAAGGTGAGGTCGGACCAAGGCTGGAGCTGGTCGAGTTCGGTGACGGCGGGCGGCAGCGAGGCATCGCCGGCGTTGATGGCGTGGGCGGTCGTGACGATGGCGCTCTGGCCCTGCTGACGATAAATGACGGAGAGACGGGTGGTGGGAAGCTGAGCGCTGAGACCTGAGAGCTGAGAACTGACGGAGATCAGATCTTTCAAGACGTTGCCGGCGCCGACGCTGGGGAGCTGATCGGTGTCGCCGACGAGGAGGAGATGCGCGCGCGACGGGACGGCCTGCAGGAGCGCGGCGGCGAGGCGGGTGTCGAGCATCGACGCTTCGTCGACGATGAGGAAATCGGTGGCGAGCGGCGTGTGCTCGTTGGACACGAAACCGCCGGTGACCGGATCGTATTTGAGCAGGCGATGGATCGTGGTGGCGAAACCGCCGGTGGTCTCGGCGAGGCGCTGGGCGGCGCGGCCGGTGGGCGCGGCGAGGTGGACGCGGACTTTCTTTGCGCGGAGAATCTCGACGAGGGCGCGGAGGATGGTGGTTTTGCCGGTGCCGGGTCCGCCGGTGAGGATGGAGAACTTGTGCGTGAGGGCGTTTTTGAGGGCGGTGCGCTGGAGGTCGGCGAACGCGAAGCCGGCCTTTTTTTCGGCCCACTCGACGGCGGCATCGGCTTTGATCGGCGGAAGGCCGCTGGTGACGCGCGTGAGTCGGGCGACGGTGCCGGCGATTTTTTGTTCGGCGCGGTCGTTATGCGGCAGCTGGATGACGCCGCTGCCGGGAAGAGGAGAAAGCCGAGCGCTGAGAGCTGAAGGCTGAGAGTCGGAAATTGCGGCCGGCGTACGCACCCCCGGTTGGTGACGGACGAGGGATTGGTTTTCGACGAGAGCGCCGATGCGGGTGGCGAGGAATTTCGAATCGGTTTCGAGCTGGGCGGCGGAGTGCTCGATGAGGTCGGACTCGCGAAACGCGGTGTGGCCTTCCTCCTGGAGCGTCTCGAGGGCGAAGATCAGGCCGGCGTCGAGGCGGGGCGGCGCGTCGTTCGCGAAGCCGAGATTGATCGCGATGCGGTCGGCGGTTTTGAAACCGATGCCGTCGATTTCGCGGGCGACGCGATACGGCTCGTTGGTCAGGATCTGTTTCGCGGCGGGGCCGAAGTGTTTCGCGATCTTCACACACTGGCCGGGCGTGACGCCGTAAGTCTGGAGAAAAATGTAGAGCTCGCGCTCGGTGCGCTTGGCGTCCCAGGCGGCCTTGATGGCGGTGGCGCGTTTTTTTCCGATGCCCTCGACGTCGCGGAGTTTGCCGGACTCCTCGCTGAGGATGCGAAAGGTGTCGGTGCCGAAGGCGTCGACGATTTTGTTGGCGTAGACTTTGCCGATGCCGGGGACGAGGCCGCTGCCGAGGTATTTGCGGATGCCGTAGACACTCGAAGGGAGCTCGCTTTTGAAGCCGACGATTTTGAACTGGGCGCCGTGCTGGGCGTGACGCGTCCACTCGCCCGTGAGGTGAAGCGTCTCGCCGCATTCGACGCCGGGAAGCGGGCCGACGATGGTGACGGGCTCGGAGCGATCTTTGCTTTTCGCGCCGGCAGGGGGCGGCAAGTCGGGGCGGAACTCGGCAATCGTGTAGTGGTTTTCCTCGTTGAGAAAAATGATGCGCTCGACGACGCCGGTGAGCGAGGCGGAGGAAGGTTGGGCCACGGGGCAACGGATACGGAGGTGACCACGAAAGGGAAGCGTGGAACGAGATCGGCGGATCGACCGGTGCTCACGAAAACCCGCCGCAGGGAGGCGGCAGCAGGTTCGCCGCTCGGAACAACCGAGCGCCGGCGGCCGCCTACTTGGCGGCCTTCGCCTCCTCCATGAGCTTTTGTATCCGAGGCATGAAGTCCTGCTGCATCTGCTGCGCGAACGGCATGAGGTGCGCCATCGCGTCGGGCTGCCTGGCGAGCATCGACTGACCCTCGGGTGAGAGGAAAAGGCCCTTCATCGCTTTCAACCCGGCCTCGCTATAAATCTGCGCGTCCGCCGGTCCGCCGGTGGGACCGGCGGTTGACGTGGAACGCTGCGCCGGTGAGCGGGGCGATCGCGGGAGGAGCTGGGTGGCTTTTTTTCCTGGGGATAAACAAATCGGTTTCGGAGCGACGGCTTTAGCGAGCCAACGGCGAGGCCCAGGCGGCTTCGACGTTGAGGTCGCAGTTGAGGTAGTGCCGGCGGATGCGCTGGCGCAGCCAGAGAAAGCCGGCGGCGGTGAGGAGCGCGCAGGTGACGGCGCCGGCCGGCGACAAGAGGAAGCCGCTGGCGGTGAGTCGCGCGACTGGAAGCACAATGACCGCGCCGAGGTAAACGCCGATGCTGCGGAGGTTCACCGGGAAATTTCTGGGCGTGCCTTCGGCGGCGAACGAAGCGAGCACAGACAGCGGCAAGAAGGGCAGCAGCGCGAGACCCAGCACGACGACGGCGGCGAGGCCGCCCGCGGGATTGAAACGCTCGACCAGCACCTGCGCGCAGAACGAGCACAGGCCAAAGGCGAGGAGCCGCACGGCGAGGCCGCCCACGAGATTAACGCTGAGATGGGCGAAAACGATTTCCGCAAGCCGTGTCCGGCTGATCGGGTAAGGAAGCCGCGGACGCGAAGGGTTGAAACCGAACATCGGGGCGTAGACCGCGACCGCGAGAAAGGCGAAGCTGCTGCGGGCAAGCGCGGTCAACTGATCCGGCGCGGCAGTGAGATTCGCCAGCGTGCCCAGAAAAAGCCCTCCGGGCTGGGCGCGGCCGTGAAACGCCAAGACGGATACGGCGCCCACGCCGGTCACGAGGGCGACGACGGTGACGACGAAACCGATCCAGAGCATCCGGCGCGGCGGCATCGCTTGTTGGTGGTCGAGCACGCGGAGCCAGTCGCGCAGACGCGGGCTGACGCGGCCAAGCGTCCAGTCGCGGCGGAGATGTCTGGCGCCGCGGCCGCGGCGGACGTTGAACTGCGACAATTCTTCGAGCTGCCGGCGCATGACATCGCGATCGAAGGCGGCCCAGGTGACGGCGACCGCGAAGTACGGAGTTGCGGCGCGAAGGCGCAGAGCCGCGCGAGAGAAGCCTCGGGAAAAAGCGATGGACGCGACGGCGAGACCGCCGAGACAGAACCACGCCGGGGAGGCTTCCAGAGCCGGCTGCAGGGCGCTCGCGAAGCGGAGGTGAAAGACCAGCCAGGCGGAAGCGACGAGGAGCAGGCCGGCGATGCCGCCGAAAGCGCCGAGCCGGTAAAAGCCCTGGCGGCGGTGGCCGCAGGCGAGGGAGAGGAGAGCGAGCGCTAGACCGAAGAGCGCGGGCATGGGGGCGGCGGGGGCGAGAGCGCGATCGAGAAACGTGAGCGCAGCGGCGAGAACCAGATAGCCGAGCGCGGCGGCGCGACGGAATTTTTTTCCGGCGCTGGGCAAGAGCAAGGCGAACGGCCGGTGCAGCGCAGCGTGGAGGCACGAGGCGAAAGTGATGCCGAGCAGCAGCGGGAGCGTGACCGCGGCGGTGACGAAGAGTGCTTCACGCGGCCAGGCGAGGCCGAAGTAGACGCGATTGAAGAGCAGGGCCACGGCGGTCCAGAAAGCGACGAATGGGATCGTGCGCGGGAGCTGGAGGAGGCGGAGAAAAACACGTGGGTTCATCGCGATGCGGCCGAAGGCGAGATCAGGAGCGGGAACATCTCGCCGAGGTTGAGACGGCGCGGGGCGACCTCGACGCGGTGCGCGGCGGCGAAGCTCGCCGCAGCATCGGCGTCGGCGATGCGAACGGTGAGTCGGGCGACACGACCGCGGGATTGTTGCGCGAGAATGAACGGTTCGGAAAAGCGCGAGGGAAGAGTGCCGGCGGACGCGGTGACGGTCCACTCGGCGAAGGCCTCCTGGAGTTCGTCGAGCGAGGAATTCTCCGTCACGCGGCCCGCGTCGAGCGCGATGATCCAGTCGACGATTTTTTCCACGTCGTCGAGCAGATGCGACGAGATGACGACCGTGCACCCGTCGTCGCGGAGGCGATCGAGGAGAACGTCGAGCAGGCGGGCGCGAGCGATCGGATCGAGGGAACTCATCGGCTCGTCGAGGAGAAGCAGCGATGGGCGATGGCAAACACCGAGGAGGATGCCGACCTTCTGGCGGTCGCCGGTGCTGAGGTCGGCGAGCTTGCGCGAGAGCGGGACTTCGAGCGCGTCGACGA
Source organism: Verrucomicrobiota bacterium (assembly GCA_048498075.1). Taxonomy (GTDB): domain Bacteria; phylum Verrucomicrobiota; class Verrucomicrobiia; order Opitutales; family Opitutaceae; genus Opitutus. Next base: position 41,606 of record JBEHYR010000035.1, on the reverse strand, counting down.
GGCGCTGTTGGAGAGCGCGATCCCAGTTCGGGTAGAAAGAGCCGGTGAAGTCGAGGTGTTGCGCGACGGTCATCCACTCGATGAAGCGGCCCTCCTGCATGACGAGACCGAGGCGAGTGAGTTCGCGCGAGTCGAGGAGATCGGAACGCTGGCCGAGCGTGTGGCAGAGGCCGGAGGTGGGCAGGACGAGGCCGGCGGCGAGATGGAGGAGGGTGGTTTTGCCGGCGCCGTTGCGGCCGAGGAGGCCGACGACATGGCCGGCGGGGATGCCGAGGGTGACGTCGTCGAGAGCGGTGTGACTGCCGAAAATTTTTGTCGCACGATCGAAGCGGAGTGCGAGCGCGTCGGGGGGAGCGGAGATCATGGGGTGGAGTTTTTCTCGAGGGTTTCGCGGAAAAGTTTCAGCGCCTGGGTGCGCGAGACGCCGAGCTGGCTGGCGAGCGCGGCGGCTTCGGCGAGGTGCTGGCGGAGGTGGGCGAGTTTGTCGGTCTCGACCACGGCGGCGGGGCGCTCGCGGACGACGAGCGTCTGGCCGCGGCGGCGCTCGAGGACACCCTCGCGCTCGAGCAGGCTGTAGGCCTTGCTGATCGTCATCGGGTTGAGTGTGAGTTCGGCCGAGACGGCGCGGGTGGAGGCCATCTCGGTGCCGGCGGGCAGCACGCCGGTCGCGATCTGGAGTTTGATCTGGTCCATGATCTGCCGGTAGGCCGGGACGCCGTTGTGGGCGTTGATGATCAGGAGCGGTGGCATGGGAAGACTTGCGCGAGGCGGGCGGTCCGCATACCGAATTAGTGAAGTAATACAGTACGCAAGGGAAAAAGTTCAGCGCGGCGCCTTTCGGGCGGCGGCGGGGTCCACTTTCCCCTTTCAACTTTCAGCATCGCGGAAATAGTTCGCGGGCGATGGATGCGCCTTCCCCGAATTCGCTGCTGCCGGTGATTCAGATTTCCACGACGCCGGTGATCTTGATCTCCGGGATGGGACTCTTGCTGCTGACGATGACGAACCGGATGGGGCGGATCATCGACCGCACGCGGTTGTATGCGGCGCAGTTGAAATCGGCGAAGGAGCCGGAGCGCGCGGCGGTGGAGCGGCAGTTGGAAATCACGTGGCGGCGGGCGAAGATCGTGCGGTTCGCGCTCACGGCGGCGACGGCGAGCATGTTGATGTCGGCGGGGCTCGTGATCGCGATCTTCGTCGGCGCGATGATGCACCGCGAATTCAGCGAGGCGATGCTGGCGTTTTTCGGGATGGCGATCGTGCTGCTGGTCGCGGCGCTGGCGGCGTTTCTGCGGGATATTTTTGTATCGCTGGCGGCGCTGCATCTCGAGGTGCGGCAGGCGCGGGGCGAGTAGGCGAGGTTGGACGGACGGCGCGGAGAGCTTCCGGCGCTGGCGTACGGCTGGGCGAAGACGCTGGGTTCAGTGGCGACGGGCGGGCGTTCCGATTTTTCGGCGGCCCGGCGCTCCGATCCTGCTTCAAGTCCTCAGCGCGGCGAGGGCGGCGCGCCACTTCGCGGCGGTGTCGAGTTCGAACGCGGCGCGGCGGTGGAAGGCGAGGCGGTTCAGCGTGAGAGCAAATCCGATACACGCCCAGACGGTGAGCGCCATCGAGTGCAGAAAATGCCAGGGTGCAGGAATCGAGGCGTCGCGGGCGTGGAGCGCGGGCCAGCCGAAGGAGAGCAGCGCGTAGAACGCGGAGCCGAAGAGGATCGTGGCGATGACGGCGCGGGCGTCGACATTCCGGAAGAGGAGGCCGATGATGAAGGCGCTGAGGATCGGCATCGAGAAGAGGCCGATGAGTTGTTGGATGAGCTGGATGATGCTGTCGGCGCCGGTGTAGAGCGGCACGAGCGCGATGGAACAGAGCGCGGAGGCGACCTGGAGCCAGACGCTGAGGCGGCGGATATGGCCGTCGGGGTTGATGAATTTCTGGTGGATGTCGCAGACGTAGAGCGCGGCGGAGGAGTTGAGCGTGGCGTTATAGCTCGTCATCACCGCGCCGAACATCGCGGCGGCGAATGCGCCGAGGAGCCAGTGCGGGAGAAGGTGGCCGACGAGGGTGCCGTAGGCGGTGTCGTTGGGGAGCGCGCCGTAGAGCTTGAAGGCGCAGAGGCCGGGGAGGACGACGATCGGCGGGATGAGCACGATGCGCACGAGCATGGCGGCGTAGACGCCTTTCTTCGCTTCGCGAATCGAGGGCGCGGCGAGGGCGCGCTGGGTGATCGTCTGGTTCGTGCTCCAATAGTAGAGCTGCGAAAAAATCATGCCGGTGAGCAGCGTCGTCCACGGGATGCGCGAGTCGGGTCCGCCGATGAGGGTGAGGCGTTCGGCGGGGATGCCGGAAAAATCCCAGTGGACGGCGTGGAGCGAAAGCACGGTGACGAGGGCGGCCATGCCGAGGACGATGACGCCGGCGTAGGTGTCGGAGATGGCGACGGCGCGGAGTCCGCCGAAGATCGCATAGGCGGCGCCGACGGCGGCGATGCCGCAGGAGAGCGCGAGGATCGGGGTGTCGAGACCGAACATGGTTTTTATCACGAGCGAACTCGTGTAGAGCATGATCGGGAGGAAAATCAGGACGTCGCCGAGAAGAAAGATGGTGGCGACCGTGGCGCGGATGAGCTTGTCGTCGTAGCGGCGCTCGAGCAGCTCGGTGACGGTCGTGCAGTTGTATTTATAATACAGCGGAACGAAAATTTTCGCGAGGAGCAGCAGGCCGACGGCGCCGGAGAGTTCCCACAGCGCCATGAGGAGGAGCTGGGGGCCGTTCATGCCGACGAGGGTGTCGGTGTTGATGTTGGTGAGCGTGATGGAGCCGGCGATGAAGACCCAGCTGAGGCCGCCGCTGGCGAGGAAGTACTCGCGGGTGTCGCTCGCGGAGCGGGTGGATTTGCGGCAGTGGAGCCAGGTGAGTACGGCGACGAGGGCGTTGAGGCCGAGGAAGACGCCGAGCTGCGTCAGGGTGGCGTGGGTCATGGGGCGCGGCGAGAAACGGCGGTGGGCGGGCGGGTCTCAAGGTTATTCGGGGCGGCCAGTCCGAGCGGAGAGTTCCGCAAAATTTAACGCGGCGCGGTGCGCAATTTCCCTCGCGTGCCGGCGCGGAGTTCGTAGACCGGGCGGCGAAGTCGATGAACCAGGAATCCGTCATTTACACCACCAACATCGTGATCGGGACGATCCTGGCCGGGCTTGTAACCCACAGCTGGTGGCGGCGGCGCAGCACGGGTGGGGCGATGATGTATTGGGCGCTCGCGGCGTGGGTGATGACCGCGGCCGACGTGCTGTTCGCCGTGCGGCCGCAATTGCCGCACGCCACGGGCCGCCTGTTGCCGACGCTGTGCGTGACGATCGGCCATGCGGTGCTGCTGCTCGGGGCGCAACAGACGGCGCAGGAAGCGAGGCGCGCGCGGACGATGGCCGCGGTGGTGGTGTTGCACGCGGTGGGATTGGCGGGATTTCTGTTTTTGCCGCAACTGGCGAACTGGCGGATGGTGCTGAACGGCGTGATCTGGGGCGGCTGCTCGCTCGCGTCGATGTTCGCGCTGCGCCACGGCTCGGAGCATTTCTGGCGCTCGGCGGTGTCGCCCGCGATGGCGTTTCTTGTACACGCGATTTTCCACGGGTTGCGGGTGGTGCTGGCGATCCTGTTCGCGGCACAAGGGTGGACCCAGGCGGCGCAGGCCTTGGAAATCGTGGGCGACCTCGAGGTGAGCTTCTTCATGGTGGCGCTGTTTGTCGGGCTGCTCGTGGCGCAACTGCAGTTGCGCTATGAGGAGCTGATGAGCGCGCGGGCGGAAGTGACGACGTTGAGCGGGCTGCTGCCGATCTGCGCGTGGTGCAAGAAAGTCCGCGACGACGACGGCTACTGGCAGCAGTTGGAGGAATATTTCAGCAAGCGCAGCCAGCTTCGCTTCACGCACGGGATGTGCACGAATTGCCAGGACGAGATGAAGGCGAGCGCGCGGAGCACGAGGTGAGCTGCGATCGCTCCCGGACGCGTCGGCCAAAATCGCCGACGGCGGCGGGTCGGCATGTTTGTGGAAACCGATGCAAGAGGCGGCGGTCCCATCGCGCGGTCCAACGAGATTGAAAATTCTTCGACATCTTCCGGTGGTGCTGGGGTCGGGCGCGGTGTTGGTCGTGCTCGTCGTCGCGGCGGTGTTCTCGCCGACCACGCAGACGTGGGCCGTGCGGCGCGTGTTGAAGCAACATCCGGAATGGCATGCAACGGTCGGAGAGGTGGCGGCGGGGTTGTCGCAGGTGGAGATCACGAATTTTCGCGCGGAATCGGCGGGCAGTTCCCTGGTCATGCCGTCGGTGCGGCTCGAACTGCCGGTCTGGAAATCGTGGCGCGAGCGGCGGCTGAGTTTCCGGCGGGTCGTCGCGAAAGATTGGGTGCTGAGAGTGGATCAAGCGCGCGGAGCAACGGGCGCCACGGGTGAAATGGACGCTGGCGGGGCGAAGCCGAAGCCCGCAGCGAAAACCAAGACGGCGAAGACCGGGACAGCGAAAACCGCGGCGATGGAGGCGGGGAAGGACTCTTGGCGCGGTTTTAGATTTCCCTGGGACGTGTCGTTCGACGGCGTGGAAATCGAAGGCGATGTGACGGCGAAAAACGCGGGCGATGGAACCACAATCCATGTCGTGCTCGACGGAGGAGGCTTGTCGGTCGGACAGACGGGACGGTTTAAATTCGCGACGACGGTGTTCGACACCCGACTGCCGGCTGGTGCGATCGCAGCGCGGGGAGAAATCGCAGCGGAGATGAAGGACGCGCGCACATTGGGCCGCGCGACGGCGCGCGGGGTGGTCGTCGAAAGCGGACCGGCCGCGGCGAAAGCGGCGGAGAAAGAACTGGGATTCGAACTGAGCGCCGATCTGTCGGAGGCGGAAACAGTTTATCGGCTCGCGTTGGCGCGCAGCGGCCGCGGGTTGGGAAATTTCCAAGCGAAGTGGCCGGCCGCGGATGAAACGATTGCGGGATCGTGGGAGCTGAACGCGAAGGCGGGCGATCTCGTGGTGTTTGGCGGCAAGCTCGCGTCGCTGCCGGCGATTGCGGGCGGCGGACGGTTTGTGGCGAAGACGGCGGGCGGCGCGTGGCACGCCGGCGGTGAAGTGCACGCGGCCGCCGGCGAGTGGCCGTGGCTCGAGCGGTGGGGTGCGATCGGGATGGACGCGAAGTTTGAAATCGCGCGCGAGGGGCCGATCGTTCGCGTCGAAAAACTCGAATTGGCGGCGGCGGCGGGCCGGCCGCTGGTGGAGCTGCGGGCGCTGCAGCCGTTCGATTTCGATTTGAAGCGGCACACCGTGACGGTGCGCGAGAGCGGGAGCGACTGGCTCGCGGTCAACGTGCGCGGCTGGCCGGTGCGGTGGCTCGCGAGCGGCTTCGCGGGACTCGAAGTCTCGGACGATGTGGTGACGGGCGAAATTGCGATCGCCGGCACGGGCGGTGCGTTCACGGCCCGGACGAAAGCGCCGCTGGCTGCGAAAGGATTGTCGGTGGTCCGCGGCGGAAGGGTCATGGCGCAGGCGCTGGATTTTTCCGCGGACGGGAGCGCGCGGCTGGAGGCGGCGACGGGGGCGTGGCAGGTGGAGCTGGCTCCGGTTATGGTGACGGGCGGGGGAAAATCGCTCGCGCGGTGCGAGGCGCGGTTTTCGCGGGCCGCCGGTCGGGAGCAGCCGGTGGACGTGGCGGCGACGTGGAGCGCGGATCTCGAGGCGGTCGCGGCGAGTGGGACGATTTCGAATACGGCGTGGCTGACGGCGCGAGCGGCGTCGGGAGAGATTTCGGGCACGATCGCGGGGTATGCGGATTTGCTTGGGAAGGTGGCGGTCGTCGGACACGACCCGGCGCACACGGTGAACGCGAGCGTGCGGGCGGATCTATATCCGGACGGCACGGTGGCGATCGGCGCGCCGATGACATTCGCGTGGGGAAAGAATGTTTCGGATGTGCGCCTCGATTGGGAATGGCGCGGCGATGCGCCCGCGATGGGCGTCGACGTGAAACTCGCGGGGAAAAGCGTGGCGCTCGAGCAGCTCGAGTTGCTCGCGGGACCGCTGGCGGCGTTTGGACATGCAGCGACGACGGCGCGGAGCGGAGGGCCGGGTGAGGTGGAGCCTTTTTGGGGCGACTGGAGGGGGCGCGCACGGATCGATTTGGAGCGATTGCGACTGACGGATCGCGAGCTGATCGACGTGGGCGGATATTTGAAATTTGAGCACGGCCGGCTGGAATTGATCGGCGGGCACGGCGGGCCGGCCGAGCACAGTCTTGCGCAGATCGACGCGACGCTGACCTTCGACGCCACGCGGGAACGGCCTTACGAACTCACGGCGACGGCGGCGAGTTATCCGGTGGATGCGGAGGGGATTTTCGGCGCCGCGAAAGATGGCAAGGAGCCGGTTTTCATGGGGCGCTTCACGGTCGAGCGATCATTGGGGGCGAAGGGGGCGACGCTGGCGGAGCTCGTCGCGGGGCGGGAGGAGACGTTCAAGCTCACGAGCAAGAATGGGATCGTGCGGATGTTGAAGTGCGGCGTGGCGCAGGCGCTGCCGTCGGCGGCGGGCGGATCGAAGGTGGTCGATGCGCTGGGCGACGTGGGCACGGCGTTTGGCCGGCTGCTCGGCTCGAAGGCGAAATCGATGACGTCGGGGCAGGTGAAAGTAAGTGCGACGACCGATGCGGTGCTCGAGTTCGACCGCGAGATGGCGGAGATCGGTTATGACCAGCTGGCGATCACGGCGATTCGCGGGGGCGACGGAGCGATGCGTTTTCCGACGATCGAACTGACCGCGGCGGAGGTGCATCTGGCCGGCGCGGGCGAGATGAGCGCGGGGAAGGATAATGCGACGCTGCCGATGCGCGCGGTGAGCGCGAAGCTGCAACTCGGCGTGCGCGGGCGAATGGCGGAACTGTTGACGCAGGCGGGGCTGTTATCGGCCGAGAAGGACGCGAAGGATTATCGCACGGCCGTCGGCGGGCCGATCGAGTTCGGCGGGACGTTGAACAAGCTCACGCAGGATGCGTGGCGGGCGCGGCTGGTTGAAGCGGCGACGCGGAAGCCGGAGGCGGGGAAGAAATAGCGCCAGCGCCTACGCCGATGAACGCTCAAATGCCGGTCATTCTGAGCGCAGCGAAGAATCCATTTGGACTTTCGCATGCGTGTCGTGCCACGAAGCGCCCACTGGATTCTTCACTTCGTTCAGAATGACAAGCCGGGCGGTTCATCAGCAGCGGGCGATGGCGTTTGACGACCGCGTTTTCGATAAGTCCGGAGCGCGCGAAGCTTCGGGCGATCCGTTCAGCTCGACTGCCGACGGCGCGCGGGTCAGCGGAGGTCGAGGAGGGCGCGGGCAACGGTGACTTCGGTTTGGTGATACACCGCCGGGACGTGGAGCGTGAGGCTATTCCACGCCCAGATCGATTCGGTGGGCAGCGCGACGGTGTAGGTGCGCGCGGGTTCGAGCTGGTCGGCGGGGGGACCGGCGACGGCGAAGGCGGGATTTTTCGCGGAGGCTTTGACGAGTGCGGCTTTGAGGTCGGCACCGGTGATTTCGAATACACCGAGGCGGTGAAAGGGAAACAGGGCCTGTGCGTCGGCGAGGCGCGAGACGCCGGGAGCGAAGAGCGCGGCGTGGCGCGGGGGCAGTTCGTTGAGCGGCGCAGGCGCGGGGCGATCGGTCAGCGCGACGAGACCGAGGTCGGTCTGCGCGGAGCGACGAAGGGCGTCGGCGAGGCTCGCGTAGAAACCGGCGTAGGTGGCGGCGCGCTCGGGCAAAAGCGGGGACTGGGCACGGCGCGCGGTCCACTGCCAGCGGCTGGTGAAGGCGCGCGTGGCGACGATGTCCTGAGCGGGTTCGCCGGCGCGGCTGACGAGAAGGTCGGCGCCGAAGTGAATGCCGAACATTTGATTCCCGCGGCCGGCCATCGTGAGGGGGATGATCGCGCCGGGGGCGTAGGCGGCGATGTCGTGGGCGGCGACCCAGAAGACGAGGCGTTGCGGCGCGAGCGGGTTGTAGTGGACGAGGCCGAGCGCGAGGTGTTCGCCGGTGAAGCGCTCGCCGTCGTTGCAGACGACGGCGTCGGGCGTGAGCGAGACGGGGAGCTTGGGTGCGAGCTGGGCGACGATGCGGTTGTCGTCGGCGGTGCCGATGAGGACGAGATGGCAGCGCGCGAGGTCGTCGGGCGTGACGTCGCGGTCGGCTTTCGTGGCGAGCGAGCCGTAGAGATTTTCGATTTGGGGAATGCCGTCGGCATCGTTGGCGTCGGCGCGGGGAACCGGCTCGGGCCAGAACGGACCGGGCGAGCGGGCGGCGTCGAGGGCGGCGGCTTTCAGGGCGGCGCGGTGCGCGTCGTCGCCGCCGGTGCCGTAGACGATGAGCAGCGGTTCGCCGTCGTAGAGGAGGCTCGGGCCGCCGGGGGTGTGGAGGCGGATCGGCGCCGAGGGACGGCCGGCGGCGAAGGTCCAGGCGGAGGAGCGGGGCGCGTCGTCCTGGCGAACGGTGATTTCGGCGGGAAGCGGGGCGGGGACGACGAACGGGACGGAGGCGTCGATGGAAATTTTGAGCGGTTGCGCGGGGTCGAACGGCGATTCGCGGAGGTGAAACGTGGCGGCTTTCAGATTGGTGAAGGAAACGTAGAGCGAGTTGTCGGAGCCGGCGTTGGCGACGATGCGGGCGGGTGATGCGGCGTCGCCCCACTCGGCGATCGCGGCCCACCAGCCGCGGGCGGCCACGCCGTCGGTCGCGGTAAAGTCGATACGGCGGACAGCGGTGGGCGCGGGGCGAACCTGGCGGGGAGCCCAGGCGTTGGCGCGATCCTGGCCTTCGCGGTAATTCCACGAGGCGTGGCCGAGGCCGTTGGTTTCGTCGCGGATGATTTCGCCGCCGAGGGTCTGGAGTTGTTGCACGACGGCGCGGCTTTCGAGGATGGGGACGACGGGATCGTCGATGCTGTGGATAACGTAGAGCGGGAGCTGGAGGAGATTGGCGGCGGGGACTTGGTCGCCAGCGCCGCACGTCACCGCGCCCGAGGCCCAGAGGTGCGGATAGCGTGCGCCGAGGCGAAACGTGCCCATGCCGCCCATGCTGCCGCCGGAAAGGTGAAGGCGCGCGGGGTCGATCGACCAGTGGGCGCGCACGTAGGCGAGGACTTGGAGGACATCGGCCTCGCTGAGATTCGTGTAGCCGCCGATGCGCGAGCGGCCGAGGACGGCGAGATCGAAGTGGCCGGCGTGCGCGTGGAAGTAGGACGAATGGTCGAGGTGATTACCCGTGGCGCCGTGCAGGTAGAGCGAGAGCGGCGCGGGGTAGGCGGGGTTGTAGTCGTCGGGGATGACGAGCTTGAACGGCTGGCCGGAGTCGTCGACGGGGCTCTCGTAGGCCCATTCCTGGACGCCGCGCAACGTGGCGAGGACGGCGGGATTGGCGGTGATTTTGGTGAGCCACTCATCGAGGCGCGCGGCCGCGGCGCGGGCGGGCTCGGTGCCGGCGCCTTTACGCGCGGCGACGTCGTGGGCGACGAAGCGAAGATATTTCAACCAGCCGCGATAGGCGGTGAGATCGGCCCGGGCGAGAAGCGCGTCGGTGCGCGTGTCGAGCGGCGCGAGGTCGATCGCGACAATCGCGGCGGGCGGTGGAGAGGAAGCGGAGGTGTCGGCGGCGGACGCAGCGGTGAAGAAACCGGGAGCGAACGCGAGGACGAGCGGGACGAGTTGGAAAAGCCGGGCAGGGGTGGCGGCGCGCATGGCGCTACGGTTGGCGCCGGCGGAGAATGAGTCGAGTCGTTAGCGGATTTCAGAGGACCGGCGGTGGAGCCGGAAGTACTACGCGACGCATGCGAAGGAGGCGGTGCGTCAGGTTTTGGGTGAAGCGGCGGGGCGGCGCCACACGACTTCGCCGCCGAAGAAATTGCCGACGGCGAGCGCGAGGAGCAGGACGACTTCGAAGGCGAGGAAGGCGTGGCCGTGGGAGATCGCGGGGTAGTGCGGAATCTCTGCGACGAGCAGACCGGTGAAGCCGGCGAGCACGGAGCCGTTGATGGCGGCGTGGGCGAGACCGGCGGAGAGGCGGGGCGGATCGTCGGCGCGCGAGAGTTCGATCAAGTCGGAGAGACCGAAGAGGGCGGCGAGCCAGCCGAGCGCGGTGCCGGCGGCGAGTACCCAAAAACCGGCGACAGCGGGCACGCCGGCGGGGAGCCGGCTGGCGAAGAGATGCAAGGCGGCATGCGCAGGCCAAAGCGCCACGGGAAAGTGGATGATCATCACGTGGAGGGGATGGCCGCGCAGGCGCATGAGGAAAGAGGGGGACGAGCCCGGCTCAACCGAACGCGACGACGAGGACGAGGGCGACGGCGGCGACCGCGGCGAGCGCGTGCACGACGACGAGGAAGAGCGGGCCGGGTTTCTTGCGGAGATCGTTTGCGAGCAGGAGCGCACCGCCGAGCGCCGCGATCACGAGGAGGACGATCGCGATGGTGAGGAAGCGGTGGGGATTTTGCGCGGCGTAGACGATGAGGAGGACGAGCGCGGCGGCGCCGACGACACCGTGCGCGGCCACGGCGGATTTGGGCGTTTCCTTTTTCTTGAAGAGCGCGGCGGCGATGACGAGGCCGAGGACGGCGGCGATCACGAAGAGAACGATGCTGAAGGTTAACATGGGAGTGCGAGGAATGAGGAGTGGAGGAGCAGGGTTGAAAAAACTTCAGCCGATTCGATGCGGTGGGACGGATGAGGTTACAGCAATTGTGACAGGGCTTGCGGCGTGCGAGCGGGCGTGTGCGGCGTGGGCGGCGTGGGCGGCGTGTGCGGCGTGGGCGGTTTTTAACCGCGAATGAACGCGAAGGGACGCGAATGTCGGAGCGAGGCGGAGGCGGTGAGGGCGGTCGCGAGCCTGATGGCGGGCGAGACTTGCGGTCGCGCCGGCGTCATGCCGACATCGGGTGACGGCCGGCTGGAAGCCGGCGCTGCGAATCGCCTGCAAGCAGGCTCCTACCGCTGAAATTTGCGCGGGCGGCGCGGCGGTCGCGGAGTGACTTCCCCACCGGTCGCTACGCGACGGCGAGGATCGCGGCCATCACGCGGGCGGTGAAGGGATCGCAGCGCGGCGCTTCGTAGGTGAACAGCTCCACACCGGCGGCGCTTTTGAGGAGCGTGGATTTGAGCTGCTCGCGCGCGCGGTGGAGCGTGACTTTCACGTTTGCGGAAGTGAGGCCGAGGCAGGCGCCGGCTTCGGCGGTGGAGAGTTGTTGCACTTCGCGCAGCAGGTAGACGACGCGGAGATTGCGGGGGAGAGCGGCGACGGCTTGTTCGAGGAGGAGTTTCATTTCTTTGAGGCTCAGCCCGGTGGCGGCGGGGCGGGCGGTGGGATCGTGGGACTCGGGCGCGACCTCGAGCGAGTCCTCGGCGGCGCGACGGCGGCGGCGGAGGATCATGAGGCATTCGTTGATCATGATGCGCGTGAGCCAGGTCGAGAACGAGGCGTCGCGCTGAAACCGGCCGAGGTGGAGGAAAGCCTTGAGGTAGGCGTTCTGCATCGCGTCCTCGACCTGATCGTGGCGCTGCAGGTAAGCGAGGCCGACGCGGAAGAGCTGCTGATTGTAGCGACGGACGAGAACCTCGAACATCTCGCGATTGCCGCGCGTGACTTCGTCGATCGCTTGCGAATCCGTAATGGCGGCGGGCGGATCGGCTGGAGGAGGTGACATCGGTCAATCAGATGCCGCAGCGCGCCGAAGGTTACAATGTCGGGCGGACGACGGCGCGGACGCGGCGAAAGGCGTGACGGCGCGCGGTGAACGGTAACGTCGTGAGACGGTGGTGCGGACTGGAAAAAAGGCGCGAGGTGCGGACAATGCGTTGTCACCCCTATGATACGCGCGAGAATTTTTTCGGCCCTGGCGTTGGCAACTTTCGCTGTCGCTTCGGCGGCGGCGGACTATCCGGTGCAGCCGGTGCCATTTACGGCGGTGCACGTGACGGGCGGATTCTGGGCGGCGAAACAGGAGACGAATCGCGCGGTGACGGTGCCGTTCGCGTTGCGGCAGCTCGTGGATTCGAACCGGTTGAAAAATTTCGAGCTGGCGGCGGAAACGATGCGGCGGCGGGCGGCCGGCGAGAAAAATTTCCAGAACCTGCCGGCGACGATTTTCCCCTTCGACGACACCGACATCTACAAGGTCGTGGAGGCGGCGTCGTATGCGTTGAGCACGAAACCCGATCCCGCGCTGGAGAAGCGGCTCGACGAGATCATCGCGATCGTCGCGGCGGCGCAGGAGCCGGACGGTTATCTGTACACGTTTCGCACGATGCATCCGGATTCGCCGGGCCACAAATGGGTCGGCCAGAAGCGCTGGGAGGCGGACCCGGAGCTCAGCCACGAACTCTACAATCTCGGCCATCTTTACGAGGCGGGCGTCGCGCATTATCAGGCGACGGGAAAGAAGAACCTGCTCGACGTGTGCGTGAAAAGCGCGGAGCTGCTCTGGCGCGATTTCGGCTCGGGCGAGCGAAAGATCGCGCCCGGCCACGAGGTGATCGAGATGGGGTTGTGCAAGCTTTACCGCGTGACGGGCGAGCAGCGTTACCTCGATCTCGCGAAGATTTTCCTCGAGGTGCGCGGGCCGGGCGGGCCGGAATACAACCAGCGGCATCTGCGCGTGGTGGATCAGACGACGGCGGTCGGTCACGCGGTGCGCGCGAACTATCTCTACGCCGGTATGGCGGACGTGGCGGCGCTGACAGGCGACCAACGCTACGTCGCGGCGATCGAAAAAATCTGGGCCAACATGGTGCAGAAAAAAATTTATCTGACGGGCAGCGTGGGCGCGATCGCCAAGGGCGAGGCGTATGGCGCGGACTATGAGCTGCCGAACGATGGCTACAACGAGACGTGCGCGGCGATCGGCTTGATGATGTGGAATCAGCGGATGTTTCTGCTGACCGGCGATGCGCGCTACATGGATGTGGTGGAGCGGACTTGTTTCAACGGCATGATCAGCGGCGTGTCGCTGAGCGGCGACCGGTTCTTCTATACGAACCCGTGCGTCTACGATGGCGCGGCGAAAAACAATTCGGGCTTCGCGGGGCGCGTGCCGTGGTTCGGCTGCGCGTGCTGTCCGCCGAATGTGATGCGCACGCTGGCGGCGTTGACGGGTTATTTCTACGCGGTGCGCGACGACTCGGTTTACGTCAACTTTTACGCGCAGAGTTCCGGCGAGGCGATGGTGAAGGGCATGAACGTGAAGCTCGCGCAGGAGACCGACTATCCATGGAGCGGCAAGGTGCGGCTGACGGTGAACCCGGCAGAGCCGGCGACGTTCACGGTGCGGGTGCGCATCCCGGATTGGGCGCAAGGCCGGCCGTTGCCGTCGGATCTTTATGGTTACGACGAAGCCAGGCCGGCGACCTGGAGCGTGCGCGCGGCGGGCGGGCCGGCGGCAACGACGTTGGAAAACGGTTACGTGGCGATCCGGCGGGAATGGCGCGCGGGCGACAGCGTGGAGATCGATCTGCCGATGACGGTGCGCCGGGTGCATGCGGACGAGCGCGTGGCGGCGACGCGGGGCCGGGTGGCGCTCGAGCGCGGGCCGCTGGTGTATTGCGTGGAGTCGGTCGATCGCGACTTCGTGCCGGAATCCCTGGTGATTTCGGCGGGCGAAAAAGTGGAGCCGCAGGAGCGCCCCGGCCTGCTCGGCGGCGTGACGGTGCTTGCGATCGAAAAGCCGGGCCGCTCGCCGATCACGGCGATTCCGTATTACGCGTGGAATAATCGGGGCTTGGCGCCGATGGCGGTGTGGTTGAAACGAGCGCTCGCTGACGAGGCGGCGCAGCCAATCGCGAGTGTGAATGGCGGCGCGAGGTGAACGCTGGCACCGCAACCAGGCGAATCCCCGGTCGTTGACTGGCTGACGAGACTCAATGAGACCATCCGAAAGCGTTCGACAAATGTCGTGCCGCCATCGCACGCCTCGCGCTGATTTGGGAAGGGCAGGTGAGCAGAAGTCGACGGCGAAGTCCGGCGTTCTCTCCGCAGTCAAAGAGCCTTCGTCACGGCTGCGGCAAAAGTTTGACCGTTTTGCCTAAGCATTCCCCATCGGGGCTAAGACCGGACGATCGTAGCTCCAAATCCGAACTCGGCCCAAAAGTGTTAAACTCGGCGCGACGCGGTAACGCATGAAACGCCAGCGGGTAGCGAATCGCGTTTAACGGTTTCCGAAAAAGTTCGGATTTCGTTCAAGTTGGCTGCCCGTTTGGATTTCTAGCCCAAAGCAAAACCGAAGCAAAACACGATTTTCAGAGGGCTGAACGAGCGCAATCTGCTTCAAGTTCCCGTTGGCGGGTTCCGCATGTTATGGCGGAAGGGGGCAAAGCAGCCTTCCAATTTGCTTCATTTGCATCGCCGGTCATCGACCAATGCACTCGAAAATTGCGCTACGAGCGTTTTGGTCCGAAATACGCGCGTATGAGCACTGTTTTAGTTACCGGCGGGTCGGGGTTTGTCGGTGGGCACGTGATCCTTCAACTTTTGCATCAGGGGCATTCGGTGCGGACCACGATCAGGTCTGCGAAACGTGAGGAGGATGTGCGAAAGGCGCTCGGCCGTGACGGCATTAACGCGGAACGAAGGCTCGTTTTCTTTACCGCAACCTTGGAGCGAGAGGGCGGTTGGAAAGAAGCGGTGCAGGGCTGTGACTTTGTCATTCATGTCGCTTCACCGCTGCCAATCACCGCTCCGAAAACCGAGGATGAGGTCATCGTTCCAGCCCGGGATGGCGTGTTGCGCGTGCTCAAGGTCGCGCGCGACGCGGGAGTGAAGCGAGTGGTGCTCACATCCTCCTGCGGCGCGATCTACTACGGTCTGCCGCCGCGAGACGCACCGTTTGACGAGACAAACTGGAGCAATCTCGACGGAGAGATGAGTGCGTATGTGAAGTCAAAGGTCATCGCGGAACGGGCCGCGTGGGATTTCATCGGGCGCGAAGGCGGCGCGTTGGAACTTTCGGTGATCAACCCGTCCGGCATTTTCGGCCCCTTGCTGGCGCCTGGAGTTTCGTCGTCGCCGGAGCTGATCAAACGGGTGTTGCGCGGCGGCTTGGGCAACCCGCGAATTTATTTTGGGGTGGTGGACGTCAGGGATGTCGCGGATCTGCACCTGCGCGCCATGACCCATCCGGCGGCAAAGGGAGAGCGTTTTATTGCGGTATCGGGACGAGTCATGTCGATGCCAGAGATCGCGCGGGTGCTTAAAGCCCGGCTGGGGAGCGAGGCGCGCCGCGTATCCACGCGAACGTTGCCGAGCTGGTTCGTCAGAATGCTGGCCCCGTTTAATGGCCAGCTGCGTCCTTTGCTGCCGTTGTTGGATGTGATTCGCCAGCCGACCAGCGCGAAAGCGGAGCGCCTGCTTGATTGGAAACCACGTGCCCCTGAAGAAGCGGTTGTCGCAACCGCAGAAAGTCTGGTGCGGTTGGGCATGGTTTTAGGGTCAGCTGCCTAACACGTCACTGGAGCCGCGCGCTTAATGGGGACGCGATTTCACCCAGCTTCAGCGTGTGGCTGATGTGCAGGAGAAAACCATCGTTTGTTCACTATTCCGAATCCGGTTTGTATTCGGGCTTGGATGGCTGCCCAGCCTTGGGGCGAAGCGAACTGTGTGGTGAATCGTCCACAACGACTAACGAGTCGTAAAGCCGCCGTTGATGAAGATGGTTTGACCCGTGATCCACCAGCCTTCGCTCGCGAGGAACCGGATCAGCGGCACGACGTCCTCGACCTTGGTCAGTTCGCCTGTGATGATGGCGTCGGCGATCCGCGTGAAGCGCATCTCCCCGCCCGCCACGAGCGCCTCGATCACCAGCATCGTCCACTTGTCCGCCACGCGGCCGATCAGCTCGTTCACCAGCGCCTCGACCCGCGGGTCCACCTCGTAGTCGGCGCATCCGGTGCAATACTCCTTCGCCTGCGCGATCTGCTTTTTCGTGAGCAACTGGTTCATCGGCCGATACTCTCCTTCAGGTAAGTATGGATTGTTAAAGTGCCTACTTCCGCTTCGTGAGCGGCACTGGTAGCGTGGCAGCCTCAACCCGCAACCCATTTCGACACCATGAAAATCTCAGGCAACACCATCCTGGTCACCGGCGGCGGCTCGGGCATCGGCCGTGCCCTCGCCGAATCGTTTCACGCCCGCGGCAACAAGGTCATCATCGCCGGCCGCCGCCAGGCGGCCCTCGACGAAGTCACCCGCGCCAACCCCGGCATGGCTTCGCTGACCCTCGACATCGAGAACGCTGACGCCCTCCGGGACTTCACTTCCCGCCTCACGGCGCAGCACCCGGCCCTCAACGTCGTTGTCCACAACGCCGGGATCATGCGCCCGGAAAAACTGCTCGCGTCCGACTTCGACCTCGCCGACGCCGAGGCCACCGTCGCCACCAACCTGCTCGGGCCGATCCGCCTGACCGCCGCGCTGCTGCCCCATCTGAAAAGACAGCCCGCCGCTGCCATCATATCGGTCTCTTCCGGACTCGCCTTCATTCCGCTGGCCAGCTTCCCGACCTATTGCGCCACGAAGGCGGCCGTGCACTCTTATACCGAATCGCTGCGCTACCAATTGAAGGACACCCCGGTCGAGGTTCTCGAAATCGCGCCGCCTTATGTGCAGACCGAACTCACGGGTGCGCATCAGGCCGCCGATCCGAACGCGATGCCGCTCAAGGAGTATATCACCGAGACGATGCAACTCCTGTCGGCCACGCCCACGCCGCCCGAAATCCTCGTTGAGCGCGTGAAACCGCTGCGCTTTGCCGCCAAGGGCGACTACGCCGGATTCTTCAATACCCTCAACGGAGTTCGGTCGTGACGCCGTGTTTCCCCGTTAAGCACGCTCACCAAGTTCGATTGCAGGAGGCGTTCACGGCGCAGGTCTTTCAACCGCCTCGGCCGGGCAACGATCGACGGCCAGCGGCGTCGCCGCCATCGTAACCGCATTCCTACTTCCCAGCCCCGGGGTAACGCGTTGAAGCGCAACCGCGGGCTTATTTCTTTTCCACCTTTTTGCGTCCCGGCTTGGTTTTGCCAACGAGTCCCGCTGCCTTCTTGATGTTCTGAACGGAGGGCAGCGAGATGCCGAGGGCTTGGGCGATTTCGTTGCCGGTTTTGACCTTGAACGCTCTCGCGACATCCGCCGGTTTTCTACCCGCTTCTTTTTCCAGCCACTCCTGCCAGCGCAAAGCCTGAGCGATCGGGTGAGATAAGGATTTTCGTTGTTCATGGCACGATATCATGCCGCAGGAATGATCGCTTCGTGATAAAATTGTGGCGGAGCGATGATTTTCTATTTCCGCCTCTGCGTTTCAGCCAGTTGTAGCGTGTTTAGGGAGTATTCCATAGCGAATGCGACTCGTGTCTTGGGGTTTCGGCGTGCTGCATATCAGCCGGCAGCCGTAAAAATTCCAAAGGCGTTCCGCGAGCGCCGCCGCGGCCGGGTTGCGTGCGAGGATCTCCCGCCTGCGCTCGAGATTCTTTAGGCGCGGAGGAGTCGGGCCGGGAGGCGTGGTGGGTTTCGCCATCGGACGATTCGGGCAAATCTCCTTCGGCGAAGCCAGCGCCAATCCGGAGAGGCTGGGATCGTCAGCGACCAGTCGGGTCGAAACCGGCGAGATGCGCGATTGACGGGAGAGGTTGGCCCCAGATTTCATCGCCCGAATCGCTGCCGTCTATCAGCATTGAGACGATTACCCCGTCGCTCTTGGCAATAGGTGCGCCGCTCGCGCCTCGGTAGAACGCGTGCCCTTGGTGGCCTCCTGCTGGTTTGAATACGTGATGGCCTTTGTCGTTCGTGGACTGGAATTCCAGATCCTGAATACAGGCATCGCGGCGGAGATACGTTAAGCGCAACGCCTCGATGGTTCCCCGGCTGTGGGCGGCGAGCACACACGTTTCGCCCGGCGCGATTGTTCGGTCAAGTGGCCCGTGGTAATACTCGAAAGTAATCGGCTGTTTGGGTTCCTTAAAGCTCTTCAATTTTTCCCCAATGGCTTTGGGCTCAAAGGGAGCCCAGGCGAAATCGGCCGCGGGAACAACACTCTGATCGAAATCGAATTCGCCACGCGGGGAAATTTTTCCAGACGCAAACTGCATGAATGGCCCCATGGGAACTAGCAGGCAGCCTTCGGCCAAATCCAATGGGCACTCCCAAAACCACGGACCACTTCGCGCGACATGTCCGGCAGTGAGGACGTATTGCTTGGCCGCTTTATCAATGACAAAACCGGATGCCAGTCCCACCGGCTCGGTGGGACGCTCCGGATCATTGACCCGAACGAGATTGAAAGTGAGCGCCAACAATTGATCGATAATCGTGCGGCCTGCGTCAGAAGGGTCCGGGGTGTCCATCGGCCTCGCAATGAGCTTCGGAAGTTCTGTTTCGCAACGGGTGTTGTCATCGGTGGCAATCCGATGGCGCCCGATTCGGCTCTGCGCGCGGCACCGGGATTATGAGGAGATGGGACGAACGGCTGCTCCACACACCGCCGTTGCATCCCCGCCGACGATCCGCTGAAAAGCGCCCGTCGCGTGCGTGTGATCGCAGTAGCTTCACCACGTCGAGCGCCTGCTCGAGTTTGTTAACCAGTCAGGCCGTTTGTGGTCGCATTTCGCGAAAAATCGCGGCGGTGCACCTTGCTAACCCAAAACAACCGCAGAGTGGTTAACAATACCAGCCTCAGCATGTGGCTGATGTGCAGGAGAAACCATCGTTGGTTCACCCGTCCGAATTTGGTTTGTATTCGGTTCGGAATGGCTGCCCGACATGGATTCGAACCATGACTAGGCGAGTCAAAGTCGCCTGTGCTACCATTACACCATCAGGCAGTGAGGTGAGGAGCGAACACGCTGCGCCGCACGCCGTCTCGGTCAAGGTTTGAAACGACGGCGCGACTTTCGGCCCTTTTCGTGTTTCGAGGTTCACGAGGGACGCTGCCCGGCGGGTGGTATCACGCGGTCGCGGTGCTGGAGCCGTTTAACCCCATGCCGTGCTCAGCCGCCGGCCGCGCGCGCGAAGGGTTCGGCTTCGGCGGAGCGGTGCGCTCTCAGGAGAGTCTCGGCGATGCGCCGACAGAGTTTTTTCGGCGCCGGATCACAGTCGACGGCGCGAACAAAGGCCTCGACGGCGGCGCGGGTTTGATCGTTTTCCAAGAGCGCGAAGCCGAGGCGGAACCATCCGGTACTGTCGCGTTCGCGGGCTTGCAAATAGAGGCGGTAGTGAAACGCGGCGCGTCCGTACCAGTGCGTCTCGGTCAGCAGTTGGTCGGCCAGCGCGCGGTGCCAGGTCGCGGTGAGCGCGTCGGGTGGGTCAGAGTCGGGTTCGGGCCATTGCTCGACCCAGTAGACGCGGATCGTATTGCCGATCACGGCGACCGGTGGCAGATCCATGAACCCGCCGTAAAGGAGTTCATATCGGCCGGTGAGCAGGGTGGAACTGATCGCGACATAACCGGGCAGTTGCGGCGGATGGGTGCGTGCGACGGGCGGGCAGCCCGGCAGATAGGTGCAATAAATACCGTAGGATGCGGGATCGACACTGCCGAAATAGGCGAGGTTGATGCGGTCGATTTTCTCCCGCTGCATCCATTGATTGAGTTCCTTGAGATGCTGGCCCCAATCCAGATTGGAATCGGAGAGATAGAGGTAGCCGTTTTCCGGTCCGCCGACGAATTCGTTGAAGTAAGCGATCGTGACCGGCCATGCGCGGGCGAAGAGGAAGAGCGAGGCAGCGGCGCTGACGCCGACGGCGAGCCAGCCGGCGGGGCGGCGCAGGCGCAGGAACTCGTAGATCGGCACGGCGCCGAGCAGCAGCACGTAAGGATAGAGCGGCAGGATGTGGCGAAGGCCGATGTTGATGTGGCTGCCCATCGCGACGACGAGGAAGAGCGCGGGCGGAACGAGGAGGAAAACACGGTCGACCCATTCCTGGCGCGTCCCGCGGCGGCAGAGGAAAACCAGGCCGGCTGCGGCAAGAATCATCTCGGCGATGGGTGTCTTCACGAGGAACGCCACCGGAAAGTAATACCACCAGCCTTCGGTGCTGAGTTCGCCATTCAGGTAACCGCCGAGGGCTTGGGCGCTCGCGAGACTCCAGGCGAGGCCTTGGGAAAACGCATTGGGCAGCACGTGCAGCGAGTCGATCCACGCGGCAGCGTCGGCGAGTTGCGGCAGCTGGTGTTTCACGACCGGCGCGGCGGCTGACTTGATCAGGCCGGCGCCCGCGGGACCGGCGGAATAGCGGAAGCCGTACACCGCCCAGATCGCGAACACGGTGAACGCCGCGGTGCTCGCGAGCGCGACGAGCGCACGCCGCCAGGTGAAGGCAGGCCGGCTCCAGACCGCCACGGCCAGCAGCAGGGGCAGCAGCACCAGCAGGATCAGCGCGGAAAATTTGCTCACCACGGCGAGGGCGGTGAACGCCGCCAGCCCGGCGAGGTTGAAGCCCGTCCAGCGTCGCTGCAGGCGCCACGCAAAATACACTGCGCCGAACATGAGGCAGACGACGCCGGCGTCGGTGGTGACGAGTCCGCTGTGCGCCATGAGGTTCGGCTCGATCGTATAAAAGCCCAGCGCCATCGCGGCGGGCCCGAAGCCGAGCCAGTCGTCCGCCCAGGAAAAAATCAGGAGGCCGAGCAGGACGCCGAAAACGGCGATCATCAACCGGCCGCGGGTCATGAATTCGTCGCCCTTGCCCCGGCCGAAGACAAACTGGCGGGCGATGCTGTACGCCCGGCTGGTCCACTCGTTGATGGTAAACTTGGTGATGCCCGTCATGTCGACATAAGGCATCGGCTGGCCGAGGAGCGGGAGCGCCGCCCAGAGCCGGAGCAGCGGCGGGTGCGTCGGGTCGAGGCGATGCTCGATTTGGTGCAGCGCGAGATAGCCGGCGGTCAGGTGCAGCGGTTCGTCGAAGGTGGCGGACTTCGCGACGCAGTTGTCGTATTGGAGCCAGCCGTAGACGGCGAGAAAGGCTGCGATCACCGCCAGTCGCGCGCAAAAGCCCGTCGCGTCAGAGCGAGGGCGGGTAACGGCGGGTGCGGAGTCGGGCATGAAGACCGGCAGGATGACAGCCTCGACGATTGGGCTCCACCGTTTTCGACTGACAAGATTTTAAGGCGCGGCGCACACGGAGCCGGCCGGCGCTTTGGCCTCGCCAGGCGCCGCGAAGTCGGCGCTTGCGTTGGCCGGTGACGATTGCGGAGGCTGGCGGGACGATGCTCGTGCACTCCGTTTATTTCTGGCTGAAACCTGAACTGACTGCGGCCCAGCGCGCGGATTTTCGCCGCGGCGTCGAGTCGCTGGCCGCGATCACGGCGGTGGAGCAGGTCTACGTCGGCGCGCCGGCGCAGACGCCGAAGCGCGCGATCATCGACGATTCCTATGCAGTGGCGTTGACGGTGCTCTGCAAAGATCTCGCGGCGCAGGACGCGTATCAGGTCGATCCGATCCACCTGAAATTCGTGGAGACGTTCAAGACGTTCTGGACGCGCGTGCAGATTTACGACGCCGAGTAGTTCCAACCTGCTTTCAAGTTGAGACCATCCCTGCGCTCCCGCGCCGGGCTGCATTCCGACGTAGCCCGCCGCGGGAGCGGCGAGACGAATTGGCGTCATCTTGAAAGCACATTGGAATAAGCAGGAAGGGCGCGGCCGTGCGCCGGGGTTCGTAGACGCGTAGAACTACGCGACCCGAGCGTAGTTTTACCGGTTCTGTTTTCGCGGGCGTGTGGTTTATCCGGTTCAATCCTTCGTTTTCCGTCCCGTCCGTGGGCGAAGAACGGTTCGATCGAACCCCTGCAACCATGCGACTTTTCCACTTCATGGTCGCCGCGCGCACGCGCGGTGGCGCCGCCCTGTTTCAGCAGCCGCAGCCGATTTCGCCGCAGGGGATCGCTGGCGCGCCCACACGGACTCTCGCGCAGCGCAGCACGGCCTGCCATCGGATCCTCCGCCTCGCGTGCTCGCTGCTGGGCGGCGTTATTTTGGCTGGAGCGAGTGAGGCGCGGGGCGCGGTGGTGACGGCCGCATTTAATTCCGCCGACGACATCCCCATCGTCGCCAGCAGTTATATCGCGGTCGGAAATTCCATCGAGCTGTCGTTGAACTTCGCCATCGCGGTCCCGACCCGCCTGACCGTCATCAAAAACACCGGCCGCTCCAGCATCGCGGGCGCGTTTTCCAATCTCGCCCACGGCCAGCGGGTGACGCTCGCCTACGGCGGCGCGGGCTACCCATTCTATGCGAATTACTTTGGAGGCACGGGCCGCGATCTCGTGCTCGAGTGGGCGGGCACGCGGGCGTTTTCGTGGGGTTACGAGGGCGTAATCGGCCGCAACGCGTCCCGCCGGATTCCCGGCCCGGTGATCGCGACCTCCGCAGCGTTGCGGGGAAAAACCATCGTGCGCGCCGCTGCGGGTTTCTTGCACGGCCTGGTGCTGTGCTCCGACAACACGCTCGCCGCGTGGGGCAACAACGGCTCCGGCCAGCTCGGCACCAACACCACCATCGATCGCCCGACCGCCGTCCTCGTTTCCCGCGACGACGGCGTCTCCGCGCTCTACAACAAGGGCGTCGCCGACATCTCCGTCGGAAATTATCACAGCCTCGCCTTGTGCACCGATGGCACCGTCGTCGCGTGGGGCGCAAACGACTACGGTCAGCTCGGCGACGGCACGACGACGCAGCGGAACGCTCCCGTCGCCGTCAGTCGCGCCGCCGGTTCCGCGCTCGCCGGCAAGACGGTGATCGCGATCAAGGCCGGCGCGAATTTCAGCCTCGCGCTCTGCTCCGATGGCAAGGTCGTCGCGTGGGGCCTCAATCTCAACGGCCAGCTCGGTGACGGCACGAAGGACAACCGTCTCCTCCCGGTCTTCGTCAACGCCGCCGCCGGCTCCGCGCTCGCGGGCCGCACCGCCGTGGCGCTGGCCGCCGGCAACTATCATGCGATGGCGCTCTGCTCCGACGGCGCCGTCGCGGCGTGGGGGCTCAACACCGATGGCCAGCTCGGGCAGGCGAATGTCGTCACCGCGGAGGTTTCAAACGGCACCTACACCGTCAGCGACGACTACGCGGAGGGAAAAACCTTTGGAAAGCTGACGACCTACTCCGAGTTTTTCGACCGGCTCATTCCGGGCCTGGTGTCCACCGCGCCCAACGTCTCCGCGCTCGCGGGCAAGACCGTCGTCGCCATCCACGCCGGCCTCGCGCACAGCTACGCGCTCTGCTCCGACGGCACGGTCGCCGCGTGGGGCGATAACGTCTCCGGCGATCTCGGCAACATCGCGTTCGGCAAGCAGCAGTTCCCCGTTGCCGTGGATCGCAGCGGCTCGTCCGCGCTCGGCCACCGCACGGTGGTCGCCATCGGCGGCGGACGCTACTTCGGCCTCGCGCTCTGCTCCGATGGCGCGCTCGTCGCCTGGGGTGAAAACGCCGAGGGCGAGATCGGCGACGACACCACCGCGCCGCGGACGCTGCCCACGGTCGTGAACGCCAGTCAGCTCAGCACCGGCGAACGGGTTCTCGCGCTCGGCGTCGGCGGCTCCGAAAGTATTTTTTCGCTCGCCCTCGTCGCGCCGCCGCCCGCGGCGGACATCGCCGTGCTCGGCAACGACATCGCGATCGCGTCGGGCAGCACGACGCCTGCGTCCGCCGACGGCACCGATTTCGGCGCCAATTCCGGCAGCACGCCGATCGTGAAAACGTTCACGATCGCCAGCGCCGGCGCCGGCCAGCTCGTGCTCGGCGGCTCCCCGCGCGTGACGATCTCCGGCGACCAGGCCGCGGACTTCACCGTCACCGCACAGCCCGCCTCGCCGCTCGACGGCGGGACCGGCTCCACGACTTTCCAAATTTCGTTCCTCGCGGGCGGCGGCGGCACGCGGAAGGCGAAGGTCTCGATCGCGACGAACGTCGGCCCCGATCCGGCGGATCCGTTCAACTTTGCGAAGAACCCGTTCACGTTTGCGATCCAGGGCACCGGCCCGCAGCCGAGCATCGCGGTGCTCGGCAACGCCACCGCGATCGCGAACAACGCGTTCACGCCGTCGACCGACAACGACACCGATTTCGGCAACACGTCGTTCACCGCGCCGATCACGCGCACGTTCACGATCAAGAACACCGGCACCCAGCCGCTCACGCTCAGCGGCTCGCCATTCGTGAGTATCCAGAATTCCACGGCGTCCGACTTCGTCGTCACGACGCCGCCCACCTCGCCGATCGCCGCGGGCGCGTCGACGACGTTTCAATTGCGCTTCACGCCCTCGACGCAGTCCGCGTCGAAAGCCTGGCTCACGATCGCGAGCGACGATCCGTCGAACGCCAGCTACCGCTTCGCCGTCACCGGCACCGGCGCGACGCCGGTCATCTCGGTCACGGGCAACAGCGCGACCATCGCCAACGGCGACGCTGCGCCCGCCATCGCCGATCTCACCGATTTCGACACCGGCCCGCTCAACACGGCGATCGCGCATACCTTCACGATTGCGAATTCCGGCGGTGTCGCGCTCACGCTCTCCGGCACGCCTCGCGTCACGCTCGTCGGCCCCGACGCGGCGGACTTCTCGGTCGCCACTCAGCCGGCCAGCAGCACCGTCGCGGCGAACGGCACGGCGACGTTCAAGGTCAACTACACGCCGGCGGTCGTCGGCAAGCGCAGCACTGCGTCCGTCGTGGTCGCGAGCAACGATCCGCTCACGCCGTCCTACAGTTTTGCGCTCCAAGGCACTGGGCCGACCCCCAGCATGAGCGTGACCGGAAACAGCGTCGCGATCGCGAGCGGCGATCTGATTCCCAGCCCGGTCGACTTCACCGAGTTCGGCGTGACCACGCTCGCGACGCCGGTCACGCGCACCTTCACGATCACGAACAGCGGCCTCGCTCCGCTCACGCTCTCCGGCTCGCCGAAGATCGCGATCTCCGGGGCGAACGCCGCCGATTTTACCGTGACGACACAGCCGGCCTCATCCGTCGCGGCGAGCAGCGGCTCGACCACGTTTACGATTTCATTTCTCCCCGGCGCCGCCGGCGTGCGCACGGCCATGATCTCGATTGCGAACAATCAGCCGCTGGCGACGCCATTTATTTTCGCCGTCTCTGGCGCCGGCCCGGTGCCTACCCTCGCCGTGCTCGGCAACGGTGTCGCGATCGCCAACGGCAGCGCCTCGACGACCACGAATAACTTCACGGAGTTCGGCCAGGTCGAATCGGGCGGCGATCCCATCGTGCGCACCTTCACGCTCCGCAACGACGGCTCCACGCCACTCACGCTCGCGGGCGCACCGATCGTCAAGCTCACCGGCGCGACCGGCGATTTCTCGGTTACCCAGCAACCCGCGGTCACCACGCTCGCCGGCGGTGGCGCCGCGACGACCACGTTTCAAGTCACGTTCAACCCGACCGCTTCCGGCACGCGCGCCGCGGTCGTTTCCATCGGGAGCGACGACCCGCGGCAGAATCCCTTCAGCTTCACGCTGACGGCCTCCGGGCCGTTTGCCGGCACCACGGGCTACGTGGCCACGCAGGAAAGCGGCAATCGCCCTATCCTGCTTTCGGATACGTTGAAGGTGCAGGCGATTGCCGCTGGCCTCGATTTCATGCTGGCGCTCGGCACCGACGGAAAAGTCTACTCCTGGGGCGCCAATTCCACCGGGCAACTCGGCGATGGCTCCGGGCTCAGCCATAGTGACATCCGGCCCGTCTCCACGGCGGGGGCGTTGTCCGGCAAGACGGTCATCGCCATCGCCGCCGGCGGTGGACATGCGCTGGCTTTGACGAACGATGGACAGGTTTTCGGCTGGGGCTTGAACAACTTCAGTCAACTGGGGCTTCAGAACGTGGGATCCTCGCTGCCGGTGGCGATTCCGCCGGGCGAGCTGGCGGGCAAGACGGTGGTCGCGATTGCCGCCTCCACCTATGCAAGCTTCGCTCTGACGAGCGAAGGAAAGTATTATTTCTGGGGGCTCGAGGCCGACACCTACTTCAACGGGAGGACGAGCGTCCAACCGAGGCTGGTCGGCAACACCGGTCCGTTGGCGAGCGACGAATCCGTGAAATACATCGCGCCTTTCGCGTTCATCTCGAGCGCGAGCCGGATCTTCATCTACACCGCAGGAGGGAATCCGGACGACATGGACACCAGCCCTACCGAACTCCTCCCCCTCGAAAATGAGAGCTACCCGGGCGATCGGCCGCTCACCGCCATCGCCAACACGAGTTTCGGCAACGGCATGGCTCTCGGCGCGAACGGCAAGCCCTACATCTGGGCCAATGAAGTCCTCGCCTACGACGTCGCGGCGCGGCTTCTGACCCCTGGTCCGCTGGCGACCAAGACCGTCACGGAGATCGCTGCGACGATGCCGTCGGGCGACTTAAATCCGCGTTTTTTTACTCTGACGTCTGACGGCGAGGTCTATGCCATCGACGGCGCGGACGGCGAGGGCGGCATTCAGACCGTCGACTTGAGCGACCCGTCGCTCGCCGGGCGCAAACCGGTGAAGTTGTTCACCAGCTTCTGCGGCACTCATTTCGCTGCGATCGTCTCCGACGGACCACCGCGGCCCACCACCGGCGCCGACGACGCCTACCTCGTCACCAACTCCGCCTCGGCGACCGTCGTCCCGGCCGCGACCGGCGTGCTCGCCAACGACACCGGCACGGCGCTCGCCGCCGCGCTCGTCGCTTCGGTGCAGCACGGCACGCTCACGCTCGCGGCCGACGGCGGCTTCACCTACACGCCGGTCCCCGGCTTCACCGGCACCGATTTCTTCACCTACAACACCGTCAACTCCCTCGGCTCCGCCGGTCCGAACATCGTCACGCTCACCGTCACCGCGATCAACAGCGCGCCCACGCTCACGCTGGCGTCGACGGCGATCACCGTGGCGCAGAACAGCGCGCCGTATGCTCTCGGGAAGAATTTCACGACGTTCTCCGTCGGGCCCGCAGCCGATGGGTGGCAGACGCTCCTCGGCTACACGCTCACGACCGACAACGACGCGCTTTTCCTCGCGCCGCCCGCGATCGCGACCAACGGCACGCTCACGTTCACTCCCGCGCGCGGCGCTCGCGGCGTCGCCAACGTCACGGTCGTCGCGCGTGACAACGGCGGCGCGACCGGTGGCGGCGTCGACTCCGTCACGAAAACTTTCACCCTCACGATCGCCGCGATCAACGACACGCCGTCGCTCACGCTCGCCACCGATTATCTCGTCGTGCCCGCGGGCGGCGGCGCATTCTCGCAGTCGGGTTTCGCCACGTTCTCGCCCGGCCGCCCCGACGAAGCCGCGCAAACGCTGCTCGGCGGCTACACCGTCACGAATAACAACCACGCGTTCTTCGCCACGCAGCCCGCGATCGCCGCGGACGGCACGCTCGCCTTCACGCTCGCAGCCGACGCGAGCGGCGTCGCGGTCGTCTCGGTCAACGCCCGCGACAGCGGCGGCACGGCCAATGGCGCCGTGGATAACGTCACGAAGACGTTCAACGTCGGGCTCACCTCCGCCAACGTCGCGCCCACGCTCACGTTCGCCGCGCCCGCGGTCGCCGTGCTGCGCGACAGCGCCGCCTACACGAGCAGCGGCGCGTTCGCGACGTTCTCACCCGGTCCCGCCGGCGAGTCCGCGCAGACGCTCCTCGGCGGCTACCGCGTCAGCGACGACAACCCCGGCCTCTTCACCGTGCAGCCGCAGCTCTCGGCCAGCGGCGTGCTCACGTTTACGCCCGCGCCGAACGCCCGTGGCAGCACGACCGTCACGGTCGTCGTCCAGGATTCGGGCGGCACGGAGAATGGCGGCACGGATACGACCACGCGCACGTTTGCCCTCGCGGTCGACGCGCCGAACTCCGCGCCCTCGGTTGCGTTCGCCGCGCCGAAAGTCACCGCGCCGAAAAACGCCGGCGCCCAATCGCTCGCCAATTTCGCCACATTTTCTCCCGGCCCCGCGGCCGACGCCGGCCAGGCGCTTCTCGGCTACACCGTGACGGCCAGCGCCAACGCGCTCTTCGCCGTCCAGCCCGCACTCACGAATTCCGGCACGCTTACCTTCACACCGGCAGCCGACGCGGTCGGTAGCGCGACGATCGCCGTCGTCGTGCAGGACGACGGTGGCACGGCGGGTGGGGGAGCGGACTCCAGCACTGCGACGTTCACCCTCGAACTCAAACCCGCTGCCGGCACGATCGTCGTGACGACGTCAGCGGATGCAGGTCCGGGATCGCTGCGTCAGGCGATCCTTGACGCCAACGCCTCCGGCAGCGCCGTCACGATCCTGCTCCTCAATAATCTCGGCACGTTCACCCCCGCCACGCCGCTGCCGACGATCACGGGCCAGCTCACGCTCAACGGCGGCTCCGGCAACCGCGTCGACGCGACGTTGACGGTCGGCGCCGGCGGCAGCCTCGATCTCGGCGGCACGAAGCTCACCGGCGCCAGTCTCGTCGTCGGCGCCGGCGGCAAGCTGGTCGGCTCCGGCGAAAGCGACGGCGAACTCGTCGTCGCCGACGGCGGCACCCTCTCGCCCGGCGCGAGCCCCGGCGTGCTGGGCTTCGACTCCGCCACGTGGAATAACGGCGGCACTTACCTCTGGGAAATCAGCGACGCCACCGGCGAAGCCGGCGTCGCGACCGATCTCCTGCGACTCGCGTCCACGCTCACCACCGCGGCGACCGTGGAGCATCCTTTCACGATCAAGGTGCGCACGCTCACGACCGGCTTCGCCGCCGGCGCGATGGCGAATTTCGATCCCACGCAACCGTATTTCTGGACGCTCGTGCGTTTCACCCCGGCGGCTGGCCAGCCGAGTCCGGTCGGTGGATACCTAGTCGGGTTCGACGGAGCCGCGTATCGAATCGACGCCAGCGACTTCGCCAACGCGACCGCCGGCGGCCGCTTCGCGCTCTTCGCCACCGGCAACGAACTGCAACTCGCGTTTATCCCGAACCTCGCCCCGCTCGTGTTCGACGACGCTTACGAGGCGGATCAGGGCGGCGCACTCGCGCCGAAGGTGGCCGAGGGTGTCCAGTTCAACGACTACGACGCCAACCTCAACGCGCTCACCGCGACGGTCGCCACCGCGCCCGCGCACGGCCAGCTCGTGCTCGCGGCAAACGGATCGTTCACCTACACGCCGGACGCGGCGTTCTACGGCACGGACACGTTCACTTATCGCGCGAATGATGGCCTGCTCGATTCCCCTTCCGCCGCGACGGTCACCGTGCGCGTCCTCGCGCGCCCCATCAATCTCGCGCCCGCCGCGCCGACGCTGTCGCTGAACACGCCGCTGAGTTTTACCGGCGCGCTCGCGATCAGCGTCGGCGATCCCGACAGCACCCGCCTCACCGTCGATCTGACGGTGAGCCACGGCACGCTCGCGCTGACGACCATCACTGGACTCACGCTTGCCCACGGCGCGAGCGGCGCACACCTCGCGCTCGCCGGCCCGATCGCCGACCTGAACGCTGCGCTCGCCACGCTCACCTACACGCCCGCCACCGATTACGCCGGGGCCGACACGCTCACGTTCGCGACGACCGATGAAGGCAATCGCACCAATGCCGACCACGGCTCCGTCGCCCTGAGCATCGCGACTCCAAATCTCGCGACCTACCACAGCGCCGACACGAACGGCGACGGGGCGATCAGCCTCTCCGAACTCACCCGCGTGATCGAACTCTACAACACGCGCAACGGCACCACGCGCACCGGCGAGTATCACACCGCCGCGACGACGACCGAGGATGGCTACGAGCCGGGCGCCGGCGCCATCACCGGCAGCTATCACTCGGCCGACGAGAATCACGACGGCAAGATCGACCTCGGCGAACTCACGCGCGTGATCGAGCTTTACAACACGCGCAGCGGCACCACCCGCACCGGCCTCTATCATCAGGAAAACGGCACCGAGGACGGCTATGCGCCCGGCCCTGCCAACAACGGCTGATCCCGCCCCGCCACGCCGCTCACCGCCCAACTCTTTCCCGACATGAAGCTCTTCCGCTCTCTCCTCCTCGCACTCGTCGCGATCCTGCTCCCCGCGTCCGCGTTTGCCATAAACGCGGCGCAATCCACCGCGACCCTCACGCCCGGCGCCACCTATCTGCTGCCGACGGCCAGCACGGTCACCTTCACCGCCGCCGTCGCCGGTTATCCCGGCACGACCACCGCGATCGGCTGGACCGTCACGCTCCCCACCGGCTGGGCTTACGTCTCCGGCTCCGGTGAGCCCGACGTGAAACCCGCCGCCGGCCAGACCGGCACGCTCGAGTGGGCTTACGTTTCGATCCCGACCAACGCCTCCTTCACGTTCACCGTTTCCCATCCCGCCGGGATTAACGCGAACAAGTCCGTCGCTTCTGCCGTCATTGTCCGCTACTCCGGCAGCCGTCAGGATGTCACGCCCACCGCCGTCACGCTGATGCCCGCCACGGTGCCCGTCGTGGCCAACACCGGCACGATCAACGCCACCTTCGCCAGCACGCTCTCGCTCGCCATCGACGCCACCAGCCCGATCGCGATCACCGGCTACGGCGCGACCGGCCTGCCCGGCGGCCTCGCGCTCGATGGCGCCACCGGCCAGATCACCGGCCAGCCCACGCAGGTCGGCACGTTTCCCGTCACGCTCTCGGCCACCAACGCCGCCGGCACCGGCAGCGCCTCCGTCTCCCTCGTCGTCGGCAATGCCAACGCCTCCATCACTCTCGGCGCCCTCAGCGTCGCCTACGACGGCGCGCCTCACTCCGTGACCGCGACGACCGATCCCACCGGCCTCGCCGTCGCGTTCCTCTATGGCACGCCTGGCAGCGCCACCGCGCCCACCACCGCCGGCACGTATCCCGTTTCCGCGACCGTCACCTCGACCGGTTACACCGCCACCGCGAGCGGCACGCTGACAATCGCCCCAGCCGCCCAGGCGATCGCTTTCGCGCCGGTCGGCGCCGTGCAACCAGGAAACAACTACACGCTCTCGGCCACCGCCAGTTCGTCGCTCCCGGTCACGTTCTCCGTCGTCAGCGGCAGCGCCTCCGTCGCGGGCTCGACGCTCACCGTCAACGGCTCCGGCGACATCGTGCTGCGCGCCACCCAAGCGGGCAACGGCAACTACCTCGCCGCCACCGCCGACCAGACCGTCAACGCCGCGAAACTGAACCAGACCGTCACTTTCGCTCCGCCCACCGACAAGCTCGCCACTGACGCGGCCTTCACCCTCACCGCCACCGCGAGTTCCACGTTGCCCGTCACCTTCGCGGTCGTCAGCGGTCCCGCGTTCCTCTCCGGCGACACCGTCACGCTCACTGGTGCCGCCGGCACGATCCTGTTGCGCGCCTCGCAGGCCGGCAACGCCAACTACAACGCCGCCCCCGACGTCACCCGCTCGATCGAGGTCATCGCCGCCGACGACCGCGTCTTCTTCGGCGATTTCTTCGCCAGCGGTTCCTCAGCGAAGAACCCGCGCCAACGCTCCGCCAGCGCGCTCGCTCCGGTCGGCGACATCGCGGCTGTCCTCCCCGCGCAAAGCAACACCGGCACGCTCCTGGTGGTCGCGCCGAGCGTCGGCATCAACGCCGTCATCGCCTTCACGCTCCAGCAGGACGGCTCGTTCGTCTCCACCTCCACGCAGACGGTCGCTGGCGTCTCCCGCTCGGTCACCGTCCGCGGACAACTCGCCGGCAATATCCTGACCGGCTCCATCGATGATCTCGGCTTCACCTTCACCACCGACATCGAGCCCCGCGACGGTCCGTCCGCCGCGTCCGCTGGTTTCTATCAGTCGACCGGCCTGTCCACCGCGGAAGCGACGACCTACACGATCGTCGGAGCGAGCAACAACGTCCTCGTCCTCGCGATCACCCCCGCGTTGACCGTCGGCGGCCCCGCGACCCTTCAATCGAACGGCACCTTCGAACTCGCCGTGGCCGCCACCTCCACCAGCCCGGCGGTCACGCTCCACGCCACCGTCGATACCCCCACGACCACCGTCTCCGGCGCGATCCTCGTCGCGAACCAACCCGCCATCGATCTCGCCGGCCTGAAGAATACCACCCGCCGCACCGATCGCCTCATCAATCTCTCCTCGCGCGCCAAGGTCGGCCCCGGCGAAAAGCTCCTCATCACCGGTTTCGTCATCGGCGGCAGCGCGCCGAAATCCCTCCTCGTCCGCGCCATCGGCCCCGGTCTCACCGCGCTCGGCGTGAACGGCATCCTCTCCAATCCGAAGATCCGGATCGAGAAAACGGGCACGCTCATCGCCGAAAACGACGACTGGGGCCAGGCGGCCGATCCCGCCGCGATCACCGCGGCCACCGCGCGCATCGGCGCGTTCGCGCTCGGCGCCGGCAGCAAGGACGCCGCGCTCCTCACCACGCTCTCGCCCGGCGTCTACACCGTGCAAGTCACCGCCTCCGGCTCCACGACACAAGACGGCGTCGCCATGGCCGAGATTTACGACGCCTCGGAAAACCCCGCCGCCGACTATCAACGCCTCATCAATATTTCCTCCCGCGGCGAAGTCACCTCCGGGGAAAACATCCTGATCGGCGGCTTCATCGTCACCGGCAACTCGCCCAAGCGCGTCCTCGTGCGCGGCATCGGCCCCGGGCTCGCCGCGCAGCACGTCGCCAACCCGCTCGCCGACCCGCTGCTGAAAATTTACCAAGGCGGCACGCTCCTCGCCTCGAACGACAACTGGAGCGCCGACGCCACGAAGACCGCCGAACTCACCGCCGCGATGACGACGCTCGGCGCCTTCGCGCTCACCAGCGGCAGCAAGGACGCTGCGATGATTCTGAATCTCGCGCCCGGCTACTACACCGCCCACGTCGTCAGCGCCAACGGCGGCACCGGCATCGCCCTCGTCGAAATCTACGAAATTCCGGAATGATCGCAGCCCATCGTCGAGTGTAGCCCTGCGCGGGAGCGCAGGGATCGAGGCAAGCCTCAGACCCGCGGTCAGAAAAATGGGTTGGAAAAAACAGGCGGCTTCGGAGCGAACTCCGGAGCATTGGCCGAGGCGCGGATGGGGCGTTCAGGCGTTTGTAGCCGCTGCGTCCCTGAATGTTTGGCGAATATTTTTTTCTAAAAAAAGCGGGCTGAAGCCCGCCCTACTTCAGTCCAGGCCGTGGCGCACGCACCAGCGCACGAGGCTGGTGGTGTTGGGCAGGCCGAGTTTTTCCATGAGCTGCAGCCGGTATTTCTCGGCGGTGCGCGGATTCAGGCCGAGTTGCGCGGCGATTTCCTTCGCGCGAAAACCCTGCGACACGAGGCGCGCCATCGCGCGCTCGCGTTCCGACAAGGCCGACGGCCCGATCTCGTCGGCGAGGCCGTCGCGCGCGGTCGCGCTCGAAGGCATCGGGCTGACGCTCGCCGCAAAATAAAGTCCGCCGGCCAGCACGCTCTGCACGGCGCGCTCCACGTGATCGAGCGACGAGGACTTGTCGACGAGGCCGGCGACGCCGAGCGAGATCAGCTCCGCGGGCAGCACGGAGTCGACAAAACTGGTGAGCACGACGACGCGCGTGGCGAGTTCGCGGCTACGGAGTTTGCGGATGATATCGCGGCCATCCATATCGGGCAGGCGCAGGTCGGTGATCAGCAAATCCGGCGGCGTGGCGAGACAGAGTTCGAGGGCGGGCCGGCCGAATTCGAAATCGTGGAGCGACTTCGGCGCGCACCGGCGCAGCAGCACATCCTTCAACAGCTCGCGCAGCAGCTTGTCGTCTTCGATCAGCACGAAACGGCAGTCGGCAGCTTTGAGCGGAGGAGATTTGGCGAGGCCGGACATGACGGAAGCTGTGAACACAAAGCCGGCCGCCGGACGCGTAAAGGCGTAAAACTACGCTGCGCGAGCGTAGTTCCACCTCGGCGGCCGAAGCGCGGGGAGGGTGTCATAGGCCGAGCGAGCACGGCTCGACTCTTGCATGCCCGCCAGCGGCACGCATACAACGGCGGCCATGTTTTGGCACCACGCGCGGTCGACGGGCTGGAGCTTCGGCCCGATTCGGTGGCTCGCGTTCGGTCTCGCGCTGGGCATCGCGGGCGCGGCCCCGGTGACCGAACAGACGCTCGCGCTGGAGCGCGAGGTGAAGGCGGCGGGCGCGGCGGCGCCGTTCAACTGGTTGCTGCGGCTTTCCATTTTACTCGAAGCCGAGGACACGCAGCGCGCGTGGAGCTATGCGGCCCAGGCGCGCGAGCAGGCGTCGACCATGGCGGAGCGGTTGCGCGCGGACCTCTGGATCGACGGGCTGCTCTGGCGGCAAGGCAAGCATGCGGAGGCGTTGAAGCAGGCGCGGGAAGGCGTGGCGCGCGCGCGCTCGCTGGGCGACGACGATCTGCTCGCGCGCGGCCTGCTCGTGATCGCGAGCGCGCAGGACCGCATGGCGGATTTTCCGGCGGCGATGGAAACGTACCGCGAGCTGCTGCCGCTCGCCGACAAATCGCCGGACCTGGGTCTTCGTTCGCAGGTCTACGACATGTTCGCGACCACGCATTTCAAGACCGGCAATCTCGAGCAGACCGAAACCAATCTCGCACTCGCGAAAAAGTTCGCCGAGGAATCGGGCAACCCGGTCCTGCTGCCGCCGGTGATCTCGCACCTCGGTAATCTCGCGCGCATGAAAGGCGACGTCGAGGGCGGGCGCACGCTGCTCGAGCAATCGATCCAGCTGCGCAGGGAAAACGGCGGCGACACCCGCGGGATCGCCGATCAGGAAATCAATCTCGGCGCGATCGCCGAGGACGCGAACGATCTGCCGGAGGCATTGCGGCACTACACGCGGGCGGTGGAGCTGCACAGCCGGATGGGCTTCGATCTCAATCACGCGAATGCGCGCCAGTGCCTCGCGGGCATTCTCACCCGGCTGGGCCGGACGGACGAGGCGCAGCAGCAGCTGGAACAGGCGCTGAAGCTGGTGGAACCGACCGGTTCGCAGACGATCCTCGCGCGAGTGTATCGCGAGCTTGAACGCGTGAACGAGACGCGCGGCGACTTCCGGGCGGCGCTCGGCTTTGCGCAGAAGCAGGCGGTGGCGGAGGACGCGGCGCTCGGCGAGCGCTCGCGCGTGCGGCTCGACGAACTGAATACACGGTTCGAAGCCGAGCACCGGCAGAACGAGATCGAGCGGCTCACGCAACAACGGCGGCTCCAACAGGCGGAGATCGTGCGCGAGCGCTGGCAGCGTTATTCTCTGATCGCGGGGGCGGCGACGCTCGCGGCGGTGGTCGGTGTGCTGGCGTGGCGGTTCCGCGCCGAGCGCCGGCTGCGGCTGGACACGCAGCATGCGCGGATCGTGGCGGAGGAGGCGGATCATTTGAAGACGCGGCTGCTCGGCATCGCCTCGCACGACTTGAAGGGCCCGCTAAACGCGATGATGCATGGCGCGGAGTCGCTCGAACGCGGTGACCGCTCGGCCGAGGAGATCGTGGTCACGGCGCGGCTGATCGCCGACACGGCGCGGCGCACGCATGCGCTCGTGCGCGATTTGATCGATGTGGCGGCGCTGGAAAACGGCGGGGTGCGCCTTCAATTCGCGCTGGTGGACGTCGCGGCGCTCGTCGGCGAAGTGATCGCGACCTACCAGCCGCTTGCGGCGGCGAAAAACCAGACGGTGAGTTTCCACGCGAAATCGAGTGACGAGCTGCTGGTCGAGGCGGACGCGCTGCGGCTGCGGCAGGCGGTCGTGAATCTCGTGGATAACGCCTTGAAATTCACGCCGCCGGGGAAGGGCATCACGGTCACAATCGGCGCCGAAGGCGGAGAATGCAGCATCGAGGTCATCGACGAGGGGCCGGGACTGACGCCGGAGGACATGGTGGCGTTGTTCCAGCCGTTCCGCCGGTTGTCGTCGCGACCGACGGGCGGTGAGTCGTCGAGCGGGCTGGGACTGCATTTGACGCGTGAGATCGTGGGCCTGCACGGCGGGCGCGTGGTGGCGGAGTCGCCGGCGGGGGCGGGCGCGGTGTTTCGGATTTGGCTGCCGATGCTCGCGAAACGAGCGGCCGTGGCTGGAGGAGCGCGGACGGCGCCGGCGTGAGGAATGCGCGGGCGGTTTGCGGGGGGAGACTTTGAAGGCGCATCATCCGGATGGGCCGCGGCTCGGCGGGGACGCCTCGCCCTACCAGGCATCGATGGAGCGGGGTGCGATCTTCAGGGCGGTTGGTCTTGAACTATAGCCGCTTCCTGTATCGTCCTGGTCCGTCATTCTGAGACTCCGAACCAACGCCCAGCCGTTGGGTGGCCTACGCCGATGAACGCTAAAAGGCCTGTCATTCTAAGCGCAGCGAAGAATCCATTTGGACTTTCGCACGTGGGTCGTGCCATGAAGCGCGCACTGGATTCTTCACTTCGTTCAGAATGACAAACCGGGCGGTTCATCAGCAACGCAGCGAAGAATCCATTTGGACTTTCGCACGCGCGTCGTGCCATGAAGCGCACACTGGATTCTTCACTTCGTTCAGAATGACAAACCGGGCGGTTCATCAGGAGCGCAGCGAAGAATCCATTTGGGACTTTCGCACGCGTGTCGGGCCACGAAGCGCGCACTGGATTCTTCACTTCGTTCAGAATGACAAATTGGGCGGTTCATCGGCAACGCAGCGAAGAATCCATTTGGACTTTCGCACGTGGGTCGTGCCACGAAGCGCGCACTGGATTCTTCACTTCGTTCAGAATGACAAATTGGGCGGTTCATCGGCAACGCAGCGAAGAATCCATTTGGACTTTCGCACGTGGGTCGTGCCATGAAGCGCACACTGGATTCTTCACTTCGTTCAGAATGACAAACCGGGCGGTTCATCAGGAGCGCAGCGAAGAATCCATTTGGGACTTTCGCACGCGTGTCGGGCCACGAAGCGCGCACTGGATTCTTCACTTCGTTCAGAATGACAAATTGGGCGGTTCATCGGCAACGCAGCGAAGAATCCATTTGGACTTTCGCACGTGGGTCGTGCCATGAAGCGCGCACTGGATTCTTCGCTTCGCTCAGAATGACAAATTGGGCGGTTCATCAGCAACGCAGCGAAGAATCCATTTCGACTTTCGCACGCGCCTCGTGCCGTGAAGCGCACACTGGATTCTTCACTTCGTTCAGAATGACAAACTGAAGTTTGGCGAGCGTGGTAAGTTTTCGGTTACCGTTTTTCTCCACGTGCTCTAGGAAGGCAGCACGATTTCGAGGGCGGCGGGTTGCAGCTCGATCTCGAGTGGTGTCTGCGGCGCGACCGTCATGATTTCGTCGTCGATGCGCAGTTCGGTGGAGTCGGACGTCACACGCACGCGGCGGCAGCGGGTGACGGGCAGCGTGGTCGCGGGCTCGCCGTCGGCGACGGCGGATTTCAACAGCGCCTGCAACCGGGCGCGCTCCTCGGCCCGGACGGCGACGAGGTCGAAGGCGCCGTCGAAGGGATCGGCGGCGGGAGCGAACTCGATGCCGGGGCCCGCGTGGTTGATGTTCAGAATTTCCAGGAGGACGCAGCGGGCCGAAAAATCGGCGTCGTCGATGCGCAGCGTGGTCGGATGGGCGGCGACTTCGTGCGCGAGGGCGGCGATGACGGCGCGGTCACGGGCGAGTTTTTGCGCGGGGGAGGATTTGCCGCCATGTCCGCCACCGCCGGGGTGGAGATATTCGGAAATCGCAATCGTGCGCGGGATCAGGCCGAACCCGACGCCCTCGATGAAAGTGCGCCGGCCCCATGGACCGGTGATCGCGCCGACATCTATGCGCCGGCGGGTGCCGCGAGCCCAGCCGCGGGCGATGCGGTCGAGTTGCCGCGGCAGGGCGAGCGAGCGGGCGATGTTGTTCGCCGTGCCGAGGGGCAGCGGGGCGAGCGCGCGGTCGTGACCGAGGAGCGCGAGGGCGACGCGGCGCAGGCTGCCGTCGCCGCCGGCGGCGACCACAAATTCCCCGATTTCGAACAGGTCGGAGGTTCCGATGGCGGCGTGCAGATCCCGGTAAACGGGGGCGTAACCGGCGCGGCGCAGGAGGGCGGTGAGGGAGTCGCGCGAGTGGCCACCGTCGCCGGCGTTTTCGTTGTGCAGCAGGAGAACTTCCATGGAGCGGGCGGCGGGGAACCAATTTCGTCCGGGCGGGACGAGCTAACCAATGCGCATCTTGATTTCAAACGACGATGGCATTTACAGCCCGGGGCTGACGGCGCTGGCGGAGGTGGCGTCGCGATTTGGGGAGGTGCGGATCGTGGCGCCGGATTTCGAGCAGTCGTCGATGAGCGGCGCGATCAGCTCGAACCGGCCGATGCAGTATCGGCGGACGCACGTCGCGAAGTTCGAGGCGTATCGCGTGAACGGCACGCCGGCGGACTGCGTCTGCCTCGGGCTGCAACAGTGGGCGGGCGTCGATCTCGTGCTCTCCGGCATCAACATCGGCACGAATCTGGGCAACGCGACCTGGCACTCGGGGACGCTCGCGGCGGCGCGGCAGGCGGCGTTGTTTGGCGTTCGCGGGATCGCGTTCAGCACGCCCGTGACGGAGGACGAGCCGGAGTTTTCCACGATCACGCCGTGGGTGGAGAAGGCGCTCGGGTTGTTGATCCACGAAAAAACGCTGCCGCTGGTGAACGTGAACGTGCCGACGAAGCCGACCGGGATGTGTTGGACGCGACAGTCGTTTCGCCACTACGACGGCAAGGTCGTGGCGCAGACCGACCCGATGGGACGCGAGCAGTATTGGTATACGATCGTGCCGGTGGAGCAGATCGAAGACGGGACGGATCGGTGGGCGATGGAGCGCGGGCTCGTGTCGATCACGCCGCTGCGGCTGGATTTGACGGACGAAGCGGGGCTGGCGACGGTGAAGGCGAAGCCGTGCGAGTGAGAGGGCGAAGCGGTGGGGCGGGTGACGGAGGGAAAAACTTGGCGAAGGTGGACGAGCCGGGAGCCAAGCTCCGTTGGCCAAAGCTCCGTTGGCCAAAGCTCCAAGGACCAAGATCCAAGCTCCAGAGAAACATCAAGCGGCCAAGCTCCAAGGAGGTGGAGCACCGGCTGGTGTTTGAGGCTTGGCGGTTCTCTGGAGCTTGGAACGCTTGCGCTGCTCGGCGGGGCGCGGAAGAGGCGGGCTGAAGCCCGCCCTACCTGGGCACCACGAAGGGGGCGAAGAAGCCGGATTGCGTGGCGGGGAAACGGCCTTTGATGCGGACGGCGCCGTCGATCTGCTCCTGCTCCTGAATCTCGCCGAACTCGTGGAGGCGCGCGATCACGTCGTAGCGATCGTGCGGCACGAGCAGCTCGGTGGCGCCGAAGGTGTCGGCGATCAGCTCGACGCAGCGGGTCTCGAGCACGTCGAGGCCGGCGCGCGTGTGCGCGCTGAGGAACATCGCGTCGGGCACGAGCTGGCGGCCGCGCTGGATCATGGCGTCGGTCGCGGCGTCGACTTTGTTGAAGACGGTGAGGATCGTCTTGCCGGCGGCGCCGAGTTCGCCGAGGACGCTGAGCGTGGTGGCGTGGTGCTGTTCGAAATTCGGATTCGTGACGTCGAGGACGTGAATCAGGAAATCGGCGACAACG
Organism: Verrucomicrobiota bacterium; assembly: GCA_048498075.1. Classification (GTDB taxonomy): domain Bacteria; phylum Verrucomicrobiota; class Verrucomicrobiia; order Opitutales; family Opitutaceae; genus Opitutus. The sequence continues at coordinate 2,055 of JBEHYR010000035.1, read as the reverse complement.
ACTTCCTCGAGCGTGGCCTTGAACGATTCGACGAGGCCGTGCGGGAGGCGGCGGATGAAGCCGACGGTGTCGGTGACGAGGAGCTTGTGATTGCCGCGGAGCTGAAGCTGGCGCGTCGTCGGGTCGAGCGTGGCGAAGAGCTTGTCCTCGGCGAGGACGTGCGCGCCGGTGAGCGTGTTGAGGAGGGAGGATTTGCCGGCGTTGGTGTAGCCGACGATCGCGGCGGTGGGCACGGGCACGCGCAGGCGGCGGCGGCGCTGGACGCCGCGCTGCTGGACGACTTCGGCGAGTTCGACTTTGAGGTGAGCGATGCGGTCGCGCACGATGCGGCGGTCCTGCTCGAGCTGGGTTTCGCCCTCGCCGCCGAGGGAGCCTTTGCCGCGCTGGCGCGACAAGTGCGTCCACGCGCGCGTGAGGCGCGGGAGGGAATATTCCATGCGCGCGAGTGCGACCTGGAGGACGGCTTCGCGCGTCTGGGCGCGGTCGGCGAAGACCTCGAGGATGACTTCTTCGCGGTCGATGACAGCGAGGCCGGAGAGTTCCTCCCAGTTGCGCTGCTGGGCGGGCGAAAGTTGTTCGTCGAAGACGATCACGTCGGCGCCTTCGGCCTTGGCGAGATCGGCGAGATCCTTCGCCTTGCCGCTGCCGAGGAGGAGCGCGGGCGTCGGCGAGCGGAGGTTAACGAGCACCGATTGGGCGACGACGATGCGGAGATTTTCGACGAGTTCCTTGAGTTCGCCGAGCAGTTCGGCGCCTTCGCCGGGCGGCATGTCGTGCGTCTGGACGCCGATGAGAAACGCGCGCTGGAGGTTCGTGGGCTTGTCGGAGGGAAAAACGGCCATCAGTGGAAAACGGGACACGCAACACGCGATTCGCTCCCGCGTCAATGGACGCGCCGCCCCGCGCGGGTGCGGGCTTGCCTGCGGGGAGAGCGAGCGTAGGCTGCGCGAATGAAAGTTTGCTCCATCCTCGTCGTCGACGATGAACCCGGGCTCCGCGACATCGTCACGATGGTGCTGCGGACCGCGGGGCACCGCGTGACGCCGGCGGAGAACGGTGTGCAGGCGAGCGCGGCACTGACCAAGGAGGCTTTCGACGTGGTGATCACGGATGTGATCATGCCGGAGCGCGACGGGATGCAGATCATCAGCGAAGTGCGCCGGCGGTATCCGGGAATCAAGATCGTGGCGATGTCGGGCGGCGGCCACTTGCCGCGCGAGCAATATCTGAAAATCGCGAAGGGTCTCGGCGCGCATGCGGTGCTGGAGAAACCGTTTGCGAACACGGAATTGCTGGCGGCGCTGGAGAAATTGTTTCCGGAGGGGTGAGAAGTTGGAAGTGCGTTATCCTTAACGGTAACGCGCCGGCTTGAATGGGCGAAGGGGGCGTGACGCGGCGGGGTGGGGACAACGCGCAATGCGCCCTACCGGAGAGGGTGTCCCGCAGGTCACCGTGGTGAATTTCCGGCTCTTCGACTTTTTCGGACGCCTCGGAGAGGCGTCCCTACCGGCGCGGCTGAACGCCTCGGAGAGGTGTCCCTACGGGCGCGGCTGCGCCACGGCATTTATTCACGTTTCTTGCGGGATATGATGCTAGTCGGCGAAGAGGACGCAGACGGGCATGGAGACCGTGGCGGTCTCGCCGGTGGGCGTGAGACGGCCGGTGTCGGCATCGACTTTGAAAACGACGAGGGAATTCGAATCCTGATGCGCGGCGACGAGCCAGCGGCCATCGGGCGAGAGATTGAAATCGCGGGGAGCTTTGCCGCCGCTGGAGATTTTTTGCACGGCGGTGAGTTTGCCCGCCGCGGCGTCGAAAGCGAAGACGGCGAGGGTATCGGGGCCGCGATTGGAGCCGTAGACGAAGCGGCCGTTCGGGTGCACGCGGATCGCGGCGGAGCGGTTCTCGCCGTGAAACGTCGACTGCGGATCGAGCGTGGACTGCGTGTCGAGCGGCGTGAGCGTGCCGTGGGCGGCGTCGTAGCGGTAGGAGACGATCGTCGCGCCCATTTCGGTGATGAGAAACGCGTGGCGGCCGTCGGGTGAAAACGTGAGG
>JBEHYR010000034.1:0-55551 GCA_048498075.1 Verrucomicrobiota bacterium | reverse complement strand
AGCTGCTTGACCAGCACCTTCGCGTTGCGGCCGCTGTCTTCGTAGGTCTTCAAACGCGTTTCGGGGAGGATGGATTTTTCCGCCTCCTCGTAGCCGAGGACGTTGGTGAAGAAACCGAAGCTCTGCGTGGAGAGCGCGATGATCGTCTTCACGCCGCGTTCCTTCGCCATCATCTGCGCATACTCGACCATTTTCTTGCCGATGCCGCGGTTGTGATAAAACGGCATCACATAGAGCGAGCCGACCTCGGCGAGCTGCGGTTTGTCGGGGTAAAAATAGAGCGTCACGCAGGCGATGATGTTCTCGTCGATCTCGAAGACGAAGAACTGGTCGATGTTTTTCTCGATCGCCTGCTGCGTGCGGTGGATGAGTTCTTCGCGACGGACGGCGTTGCGCGTGAGGTTGTAGATCAGGCGGACGTCGCTCTTCTTCGCCTGGCGAATCTGCTGGTAGTCGTTGCCGTAGACGAGCGAGCCGACGCCTTCGTTGGAGAAGATCTCGTTGAGCAGGCCGTCGAAGACGCGGCCGTCGAGAATGTGGACGCGGGGCGTGCCGTTCTCGATCGCCTTCACGGCGTGCGTGGCCTTGCTGCGCGTGGCTTCGGAGATGCGCTCGGGCTGGGTATCGAGAAGCTTGGTGACGGCATCGACGGAGATTTCGCGGCGAACGGCGCCGTCGATCTCGAGGCCGGACTGCGGCGTGAGATAAATGATTTTCGTCGCGTGCAACGCCTCGGCGAGTTCGGCGGCGAGGAGGTCGGAGTTCACCCGGAGCGATTTGCCGTCGGGGCCGAAACCGATGGGCGAGAGGACGGGCACGACGTGATTGTCGATCAACTCGCCGAGGAAATCCTTGTCGATGCGCTCGACCTTGGCGGTGAATTGCTGGTCGACACCGCGGATGATGCCGATGGGCAGGGCGCGGACGGCGTTGGTGACGGCGCATTTCAACGCGTTTTGCGTGAGGCCTTCGACGAGCGCGTGCGAAACGCGGGAGGAGGCGCGGATCGCGAGGTCGAGCGTGGCGGCGTCGGTGAGGCCGGTGCCGTCGGCATTCGTGATCGGGATACTGCGCGCGGTGGCGAGTTCCTGGATCTGGTGGCCGATGCCGTGGACGATGACGACTTTGATCCCGAGTGAGCGGAGGACGGCGAGATCGACGAGGAGGTTCGTGATGTTTTCATCGGCGACGATGGCGCCGTCGATCGCGACGACGAAAATCTGACCTTGAAAACGCGGGACGTATTGGAGGATGCCGCGCAAATCCGTGGGCTTGATCGTCGTGGCTTGCGCCGACGAAGACGGAGTCGAAGAGGAAGGACCGGGGCCGTTGCTCATGGATAGTGCGCGTGGTTTTCGACGATGCGGTGCGGCGCGTCAATAGTGGCGGGCCCGGTTCGTGGCGTGCGGCGGGACGCAGCCGCTGGAACCCGCGCCAACACACCCCGGCCTGTCGGGCACCCCCCTTTGCTAGTGTGGTGTCCCAGAGATAACTTTAGAAATTATCCTTTGTCATTCTGAGCGCAGCGAAGAATCCAGAGCGATATGCGCATGCGGTCGCGCTCTTGGATTCTTCGCTGCGCTCAGAATGACAGACGTAAAATCTGGAATTTATGAAGCTACTTGCGGGACACCACACTAGAGGGGACTTCGGCTGCGTGAGATCGAATTCCCCTCCAGCACGAGGTCGGCGGCGATGCTGTGACTCGGGCGGCGCTCTCGGAGAGAGCGCCCTGCCGGCGCTGCCTCACCACCGGAGCGAGGCTACCGCACGTCGAGCGTCCAGGCTTTCGAGGCGCGGGCGCCGAGAAGGACGACGCGATAGTGGCCGGGCTTCAGCGCGCCGGCGGGGACCGTGACGCGAACCCAGTTTTCGCGCGAGCGGGCGAGGAGATTGCCGCCGAGTTTTTCGAACTCGGGGGCGATGTAGATTTCCTCGTGACGCACGTAGAGCTGCGCGCCGCCGAGTTGCTGCTTGTTGTCGGGCAGCGTGCAGGTGAAATCGATCGGGTAGGACATCAGCGCCGTCGCGACGGGTGCGGCGTAGACGTTCACGATCTCGGCGGGCAGGAGCGGCTGGTCGAGAAGCGTCGTGCCCAGAGCGAGCGGCAAGCCGCCGGTGGCGGGAAGCGTCGGCGCGGCGTGAGATGGGCGCTGCGGATCGGAGGGGCGCTCGGCCTCGAGCGTGACGCGTTGAAAGCCGGCGTTCAGGAGGCGCAGCGTGTTCGCGCGGTCCTTCATGTCGTGGTAGGGCTCGTAGACTTTTTCCGGACGGCGAAAGCGCAGCGTCAAATAGGTGTAAGGAATGATGACGGCGACGATCGCGACGATGATCCACTTCATCGGCCACGGGCGGCGTTCGCGTTGGAGGGCGGACATGGCGGGATTCATCGCGGAGCACGGGGCGGTCGCAAATAAAATTGCTCCAGTGCGGGGCGGCTGATGGATTGCCCGGCTTCATGAAACTCTGGTCGCAATATTTCATTCCCACGCTGAAAGAGAGCCCGGCGGACGCCGAGATCGCTTCGCACAAGCTGCTCGTGCGCGCGGGGCTCGTGCGGAAGCTGGGCGGCGGGCTCTACACGTATCTGCCGCTGGGGCTGCGCGTGATGCAGAAGCTGACGCAGATGTGCCGGGAGGAGATGGAGCGCGCGGGCGCGATCGAGCTGTGGATGCCGCATGTGCATCCGGCGGAGCTGTGGCAGCAGGGCCCGCGATGGGCGGCGGCACGGGAGATCATGTTTCGCGCGGACAGCGCGGGGAACGGGAAGCGCGGGCCGCGCGAGCCGGAGTTCGTGCTCGGGCCGACGCACGAGGAAGTCGTCACGCCGCTCGTCAAGGCCGAGATCACGAGCTACCGCGACCTGCCGAAAAACTTTTTTCAGATCGCGACGAAGTTCCGCAACGAAATCCGGCCGCGGTTCGGGCTGATGCGCGCGCGCGAGTTCGTGATGATGGACGCGTATTCATTCGATGTGAGCGACGAGGCGGCGATCAAGAGTTACTTCGCGATGAAGGGCGCGTACGAGGCGTTCTTCAAACGCATCGGCGCGCAGGCGTTTGCGGTCGAGGCGGACACGGGCGTGATGGGCGGAAGTTATTCGCACGAATTCATGGTACCGGCGGAAATCGGCGACGACGATGTGATCTACTGCGAGGCGAGCGGCTACGCGGCGAATCGCGAGAAGGCGAAGAGCGCGCTCGTGCCGGCCGATCTCGCGGACGCCGCGCCAGTCGGGGCGCTGGAGGAATTCGCGACGCCGGGCGTGGTGACGATCGCTGCGCTCGAGGCGGCGCCGTATTCGGTGCCGGGTGACAAGCAATTCAAGACGCTCGTCTTCATCGGTGACGGGAAACCGTTTCTCGTCGTGCTGCGCGGCTGCGACGAACTCGAGGAGGCGAAACTCGGCGCGCTGGGTTTCACGCTCTTCCGGCCGGCGACGGCGGAGGAGATCGAGCCGGTCATGGGCGCGAAGCCGGGCTCACTCGGTGCCGTGAAGGGCACGATCAAGAATCCGGAGGCGCTCGCGGGGATTTTTGCGGATCACGCGATCCGGCTGATCGGCAACGGCACGACGGGGGCGAACAAGGACGGTTTCCATTTGCGCAATGTGAATGTGGCGCGCGATCTCGCCGTGACGAAGTTCGGCGATTTCCGCCGGGTGCGGCCGGGCGAGCCGGACGTGAAATCGGGCCAGCCGCTGCAGGTGCGGCGCGGGATCGAGGTCGGGCACATTTTCAAGCTCGGCACGAAGTACTCGGAGAAATTCGGCGCGGTCTACACCGACGACCAGAAGCAGCAGCATCTCGTGGAGATGGGCTGTTACGGGATCGGCATCAGCCGGACGCTGCAGGCGATCATCGAGCAGAGCCACGATGGCGACGGGATCGTCTGGCCGTGGAATGCGGCGCCGTTTCACGTGTTGGTTTGCGTGCTCGATCCGCAGCTCGCGGAGGCGATGGAACTCGCGAAGAAACTCGCCGCGGCGGCGGAGCAGGCGGGCGCGGAAGTGCTCGTGGACGATCGCGCGGAGCGACCGGGCGTGAAGTTCAAGGACGCGGACCTGATCGGAATTCCTTTGCGGCTGACGATCGGCGGCAAGGGGTTGAAGGAAGGCATCGTCGAGCTGAAGGGGCGGGCGCAGAAGGAGGTCGTGAAAGTGCCGCTGGCCGAGGCCGAGGCGAAGCTGGCGACGGCGGTGACGGAGGCGCGGGCAAAAGCGAATGGTTGATCACGCCGCAAAATTTCGGGGCCGGCTTGCGGGCGATTCGGAACGGAGTCTGATGGTGCGGCGCGAAGGATGCCTCCGGGTGGTCGCCTTCGGTCTGCCGTCACGCATGGATGAATTCGCGAAATCAAATCCCCAAGGCGCGCCCGAACCGCACGGTTCGACGGCGTATGCGCTCGAAGGCGTGTGGCGGGTGGTGGTGTTGAACGACCCGGTGAACCTGATGTCGTATGTCGTGATGGTTTTCAAAAAAGTCTTCGGCTTCGACGAACCGACGGCGCGCCGGCACATGCTGGAAGTGCACGAGCAGGGCCGCTCGGTGGTGTGGAGCGGGCTGCGCGAGAAGGCGGAGGCGTATGCGTTCACGTTGCAGCAATGGCATCTCACGGCGGTGCTCGAGGCGGATGAAACGCATTGAGGTGAAGCTCAGCCTGCCGGTCGTCGCGCCGCTCCTCGATGTGATCAAGGAGCTGGCCGGCGGACTGAATTCGCGGCTGGCGGCGCCGCTGGCGATGGGCGATCTCGAACCGGAGTTCGCGGAATCGTGGGCGGCGGATTTGCTCACGGGGCAGTCGGCGGATGTGGACGTACTGCTGGGACTCTTCGACGAGCAGTTTTTTTCCGAGAGCGTGATCGGGCTCGATCCGAGCAACGCCGAGCCGGTGCTGCGCGGCTGCGCGGCGGTGCGGCTGCGGTTGCGGGAAAAATTTCTGAAGGAGTTCGGCGACGAGACGCTGGAGACGAGCGACGTGGATTTGGAGGATTTGGCCGAACCGGTGCGGAAGGCGTTCATGTGTTATCTGTTTCTGGCCACGCTGCAGGAGCTGATCATCCAGCACCTGGATCCGAATATTCTGGAGCAGTGAGGCGAGCTGACGACGGTCGCAGGCCGCTGCTCCATTGAACCGCGGGAGGAATCGCGATTGGCGTTTGACGGCGCGGGGGTCGCTTCTACCTTCCCCGCCGACACCCTGCAGTGTTCGAGGTGCTTTCAATAACTGCTCTTTGCCTTGAAAACATTACGGGAGCTGAACCCGTCGTGGAAGATGCCAGGCCGTAAATCGGAAGGCAGACGCTGCGGCGGAGGTTCCCACCTAAAACTAAAAAGGTCTTGAGCCTTTGGGCATACGGCACAGGCGGGGTGTTAATTTTTCCTTTCTCTTCCTCTTTCTCTCGGTCTTTGTGCGGTTAGCGCGACGAGCGAGAAAGATAACGAAGACCAGAAAGCCCGTCCCGCTTTCCCCACCATGAATCCCATCGAAAACCAGATTCTGCATGTGTTGCACGTCGTCGGCCTGCTGATCCTGACCGCCTACACGTTCTTCGCTTTCGCCGGTCCGGCGGACACGCGCAAACGCGTGATGATGATCACGGGCATCGCCACGCTGCTCGTGCTGCTCACGGGCATCCGGATGTGGCAGGGAATCTACGCGTTCCGGCCGCTGCTCTGGATCATCGTGAAACTGGTGTGCTGGCTGGGGCTCTCGGCGCTCGCGGGCGTGGCCTATCGGAGGCGCGAGAAGGCAAACCTGCTCATGACGATCGGGCTGATCCTGATCATCGTCGCCGTCTCGATGGTTTATCTACAGCCGGGTTCGCCATCCTGAGCGAGACCCACGCATGACGGGCGCGCCGCCAATCTCCACCGGCTCACTTTGCGGGGTGTGGGTCGATGCGGCGGGCCAGGTGCATACGACCCGGGCGACCGCAGACGGGAAACGCATCGAGGGACTGGAAATTTTCCGGCCGTTTGCGTGGCTGAACGACACGCCTCCGGAAGAGGTTTTCAACGGCATTCACCTCGAGAAACTGGCCGGTGACAGTCCGTTCAACCGGCTGATGCACGCGGATGATTTCGGCGCCTATGACGCGTTCATGAAGCAGGCGCGCGAGGCGGTCGGGGTCGATGCGATCCGGCCGATCGAGAGCCAGTTCCTCCTCCAGAAACGCGAGCGGCTTTACCGCGATCTGGCGTTTCACGATCTGCGCCGCTGTCAGCTCGACATTGAAACGGCGTCGTCGGACGACGGCTTTTGCGATCCGGCGCGGCCGGGCGATCGCGTGCTGGCGGTGGGACTGCGCGCCGCGGGGAAAAACCGGCTGCTCGTACTCGAGGAGATGACCGACGCCGCGGAGAAAAAGCTGCTCGAGGAGTTCAACGCGACGCTGGCGGACATCGATCCCGACGTGATCGAGGGGCACAACATTTTCAAATTCGATTTCGATTACCTGCGGCAGCGCTGCCGGCGCTTCAAGGTGCCGTGCGCCTGGGGCCGCTACGGCGAGAAGGCGACGTTTCGCAGCAGCCGGCTCAAGGTCGCGGAGCGCTGGGTGGATTTTTTGCGCTGCGATCTGCCGGGACGCGCGGTCATCGACACGTATCTGCTCGTGCAGATTTTCGACATCACCACGCGCGAGCTGACTTCCTATGGGTTGAAGGACGCGGCGGTTTATTTCGGCATCACCGAGGAGGACAGCACGACGCGGACTTACATCGAAGGGCACCGGATCAAGGACGTTTACCGGGAAAATCGCGCGCGGTTCTGCGCGTATCTCGAGGACGACCTGCGCGAGACGGAAGGGCTCGCGGCGCAGTTGCTGCCGACGTATTTCGAGCAGGCGCGGACGTTTCCGACGCTGCTGCAGGAGGCGACACTGCGCGGCGCGACGTCGAAGATCGACCTGCTGTTTCTCGAGGAGTACTACCATGCGCGGCAGGCGTGCCCGGTGCCGCCGGAAGTGAAGCCGTTCGAGGGCGGGTACACGCGGAGTTTTCAGGAAGGCGTGTTTCGCCACGTGCTGCATTTCGACGTGGCGTCGCTCTATCCGAGTTTGCTGCTGAACATCGGGAGGAATCCGAAGACGGATACGCTGGGCGTATTCATTCCGCTGCTGCGGCGGCTGCGCGAGTATCGGCTGGTCTACAAGCAGCTCGCGCGAAACGGCGCGACGGAGGCGGAGCGCGCGGAGGCGCAGGCGCGGCAGACGAATTTCAAAATCCTGATCAACTCGTTCTATGGTTACCTGGGTTTTTCGGGCGCGCGTTTCGGCGACGGCGAACTGGCGGCGGAAGTCACGCGGCGCGGGCGCGAACTTTTGCAGCAGCTGATCGACGAATTCGCGAAGCACGGCTGCACGATCCTGGAGGCGGACACGGACGGCATTTATCTTTCGTCGGAGCACTATCACGAAAAGCCCGAGGAGCTGCTCGCGCTGGTGGAGACTATTTTACCCGAAGGCATCGAACTCGAATACGACGGGCGCTACGCGGCGATGTGGTGCTACAAAGCGAAGAACTACGCGCTTTACGACGGCGAAAAAGTGACGCTGCGCGGGAGTGCGCTGCGATCGCGCGGCATCGAGCCGTATCTGAAAAAGCTCAGCGATCAGTTGATCACGTTTCTCGTCGGTGCGTCGCTGGAATCGCCGATGGTGCTGCTCGAAAGTTATCGCGGCCGGCTGCGGTCGCGCGCGATGCCAGTCGAGGAACTGGCGAAGAGCGAGACGCTGAACCAAAATCCCGACGCCTACGAAAAACTCATCGCCGCGGGCGGAAAGCCGCGGCGGGCGTCGGCCGAAGTGGCGCTGCAACTCACGCCGCGGCCGCGCATGGGAGATCGCGTGAGCTACTACGTGACGGCGCGGAGCAAAGGCCGGACGAGCGACTGGCAGCGGGCGCGGGCGCTGGCGCTCTACGATGACGCGGCGGCGCCCTACGATCCGGATTATTACATCGAGAAACTCGACGACTGGATCGAGCGGTATGGAAATTTTCTCGGCGTCACGCGACCGACGGCGTCGGAGGCGGCGGGGCAGGGAGAGTTGTTTTAGCAGCGGTCGGACCAAACGGCAGTCGCTGGAGTCTGAGAGTTTGAAAGTCTGAGTGTAGGAGAGTCTGAATGTAGGAGCCTGCTTGCAGGCGATCTTGGTTGGCGAGGGGCGAACATCGCCTGCAAGCAGGCTCCTACATTCCGAGAGCGGACATCGCCTGCGAGCAGGCTCCTCACACCCGACGGACGGCTCGGAGAGCCGTCCCTACCGGTTCGCAACGAGCAGTTCGGCGGTGGCGGGGTCGAGGGGCGCGTCGGCGAGGAGGCGGAGGAGTTCTTCGGTTTTTGGCGCGAAGTCGGGCCAGTCGTCGCGGCCGAATTGCCGGCGGGCTTTGAGCGTGAGGCGAAGGGCGTTGAGAAACGTCTGGCGCGCGAGGACGGGCTGGCCGAGCTGGGTGTAGGAACGGCCGGCTTCGAGATTCAGGGCGGCGTAGATGAGGATTTTGTTGCGCGCGTTTTCGGAGGTTTCGTTTTCCGCGAGCATCAGGAAGTGCTGGTCCGGCGTGAACTGGAAGAGCTGCACGGCTTCGAGTCCGAAGAGACGCTCGCAGGCGGCCATGACGGATTGCAGCGCTTCCTGCGGGGAATTTTTTTCGCGCTGCTGGAGCGCGAGGCGGAGGAGCTGGGCGACTTGCTCGATGAGGCGGAGGAGATAGTCGCGTGACGGCATGAGGCGAAGGTGGCGGTGGGGCGCGGAAGGGTCAAACGCGCGGCGGGCGGCGCGGCGCGCGGCCGGGGGGCCGCCTGCATCCGAAGGAGGCCCTGGATAGTTTCACGTATTACGTGAAACTAGCTTTGGGAAGGGGCCGCAAGAGGGGGGCAACTCGCGCGGGTTGAGCGGAGGTGTGGCGCTACGAACCCGGCGGTCATAGACCGCCGCGACAACGACGGCGGAGGACGGCGGTCACAGACTGCCGCCACAACGACGGAATCAGGTCCAGCTCAGGTCGGTCTTGCTGAGGGGCAGCGCGCGCACGCGTTTGCCGGTGGCGGCGTAGATCGCGTTGCACACGGCGGGAGCGAGGGGCGGGAGCGCGGGCTCGCCGAGGCCGGTCGTCGGATGATCGGTCTTCACGAAGTGCACTTCGATCACCGGCGGCGCATCGGGCATGCGGATCATTGGATATTCGTGAAAATTGCTCTGCACGATGCGGCCGCGCTCGATGTTCAACTCCTGAAACATCGCGGCGCCGAGGCCGTCGATGATCGAGCCCTGCACCTGATTTTCGGCGCCGCTGAGATTCACGATTTGCGCGCCGACGTCGCAGACGCAGACAACCTTGTCGACCTTCAGCGCGCCGTCGCGGGCGACGGTCACCTCGGCGACTTCTGCGATGTAGCCTTGGTGGCTGAAGTGAAACGCGATGCCCTGGCCGCGGCCGCGCGGGAGGCGTTTGCCCCAACCGGCTTTCTCGGCGGCGAGCTTCAGGACGGTGCGCATGCGGCCGACGTGGTAGGGGTGCGAGTGTTCGCCGCTGGCGGGCATGACGTCCTCGTTGCCGAGGAGTGCGAGGCGGAATTGCAGCGGGTCGCGCTCGGCGGCGACGGCGAGTTCGTCGATGAACGATTGGATGACCCACGCGATCGTGCAGCTACCGGGCGCGCGCCAGTAACCCATCGGCACGCCCGTCGGGATCACGGTCATCTCGGCCTGGAAATTCGGAATCCAGCGGGCGGGGAATTCATCGTGGCTGATGCCAGCGCCGTTGCCGGCCTGAGTCTTCGAGCTGCCGAACGTCACGAAATGGCTGCGCCAGGCGCCGACGTTGCCGGATTCGTTGAGCGACGCTTTCAGGAAATGAAAGCCGCCGGCGCGGTATTGATCGTGGCGAAGATCGTCTTCGCGAGTCCAGGTGAGCTTGACGGGCGCGTTCACGCGGCGGGCGATCGCGGCGGCGTCGACCATGAAGTCGCTCGCGAGACGACGGCCGAAGCCGCCGCCGATGCGCGTGATGTGCACGGCGATTTTTTCCTTGGGAACGTCGAACGTCTTGCTGATCAGCTCCTGCCCGCCGCCGGGGTTTTGCGTGGGCGCCCAGATCTCGAAGCCGTCATCCTTGAACCACGCGGTGCAGTTCTGCGGCTCGAGGTTCGTGTGGGCAATGAACGGATAACTGTAGGCGGCTTCGACGACCGTCGGCGCCACGGCGAATGTTTCCGCGACGTGGCCCTCGTGGCGGAGCGTGACGGCCGCGGGTTCGGTGGAGGCGAGTTCGGCTTTGCCGGCGAAACCTTCCCAGCTTTCGGTGGCGAATTTTCCTTCGTCCCAAGTGACCTTGAGTTTCTGCCGCGCGCTGAAGGCGGCCCACGTCGAGTCGGCGACGATGGCGATGCCGGGCATGAGGCCGGCGGTGTCGGCGGTGCCTTCGACCACGAACGCATCGCGCACGCCGGGGAGCGTCTTGATGCGGTCGAGATTGTGATTGATGGGTTTGCCGCCGAAGACGGGGCATTTTTCGAAGACGGCGTAGAGCAGGCCGGGCAACTTCGTATCGAGGCCGAAGAGACGCTGGCCGGTGACGACCTTCGGGTTGTCGACGCCGGGGATGCGGGTGCCGAGGAGCTGGTAGTCGGCGGGATTTTTCAACGAGACCGATTTCTCGTCGGGCACGGGAAGCGTCGCGGCCTTCGCGACGAGCGCGCCGTAACCGAGCGAGCGGCCGGAGGCGCGGTGATGCACGGCGGTCGCGGCGGTGGTGCATTCGCTGGCGGGAACGGACCAGGTTTGCGCGGCGGCGGACACGAGCATCGCGCGCGCGGTGGCGCCGGCGCGGCGGAAATGATCGTAGTGGTTCGGCGTGGAGGTGCTGCCGCCGGCGCCGAACCACGGGTTGCTGAGGGCGGGCTTCAGGTCGGCATCCTCGATGTGGACGTTTTTCCAATCCACATCGAGTTCCTCGGCGATGACCATCGGCAGCGAGGTTTTGATGCCCTGGCCGATCTCGGGGACTTTCGAAACGATCGTGACGACGCCGCTCGGCGCGATGCGGAGATAGGCGTTGGGCGCGAACTCGGCCGCGGCGGCGGCGGTCGGCGCGGCGTCAGCGGCGAGAGCGCGCGGAGCGGACTTCAAGTAGAAGCCGAGGGCGAGACCGCCGCCGGCGACGGCGGAGAGTTTCAGAAAGGCACGGCGGTCATAGACCGCCGCTACATCGGAGCCCGAGGCGGAGAGGCGCGGCGTGCTCATGTGGCGGCGGGCTGAGTTTTCGCGGGGGCGCCGGCGGCGATTTCGGCGGCGCGCTGGATGCCCTGGCGGATGCGGTAGTAAGTCGCGCAGCGGCAGAGGTTGCCGGCCATGGCGTCGTTGATGTCGCTCTCGGTGGGATGCGGGTTGCGCTTGAGCAGCGCGGCAGCGGTCATGATCTGGCCGGCCTGGCAGTAGCCGCACTGGGCGACGTCGAGTTCGCACCAGGCCTGCTGGAGCGGATGGAGGTGATCGGCGTCGGCAGCGAGGCCTTCGATCGTGGCGATCTGCATGCCGGTGGCGGTGGAGACGGGCGTGAGGCACGCGCGGGTGGGCACGCCGTCGAGGTGCACGGTGCAGGCGCCGCACTGGCCGATGCCGCAACCGAACTTGGTGCCGACGAGGTCGAGGTGATCGCGCAAGACCCAGAGGAGAGGCGTGTCGGAGGCCGCTTCGACGGTGCGCGGCTGGCCGTTAACGTGGAGAGTGTATTTGCTCATGGGAGGAAACGTGGCGCGACGCTGCGGAGAGGCCGGGGGGAGCGCAGCGGTGAACGGATTTGCTGACGTGGCTCCGAGGCAAAAGTTGTGCGGGCGGGTCGCAAGCCCGAAAGGAATTTCGCGGGAGCGGGTTTCGTGAAAGGGCGGTCGGCGGGCCGATGCACGCGACGGCGGGTGAGGACGGCGGCTTCAAAGCCCGGCGGGACGCCGGGCTCACCTTCGATCTTAGCGGGGAGGCAGGGCGGCGCGCTCAGGAACTCTGCTCGAGCGGCAAGTTGTGGAGCTGAATCGAGGGATTTTTTTCAGCGAAATAACGCATCGTCCACTCGCTCGGGAAAAGCGCGACGGGCTGGTCGAGCTTGTCGGTGCCGAAGGCGACGCCGCTGGCGACGATGAGCGTGGAGGTGTCGGGAAGTTTCGCGCCGGGTTCCTTGGGCGCCATCCACTTCATGAGGGTCCAGGGGGAGGCATCGAGGCGGGAAGCGGCGCCGTATTCGCTCTCGAGGCGGAACTGGACGACTTCGAACTGGAGCTGGCCGACGGCGGCGAGGAGGGTCGAGGTCGTCATGCCGGCGCGGAGATTGATGGATTGAACGACGCCTTCCTGCAGGAGTTGCTCGAGGCCGGCGCGGAATTTTTTGGCGTCGGAGGGATTTGGATTCGCGATGAAGGTGAAGACTTCCGGCGGGAAGCGCGGGATTTCATCGAAGAGAATCGATCGGTCCTCGGTGAGCGTGTCGCCGATGCCGAGCACGTCATGGCCGACGAGGCCGACGACGTCGCCGGGCCAGGCTTCGTCGACGGTCTCGCGTTCCTGGCCGAAAAGTTTCTGCGAGGAGGAGAGGCGGAGATTTTTTCCGGAGCGCTGGTGCGTGACCATCATGTCGCGTGCGAACTTGCCGGAGCAGACGCGGACGAACGCGATGCGGTCGCGGTGCTTCGGATCCATGTTGGCCTGAATTTTGAAAACGAACGCGGAGAACTTCGGATGGGTGACGGGAACCTCGAACGAGTTGGGAGTTGAGGGTTGAGAGTTGAAAACGATCGGAGTGACGGAGCGACGGGGAGCGGGCGGGACGGAGTCTTTGAGAAAGCCGTCGAGGAGGAGCTGGATGCCGAAATTGTTGACGGCGCTGCCGAAGTAGACGGGCGTTTGCTGGCCGGCGCGGACGCGTTCGAGATCGAAGGGATGGCCGGCGCCGTCGAGCATCTCGAGTTGTTCCTTCACCTGCTCGTAGGTGTAGTCGTCGAGTTTCGCGCGGACGGCGGGATCTTCCAGCGAGGTGACGTTTTCCGGTGCGCGATACGCGCCGCCGGGCACGCGCTCGAATAGGTGAACCTCGCGCGAGCGACGATCGAAGACGCCGCGGAAAGACAGGCCGTTGCCGAGCGGCCAGATGACGGGCGAGGACTGAAGGCCGAGGACGCTTTCGAGTTCGTCGAGGAGTTCGAGTGCGTTGCGCGTGGGGCGGTCGCACTTGTTCATGAACGTGAAGATCGGGATGCCGCGACGGCGGCAGACTTCGAAGAGCTTGCGGGTCTGGGCCTCGACGCCTTTCGCGGCGTCGATCACCATCAGCGCGGCATCGACGGCGGTGAGGACGCGGTAGGTGTCTTCGGAGAAGTCCTTGTGGCCGGGGGTGTCGAGGAGATTGACGGCGAAACCGGTGTAGTCGAATTGGAGGACGGTCGACGAAATCGAAATGCCGCGCTGCTTCTCGAGTTCCATCCAGTCCGACGCGGTGGCGCGCTGGTTTTTGCGGGCGGTGACAGCGCCGGCGAGGTGGATGGCGTTGCCGTAGAGAAGGAATTTTTCCGTGAGCGTCGTCTTGCCTGCGTCGGGGTGAGAAATGATCGCGAAGGTGCGGCGGCGGGCGATTTCTTGGGCGGGCGACATCTCGGGCGTGCGAAATAAATTTTTACGGAGGAGGAGCGGCGAACGGGATCGGCCAGAAAACGGGACGGCGCGGCGGGTGTCGAGCGGTGAAACGAAGTTCTTGCAGCAGAAAGGCGCACGGAATTTTCGAAGCACGGGACGAGCTGACGGTGCAGCAGGCGCGTCGCCGCGGGCGTCCGGCGCTTCTGTAAGAATCGCGTCAAATCCCGCGATTGATGGGTTTCGAAATTCGCTTTTTGGGAAAACTTATTACGGTTATCTCATGCTTTCCCTGATGCCCCTTCTTACTTTCACCCTCACTGTCGCTTACGCGTTAGGATCGTATCGTTTGCTTCTGGCCATGATGGATGCGCCCGTCGGCTACGAGGATGATGGCGGATTTCACTATGGCTTGGCAGTAGCCGAGCCGGCTGAAGCCGAGGTCTGATTCAGGCTTTGCCCTGACGATAGCGGGCGGAACGCTCGTCAACTCGCGCATCGCCGTGCCGATAAGAGGGCTGTGAAAGTTATCTTATCCGTGCTGGTCCTCATCTGCTTCGCGCTGATGTATGCCGTCGCACTCGCCACCACCGGGTGGGGCGACCGTCGGACCTCGGCGGAGGATGCAGAGCGCGACATCTGAAAGTGCCGTCGAGTGAACGGCGATAGTCGCTCCCGCAACAGGCGCGAAGGTGACGTGACGGGAATGGAAGGACCAGCGCGGGCGAGCGAGAGGCGGGAAATGGACGGCATAAGCGGCCGTAGATTTACCGGTCGTGCGACTACTTTGACCGCGGCGGGCTCAAAAGCAGGAAGGGATGGTCGATAAAGGAATCATGACAGCTTTAGTGGCAGTCGTCGGATTTTTCGGGGTTATCTTCCTCGTTGGTTTCGTCGCGGCGGCGAACGAGTTGGAAGAGATGACGGAGCACTCGGAAACGACGGAGAATTCATAGCGGACGATTTTTTCGTCGCGGCATGCGACAATCCGCCAACGGTGGGCGGGGTGGCTGATCGTCTTTCGCTGAAACTCAAACCCAACGCCAACTCGCGCGTGCTCTCCGGGCACCCGTGGGTGTTCGCCAACGAAGTCGAGTCTTTGCTCGGCGCCGAGCATGACGGCGAGGTGGTGGAGTGTCGCGATCGCGCGGATCGGTTTCTGGGCAGCGGAATCTACAACTCGAAGTCGCAGATCGTGTGGCGGCGGTTCAGCCGCGAGCGGGCGAAGCTGGATGCGAATTTTCTGCGCACCGCGTTGCGAAACGCCATTGCGCGAAGGCCGGCGGATTCCGTTCGCCGCCTGGTGTGGTCGGAGTCGGACGATCTGCCGGGATTGGTCGTCGATCAATTTGGGGACGCGCTGGTGGTGCAGATTCAGTCGATGGCGATGGAGAAGCGCTCGACGCAGATCGGCGACCTGCTGGCGGAGTCGACGACGCCGGCGGAAATTATTTTTCGCAACGACGCGCCGATCCGGCGGCTGGAAGGACTGCCCTTCGAAGTGCACACGCGCTCCGGGAAAACCTGGGAGCCGCGGTGGGTGACGATCGATGGATTCGATTATTGGCTCGATCTGCAGAATGGGCAGAAAACCGGATTTTATCTCGACCAGCGGCCGCAGCACCGGGCGGTGGCGAAATATTGCGCGGGCAAGCGAGTGTTGGACGCGTTCTGCAATCAGGGCGCGTTCGCACTGCATGCGGCCCGCGCCGGTGCGAAGGAAGTGCTCGGGCTCGACAGCGCGTTCGATGCGATCGGGGCGGCGCTGCGCAACGGGGAGAAGAACGGCGTGACGGCGACGGCGAGATTCGTCGTGGCGAACGTGTTCGACTGGTTCAACGATCCGGTGCGCGCGGGCGAGGGGACTTACGACGTGATCGTGCTGGATCCACCGCCGTTCGCGAAATCGAAGAGCGCGCTCGAGGGCGCGTTGCGCGGCTACAAGGAAATCAATCTGCGCGCGCTGCAACGGCTGGCACCGGGAGGCGTGCTGGCGACGTATACGTGTTCGCATCACATGGGTGACGCGGAGCTGCGGCGCGTGCTCGCGGATGCCGCGGCGGATGCGAAGCGCAAGGTGCGCGTGCTCGAATGGAGTCACCAGCCGCCGGATCACCCGGTGCTCGCGACGATGGTGGAGAGCGAGTATCTGCGCGGGTATATTTTGCGCGCGGAGTGAAGAGAATGTAGGAGCCTGCTTGCAGGCGATGGCTGGTGAGGGCGGGCTGAATCGCTGAATCGCCTGCAAGCAGGCTCCTACATTGGGGGGACAGAGTGGGCTGAATCGCCTGCAAGCAGGCTCCTACATGGGGCACACGGCTCAGCCGAACCAAGGCTACTTCAGCGATTTTTCGAGTTCGCGGCGGGTCGCTTTCATGTCGGCGAGCAGCTTCTCGAGGTCGGCTTTTTCTTCCTTCGTCTGCGCTTGGGAAATGGCTTCGATGATGTCCTTTTCGTCTTCCATCATCGCGACGCGCTCCTTCGAAACGTTTGCGCGATCGTCGCTCGATTGGCCGCCGAAGATGGCGAGAGCACTGGAAATTTTTTCGCCGTTGAGCGCCTCATCGAGTTTCGTCGGCTTGGTGGCGGTTTTTTCGCGGGCGATTTCCTGATTTTGTTTTCCGAGCTGGAGGTCGAGTTCGGTCACCCGGCTTTTTCGCACGTCGACCTTCGGCAGAACTTGCGCCGCCTCCGGCGCAGCCTTCGCGTTGGCCGGAGGCGGTGTTTTGGCGGCGGAGTCTTTGGCCACGGGCGCGGCGGTGGCGACGGCGTCGGCTTTGGATTGGTCATCGGCTTTGGCCTCGGCGGCGCGATCGGCGGCGGCCTTCGCTTCTTTCTTGCGCATGTGCTCGGCGAGACGGGCTTGGATTTCCTCCTTCGTTGCCTGCTTCGGCGGTGCGGTTTCTTTCGCCGGTTCGTCGGCCGCAACGACGAGGGTCAGGCCGATGGAGAGCAGGGCGAGCGGGAGAAAGCGGGGTTTCATGCGACGGGGGAGGAACGTAGGGAAGCGGATACGTGAGTCGAGGTTGGACCTCGGCGCCGCGGCGCGGTGCGACGAAAAAAAAAGGGCCGGTCGTGAGACCGGCCCTTGGAAAAACGGATGGCGGGGTCGGGAGACTCCGCCCTGCAACGATCAAAGGCCCTTCATCTTGCCGCCGTAGATCGCGCTGGCGCCGAGTTCTTCCTCGATGCGGAGGAGCTGGTTGTATTTCGCGACGCGGTCGGTGCGGCAGAGGGAACCGGTCTTGATCTGGCCGGCGTTCGTCGCGACGGCGATATCGGCGATCGTGACGTCCTCGGTCTCGCCGGAGCGGTGGCTGATGACGGCGGTGTAGCCGGCTTCCTTGGCCATTTCCACGGCGTCGAAGGTTTCGGTGAGCGAGCCGATCTGGTTAACTTTGACCAGAATCGAATTCGCGGTGCCGGTCTCGATGCCCTTCTCGAGGAACTCGGTGTTGGTGACGAAGAGATCGTCGCCGACGAGCTGCGTGCCGGCGCCGATCGCGTCGGTGAGCTTTTTCCACGTGGTCCAGTCGCCTTCGGCGCAGCCGTCTTCGATTGAGACGATCGGATATTTCGCGACGAGTTTCTTGTAGAACTCGACCATCTCGTCGCCGGTGAGGATCTGGCCGGAAGATTTCTTGAAGACGTAGCTCTTCTTCTCCTTCACGTAGAATTCGGAGGCGGCGACGTCGAGGGCGAGGTTGATATCCTTGCCGAGTTTGTAGCCGGCGTTCTTGACGGCGAGCGCGATGGCATCGAGGGCAGCCTCGGTGGACTCGAGCTTCGGGGCGAAACCGCCTTCGTCACCGACGGCGGTGGCGAGGCCCTTGTCCTTCAAAACTTTTTTCAACGAGTGAAAAACTTCGCAGCCCATGCGGAGCGCTTCGGAGAACGACTTCGCGCCGGTCGGCATGACCATGAATTCCTGGAAATCGATCGGCGCATCGGAGTGCGCGCCGCCGTTCATGATGTTCATCATCGGCACGGGGAGAACCTTCGCGTTCGGGCCGCCGAGGTATTTGTAGAGGGGCTGGCCGGTGGCGATCGCGGCGGCTTTCGCGGTGGCGAGCGAGACGCCGAGGATGGCGTTGGCGCCGAGCTTCGACTTGGTGCTGGTGCCATCGAGCTTGATCATGGCGGCATCGACGCCGGTCTGGTCGAGCGCGTCGAAGCCGATGAGCGCGGGAGCGATCTTCGCCTTCACGTTGCCGACGGCCTTGAGCGTGCCCTTGCCGCCGAAGCGGGCTTTGTCGCCGTCGCGGAGTTCGATCGCCTCGTGTTCGCCCGTGGAGGCGCCGGAGGGTACGGCCGCGCGGCCGAGGGCGCCGCAGGCGAGTTTGACGTCGACCTCGACCGTGGGATTGCCACGGGAGTCGATGATTTCACGGGCGGTGATCGCAGTGATGTTGGTGCTCATGAGATGAAAGAGAATAAAAACGCTCACGTCTGTCGCTTTGGACACGACGGTGCAAGTCCGGCGTTTGTCTTGGGCAGAAAACGCGCGGGGAAGGGCAAGAAACGGCGGCGCAAAAAAGGCGGCGGTCGTGGGCCGCTGATGCAGGGGAGGGCACAAATGCGGCGGGGTTCGGAGACCCCGCCCTACAATTCAGTTCAGAATGGCGGCTTCGTGATGCCGGTGCGCTCGAGGAAGCGGCCGAGTGGGCCGCGGCTTTTCGGGCGGAGGGTCACGGGGAGCTGGTCGGCGAAGCCTTGCGTCACGGCCGCGCGGCCGACGCTGATGCCGTCGTAGTTGCGCACGTTGAGATTTTCCTCGGTGAGCAGCGGCAGTGGGACTTGGTCGAGATGGCCGTTGAAGGCGGCGGCGTGCAGCGGGGTGTCGCCGTTGTCGTTGCGGGTGAGCAACAGGTCGGCGGTCAGACGCTCGCGCGGGATTTTCGCGAGCTGGCCGGACTCGGCGGCGGCGTGAATCGCCGTGAAGCCGCTCTTGCTCGCGACGACGAGGTGATCGTGTGTCAGCAGCGAACCGGGGGTCTGATGGAGATGCCCGGCGATCGCGGCGGCGTGAAAAACGGTGTCGCCTGCGGTGGTTTTCTCGAGGAGCGCTGCAGCGGTGAGAAATTTTAGCGGGATCTGATCGAGGTGGCCGTTGAAGGCGGCGACGTGCAGGACGGTCTCGCCGCCGAGATTGCGCTGGAGGAAATTTTCCGTCGTGAAAAATACGGCCGGGAAGTGATCGAGCGTGCCGTTTTCGGCGGCTTCGTGGAGGAGCGTGTTGCCGAGGTGGGTTTTGTTCGCGACGACTTCGGCGGTGAGGAGCGATGGGGGAATTTGGTCGAGGTGACCATTCGCGGCGGCCACGTGATAAACGGTGTAGCCGGAATTGCTTGGGATCGAAAGATGGGCGTCGACGAGAAGATCGGCGGGGACGCGGTCGAGATGACCGCCGCAGGCGGCGTGATGGAGCGGCGTGTAGCCGGAGTCGTTGCGCGTGGTGAGGTTCTCGAGGGTGAGCAGCGAACGCGGGAGTTGTTCGAGACCGCCGTGGCGGGCGACGACGTGAAGCGGGGTCGTGCCGGAGGCGTTGCGGGCAATCATCTGCGCGGAGGCCAGCACGTCGGGGGGAACGGCGGCCAGGGTGCCCAAGCGCGCCGCCGCGTGCAGGTCATAGGTTTCCATGGCTTGGATAAGAGTCACCCAACTTTCATCGGCACAGGGACGCAAATCAAAAGCCCGCAGGCGGGCTGCTGGGAACATTTCGATTTGCCAACGATAGGGAGCGGACCCCACGCTGCGGAGAACATGAAGTCGGCCGATGAGAAGACTGCGTCAGCGCCCGCGAAAGCCGCCGTGCTCCTCGTGGATGACGAGAAGCCGCTGCTCGAAGTTTTCGCCGCCGCACTGTCACCCTATTTCGAAGTCGTGACCGCAAATTCGGCGCGGGAAGGCGAGTTTTTGCTGCACAAGAAAACATTCAAGCTCGTCATCGCCGACCATTTGATGCCCGGCGGCAACGGAATGAATTTCCTGGTGCGGGCGCGCGAGGAGCATCCGCACACGCAGCGCATTCTGGTGACGGGCTACATGAAGCCGGAGATGTTGATGCGCAGCGTGAACGAGGCGGCGCTCTTTCGGTATTTACTGAAGCCGGTGTCGCTGCCGGAGCTCGTGAAGGTCGCGCAGGATGCGGCGAAGGTTTACGATGCGAGCGTGGCGGGGCGATAAAAGCTCCAAGTTCCAAGATCCAAGCTCCAGAGAAACGCCAAGCTCCAATCGGGACAGGCGGTTTAGACGGATGGTTGGGGGTTGTTTTTTGGGGATTCTCTGGAGCTTGGATCTTGGTGCTTGGAGCTTTCGGCTGACGACCGACTACCGTTTCAGCTTCGCGCGGAGATAGGGGGCGGTGGGACTGCCTTTGGTTTTAAGCAAGCCGGCGAGCGGGCCCTGGTAGAGAAGTTCGCCGCCGTCGGGACCGCCGACGGGGCCGAGTTCGATCACGTAGTCGGCCTCGGCGATGAGATCGAGGTGATGCTCGATCACGACGACGGTGTGGCCCTGATCCACGAGCGAGTGCAGGACGCGGATCAGTTTTTCACAGTCGCTGAGATGCAGGCCGATCGTGGGCTCCTCGAGGAGATAGAGATTGCGCGACTGAATGCCGCGGCTGCGCTCCCGATAGCTCGCGAGACCGCGGGAGAGTTCGGTGACGAGTTTCAGGCGCTGCGCCTCGCCGCCGGAGAGCGTGGGCGAACTCTGGCCGAGCGTGAGATAGCCGAGACCGCAATCGCACATGAGCTGGCAGACCTGAGAAAGCTGCGAATGAAAATCGAAAAACTGCGCGGCTTCCTCGAACGTGAGTTGGAGAACCTGACCGATGTTTTTTCCTTTCCAGGTGATGTCGGCGAGATCGGGGCTGTAACGCGTGCCGCGGCAGTCGTCGCACGGCAAATACGTGACGGGCATGAACGCCATCTCGAGTTTGATGCGGCCGGCGCCTTCGCAGGTCGGGCAACGACCGCCAGCGGTGTTGAAGGAAAAACGCGACGCGGTGTAGCCGCGGATTTTCGACTCGGGCAGCGAGGCGAAAAACTGGCGGATCAAATCGAAGATGCCGAGGTAGGTCGCGGGCGTGGAGCGCGGGGTTTTGCCGATGGGCGATTGGTCGACTTCGATGACCGCTTTGAAAACTTGAGCTCCGCTCAAGCTTTCAAAGGGGAGTTGAGAGTCGAGAGTTGAGGGTTGAGAGCCGGAATCGGAGCTGAAATTCGTGGCGCGGACGAAGTCGCGGCCGGTGAGTTTTTTCTTCTGCGCCTTGATCGCGTAGGAAACGGCAGGGTCGAGAAGATCGCGAAACAGCGTGGATTTGCCGGCGCCGCTCGGGCCGGCGACCATGACGAGACGCGCGTGCGGGAGGTGGAGGTCGAAGCCTTTGAGGTTGCGGAAGCGGGCGCCGGTGAGGGTGAGGTAGTTCGAGGGCATGGGCCCGGGGAGGGACGCCTCGGAGAGGCGTCCGTCGGCTTTCGTGCGCGAGGGGAGCGGACGCCTCGGAGAGGCGTCCCTACCGACGGAGCGATAGGAACCGCGCAGCGGATGCGCGATGCCGGTCTTCAGGAAAAGGCCGGTGAGGGAGCGGGCGTTTTGCTTGATCTCGGCGGGAGTGCCGTTGGCGAGGACTTCGCCGCCGTGCACGCCGGCGGCGGGCCCGAGGTCGATGATGCGATCGGCGCGCTCCATGAGTTCGTCGTCGTGCTCGACGACGAGGAGCGTGTTGCCCTTGGCGCGAAGAGCCTGGAGCGTCTCGATCAGGCGGTCGTTGTCGCGGGCGTGGAGGCCGATCGAAGGTTCGTCGAGGACGTAGAGCACGCCGGAGAGATTCGAGCCGAGCTGCGCGGCGAGGCGGATGCGTTGGGCTTCGCCGCCGCTCAAAGTTTCGGTCGGGCGATCGAGCGAGAGGTAGCCGAGGCCGACGTGGTCGAGAAATTTCAGACGCTCCTCGATCTGCGGGACGATGTCCTGCGTGATGAGTTGGCCGCGAGCGTCGAGGTCGAGCTGACGGAGAAGCGAGAGGAGCTGGGCGGGAACCGAGGCGAGGAGGCCGGGGAGGGAGAGCGCGAAGGATTTTTGATTTTCGATTCTGGATTTTCGATTGGGGCGGAAGTGGAGTTTCACCGCGCGCGAAACGCGGTTGAGGCGGGCGCCATGGCACTCGGGGCAGGGCGAGCCTTCGTCGGAAAGGTCGTCGGCGGAATCGACGCCGAACTCGCGAAGGCGGGCGGCAGGATCGTCTTTCTCGTCGTCGTCGGCGGATTCGAGCATCCACGGAAAAACGCGCCCGTGGCCGCGGCACGTCGGACACCAGCCGCGCGGGGAGTTGAAGGAAAAATCCTTCGGATCGAGTTCGGAAAACGATTCGCCGGTCTCGATGTCGGTGCGCGTCGTGGAGAACCAGCTCAGAATCGTGCTATCGGGAGTCAGCAGAAAACAGGAGCCTTTCCCCAGGCGAAGCGCCTCGGAGAGCTGAGAGCTGAGAGTTGAGAGCTGAGAGCCGGACTTCGGAGGGGTTTTCTGGCTCTTGGCTCTGGACTCTTGGCTTTCAGCTTTCAGATCAGCGATCACGACTTCGATGTCGTGCTCTTTGTAGCGGTCGAGTTTCTGAAAGGCGTCGACCGGCTGAAGCTGGCCGTCGGCGCGCATGAGTTTGTAGCCCTGTTTTGCGATCCATGTCGCGATGGGCTGATGGTGGCCTTTGCGGCCGCGGATCAGCGGGGCGCAGAGGTAGAGGTGTTTTGCGCGGCGGGCTTTGGGGGTCGTGAGAACGCGCGAGAGGAGGGAGCGGAGCTGACCGGCGGAGAGCGGTTGGACGGGTTTGTCGGTCTCGGGGTGATGCTGAATACCGAGCCGCGCGTAGAGGAGGCGGAGGTATTGGGCGACCTCGGTGATGGTCGCGACGGTGGACTTGCGGGAGCCGCGGGTGACGCGTTGCTCGATCGCCACGGTGGGCGGAATGCCGGTGAGGCGGTCGACGGCGGGGCGGGGAAGTTGTTCAACAAACTGCCGCGCGTAGGGCGACATCGATTCCATGAAGCGCCGCTGGCCCTCGGCGAAGACGATGTCGAAGGCGAGCGTCGACTTGCCGGAACCGGAAACGCCGGTGACGACGGAGAGCTGTCGATGCGGGATGGTGAGCGAGATGTTTTTGAGGTTGTTCTCGCGCGCGCCGTCGATGCGAAGGACGGAGTTGGTTCCGAGTTCCGGGTTCCGAGTTCCGGGTTTTGCGTTGTAGGAACCGGCTTCTTCCGCGGCGAGGAGTGCAGGGGGCGAGTAACCTAATAGGTTACTCGAAGCCAGGGCGAGGCGGAGGAAGGGGCTCGTGGCGGTGTCGGCGGCGGCGACTTGTTCGGGCGTGCCTTCGGCGACGATGCGGCCGCCGTTGGCGCCGGCGTCGGGGCCGATCTCGAGGAGCCAGTCGGCGGATTTCAGGACGTCGACGTTGTGCTCGATCACGACGACGCTGTGGCCGCGGTCGACGAGCGCCTGGAGAACGGAGAGGAGGCGTTTGACGTCGTGGCGGTGCAGGCCGGTCGTCGGCTCGTCGAGCAGGAGCAGGGCGCCTGTCGGACGAACCGAGGGTTCCGGGTTCGGAGTTCCGGGTTCTGGGTTGGGGGCAAACGTCGCGGTAAATTCGGAACTCGGAACCCGGAACTCGGAACCGGCTTGGGCACCGAAGGCGCCAAGGTAGCGGACGAGTTTGAGGCGCTGCGACTCACCGCCGCTGAGGGTGTTGAGGGGCTGGCCAAGGGTGAGGTAGCCGAGGCCAACGGAATCGAGGGTGGCGAGGCGGCGGTGGATTTCGGCGAGGGAAGAGCGGGGTGAGGTCACCCCGCCCCCAGTGGAGGCGGAGTCGGCGAAGAGCGGGAGCGCGTCGGTGACGGAGGTCGCGAGGAGATCGGCGACGGAGCGCCCGTTCCACTGGATGGCGAGGACCTCGGGCTTGAAGCGGCGGCCTTCACAGACGGGGCACGGAACGAAAACGTCGGAGAGAAACTGCATCTCGACGCGTTCGTAGCCGAGGCCGAGACAGTGATCGCAACGACCTTCGCCGCTGTTGAAGGAAAACGAGGAGGCGTTGAAGCCGGCCTGCTGCGCGATGGGCGTGGCGGCGTAGAGATCGCGGATGAGTTCCCACGCTTCGGTGTAGAGCGCGGGGTTCGAGCGGGGCGTGCGCGAGAGCGGTGACTGGTCGACGAGGACGATGTCGGTGAAGGCGCCCGCGACGGGCGCGAGTTGAGAGCTGAGAGTTGAGAGTTGAGAGACGGAAACGGAGGAGGAGGCTGAGGTCGATTCGACGGTGATGGCTTCGATCGCGGCGGGGTCTTCGGTGAGCTGGAGGCGCTGGGCGAGGAGGCCTTGGTAGATGACGTTGTCGAGGAGCGTGGATTTGCCGGAGCCGGAGACGCCGCTGAGACAGACGAGACGCTGAAGCGGGAGGCGGAAGGAGAGGCCGGCGAGGTTGTGCTTGGTGGCGGTTTTGAAATGCAGGAAATGAGTGGCAGGGCTGCGACGGTGCGCGGGCGTGGCGATTTCTTCGCGGCCGGAAAAGTAGGCGCCGGTGATGCTGGCGCGGGATGCGAGCATTTCGGATACGGTGCCTTGGAACACGACGTGGCCGCCGCGGCCGCCGGGCTCGGGACCGACTTCGACGATGTGGTCGGCGGCGCGGATCATCGCTTCGTCGTGCTCGACGACGACGACGGTGTTGCCCGCGTCGGTGAGCGTGCGGATGATGCCGATGAGACGATCGATATCGCGCGGGTGCAGGCCGACGCTGGGTTCGTCGAGGACGAAGAGCGTGTCGACGAGCGAGGTGCCGAGGCAGCTGGTGAGATTGACGCGTTCGACCTCGCCACCGGAGAGCGTGCGCGACTGGCGGTCGAGCGTGAGATAACCGAGGCCGACTTGTTCGAGGTAGCGGAGGCGCGTGACGATGGAATCGTAGGCGAGCGTGGCGCTGCGGCGTTCCGGAAGCTGAGAGCCGAGAGCTGAGAGCTGAGAGTCGGATAGCAGCGCGAGGAGGTCGGAGACGGGGATTTGGTAGAGGTCGGGAAGCGTGCGGGTTTGCCATTTCCAGCAGAGCGACTCGGGTTGGAGGCGCTGGCCGTGGCAGGCGGGGCAGGGATTGTAGGCGCGGTAGCGCGCGAGGAAGACGCGCACGTGCATCTTGTAGGTGTTCTTCTCGAGCCAGCGGAAGAAACCCTTCACGCCATACCAGTATTGCGGCCACGGTTTGCCGTTCTCCTCGCCGTAGCCGGGTTCGCCGTTGATCACGAAGTCGCGCTGCTCGGCCGTGAGGGACGCGAATGGAACGTTCGTCGGGATTTTTTTCTTTTTCGTGAAAACGTAGAGGTCTTTTTTCGACTCGCCGTAGATGTCGCTCTCCCAGCACTTGATCACGCCGTCATCGATCGAGAGGGACTGGTCGGGGACGGCGAGGCGGTAGTCGATCTCGATGACGCGGCCGAAGCCGCGGCATTGCGGGCAGGCGCCGAGGGGCGAGTTGAAGGAGAAGAGCGCGGGCGTGGCGGGGCGGAAGGTGCGGCCGGTCTTGGGCGAGTGGAGGCCGCGGGAGAAATGGCCGAACTCGGTGAATTGCGGAGCGGGGAGTGGGGAGTGCGGAGTGGAGATCGCGGGCTGTTCCGTGAAGAGGTGGACTTCGCCGTGACCGAAGTGCAGGGCGGTCTCGACGGCTTCGAGGAAGCGCAGGCGGAGATCGGGCGTGAGAGCGATGCGATCCTGGGCGACGAAGACGTGGGGAGGGGCTGAAGTTGAGAGTTGAGCGTCGAGGGTGGAGAGATCGGAGGAGATGAGGTCGTCGATGCGCGCGGGAGCAAAGGTGCGGCCGGGGGCGGCCGCGCTCCCGGGGAGCAGGACGCGGACGTAGGACTGGGTTTTGAGATTTTTCAGGATCTCGGGCCAGGTGAGGTTCGCGGGTTTCGTGACCTTGAACGCGACGATGACGGCGCGGCCGGGGTGCGCGGCGAAGGATTTTTCCCAGATGGTCGCGGGGGTGTCGTCCTCGACTTTTTCGCCGGTGGCGGGGTCGAAGCATTCGGCGACGTGGCTGAACCAGACTTTGAAGAAGTCGGTGAGTTCGGTCATCGTGCCCACGGTGGAGCGCGAGGTTTTGACCGTATTCGTTTGCTGGATCGCGATCGAGGGGCGGATGTTTTCGATCGAGTCGACGCGGGGTTTGTCGAGGAGGTCGAGAAACTGGCGCGTGTAGGCGCTGAAGGTTTCGACATAGCGGCGCTGGCCTTCGGCGTGGAGGGTGTCGAAGACGAGCGAGGATTTACCGGCGCCGCTCAGGCCGGTGACGGCAATGTAGCGGCCGAGCGGGAGATCGAGGTCGAAGTTCTTGAGGTTATTTTGCCGGACACCGCGCAGGCGGATGCATTCGGGAGCGGGGGCGTGCGGACGGGAAAGGGATTTCTTAACCACGGAGGGACACGGATGAACAGGGATCGGGCGTTGGCAACCCGCGGCGCGCGGCGGCGAAAGTCTCCTGACAGGGGGCTGTCAGCAGCCGCGAGGCGAAGCTCCAAACGCCAAGGTCCAAGCTCCAGGGAAAAATCAATGGCCAGGCCCCGAGACCGGAGTGCGGCTGGCGTTTGGGAGAGTGAGGTTTCCCTGGAGTTCGAGGCTTGGATTTTGGACCTGATTCACCGCGCGAGGGTGAGTTGGGCGCCGGCGGTTTGGATGGCACGGGCGACGGCGGGCGCGGGGCGGGTGTCGGTCACGACGGTGAAACGGGCGTCGAAAGGCGTGACGAGGCTGAGGGCGGTGCGGCCGAATTTCGATTTATCGAGGGCGAAGATCGTGCGGCTGGCGGCGGCGATCATTTTGCGCTGGGCGGAGGCGATCAGGGCGTTGTGGCTCCAGACACCTTTCTCCGTGATGCCGGCGCCACCGACGACGGCGAGATCGGCGTGGACTTGATCGAAGGAGGCTTCGCAGAGCGGCCCGACAAGCGTGCCGAGGCGCCGGTAGAGCGTGCCGCCGGTGACGGTGGTGTCGATCGTGCCGATTTCGCTGAAGAGGCTGGCGACGGGGAGGGAGTTGGTGACGACTTGCAGGCGCTTGTCGGCGAGGAGACGCGCGGCCGCGTAGCTAGTGGAGCCGCCGTCGAGGATCACGGTCATGCCGGGGTGGACTTGGTCGGCGACGAAACGGGCGATGGCGAATTTCTCGTCGGCGTGCTGTTGATCGCGGGCGAGGAAGTCGTATTCCTGGGCGAGAATATCGGTCTCGATGAGCGAGGCGCCGCCGTGATGGCGGCGCACGATGCCGCGGATTTCGAGGTGGTCGAGAACGCGGCGGGCGGTGGAGAGCGAGCCGCCGAATTTCGTGACGAGCGCGCGGAGGTCGGCGTACTTGTGCTCGCGGATGTGGCGTTCGATGAGGTCGGTGCGCTGCTTGTTGGTCATATGAGCGGGAGAAATTTTTTAACCGCTAATGGACGCGAGAGGACGCGAATTTTGTCAGGGAACGAGGCGAGCGAAGAGGTCGAGATAAGCGGCGACTTGGCTGACGGGGTCGAAGGTGGTGCGGGCGCGGGCGTTCGCGGCGGAGGCGAGAGTGGCGCGATCGCTGGGCGAGGCGGAGACGAGGGCGAGGAGTTGCGCGGCGAAGGCCGCGCGGTCGCCGCGGGCGATGACCCAGCCGGTGTGGCCGGGGAGGAAACATTCGCCGATGCCTTGGGCGTCATAAGCGATGGCGGGGAGGCCGTGGGCTTGGGCTTCGATCAGGAAATTCGAGAGCGACTCGGAGGAGGAGGCGTGGACGGCGATGTCGGCGGCGGCGTAGAGCGAGGACGGATCGCGGACGAGTCCGAGGAAACGGACGCGGGCGGAAAGATTTTGTTCGGCGGCGAGTTGTTCGCAGGAAAGGCGGGCAGGGCCGTCGCCGGCGAGCCAGAGTTGCCAGTCGAGCGTGGACGGGAGCGTGGCGGCAATCTCGATGAGTTCGCGCTGATTCTTCTCGGGACGAAACATCGCGACGCAGAGGAGAACCAGCGTGGCCGGCGACGCGCCCTGCTCGGAACGAAGCCGGTCGCGCGGGGGGAGTGTAACGCATTGCGTTACACTTTGCAGGGGGGCGATGGGCGCGAGGTGGGGCGCGGGGGTGGGCGGAGCGGGGAAGACGAGGGAGTTGTAGATGACGGAAATTTTTTCGGGGGGCAGGGCGTGGTCGCGGATGAGGGTGTCGCGGGCGTCGCGGCTGTTGGCGACGACGTGGCGGCAGAGGCGAAGGGAGCGGCGGAAGAGTCGCGGGAGTTTTTTTCCGGTGCGCATCGTGCAGATGACCGCGGTGCGCGGCTGTCGGAGTTGGAGGCGGCCGGCATAGCAATTCGCCATGCGGCCCATGCAGAGGACGACGTCGGGTTCGAGATTGCGGACGAAACCGAAGAGGCGGGGAGCGAACCAGTCGAGGCGCAGATCGAAAGGCTGCAGGGCGGCGCGGCGGACGACGGGCGCGACGGTGGAGGCGAGTGCGCCGCCTGGGCGGAAAGTGAGGAGCGTGGTGGCGTGACCCGCGGCGGCGAAGGCGTTGGCGAGGAGGACGGATTGACGCTCGGTGCCACCGCTGCGGAGGTGGTCCTGCACAATGAGGATTTTCATTGCGGGCACCGTCGACGAGGGAACATTGGGGTCATCGACGATGAGTTCGCTGTCTCAACTTTTGCTGCGCTGGGGCGTGCTGGCCGTGGGCGTGGTGCTGGCGACAAAGCTGGTGCCGGGGATTCGCTGCGACGATGGGGCGACACTCGTGGCGGTGGTGTTGCTGTTGAGTTTCTTCAACGCGATCCTGAAGCCGCTGCTGCTTTTGTTCACGCTGCCGTTCATCATTTTGACTCTGGGGTTGGGCGTGGTGGTGATCAATGCCTTGTTGTTTTTGTTCGTGGGCCGGCTGGTGGACGGGTTTCACGTGGCGGGATTCTGGTCGGCGGTCGGCGGGGCGCTGATCGTGAGCGTGACGAATTTGTTTTTGGGCGGGTTTACGAAATCGTCGCGCGGGCAACCGAAGCGAGCGGAACCCAAGCCGGCGGAGAAGGTGAAGCCGGATGATGTGATCGATATTTGAGGCGGGGGCGTGCGGGGTGGACGCGCGCGAGGCGCGTCCCGACGACGGAGTGCCGACGACGGAGTTTCCGTTTGACGGTGCGGAGGCGGGCAGCGACGGTGGGCGCAAAGTCGGCACACGGCTTTCCCTTTTTAACATGGCTGAAACTATTGAATACGATCTGGTCGTCGTCGGCGGCGGTCCTGCGGGTTACGCAGGCGCGATTCGCGCGGGGCAACTCGGCAAGCGCGTGGCTTGTGTCGAAATGGAGCGCGCGGGCGGGACGTGCCTGAACTGGGGCTGCATCCCGACCAAGGCGTTGCTGAAGAGCGCGGAGCTTTTCCAGAAGATCAAAAAAGCGGAGACGTTTGGCATCACGGCGAAGGAGGTGACGTTCGACTTTGCGAAGGTGATGGAGCGCTCGCGCGGCGTCGCCGGACAGATGGCGAAGGGCGTCGAGTTTTTGTTCAAGAAGAACAAGGTCGACTACATCGTCGGTCGCGCACACGTGCCGGCGGCGGGCATGGTCGAGATCACCGAGGGCGAGCAGAAGGGGAAATTTCTCAAAGCGAAAAACATCCTCATCGCGACGGGCTGCAAGATGCGGCGGCTGCCGGACCTCGAGGTCGATGGCGCGCGCGTGATGACTTCGCGCGAGGCGCTCGCGAACAAGACGCTGCCGAAGTCGATCGCGATCGTGGGCGCGGGCGCGATCGGCGTGGAGTTCGCGTATTTCTACAATGCGTTCGGCACGAAGGTGACGTTGATCGAGATGCTGCCGCAGATTTTGCCGGTCGAGGACGAGGAGGTCGCGAAAGTGCTGCACCGCTCGTTCGAGAAGCAGGGCATCGACGTGCGCGTCGGCACGAAGTGCGAAAATTTCCGCGTCGGAAAAGATGCGGTGAAGCTGAATCTCGTGAAGGACGGCAAGACCGAGGAGATCGAGGTCGAGACGGTGCTGTCGGCGATCGGCGTCGTGGCGAACATCGAGGGCGTGATCGGGAAGGCGCTCAAAATCGAACTCGACCGCAACTACGTGAAGGTCGGCGACGATTACCAGACGACCGTCAGGGGCGTCTATGCGGCGGGCGACATCATCGGGCCGCCGTGGCTCGCGCACGTGGCGACGTTCGAGGCGGTGAGCGCGGTGAACGGGATGTTCGGTTTCGAGAAGCCGCATCGCGTGAAGAATTTCCCGGGCTGCACGTATTGCCAGCCGCAGGTGTCGAGCACGGGTCTCACGGAGAAGGCGGCGAGGGAAAAGAAACTCGACTACAAGGTCGGCAAATTTCCGTTCACGGCGTCGGGCAAGGCGGTCGCTTCAGCGGAGAGCGAAGGTTTCGTGAAGGTGATCAGCGACGCGAAGACCGGTGAGATTTACGGTGCGCACATCATCGGCTCGGAAGCGACGGAGTTGATCGCTGAATACGGGCTGGCGGTGGAACTCGAGGCGACGATCGAGGAGATTCACCAGACGATCCACGCGCATCCGACGTTGAGCGAAGCGGTGATGGAAGCCGCGGCGGCGACGACCGGGCAGGCGATTCACATCTGAGGGCGCGCGCGGAGGGTTGGCGGACGGATGCCCGCATTCGGAAATCGGAGCGGGCCGGCGGCCAGCGCTCCCGGGATTGTCAGCCGATCGCGCGGCTCAGGCGGTCGAAGGCGATGAAGGCGCGATCGATGTAGCGTTTACTGTCCAAGGGATCGACGCCGGACTTTCGGTAAACCTCCTCGGTGTCGAGCCAGTAGGCGGATTCGCCGGGGAGTCCGTAGCCGAGTTTTTCGGCCAGGTGCGCGGCGAGGTTGAGCAGGTGCGTCAGGGGGTGACTGCGTCCGGCGGCGGCGTAGTGCTCGGCGATCGCTTGCGAGACCTCGTGGGGAAAATGCCACTGTTTCAAAATCGCGGCGGTGGCTTCGTTGCTGGTGAGACCAAACGTGTGCTTTTCCCAGCCGACGAGGCCGGAGATGTCGGCGGGGTTGAAAGCGGCTGTGGGCTCGGCGTCATCGGCGATTTTTTCGAGCGCGAGTTTGCCGATGGAGCGGAAGAGACCGATCGAGTAAGCGGCGTGAGGATCTTCGCTGGCGGGCACGGCGAGTTCCTCCATGAGCAGCGCGACAAAAAGCGAGTTTTCGCGGAGACGTTTGCCGGTGAAACCGTAGAGCGGGTAGTTGCAGCGGGAAAATTGGTCGACGGCGACGGCGCCGACGAGGCGGACGATTTCCTTCAAGCCGATCAGGGCGGCGGCATCCTCGATCGAGGCGACGGGTTCGCTTTGAGCGAAGGCGGCGCTGTTGGAGATGCGGAGCAGACGGGCGGCGAGCGCGGTGTCGTGCTTCAGGTGCGCGGTGATGTCGGCGAGGTCGGAGCGAGGATTGCGCAACAATTGTCCGAGTTCCGCCATGATACGGGGCGTCGCCGGGAACGCTTGCGCGACCCGCAGCAAATTTTCCAATGAATAACGCACCTCGAGCATTTCGGCGAAGATCGGCTGTGAAGCGGCCGAGGTGAGGCAAATGTGGCGAATTACCGCGCGTTAGCGGCCAGACTACTGGATCCGCCTCGGTGGACTAATCGTCGGGATATTTTGGGCGGGAAACCCGGCGCGCCCGAAGCGCGAGACTGGTGCGAGCGCCGGGAGTCGAACCCGGATCGACGGCTTCGGAGACCGCTACACTATCCATTGTGCTACGCCCGCAAAGAGGAAGACCACGGCGAAACTCTCGCGCGCGGACGGGGCTGTCGAGTGGAAAGATGGGAAAGTCCCTGCGCTCCCGCGCAGGGCTACGCCGAAATCACTTCGCTGACCTCCGCGTGAAGCGGTGGACGAAAAGGTAGTAGATCGCGCCGAGCACGGCGAGGGCGCCGATCGACCAGATGGTGATCTGACGCAGGTCGCCGCGCATCAGCGCCTCGTCTTTGCCGGCCTGAATGCCGACGTGGCAGAGGACGTAGCACCAGATCGCGGAGCCGAGCAGCGTGAAGATGGAAAATTTCGCGTAGCTCAGGCGCACGATGCCGGCGGGAATGCCGATGAGGTGGCGGACGACGGGGAGGAGACGCGACGCGAAGATGCCGAAACTGCCAAACTGGGCGGACCACGCTTCAGCCTGCTCGACCTTGGCGGGGGGGATGAAAATGAATTTGCCGTAGCGCAGCACGAGCGGGCGGCCGGCCCAGCGGGAAACCCAATACATCGCGGTCGCGCCGATCCAGGAGCCGAGCGCGCCGGCGATCACGATGCCGGTGAGCGTCATGTTGCCGGACTTCTGGGCAGCGATGATCGCGGGCGGGATGATGAGTTCGCTGGGAAGCGGCACGATCGAACTCTCGATCGCCATCAACAGGACGATCAGCGGGTAACCGCCGTCGGCGAGCGACTGGTTATACCAGTCGAAGAGGCCTTTGAAGAGATCGTGCATGGGCAAAAAAAAGCAGGCAGTAAAAACTGCCTGCTTGAAAGGGAGAGAGGCCGATCAAACGTCGGGCTTGGTCTTGCGAAGACCCTGGACGCGGTCGCCGGCTTTCCACTGGCCGCGCTTCTTGAGGATGTCGACGCGCTCGAAGCGTTTGAGGACGTTGCGCTTAACGATGAGGCCGGAGACGCCTTGGAGGCTTTTGTGCTGAGACATGGCTTTGAAAGAGAGGGTTGCGAGTTGCTAAAGGGGCGGATTGGTAGAGTTCGCGTTTGCCCATGACAAGTATTTTTCTCCCACGCGTTCGGCGCGGACGACGATCCATTCGGGCGTGTCGTAAGGATGATGCGCGAGAACGTGAGCCTCGAGGGCG
This sequence comes from Verrucomicrobiota bacterium, assembly GCA_048498075.1. Lineage (GTDB taxonomy): Bacteria > Verrucomicrobiota > Verrucomicrobiia > Opitutales > Opitutaceae > Opitutus. Next base: position 23,065 of record JBEHYR010000034.1, on the reverse strand, counting down.
GTGAGGCGGGCGGGGAGGCACTTGAAGGTAAGGCGAAATTCCTCGGCCCGTTCGGCGCGGCCTTCCCAGCGATAGTGCGAGGTGATCGGGCCGTCGATTTGGACGCAGGCGGCGAAGCCCAGCGCGACGACCTCCGCGGCGAGCCGGTCGGCATCGGCGCGGGTGGCGACTGTGGTCGAGGCGAGGAACATGAGGCGGAAGCGTTTGCGGTGGAAAGGCGGGTGCAAGCGGGGAAATCGAGAGGGAAATTCGCCCTTGACGCGCTCGCGAGGCGACTTAGTCGTCAACGTCTTTTTCTCCGCCAACCCGCCTACCATGAGAGACGATTACATCAAAGAAGCGCTCAAAGTCATTCCTGACCCGAACATGCTGATCAACGTGGTCTCGCGCCGCGTGAAGCAGTTGCGTCGCGGCAACCGTCCGCTGGTCGAGTCGCTCGAAAAGCTCTCCTCCGAGGATTTGGCGCTGCGCGAAATCATCGACGGCAAGATCAGCTTCGAGCCGGGCGAGAACTGAGGCGGGCGAATTCTTTCGCGGGAGGCGGCGTCGCGATTGCGAGCGCCGCCTTTTTTGTGCATAGGTAGGTCGTTCCAATCCAACATGGCTGCCCAAAAGAAAGATGCGAAGCGTTACACGGAGATCCGAAACTCCAAGGCGTTGCGCGACTATTTCGTGGATGAGCGCTTCGAGGCCGGCATCCAGTTGCGCGGTACCGAGGTGAAATCGATCCGCGGCGGCCGCGCGCAGATCAACGATGCGTTCGGGCGCGTGGAGAAAGGCGAACTCTGGCTGCACGGTGCGCACATCGAGCAGTATGCATTCGGCAACATCCACAACCACGACGCGAAGCGCATCCGGAAGCTGCTGCTTCACAAACATCAGTTGCGGAAAATCCAGCTCGCGCTCGAAGCGGGCGGGCGGGCACTGGTGCCGCTGCGGATGTATTTCAAGGAAGCGCTGGTGAAGGTCGAAGTCGCGCTGTGCACCGGCAAAAAACTCTTCGACAAACGTGAGACGTTGAAGCGGAAGGTCGTCGAGCGCGACATCGACAAGGCGATGAAGTCGTATCGCCGCTGATGAACGGCGGGGGAGAGGCCGTAACGGTGCGCGTGCCGGGGAGCACGTCGAATTGCGGCGCGGGGTTTGATTCGCTGGGGCTGGCGCTGACGATTTATAATCGCGTGACGCTCACGCGCGGCGGGGACGGTGCGGGCGGCGTGAGCGGTGCGCGCGGCGTGGGCGGCGAGCGGGCGGTGGAGAGTGCGGTCGTGGAGCCGGAGCGCGAAGCGGATGCGCGGGCGAAGGAACTGGCAACGGGTGCGGCGGCGGCTTTTTTCGCGGCGACGGGCGTGCGGGCAGAGCGTTTTCGTTTCAGGATCGAAGGAGAAATTCCGCTGGCGCGGGGACTGGGATCGAGCGCGACGGTGATCGTCGGCGTGCTGGCGGGATTGGACGCGCTGCACGCGACGGGGCTGACGCGGAAACGCCTGGTGGAAATCGGCACGGCGCTGGAAGGGAATCCGGAAAATATCGCGAGCGGCGTGCTGGGCGGCTTTACCGTTTCGCGCACCGATCCGGAGACGGGCGCTTATGTCGATTCGGTGCGGGTCGCGGTGTCGGACGAGTTGAGTTTTGTCGTCGTGTCACCGGCGCTGGAAATGCCGACAAAGGCAGCGCGCGCGGTGTTGCCGGCGACGCTGTCGTATTTCGAGGCGGTGAAGAGCATCAACAGTGCGGCGTATCTGGCGGCGGTGTTCGCGAGGGGCGAGTTTGAGAAGCTGCGAGACGCGGTGCGCGATTTCGTGCACGAGCCGTTTCGGTTGCCGGGAATTCCGGGCGCGTCGGCGGCGATCGCGGCGGGGATCGAAGCGGGGGCGTTGACGGGCTGGCTGAGCGGCAGCGGTTCGAGCGTGGTGTGCGTGTGCCGAGCGGCGACGGGCGAAGCGGTGACGACGGCGATGACGGCGATGACGGCGGCGTTTGCGCGGGCCAACGTGGAGTCGCGGGCGCGCGTGCTGCGGGTGGACAACGACGGGCTGTCGGTCGCGAAGCGCTTCGGCTAAATGGGGAAGGGGGCGGCGCTGACGCGGGCGGCGGCGAAGTCGGGGGCGTGTTCGGCGATCGTGTCGGCGAGTTTGCGCCAGCCGAAGGGCTTTGGCAGGAGCGCGCGGAGCGGATGAGGCGGGCCGAGACCATTTTCCGAAATTTCGACGGGATGGCCGCTGATCAGGATGAACGGGACGCCGGGAATGAGCGGCGAGGCCTGCCGGATGAATTCGAGGCCGTTCAACTGCGGCATGCAGTAGTCGGTGATCACGACGCCCACATTCAGCGTGGGGAGCGCAACGAGGGCGTCGCGAGGACGCGTATACGTGAGGACGTTATAACCGAGATTTTCGGTCAACATCGTGGCGAGCAAGTCGACATAGGACTTCTCGTCATCGACCATAACGACGACTTTGCGCGGGGGACTCACAAGCTGGAAGCGCGGACGTTGAGCAAACCGCAGTTGGAAGGCAATCCGGGAGACGTAAGATTCTTGCGAAGCGACGGGCTTGATTCGGCGCGCGCGAAAGGACGAAATTCGGCGATGATTCACGTGGTGCTTTTTCAGCCGGAGATCGCGCCGAATACCGGAAACATCGGGCGGATGTGCGCGCTGACGCGGTCGCGGCTGCACCTGATTCATCCGCTGGGATTCGTGATCAACGATCGGAATCTCCGGCGGGCGGGCATGGATTATTGGAAGTCGCTCGATGTGCACGAGCACGCGGATTGGGCGGCGTTTCGGGCGAGCGCGGTGGGGCCGGGGCGGTTGTGGCTGTTTACGACGCACGCGAAGCTGAGTTTCTGGGACGCGACGTTCGCGGACGGCGACGGATTGGTTTTTGGCAACGAAGGCTCGGGCGCGCCGGCGTGGTTGCACGATGAGATCGGCGAAGCGCAGCGCGTGACGATCCCGCATGCGAATCCCGAACTGCGGTCGCTCAACCTGAGCACGGCGGCGGGCGTGGCGACGTATGAGGCGCTGCGGCAGATCGGGGCGATGCGCGTCGACAAAGGATGAACGGCGGCAGGATGCGCAGGCAGGCCGTTGATTCAGCATCGCGCAACAATCGGACGCTGGGCGGCATCAAGTAGGCGAACCGGCCTCGGTGAGCTGCGGTTCGGCGGGATGCCTCGCCCTGCCGTCAGGCCGATGGGCGTGCTTCAACCGGCATCGGTACGGCATCGGTACAGATATAGAATGGAGTCTGGTTGCAGGCGATATCGGTCTTCGCGCGGTGAAATCGCCTGCAAGCAGGCTCCTACATTTGGCGGATGGAAATTTTTCGAGGTTAGCGTTAAATTTCGTCGAGGCGGATGCAGGCGGCTTCGCGAGCGGGAGCGGCGGGGAGCAGCGGCGGGACGATCTCGCGGCATTTTTCCACGGCGAAGGGACAGCGCGGGTGAAAGGAGCAGCCGGCGGGCGGATTGATCGGCGAGGGCGGATCGCCGGCGACGACGGTGCGAAGACGAGGAGCATCGGGATCGGGCGACGGGATCGCGCTGATCAGGGCGCGCGTATAAGGATGGCGGGGACGCTCGATGACGTCGGCGGCCGGGCCGAGCTCGACGATTTTTCCGAGGTACATTACGGCGACGCGATCGGAGATGTGCTTCACCACGGACAGATCGTGCGCGATGAACAGCAAGGTGAGGTTCATCTCGCGGCCGAGCTGCGCGAGGAGATTGAGAATTTGTGCCTGGATCGAAACGTCGAGAGCGGAGACGGGCTCGTCGGCGACGATGACCTTCGGCTCGAGGGCGAGCGCGCGCGCGATGGCGATGCGCTGGCGCTGGCCGCCGGAGAATTCATGCGGATATTTCCGCATGAATCGCGGGGCGAGACCGACTTTATTCATGAGCGCGGCGACGCGGGCGGTGACTTCGTCGCGCGAGCAAAGGCCGTGAACGAGCAGCGGCTCGGCAAGCGTGGCGAAGACGGTGAGGCGCGGGTTCAACGAAGCGTAGGGATCCTGAAACACCATCTGCAGGTGGCGGCGGGTGGCGGCGAGTTCGGCGGCGGGAAGCGAGGAAAGATTTTTTCCCTCGAAGAGGACGGCGCCGGAAGTGGTCGGGACGAGTTGAAGGATCGTCCGGGCGAGCGTGGATTTGCCGCAGCCGGATTCGCCGACGAGGCCGAGGACCTCGCCGCGCGCGACGGAGAGCGTCACGCCATCGACGGCGCGCACCGTGCCGGCGCGCGTGGTGAAGTGCGTGTGGACGTCCTGGAGTTGGAGAATCGGATCGGGCATGGGCGAACCGCGAATGAACGCGAATTCAGGGGAAATAAAATCAGATCTCGCCGAGCTGGGCGCGGAGGCAGGCGTGGGCGTGGGTCGGCGAGACGGGGAGAAGTTGCACGGAAGTCGTGACGCATTTTTCGGCGGCGAATTCGCAGCGAGGGGCGAACGGGCAGCCGGGGAGCGGCTTCGATAGATCGGGCGGCTGGCCGGGAATCGTGTAGAGTTCGGCGCCTTTGGGTTGAAGCGCGGGAATCGAGCGCTGGAGCGCACGGGTATAGGGATGGCGCGCGGAGTGGAAGAGCGTGCGGGTGTCGGCGGTCTCGACGATGCGGCCGGCATACATGACCTGGACGCGATCACAGAGCCCGGCGACGACGGCGAGGTCGTGGGTGATGAAGATCACGGCCATGCCGAGGTCGCGCTGCATCGATTTGATCAGATCGAGAATTTGCGCCTGCACGGTAACGTCGAGCGCGGTGGTCGGCTCGTCGGCGATGAGAAGTTCGGGCTTGGTGATCAGTGCCATCGCGATCATCACGCGCTGGCGCATGCCGCCGGAAAATTCGTGCGGATAATGGTGGAGACGCCGGGCGGCGTCATTGATGCCGACGGCTTCGAGCATCCCGAGCGCGCGGGCGAGGGCATCGCGGCGGGAGATTTTTTCGTGAATGAGGAGCGGCTCGATGAGTTGTTCGGAGATCCGCAGGTAGGGATTCAGCGAGGTCATCGGATCCTGGAAAATCATCGCGATGCGCTTGCCGCGGATGGCGCGGGATTCGCGGGGCGAAGCGCGGAGGAGGTCGACGCCGTCGAACAGGGCGGAGCCGCTCTCGATGCGGCCGGGTGGCTGCGGGACGAGGCCCATGAGCGAGTAGCCCGTGACGGATTTGCCGGAGCCGGATTCGCCGACGAGGCCGAGCGTCTCGCCGCGCTCGAGGGAAAAGCCGACGCCGTCGACGGCGCGGGTGACGCCGTTGCGCGTGTGGAACGCGGTGCGCAGGTTGTCGACGGCGAGAAGCGGCATTGCTCAGACGGAGACGAGTGTGCGCCAAGCGGCGACGACGCTGTCGGGCGGCAGCGCGTGGAGTTCGGCGTCGAGGCCGAGAGCGGCGTCGGGCTGGATGATTTTAACGGGCGCGGTCGTCGGGACGGGCGCGTAAAAATCGGCGGCGCGGTGGGGATGGCGCGTGAAGAGCGCGGCGAGCGGGCAGCCCATCGCGGCGGCGGAGTGCGCGGGACCGGTGTTGACGCTGATCATGCTGTGGGCGCGCGCCTGGAGCGCGAGCAGGCGTGGGATGGGGAGTTCGTTTGAGCCGACGACGACGCGGGAGTGCGACGGCTGAGAAAGGAGGGCGACGATGTCGTCGGCGATCATGCGTTCGGAAGGCGCGCCGCAGATCACGACGCGCGCGGCGGGCAGCGCGGCGAGGACGCCGGTGATGACGCGGGCCCAATTCTCCTCGGGCCAATAGTCGACGTTGCTGCTGCGGCGGCGGTCGCCGCGTTTCATGGTTTTCTTATTGCCGGGCTGAATGAGAACGACGGGCGCGGCGGCGAGCTGGTGCCGCGCGAGCCAGTCCGCGCAGTCGCGATGGTCGGTGTCGGAAAGCGTGGGCCGCGTGTCGGGCGTGAGGAGGGATGCGGGATCGGCCGGTGACGAGTAACCTAATAGGTTACCCGATGCCGGGCGGGAGGAGGTGGGCGGGTAACCTATTGGGTTACTCGGCTCGGCGCAGAGGGTGGGGGTGGCGCGGGCGAGGCGGAGGGTTTGGGCGAGGATGTGTTCGCGGGGTTCGCGGGGGAAATCGCGGAGGGTGCAAATCCACGCCGGGTCGATGCGGGCGCGGCGGAGGAGGGAGAGGGGCTTTTCGTCGGGCTCCACGACGTAGACGGGGCCGGGGGGACGGGCGCGGAGCCAGGCGACGAGTCGCCGCTGGCTGCGGTTGAACCAATACGGCGCGCGGCGACTGGTGAGCAGGAAGCGTTGCGCGGACGCGGGCACGCGGTCGAGGAGCGGCGTCGTCCAGCCGCCGGACGAAACCACGTCGCACGGCCGGCCATAGCGCGCGGCGAGAAGTTTCAAAACGGGAATGAGCAGGATCATGTCGCCGAACGCGCCGAAGCGGACGACCAGAGGAGCGGACGAGGCGGACGGCGCGGGTGACATGGCGGTTAGAGTGGAGCGGCGGCGAACACGCCGAGGGAATCGATGGCGGCGAGCACTTCGCGCACGGAGATCGCCTCGAGGCAGGGCGGCTTGTTGCGGGCGGAGGGCGCGCAATCGAGAAAATATCTTTGCCGGCAGGGGCTGCAGGGGAAGTTGTGATAGATCACGCGCGCGCGGTCGGTCCACGGGCCGAAACGATTCGGCGCGCCGGGGCCGAAGAGCGCGATGAGCGGGACGCCGAGGGCGGCGGCGAGGTGCATGATGCCGGAGTCGTTGCCGACGAGCAGCGCGCAGCGGGAGAGCAGGGCGATGCTTTGGCGAAGCGTGGTCTGGCCGGCGATGTTGAGAGTGGTGGAGGAAATTTTTTGGCGGAGGCGATCGGCGGCGGGCTGGTCTGATTTGCCGCCGAAGATGAGGGCGCGGGCGGAGAATTTTTCCTGGAGTGTGCGGGCGACGTCGGCGAAATCGTCTTCGTGCCAGGCGCGGGGCTCGTTGGTGGCGAAGGGATGAAGGGCGACGATTTTTTCACCGGGTTGGATGCCGTGCTGCGCGAGGAAGGCGTTGGCGAAAGCCTGCTCCTCGGCGTCGACCCAGAGTTCGAGGCGGGCGTCGGTGGGCGCGATGCCGTCGGCACGAAGGACGTCGAGGTGATTTTCGACTTCGTGCTGATCGCGTCGATACGGGACGGCGCGGGAAAACAGGACGCGGCGCCACTCGGTGTCGTAGCCGATCAGCTCGCGCGCGCCGGAGGCGACGCCGAGGAGGCCGCTGGCGACGGAGCGTTTCAAGATGTAGCACTTGTCGAAACGCTCGCGGCGGAGTTCGCGGAAGAAGGCGAGCTTCGCGCGCAGCGTGCGGTGGGCGGCGGGGCGGTTTTGTTTTCGTTTTCCCGGATCCCAGAGCTTGAGCTCGTCGACGTAGGGAATGCCTTTGATCACGTCGGCGTCGCCGGGGCCGAGGGCCCAGACGATGCGGGCGTTCGGGTAGGCTTGGCGGAGATTGCGGAAGAACGGCACGACGATGACCGTGTCGCCGATGTAGCGATAGTGGATGACCAGCAGGCGGAGCGGGCGTGGGTCGGGAAAACTCATCGCGCGTAGACGTCGGGGTAGCCGGGACCGCGACCTTTGAAACGTTTGTGCACCCAGAAATATTGCTCGGGCGCGAGGCGGACGTTTTCGGCGATCAGGTCGTTGACGCGCGTGGCATCGGCGCGGCCGTCGGCGGTGGGGAAATTTTCCAGCGGCGGCAGGATCGTGAGCGTGTAGGAAGCGTCGGGTTCGCGGCGCGCGAAATACGGGACGACGGCGGCGCCGGTCATCTCGGCGAGTTTGCCGGTGGCGGTGTTGGTGATCGCGGGGACGCCGAAGAAGGGGAGGATTTCGGTCTGCTTGGTGCGTTTGCCCTGATCGGGCGCGTACCAGATGGCGTAGCCGGCGCGGAGGGTCCGGATGAGGCCCTTCAGGTCGTCGAAGTGCACGGCGCGGCTGGAGTGGCGTTCGCGTTGGCGGCGCATCTGCGCGGCGACGACAGGATTGTTGGGATCGCGATAGAGCACGGCGAGCGGGAATTGTTCGCTCATCATGCGCGCGCACAACTCGAGCGTGGTGAAATGTGCGGTGAGCAGGATGACGCCGCGGCCGGCGGCGATCGCGCGCGCGAGGTGCTCGCGGCCGACGAGGCGGTGCGCGGGCAGCGCGGCGGCGGGGCGCCACCAGGCGGAGCAGGTTTCGAAGAGGCCGAGCGCGAGCGAGGCGTAGTGGGCGCGGGCGAGGGCGCGGATTTCGGTTTCGGATTTTTCCGGGAAGCAGAGGCGGAGATTAATGAGCGTGACGCGGCGGCGGATCGGGACGAGGCGATAGGCGAACGCCCCGAGCGCGCGGGCGAGGGCGCGCTGGACGGACCAGGGGAGCGCGGCGGCGAGGCGGAAGAGGCCGAGGCCGATCCACATCGGCCAGTGTTGCGGGAGCCAGAGGCGGGCTTGTTCGCTGGCGCGGCTCATGCGCGATCAGGCGGACGGGGCGCGACGGTAGAGCTGCGGGTTCAAGGTGGGATCGTTGTACATCTTGAACTGAAAATAGACGGAGAACGTGCGGCGGCGCGCGACGACGTCGGCGAGGAGCGCGTCGACGCAGGCGGTGAGATCGGCGCGCTGGACGCGGATGCGCGCGAGTTTTTCGGCGCATTTTTCGCGATGCGCGGCGGAAGCTTCGGGGCGAACGGTTTCCTCGTGCATGTGAAATTCCTTCAACGCGAGAATCGAGAGGCGGTCGATCATCATGCCGGGTGTCTCGGAATTCCGGGGACAGCCGGCGGCGGGCGGTTGGAGCGCGGCGACGATGACCTGGTCCATCTCCTCGATGAAGTTGTTTCGTTCCTGGTTGAAGCGATCGATGTTTCGCTTGGCGCGATAGACGGGTTCGAAGCCGAGGTCGTCGCGGCGGGCGATGTCCTCCTCGTGCCAGAGCTGAAAATTGCGGAGGTGATTTTGCTGCACGAGTTGCAGGAAACCTTCGCCGGCGGCGGCGGGGGCAACCTGATGCCAGCGGGCGGTGAGTTCGGTTTGGAGAGCGGCGATTTCGGTCGCGGAAAAAGGCATGGCGGCGTGGAGGGAAATTGAGTTGAACGAAAGCAGGGCGGACACAAGCCTGCGCATTTTCGCCCGGAATGAAGCGCCTCCTCGTGATCAAGCCCTCGTCGCTGGGAGACATCGTTCACGGGCTGCAAGTGGTGCAAAGCGTGGCGCGCGCGCATCCGGACTGGCGGATCAGCTGGGTGGTGCGGGAGCGGTTCGCGGGGCTGGTCGAGGCGGCGCCGTTTGTGAGCGAGGTGATCATTTTCCGGCGGCGCGACGGGGTGGGGGGATTTTGGAAACTGCTGCGCGAGCTGCGGGGGCGGCGATTCGATCTGGTGTGGGACATGCAGGGGTTGCTGCGTTCGGCGTTGATGACGGCGGCGGCGCCGGCGGCGCAGAAATGGGGCCGGCCGGATGCGCGGGAAGGCGCGAGGTGGTTTTATACGGGCTGCATCGCGAAGCCGGAGGGCGAGGGGCCCCATCATGCGATCGAGGTGCTGCTGCCGTTTGCGGAGACGATGGGCGCGGGCGTCGGATTGGAGTTTCCCCTGGAGCTGAAACCGGGTGAGGCGTTCGACTGGCAGAAATTTTTTCGCGGAGATCCGCGCAACACGTTCGTCATTTTCAGCGACAGCCGGGGCGAGGAGAAGAAGTGGCCGCACTTTGCGGCGCTGATGCAGTCGATCCTCGCGGAGCGCCCGGGCAGCCGGGTCGCGTGGTGCGCGGCGCGGCGGGCGGAGCCGAATTTCGTGGCGCCGGCGGAGCGGCTGCTGAACCTGACGGGCTGCCCGCTCGAGGAGATGATCGCGCTGGTGCGGCAGCGAGCGGTGTTCGTGGGGAACGACAGCGGGCCGATGCATTTGTCCGCGGCGTCGGGGAATCCGGTGCTGGCGATTTTCGGGCCGACCTCGCCGCGGCGGTTCGGGCCGTTTCCGCTGAACGCACCGAAGCATCGCGCCGTATCGGCGCCGGCGGGACGGCTGGAGCAGCTCGGTGCGCGCGAGGTGCGGCGGGTGCTCGACGAACTGTGCGCGTCGGAAATGTGAGGTAAAAATTTCCACCGTCGCGGGTTCGCGTTTGCTTTTAAACACCCGGCCTGAAACCTGAAAACCGTTCTTCGGCGCGTTTTTCGCTCATGCCTCAAGTCCTCATCATCAAGCCCTCGTCGCTCGCCGACATCGTCCACGGCCTGCAGGTCGCGACCTCGATGAAGGCGCAGGTGGACGGGCTGCGGATCGCGTGGGTGGTGCGGGACATTTTCGCGCCGATCGTGCGGGCGTGCGAGGCGGTGGACGAGGTCTACGTGTTCGAGCGCAAGGGCGGGGCGAAGGCGTTTCTGAAGCTGATTCGAGAGCTGAGGAAAACGAAGTTCGACTACGTCTTCGATTTCCAAGGGCTGCTGCGGACGGGATTGTTGACTTCGCGCGTGCAGGCGAAGACGAAGGTCGGGCGAGCGGATGCGCGAGAGATGTCGGGCATTTTCTACGACGAGAAGGTGGCGCTGCCGCCCGACGGGCGACGCAGCCACGCGCTGGAAATCCTGCTGCAATTCTGCCCGGTGCTCGGCGCAAAGCCGGAGTTGCGCGGTACGCTGAAGTTTCGGGCGGTGGACACGCTGAATCTGAAATTCGCCGACGGGCGCGGCGGCTCGCGGCCGATCGTGATGTTTCCGGACAGCAGGCGGGCGGACAAACGCTGGCTGGGTTTCAAGCAGCTCACGCAGCTCATCCTGCGCAGCGATCGCACGCGAAAGGTGATCTGGGCGGGCACGACGGAGGTGCCGGACCGCGGATTGTTTTTACCGGCGCAGTTCCTGAATCTGACGGGCAACACGAGTCTGGTGTCGCTGCCGGCGTTGATCAAACGCGCGGACTGGGTGATTTCGAACGACAGCGGGCCGATGCATCTGGCGGCGGCGATGGGCGTGCGGACGCTGGCGGTTTTCGGTCCGACCGATCCGAGGGTTTCGGGGCCTTATCCGAGTACGGCGCCGACAAATGTCGTCGTGCAGGCGGCGGTCGGCGACATGAAGCTGCTGACGGCGCGCGAGGTGTATCAGCGTTTCCAACGCGCGCGGGCGCGGCTGGAGAAATCGCGTTGAGCCCGCCACGCGGGGCCCAGCCGGGACAATTTTGCCGAGGATTGAGCGCGGAGGGTTGAAGGCAAAACCAGCAGATGACTTCGGCTTTCCCTCGGCGTTTCTCCGTGCCGGCCGGCACGAGTCCGGCTTTAGCTGATGCGGTTGAACCGCAGATGACGCAGATAAGCGCAGATGTCTGCGGGGGAAAAATCGTCTCCGATCGTCGCCGCCGTGCGCTCACGGGACGGTTGATCCGGCGATCGGAGGGATTTCGGCCCAAAGTCTCGATCCGCGCTCATTCGCGCAATCTGCGATCAATTCCGACGGCGCGTTTCCGGCTCAGAAATCCTTGCGACGATAGGCGTGGACGGTGAGCGGCGGGTCGTCGGGGTAGTACGCAATCACCTCGGAGAGCGTGGTCAGAATGAAGGGAACCACGCTGGAGCCGCCGTTTTTCGTGAAGACGATATCGTCGGCGATGTAGACGCAGGAATGAATGATCCGACCGTCGTTGTTCTGCAGGGTGAGAACGTCCCCGAGCAGCGGTCGGTCCGTGATGGGTGCGTAGTCATGTTCGAGCGCGGCTTTCACGAGAGCGGTGTCGGCAAACTTTTCGTCGGGGGGATCGTCGAAAAAATTCAGCGCGGTCCAGTGACAGTCGTGATTGCCGTCGTCGGGATGATCGGAGGCCTGGGGGTAAGTGAAAATGCGGGCGCGCGCGAAGCGCGGAAGGAGATGGGCGACGTCGAGGGTGATGCCACGCGGGCGGTGCGAGATGGATTGGAGCAGCGCCCAGATCCCCTTCCGCCTCGGTCCGCGACCCCAATAGCTGGCGAGGGAGTCCAGATCGGAGCCGGGGCGAACGCGCAGCTTGACCAGCAAAGTCGATTTGCGCGCGAGCGTGCGAATGAGCTGGATGCGACCTTCCATCGTGGGGATGAGCGGCAGAATCAGATCGTGATCCGAGAACAAGAGGGCAGTGCCGCGGCGATAGAGCAGCCGCTTGACCCGGGCTTCGATGTCCGGCGGAACCGTGCTGTCCCGAAACCATTCGTCGGCGTTTTCGGCGCTGAAGCGGAACGGTTCGTTCTGGTTGGGATTTTCCGCCCAGTGGGAAAGTACCGCGTAGATCCTGGCGCGGGCATCCGGTGAGAGGTTGAGAACCAATTCGGCGGGCGGGTGCACGATCACCGCGTTGGGCGTGGTCTCGAGGGCGGCGGGTTCGCGGAGCAGGTTTTGTTCGGCGGCGCTCAGCCCCGCGCGGCGCCAGAGTTCGTCCAGGTTCGCCGCGGTGTAGCCGACGAACACCCAGCGCAGCGGATCGGGCTTGATGAAGTCGCTGGAGAAAAACTCCCGCGGCGGCTCGATGAGAATCCGCGTGTATTGCAGTTCCCCCCACGGGCCGGGCCGGCACTGGTGCGTATACTCGTCGTAAGGCGAGGGCTCGCCGGCGGTCGCGTTGGGACTTGAACGCGGGTAAAAGTAGAACGCCGCCACCGCCAACCAAGGCAGCAGCAGCAGTGCGCCGAAAAAATACAGTGCCCGGCGGGAAAACTGAAAGAGGGTGCCGCGGTGGGACTGGAAATCCTGGCTAATAGGAAAGGTGAGTGCCTGGGATTTTAAAGGGAGCAAGGCAAAGTCGATGCGCTCGGCCCGCCGAGCGGTCCGCCGCACGGCTGTTTGGGCGCTCCGCGAGTGTCGCGTCGGAGGGAAATCGATTTTTGTTTGTTCCGCGCGGAGTCGTGGTGCTAGCTCGGTCCCCTCATGCTTGACGCCAAACTCCTCCGCGAAACTCCCGAACTGGTGCGGGCCGCCATTGCCAAAAAGCACCTCGACGCCGACGTGGACCAAGTCCTCGCGATCGACGCCGAATGGCGAGCCCTGCTGCAGGAAGTGGAAGGATTGCGAGCGACGCAAAAGGCGGCGAACACGGCCATGGCGGCGTTGCCGAAGGGCACACCGGAGTTTGTCGCGAAAGTGACGGAGATGCGGGGCGTTTCGCAGAAGGTGAAGGAACGCGAAGGGCAGTTGAAGGAACTCGAGGAAAAATTCCGCCAGGCGATGCTCACGCTGCCGAACCTGCCGCACGCGAGCGTGCCGGAAGGCCGCACGCCGGAGGAGAATGTGGTGTTCGCGCGGCACGGCGCGCACGACGCACCGCGGCCGGACGCGAAACCGCACTGGGAGATCGCGGGGTTCGAGCACCTGTTCGATTTCGCACGCGGCGCGAAAGTCACGGGCGCGGGTTTTCCGTTTTTCATCGGCGATGGGGCGCGGCTCGTGCGGGCGTTGCTCCATTTCTTTTTGGAGGAAAACGCGAAAGCGGGTTACATCGAGGTGAGTCCGCCGATTTTCGTGAACGCGGCGAGCGCCACGGCGACCGGCCAGCTGCCGGACAAGGAAGGCCAGATGTACGAGACGACGCCGGATCATCTCTACGCGGTGCCCACGGCGGAGGTGCCGCTGACGAATTTCTTCCGCGACGAGATCGTCGAGGAGAGTGCGCTGCCGATCTACCGCTGCGCGTACACCCCGTGTTTTCGGCGCGAGGCGGGAAGCTACGGCAAGGATGTCCGCGGGCTGAACCGGCTGCATCAATTCGACAAGGTCGAGCTGTTGAAGTGGGTGCATCCGGCGACGAGTTACGACGAGTTGGACAAATTGCGCGGCGACGCGGAGCGGCTGCTGCAGAAACTGGAGCTGCCGTATCGGGTGTTGCTCATGTGCGGCGGCGACCTGGGTTTTGCGCAGGCGAAAAAGTACGACCTCGAAGTGTGGTCGGCGGGGCAGCAGCGCTGGCTGGAGGTTTCGAGCTGCTCGAACTTCGAGGCGTTTCAGGCGAGGCGCGCGCAGATCCGTTTCCGCTCGAAGGAAAGCGGCAAGCCCGAACTCGTGCACACGATCAACGGCTCGGGTCTCGCGGTGCCGCGCGTGCTGGCGGCGTTGTTGGAAAACAATCTGCAGGCGGATGGGCGGGTGAAAATTCCGGCGGCGCTGGTGCCATTCTTCGGCAAGGAGTTTCTCAGCTTCACCTGACCGCGGGAGCGCGCCGAGCGATGGCCAGCAGAAAAGCAGACTGGCCGGGCCGCGCGCTGGCACTGGCGGGGATCGTGCCGCGGACGCGGCTGCATCCGGCGGCGCTCGCGTGGGTCGAAGCGGCGGAAGTGGAGGAACCATGGCTCGTCGCGTTTTCGGGCGGAGCGGATTCACTGGCGTTGCTGCTGCTGCTGTGGGCGCACTGGCCGGAGCGAAGGCGGACGCTGCGCGCCCTGCACTTCAATCACGGCCTGCGCGGACGCGCGGCAGACGCCGACGAGCGATTTTGCCGCGCGGTTTGTGAGAGGCTGCGCGTGAAGCTGCGGGTTGGGGCGTGGAAAAATCCGCCGCGCCACCCCGCTGAGGCGGAGGCCCGCCGGGCGCGCCAGGCGTTTTTCAGCCGGGAACTGGCGCGCTCGGGAGCGAAAGGGTTGTGGCTCGGACACCAGCAGGACGACATCGTGGAAACCCTGCTGATGCGGCTGGCGCGCGGGAGCGGGACGGCGGGATTGTGTGCGCCGCGGCCGATGCATCGGTTCGCGGATGGAATCGTGCATCTGCGGCCGATGCTGACGTTGGGCAAAGGGGAGATCGAGGAGGCGTTGACCCGGACGAAGGCATCATGGCGAACGGATGCGACGAACGCGACGGGAACTTTTCTGCGCAATCGCATCCGACGCGAGGTGCTGCCCGCGTGGCGAAAAGCTGTCACGGATCGCGATGCGGTCGCGGGCGCGGCCTTGTCGCGTGAGCGTTTGGAGGAAGACGACGCGGCGCTGGAGAGTTGGGTGAGCGAGGTCGCTCCGGTGATGCCTGATGGTTCACTGAATCTTCGGCGGCTGGCGAACAAGCCCCGGGGCGTGGTCCGGCGGGCGCTGCATCTCTGGCTCGGGGGCGCGGCGCGCGGAGTGGGGCTTTCGCGGCAGGCGTTCGAGGCGCTGCTGAACGATGTAATGTGCGCGCGGGTGACGCGGCATAGCTTGGGAGCGGCGGGCTTCGCGGAAATCCGCGCGACGCGGTTGAGGCTCATCGCCCCTGGCGGAAATTAGCTGAGTTATTCCACGGGGCGGTCAATTGACTTCTCCGAGGGGAACATCCACGTTCCGCGCACCATCCCACCTCTGAAATGCCAGAACTCGATCCCAAGAAGAAACGCCGCCCCCTGAAGAACCTGCCGCCGGACCGCTTTCAGCCGAAGGTGCTCATTTTTTTCCTCGCGCTGTTTCTCGCGGCGCTCGCACTGCTGGTGATTTCGCCGACGCGGTTTGCGTCACCCGCGTCGCTCAAGATGCAGCAGGTGGTCGAGCTGGCGGAGCAAGGCAAGGTGAAGGAAGGCATGATCCACCCGGATGCTTCGGGGGGCCGCGACTGGGTCGTGGTGACGGGCGAGACGAAGGAGCCGAACCTGGCGGGCGAGCGCGGGCCGACGAATCAGTTCAAGGCCGAGGGGCGCCTGACCGACGCGAACATGGAACGCCTGCAGAAGTCGCAGGCGTTCACCGAACGGCCGGCCACGACGCTTTTCACGCAAATCGCGGCGCAGGTGGTGCCGTTTCTGATCATCATCGGACTGCTGTATTTCCTTTTCGTGCGACAGCTCCGGCAGGCGGGCAAAGGGGCGCTAAGCTTCGGCAAGAGCCGGGCGAAGTTGCTGACCCGGGATCGCGACAAGATCACTTTTGCGGAGGTCGCGGGTTGCGATGAAGCTAAAGAGGAAGTCAGCGAAGTCGTGGAGTTTTTGAAAGATCCGAAAAAGTTCACGAAGATGGGCGGCAAGATTCCGAAGGGGATTCTGATGGTGGGCCCTCCGGGCACGGGCAAAACGTTGCTGGCGAAAGCGGTGGCGGGCGAGGCGGATGTGCCGTTCTTCTCGATCTCCGGCTCGGATTTCGTGGAAATGTTCGTGGGCGTCGGCGCGAGCCGGGTGCGCGACATGTTCGAACAAGGCCGCAAGAGCGCTCCCTGCCTGATTTTCATCGACGAAATCGATGCGGTCGGCCGCCAGCGCGGCGCGGGACTGGGCGGCGGTAACGATGAACGCGAACAGACGTTGAACTCGCTGCTCGTGGAGATGGACGGTTTCGACACCACGGAAGGCGTGATCATCATCGCGGCGACGAACCGTCCGGACGTACTGGATAACGCGCTGCTGCGGCCGGGTCGTTTCGACCGGCAGATCTACGTCGACCTGCCCGACTTGGTGGGGCGCGAGCAGATTCTGCGGGTGCATGCGCGGAAGATCACTCTTTCGGAGAACGTGGACCTGGCGGTCATCGCCCGCGGCACGCCGGGGTTGTCGGGTGCGGAGCTCGCGAATCTATTGAACGAGGCGGCCCTGCTCGCCGCCCGGCGCAACAAGAAGAAAGTCGAGATGATCGACGTCGACGATGCGCGCGAGAAAGTGCAGTTCGGACGCGAACGCCGTCGCGTCATGGACGACGAGGAGAAGAAGTTGACGGCGTATCACGAGGCCGGGCACGCGCTGGTGCAGGCGGTCCTCGATGACGGGCACATGCCGGTGCACAAAGTCACGATCATCCCGCGGGGACAAAGCCTGGGCAGCACCATGTTCATCCCGAAGAAGGACGTGCTGACGCATGCGATGAAACGGATGTTGAGCCAGATCGCCATGGGACTGGGCGGCCGGATCGCCGAGGAACTCGTCATGGGAGACGTTTCGAGCGGCGCGGCAGGCGACATCAAACAAGTGACCAAGATCGCCCGGCACATGGTGTGTGACTGGGGCATGAGTTCGCTCGGAATGATCGCCTACGGCGAGAGTTCCGACACGGTGTTTCTCGGCCGTGAAATTACACGCTCGCAGACCTATTCCGAAGAGACCGCGCGGCGGATCGATGCGGAGGTTTTCCGGATCATCGATGACCAGTATCGGCGCGCCAAGGACATCATTGTCAGTCACCGCGAGGTGTTGGACAAGGTCGCGGCGGCGTTGCTGGAACACGAAACGATCGAAGGGAAGCATGTGCTCGAACTGCTGCAGTTCGGGGAGATTCGTTCCCCCATCGTCCGTGAGCCGACGAACAAGGGCGAAGATAAGACCACCGGAAAGAAAGCTCCCGGGAAGAACGCTTCGCCGGAAGGACTGGCTCCGGGTGGCGCGACGCCGGCACCGTCGCCGGCATGAGGTCGGATCGGCTCTAAAAACCAGGCGCGGTGAACCCCGCGCCTTTTTTGTGGTCGGTAGCGCGCCATAAAAATCGCCTTGGATAAATTCCAAGAAACAGGGCATTAACTTATTACATTATGAAAATCTGCTGTATCGGCGCCGGCTATGTCGGCGGACCCACCATGGCAATGATCGCCTTGAAAGCCCCCGATATCGAGGTGCGGGTCGTCGATATGAACGCAGCCCGCATCGCGGCCTGGAATTCGGATTCGCTCCCTGTCTATGAACCTGGCCTCGACGAAGTGCTGCGGCAGGCCCGCGGACGAAATCTGCATTTCTCGACGGAAGTGCACGAGGCGATCCGGGTCGCGGATATTATTTTTGTGGCGGTCAACACTCCGACGAAAACCTATGGAGTGGGCGCGGGGCGGGCGGCGGATCTGCGGTTCATCGAATCCGTCGCGCGGACGATCGCCGAAGTGGCCGACTCGCCGAAGATCATCGTCGAGAAGTCGACGATCCCGGTAAAGACGGCCGAGACCATCAAAGACATCCTTGCCGCGAATACGCGTGGGGTGAAATTCGAAGTGCTGTCGAATCCTGAATTTCTCGCCGAGGGCACGGCGGTGGCGGATTTGCACAATCCCGACCGCGTCCTGATCGGCGGCGAGCGAACGCCGGACGGAGAGGCCGCGGTGCAAGTGCTGGCGAGCGTCTACGGTCGCTGGGTTCCCCGAGACCGGATCATCACCACGAATTTGTGGTCGTCTGAACTTTCCAAGCTGGTGGCGAACGCATTCCTGGCGCAGCGCATTTCCTCGATCAACTCGATCTCAGCCCTTTGTGAGGCGACGGGGGCGGATGTCGACGAGGTGGCGAATGCGATCGGCAAAGATTCGCGCATCGGACCGAAGTTTCTGAAGGCGTCCGTGGGTTTCGGCGGCTCCTGTTTTCAGAAAGACATCCTCAACCTCGTCTACCTTTGCGAACACTTCGGTCTTCCGGAAGTCGCATCCTACTGGGAGAGCGTGGTGCGGATGAACGATTGGCAAAAGCACCGGTTCGCCACGAAAATCGTGCGCGCCCTGTTCAATTCCGTGGCCGACAAGAAAATCGCGGTGTTGGGCTTCGCGTTCAAAAAGGATACGAACGACACCCGGGAGTCGGCCGCCATTGCGGTCTGCCGCGATTTATTGTCGGAGCAGGCGCGGGTCACGGTGTATGATCCCAAGGTGCCGGCCGACGAAATCAGACGCGACGTACTGGGCGTCGGCAAAGAAGACGCGCGGCTAATGATCGCGAGTAATCCTTATGAGGCAGCCGCCGGCGCGCACGCTGTCGCCGTCGTGACGGAGTGGGATGAGTTCAAGAAGCTCGATTTTGCCCGTATTCTCGCCGACATGACGAAGCCCGCGTTTATTTTCGACGGCAGAAACATTTTGGATCTTCAAGCGCTTAAAGCTCTGGGGTTTCGAACCTACGGCATAGGGAAATAACCGATATTTTTCTGGTTTCTAATCGCTGAATATCAATCACTAGAAATTTTGAGCTGAAGGTGGGGGGTAAAAGTGTCGACATCTGGGGTATAACTCCTAGTTGTTTCGGCTAACCTCGCTCCACCTATGACGACGCACCGGCTTTTCCCTTCGGCCCAGCTGTTCGCAAAGTTTCTCCTCCGGTTGACGAGCGTGATCGCAGTTCTGGCGACGGCCACCTCGATCCGTGCAGCCGGTCCCGGTGGTGGCGGTACGTCCCCGGTCATCTATAATCCGAATAACACCCAGCCCGTTCAGGGAGATGCTCCGCTGGTCTTCGTCTACACGCTGACGGTCACCTCGCCTGCGACGATCAGCGGCCCTCCGGGCCCGATTTCGATGACTGTGACAACCACGGTTTCGCCCGACGGCGTCGACCCGTTGGTGGCGGCGGGTTTTGTTACTTTCAGCCAGCCGGTCCTGACCTTCTCGGGCCCGAATGTTTCTGCGCAGACAGTGGTCACGCTCCGAATTCCGGTCGGTACTGCCTCCGGCGATTTCGCCTATTTGATTAAAACGTCCGGCTGGTCCGGTACGAATTGGACCGATGCCGGCACGTTCGTTAACGCCCACCTCAATACTCCTTCGGGCCTGCTGCCCCCGACTGTGACCATTTCGAACCCGGCAGATGGCACGATCTACACCCACGTCCGCGGCACCCCGCCGCTCATGATCGACGTCATCACCAACGGCAGCGCCAATGCCAACGCGCCGGTCATCGCCTTGACTACGGAGTTGAGTGGCGTGGACGTAGATGGCGTTCCGATCGTGGGAGGGTTGCTGGATCAGCTTCTGACGGGCTTGGGTTCTGCGACGGTCGACGGCATCAAGACAATTACGGTGACGAAGCCGGGCACCTACCACCTCCTCGCCACGGCGGTCAATTTTGTCGGGACGAGCACCGACACGGCCGATTTCATTGTGAACGAAGTTGTTCCGCCGCCGACGGTGACAATTGATCCGCCCGCCAACCATCCCACCTACACCTATGTTCGCGGTCTGACCTCGGTCACGGTGCCTTATACGTTTACCGGCATCAGCCAGCTCGGTGGCGTCCGTTCCCTCACGGCAAACCTCGACGGCAATCCGATCACGACCGCCACGATCGTGGGCGTCGGCGGTCCGGGCGTCGGCCAGCTGACTGCCACGGGCACCGGCACCTTCACGTTCGATGCGGCGACCGCGAACGGACTCGGCGAGCACACGATCGACGTCACGGTGACCGACGATAACGGCACGGCCTCGACCTCGGCAGATTTCACGGTAGCCGAACAGGTTCCCGATATCCGGATCGACATCGCGAATCCGATCGACGGCGCGACCATCCCGCTTCCCCCGGACGCATCGCCGTTGAATATTCCGTATAACTTCACGTCGACGACGACCTTCAACGCTCCGATCAAGACGGTCGCTGCCACCCTCACCTCGGATGAGGGCGTCAGTTCGCTGACGCTGGCCACCACAAACGGCTTGAACACCCCGACCGTGACCGGCAGCGGTGTCCTCCCGGACGTTCTCCCCGGCGTCTACACCTTGGGCGCGACCTCGGCGAACAGCGGGCTGAGCCTCGCGGCGTTTGACTCCGCCCAATTCACGGTCACGCCGCCGCCGCCGCCGGTGATCGTCTTCACGCAGAGTCCCCAGGCAACCTACACCGTGCTGACGGGATACACCGTCACGATTCCAGTCGCGATCAAGACCACCAGCACGGGCACGCCGACCAATCCCGGCCCTGCTTATATCTCCACTCAGAGCCTGACGCTCGACGGTCAGCCGATCACGCTCACCTCGAACACCGCGAACGGTACGGCGTTCCTCGCCACCGGTGGCGCCACGCTCACGGTTCCCGCCCCCACGGCTGGCACGACGGTCACGCACACGCTGGCTGCGACGGGCACCGACGCCTACGGTCAGATCACCACAACCCAGACGACGTTTGACGTCACCGGAAACGATCCGGTGATCACGATCGCGATCAACCCGCAGATTGTCGCCAACTCTCCCTACACGCTGCCGGCGGGAGGCGGCTCGCTCACGATTCCCTTCACGTTCACGGGCACGATCACGACCGGAGCAACGGTCGACACGATCGTGGGCTCGCTCGGCAGCACGGCGGTCACGATCACGAGTTCCACCGGTCTCGGCACGTCGTCGACGGCCACCGGTTCCGGCACGATGACGATCTCCAGCCCGGGCACCTATACGCTCACCGCGACGGATACGAATACGAAGAGCGATATCAGTGCCACGACATCGGTACAGTTTGTCGTTCAGGCCAGCCAAGCCTTGCCGCCGCTGACGGTCACCATCACTCAACCGCCGCTGCCCAGCTACACGCTCGTCAAAGGCGCTTGCCCGCTGAGCATCCCGATCACCTTCGTCGGCAAAAGCAATAACGGCTACACCGGCGGTTACGTCTCCACGATGTCGGCGACGCTCGATGGCAAAGCCGTGAGCCTCGCCTCCGTGACCGGCATTGGCACGCCGACCTCCACGGCGACCGCTAAATTGTCCGTCAGCACCGCTGGTACGCACGTGCTCGTGGTCAAGGATACCGATAAATACGGTCAAACCGCGACCACATCGACCACCTTCGTCGTCGTGATCCAGAATCCGGTGATCACCGTCACGATCAATACGCCCGGCAATAATTCGTGCTTCATCCTCCCTTGCAGTTCGAGTAGATGTGGTTCGACCTCCTCGCTGAAGATTCCGTTCACGTTCACTTCGAACATCACGGCTGGCGCGACGATCGACGCCCTCTCGGCCATGCTCAATGGTTGCTCGGTCTACGTCACGTCGACGGGCCTCGGCACCGCCACGGCGCAGGGCTCCGGCACGTTGACCGTATCTCAAGTCGGAACCTACACGCTCACGGCGAAGGGCATCGACAACACCGCGGGCATCAGCGCGACCAGCTCCGTCACGTTCACCGTCAAAAAAGCGGGGCCTCCGACCGTGCAGATCACGCAACCCACGGCGACGACCTATAGCACGTCCAGCTGCTCGGCGCTCAGCATTCCCTTCCTCTTCAAAGCCACCAGCGACTGCGGCGGGGTGACCAGCCTTTCTGCGACGCT
Source organism: Verrucomicrobiota bacterium (assembly GCA_048498075.1). Taxonomy (GTDB): domain Bacteria; phylum Verrucomicrobiota; class Verrucomicrobiia; order Opitutales; family Opitutaceae; genus Opitutus. Next base: position 1,176 of record JBEHYR010000034.1, on the reverse strand, counting down.
CGATGGCGCCTGCGTTCCCGTGACCTCCTCCGGGCTCGGCACGCTCGCCGCCACCGGTTCGGGCACCGTCTCTGTTTCCTGCGCCGGCACGCATAAGTTGACCGTCACCGCGAAGGATGGGAACGGCACGGCCTGCGCCACCTTCACCTTTAAGGTGACCGTGACGCCTTGCGTGAAGTACACGGTCCAGGGCACCGTCTTCTTCGACATCAACTTCAACGGCCTGATGGATACCGACGACTACGGCCTGAGTGGCGTGAAGGTGACTCTGATGGACTCGACCGGCTACGGTCTGGCTACCGCGACCACGGACGCCAGCGGCAACTACGCGTTTTCGATCCCGGCGGGCTCTTATCTGGTGCACGTGGCGGGGGTGAACGGCATGTCGCTGACGACCTTGAACGATCAGGCGGTCAAAGTGACCAATTCCACCGAGGTGGCTCCCAAGACGGGCTACGGGCTCAAGCTCTCCGCGATTCGGAGTCTTTGCGCCAACGGCTATACCATCGGCTATTGGAAGAATAACCTCGATAAGGCGATCTCGGGCAAGTGCAACGGCGTGCAAGTCGGCGGTTCCACGATGAAGGCTTACACCACCAGTATGGGCAACCTGTCGCTCGAGCCGTTTGACGGAATCACGCCCTACGGCGCGAGCGCGACTATGTCTTCCAACAGCTCTGACCCCGCCGCGTTGCTCGCAAAGCAGCTGGTCGCCTCCGAGTACAACTATCTCAGCGGCGGTTATATTGGCGGCGATCGCGCTCTCACCTATGCCTTCATCACCTATGCGGAATCGGTGCTGAAGCGCTCGACGACCTATTCCAGCACCTACATCATTTTCGTGAAGGATTGGTGCGACGCCTATAACAATAGTCACGGCGGCAAGGTTCTCGGCCCGCTCCAATAAGGGTCCGGCTTCCCACAAAATTCATGGCCGGGCGTGTGATTACACGCCCGGCCATTTTCTTTTCGATCCCGCGAGGCGGGTCGCGCAGAGCAAGCTGCGGCTCACGCGCAAAAAGGCATATCGGTCACTGCTGGCTTTGCTCCCAACTCTCAGCTCTCAACTCTCAACTGATACCATTTCTCTTTCAAATATATAATAACCATGCCCTCTTGGTGCTACCCAAGAAGGCTTTTTTATGCGACCACCCAAAGATTTTCCTACTGGAACTG
>JBEHYR010000033.1:0-57256 GCA_048498075.1 Verrucomicrobiota bacterium | reverse complement strand
CGGCTTCGCCCAGCGCTTGATGAGCCCCGCCGCCGCCGGGTACGCGCCCGCCCCGCGACTCCGTTGACCCGCATCGGTAGTTTCACGTAATACGTGAAACTACCATGAGCAACCCCATCCATCCCCGTCTCGACGCTCCGTTCGCCGTCGCCGACGCCCTCGTGTTTCTCGCCCGCGAACTGACGCGCGTCGCCGCTTCTCAACTACAACCCCCGCGCCGCAAGCGCGGCACCACGCTTCGCCCCGGCCGCTCGACGACCCCGATGTGGAACGCCCTCGCCGCGACCGTGCGCGCCGAATTGCGGACCTACGGCGAGAAGTCGCGCCTCGGCCGCATCCTCGGCGTTCCACCGCAGCGGATTCATGAATACCTGCGGTCGAACTCCGCCATGCCCGACGCGGAGCGCACGCTGTTGCTTCTCACCTGGCTCTCGCAGAAACGCGCGTCCCCCGGTGAACCCGGCTGATCCCGTCGTGCGACGGTTCGCCGTTCTCTCGCACCCGGCAGCGCGCCGTCGTCATGGCCGCCGGCCCCGCCGCCTTCGCAAACGCCCCCCATGTAGTTTCACGTAATACGTGAAACTCTCCGCGCGGGATGCGCGCGGCTCGTCGAGAACCTGTCCATGGGACAGTTTCACGTATTACGTGAAACTGCGGTCCTGGCGGAACGGCATCGCCGGATCGCGACCGGCGAGGAGCGCGCCGCGCGGGCGCTCGCGCCGGCGGACGGGCGGCGCGCCTCACCCTTCCAACCCAAACACCGCCTTCACGTAGTTATCCACGCTGAACGGCTGCAAATCCTCGGGCTGCTCGCCGAGCCCGAGGAAATAAATCGGAATCTTCAGCTGCCGGTAAATCCCCACGATCGCCCCGCCGCGACTCGTCCCGTCGAGCTTCGTCACCACCAGACCCGTGAGCCCGAAGCTCTGGTGAAACACCTTTGCCTGCTCGATCGAGTTCGACCCGAGCGAGCCGTCGACGACGAGCCAGCGATGCTGCGGCGCCGTCGGATCGTTCTTCTGCAACACGCGGCGAATCTTCGCCAGCTCCTCCATGAGATTGCTCTTCGTGTGCAGCCGGCCCGCCGTGTCGACGATCAGGTAATCGCGCCCGCGCGAATTCGCCGCCTGCCACGCATCGAACGCGACCGCCGCCGAATCCGCGCCCGTGTGACTCGCCACGATTTCCAAATCCAACCGCGTCGCCCACGTTTTCAGCTGCTCGACCGCGGCCGCGCGAAACGTATCGCACGCCGCGAGGATCACGGTGCGACCGTCCTCTTTCAACCGCCACGCGAGCTTCGCCGAAGTCGTCGTCTTGCCCGAGCCGTTGACACCGATCATCGCGATCACCACCGGCTTCTTCACGCCGTTCGCCGCCGTCGGCGCCACGCTCACGTCGAAAATCCCCTCGCTCCCCGCGAGCACGCGCTTGAGCACCGCCGCGCCGATCTGCGCCGCCTGCTGCCCGTGCAGCGACTTGTCCTTTTTGTAGGCGGCTTTGATCTCCGCTAAAATCTCCTCGGTCGTCTCCACACCGAAGTCCGCCGTGTAGAGCGCTTCCTCGAGCGTCTCGAGCGACGATGCGTCGATCGGCTTCTGCCCGAAGATCGCCGCCGTCTTCGCCGCGATCGCCGAGACCGTCTTCGCCAACCCGTCTTTGAATTTTTTGAAGAGTCCGAACATGGTTGAAACGCGGAGCACGCGGCGCGCGCGAAGGAAGTTTTCTCAGCGTCCTCCGCGATCTCCGCGTTTCAAATTCTATTCCGCCTTCCGCGCGTCCCGCCCGATCTGGTCCTTCAGCCGGTCCAGGATGCCGTTGATGAACCGCTTCGCGTCGGCGTTGGAAAATTGTTTCGAGAGATCGATCGCCTCGTTGATCGAGACCACCGGCGGGATGTCTTTCCGATAAATCATCTCGAACATCGCCAGCCGCAGGATCGTGAGATCGATTTTGGCGATCCGCTCGAACTCCCAGTTGTGCGCGAGCCCGGCGATGCGCGCATCGATGTCCTTCACCTTCTCGATCACGCCGTGGATCAGCTCCTCGCCGAACGCGTAGTGATCGCGGGGTTGCTCCATGTTTTCGAAAAACACGCGCAGATCCTCCGTCAGGTTTTTCGGCGCGTTCATGCTCCACGCGAAAAGATACTGGAGCGCGGCCACGCGGCCATCGCGACGCTGCGCAAACTGGGCTTTGCTCATCGGGAAAACTTTCTTTTCAACGCCGCCATCTCCAGCGCCGCGTTCGCGAACTCCGCGCCGCGGTCGATCTTGCCGCGGCAGCGCGCTTCGGCCTGCGCCAGGGTGTTGGTGACGATCACGCCGTTGATGACCGGCGTCCGCGTCGCGAGTGCCACGCCCTGCAACGCGTGCGACACGCTCGTCCCGACCATCTCGTGGTGCGACGTGTCGCCGCCGATCAGCACGCCGAGCCAGAACACCACGTCGCGAGGACCGGTCCGCGCCAGTTCCGCCACGGCCCATGGCACCTCGTGCGAGCCCGGCACGCGCACGATCGTGATCGCCTTTTCCTTCACGCCCGCCGCGCGCAGCCGCTCGACCACGCGCGCGAGCAGGGCGTCGACGAGCGCGCCGTTGAAACGCGCCGCCGCGATCCCCACCCGGAATGTGGAACCCCTGATCGCGGTGTCTGTAGGTGCGGCCAAACTCATCTTAGTTTTCGATTTTCGATTCTGGATTTTTGATTTGGAGACCCGCGCTTCCCCAGCGCAACCGGAATCGAAAATTGAAAATCCAAAATCGAAAATTCACACCGTCACCTGCTCGACGATCTCCAATCCGTACCCATCGAGCCCGACCGCCCGCCGCGTGCTCTTCGACATCAGCCGGATTTTCCGCAACCCGAGCGCCGCCAGGATCTGCGCGCCGATCCCGTAGTCCCGAAAACTCATCGGCGGCGGCGCCTCGCCCGGTTTCGCATCGAGCCGCTTGATCAGCTCCGCTCCACCATTCGCATGCTCCATGTAGAGCACGACGCCCCGGCCCGCGCGCGCGATCCCCTCGAGCGAGGCGTTCAGCGTTTGCTGCGTGTCCAGGCCGCGCATCCGAAACACGTCGCCCAGCAGATTCTCGCTGTGCACGCGCACCAGCGTCGGCTCCGGCCCCAGCGCGCCCGCGGCCAGCGCGAGGTGATGGCGGTTGTCGAGCTTGCTGCGGAAAACATGGAGCGTGAACTCGCCGAACGCCGATGCGAACGGCCGCGTGCACACGAGTTCGACGAGATTGTCGCGCTTCGCCCGGTGCTCGATGAGCTGCGCGATCGAAATCATCCGCAGGTTGAACCGCTCCTTGAACGCCACCAGCTGCGGCAGCCGCTGCACCGAGCCGTCGTCGTTCACCAGTTCGCACAGCACGCCGCTCGGATGCAGCCCCGCGAGCTGCGCGAGATCGACCGCCGCCTCCGTGTGCCCGGCGCGCTCGAGCACGCCGCCGTTTTTCGCGCGCAGCGGAAACACGTGACCCGGTTGCACGAGCTGTTCCGGCCGCGCTTCCGGGTCGGCCAGGATGCGGATGGTCTGCGTGCGATCGTGCGCGCTGATTCCGGTCGTGATCCCCTCCGCCGCATCGACGCTCACCGTGAAATCCGTGCGCTGCACCTCGCGATTCCGCTGCACCATCGGCCCGAGCCCGAGCCGGCGGAGCTGCGGCTCGATCGTCGGCACGCACACGATTCCGCTGCAGTAGCGGATCATCATGTTCACCGTTTCCGGCGTGGCCTTCGACGCGGCCATGATCAGATCGCCCTCGTTTTCCCGGTCCTCGTCGTCGGTCACGATGACCAGCCGGCCCGCCGCGATATCGGCGATCGCCGCCTCGATGGAATCAAACGACGCGTGGAATGAAGCGCACATCCCCGGAAAAATCGCCGCCCCCGCGAGGGCTGTCAATCGCCTCGCCGCGCTCCCACCGCGCACCGCTATTCGTGGTAATCGACGACGTAGCTCTCCACCGCCGCATCGTCGTGCTCGCTCGCGAACAAACCGATGAAAACTTTGAACGTGTGCGGTGGCTTCACGATCTTGGCCGAGGTCAGCGACGTGCCGTCGCCGCCGGGATTCAGCACCGCGCGCTCGTCGTTCGGCTGGTAGCGCACCGACCAGCGCATCGTCGCCATCGCGACGTCCGGCGCGACCTTCTTCTTTTTCGCGTTGTAGCACGACAGCACGAAATTGTTGTTCAGGATCTGGAGTCCCCAATAACCGCCCCCCGGCCGCGGAATTTCGAGCCCTTCGATGACGCCGGTTTCATCCTGGCTCCCGCCGGCTGGGGCGGCCGGCGCCGGAACCGGTTTACCCGATTCCTTCGCGGGCGCGCCGAGCAGCGTCATCGCGCTTGTCGCCATCAAAATCAACGCGCAGCCGCATTTCCTCATGCCGACATCCTGCGCGATCGCGACCGCACGGCAAGAGTGGCGTGTACGGAACGGCGCAGGACAAGGTGGAATCCGACGTCCTCGTCGGTTGATCGGCGAGCGCACGCCCCGCCGCCGGACGAGAACGTTTGCTCACGCCCCGATTTTCATGACTTTTCACCTGCCTTCACCCCATGAAAAAATTCTTCGCTCTCCTCGCCCTGTCCCTCGCTCTCGCCGTGCCGCTCCCGGCGCAAACCGCCGTCGACGTTTTTCGCGCCGGACTTCAGGCCTTCGAAACCAACGGCCCCGAGGCGCTTTTTCGCGCCTGGTATCCCGCCGACGAAGACACGCGGATCGGCGATCTCCGCCAGCGGCTCACCGCGCTCAGCTCCCGCCTCGGGCCGGTGATCGAAACCGAAATCTTCACCCCCAAACCCATCGGCAAGCGCCTCACGCGGCTCTACGGCGTGATCTATTTTCACAAACGCCCGCTCTGGCTCCGCGCCGACTACTACACGGCCGACGGCACGAACGGCTTCGTCGCGCTCGAATTCTCGCTGCGCCCTGACGAAATCTTCCCCATGGAACTCGCGAGTTCCGCGAGATAAACCGCGCCTCGCTTGACGGATTTTTTCCAACGGTGGTGTTATGGGCCAGCGAACCCTCTCCGCCACCGATGAACCTTCGTCTCCGCTTCTTGCTGCTCATCGCGTCGGTGATTCCTGTGACGGGCGCGCGCATCCGTGCCGCTGATTCATCCTCCCCGCCCGCCTCGACCGTCGTCGCCGCGACCTCGCCGGGGTTCAAAATCGTTCGCGATGCACCGATCCAGTTTCCCCTCGTGCTCCTGCGCGACGGCATCAAAACCGGCGAAGCCCGCGTGCTCCTCGAGGTCGATGCCGATGGCCGGCTCGTCGATTCGCTCGTCGTCGCCTACACCCACGAACCCTTCGCCCAGGCCACGCTCACCGCTCTCCGGCGCTGGCGCTTCGAACCCGCCCGACTGAACGGCGAGCCCGTGGGCACCGTCGCGGATTGCACCATCGTTTTCAACGTCGACGGCGTGCTTTGCTACGTGCGCACCGACCCGCCGAACTTCGAGCACCGCAGCGCCCTCGACGACAAATACGCCTACCACCCGCAGGAGTTCGGCGCGCTCGACCGCATTCCCACGCCGCGAAAAGTCGAAGCGCCCGTTTACCCCGAGGAGTGGGCCGAACAAGGCATGCGCGGCCAGGTCGCCGTCGATTTCTACATCGACCAGACTGGCGCCGTGCGCATGCCCTCGTCCGCCGCCGGCCGGTTTCCACTCCTCGCCGCCGCCGCCACCAACGCGATTCGCAAATGGCGCTTCGCTCCGCCGCTCCTGAAAGGCCACCCGGTCCTCGCCCACTGCCGGCAAGTCTTCACGTTCGAGCGCTCGCCTGATCCGCCGTAGCCGCGCCTTCGCGCGCTCGCTCATCTTCCGCTTCGACGCCGGCTCACCCTGCCGCCGTTCAGGCCGGAGGTGTGTCCGCTCGCTGCCCCGCGTCGCTCCCACTCCGCCCCTTTTGTGTCCGGAAAATTCCAAATCCCCGGCCAAAAAAACAACACCCGATCCCACCATGCCCATGCAAACCAACCCAACTGCCGCCTTCGCGCGCTCGCTCACGCGATGGCCGGCCCTGTTCCTCGCCGCGGCGCTCGCCGCGTTTTCTCCGAGCGCGCACGCGCAAAGCCCTGCGGCCTCCACCGGCTCCGTCCACGGCACCGTCGTCGACGCCTCCTCCGGAAAATTTCTCGAGGGCGCCGAGGTTTCCCTCGAAAACAACGTCACGGTCACCACGACGACCGGCCGCGACGGCGCGTTCGCGCTCACCCGCGTGCCCGCCGGCGCACAGACGATCGTCGTGCGCTATCCTGGCTTCGGCCCGAAAACCGAGTCCGTTGCCGTTTCCACCGGCGAAACCGCTTCCGTTGCCGTCCGCCTCACGAGCGGCGACGAGGTTCTCCGCCTCGGCGAATACAAAGTCACCGGCCTCAAGGAAGGCGTCGCCCAGGCGATCGCCCTCCAGAAAGTTTCCGTGCAGTCGAAGATGGTCGTCGCCGCCGATCAGTTCGGCGAAGTCAGCGAGGGCAACGTCGGCGAATACCTCAAATTCCTCCCCGGCGTCAGCGTCGACTACAACGTCAACGACGCCCGCGGCCTCAGCCTGCGCGGCCTCAGCACCACGTTCACCATCGTCGCCGTCGACGGCACACCGATGGCCGGCACCTCCTCGCAGGACGACACGCGCCGCTTCGAGTTCGAGCAGATCGCGATGAACAACGTCGAGACCACCGAACTCTACAAAACCGTCACGCCCGACATCCCCGCGAGTTCCACCGGCGGCTTCGTGAATTTCGTCACGAAGAGCGCCTTCGACAGCGAGGACATCCAGCGCTTCACCTACAACGCCTCCCTCTCCGCCCCGAGCACGAATCTCTCGCTCTCGAAACAAGGCGGCGTCTGGGGTCACAACCAGGAATACACCCTCCGTCCCAGCCTCGAGCTGAACTACGCCCGCCGCGTCACTCCGAAACTCGGCATCAACTTCAACTACCGGCTCTCGGAAAAATACGACGACTCCCCGCGCACCACCGCCGCGTTCTACCAAACCTCGAGCCCCACGCTGCCGACGCTCTTCGCCAATCCCACCGGCCCGCAGCTCGCCACCTACGCGATCACCAGCGAGGAAAAACTCACGCACCGCGAAGCGTTCGCCACGAAGATCGACTACCTCATCAGCGACGCCACGAAGCTCTCCGTCTCCGGCCAGTGGAATTGGTATGATCTCAACTTCACGCAGCGCGGCCCGCGTTTCGCGCTCGGCAATGCCGGCAGCGCGACGGTCTACGGCGGCGGCAGCGCCTCGGGCGACAGCTACACCTCCGCGCCCGGCACGATCAGCAGCATCCAGAACATTTCCCTCTACCGAAACAAATACGGCACGACCTATCACTCGAACGCCACGCTGACGCACGAGTTCAGCCCGAACTCCACCGCCTCGCTCACCGCCTACTACTCGCGCGCCAACGGCCAGTATCGCGACATCCAGAAAGGCTTCATCTCCTCGACCTCATCGATGTCGCCGAGCGCTGCGACCTACGGCTCGTTCACCATCGCCGGCATCGCCGGCGAGATGCCCACCATCACGCTGAAGAGCACCACCGGCGCCGCCGTGCCGCTCGATTTCGTCCGCCAGCTCGGCAACTACACGTTCTCGAACACCGCCACCGGCACGAATTTTCAATCGCGCCCGTTCACCGCGCTCGACACGAAGCAAGGACTCAGCGGCAACTACACCTACGCGCTCGACCACCTCGCGATGCCCACGAAGTTCGAGGCCGGCTTCGCCACCGACGACACGCTCCGCTACATCAACCGCAGCGCGATCGTCGGCACGATTCCCGCCACGACCGGCAGCACGCTCGCCGCGCTCGTCGATCCGAACTACACGCGGGATGTCGCCTTCGGCTTCGGCTCCTACCAGGCGCCCGATCCCTTCAAGGTTTACGACGCCTACCAAGCCAATCTCGGCCGCGTGATCACCGACGACGTCCGCCAGTTCAAGGAGCAAAACGACGCCGCCTTCCTCCGCGCCGACATGAACGTCACGCCCCAGCTCCTCCTCGTCGGCGGCCTCCGCTGGGAAAAACACGACATCTCCGCCCACGCCCAGAGCCGCGCCAACACCCGTTCGAAGCTCGCCCAAGTCGCCCTCGATTATTCCGAGCTGTATCCGTCGCTGAGCTTCAAATACACGCCGCGCGTGAACCGGAACCTCGTCTTCCGCGGCGGCATCAGCCGCACCGTCGGCCACCCCGACTACGCCGACATCCTCCCCACCGTCACGGCCGAGGATTCCCCCGGCGCGCACAACGGCTCCATCAGCGTTCCCGATCCCGAGCTGAAGCCGTATTTCTCGACGAACTACGACCTCTCCGTCGACTATTACTTCAAGCACTCCGGCGTCCTCAGCGCCTACGGCTTCGTGAAGAAGGTGAAGAACTACTTCATCGGCGACAGCATGACCGCCGCGCAGATCACCGCCGTCGCAACCGACTACGGCTACGATCCCGTCGAATTCTCCTCCGGCTCGATCGTCGAGAACGGCGGCAAGTCCACCCTCAGCGGCATCGAACTCAGCTACGCCCAAAACCTCGCGTTCCTCCCGAAGCCCTTCGACGGCTTCAACGTCCAGGCGAACTACACTTACACCAACGTCTCCGTCAACGATCCCGATCCGCTCCGCGCGATCGATCTCGAATACTCGCAACTGCGCGCCGTCTCCCCGCAGACCGCGAATTTCATCCTCAACTATCGCTTCAAGAAGCTCACCGTCACCACGACCACCAACTGGGTTTCCGAAAGCCTCTTCGGCGGCTTCGTCGCCGGCAGTTTCGTCACCGGCACGAAAGGCACCGCCACGCTGCCCGACACGCGCCTCGCGAACTACCGCGACGAAAAACTCACGACCGACGTGAAGCTCGAATACGCCCTCAATCCTCACCTCGCCGTGTATTTCCTCGTGCGGAATATCTTCAACAGCCAGCGCATCGACTACTACCGCGGTTACCTGCCGCAGAATCAAAACGTCGTGCTGCCGTTCAACCGCTACGAATTCGGCGAGCCGCACCTCACGCTCGGCGTGCGCGGCCGCTTCTGAGACCACGACGCGAAATCGACCATTGGGGTTGGCACGTGCCGCCCTCGCTTGCAGCGAGGGCGGCTTTTTACTGCGAACGCCGCACCGCCTTGGCGCGTCAGCGCCGGTAGGGACGCTTCTCCGAGGCGTCCGTTTCGCACCGCATTCGCCCAAACGACTCTCGCGGACGGCTCGGAGAGCCGTCCCTACCGCGCCCCGCCCGCAACAGTCTCACGCCTTCACCCCGCATCCGCCCGCAATCCCGTCAACTCCTCGCGCAACCGCAATTTCGCCCGCCGCAGCCGCGTCTCGATCCCGCGTTCCGAGCACCGCGCGATCGCCGCGATCTCGCGATAGCTCAGCTGCTCGTAGTGATGCAGCAGCAGCGTTTCCTTCAACTCCACCGGCAGCCGGTCGATCGCCGCCGCGAGCGCATCCAGCGTCTCGCGTTGCTCCAGCCCGGTGTCCGGATTCGGCTCCGCTGTCACCTGTTCCTGCGCCGCCGCATCGTCCACGCTCACGAACGGATGTCGCCCCCGCCAGCGATGGTGATTGCGGCAAAGATTCAACAGCGTCGTGAACAACCAGGCTGAAACCTTCGAGTCCGGCGCGAGCCGCATCCGATGTTGGTGCAATCGCACGAGCGTCTCCGCCGCGAGATCGCGCGCGTCCGCCGCATTCCGCACCGAGCGCCACGCAAAGCCGAAGAGCGGTTTCTCCCAACGCTCCACCAAGCGGTCCATGGCCGTCTCATCGCCCGCTTGCAGCGCGCGCAGGTCCGACAAATCGGAAGCGGATTCGGGGTTCAAACGGGGTAAACGGAAAATTCGCCTCAACCCGCCGGCGCCGTTCGCAGCGTCTTCAACGCCGGCCCGAGCAGCCCGAGATATTGCTGCCGCTGCTGAGGCGTCATCACCTCGATGGCCTGCGCGACGAGTTGCTCCGTCGAGCGCACGCACTCGCGGTCGAGCCGCCGACCCTGCTCCACGAAGCGCGCGAACTCCAGAAAATCGATCTCGCCGCGCGTCTGCCGCGTCTTCTCATACGCCGCGAGTTTCTCCTGCACGCCCTCGACCTGCGCCGCGAGCGCGAGCAGTCGCGGCGCCGATTGCTCGTGCAGTGCTTTGATCTGCTGCAGCTGCGCATCCGTGAGCCGCAGCTTCGCCTTCATGAAGTCGAGCTGCGCCATCAAATCCGGCGGCCGCTTCGGCGGCGTCGCCGAGAGCCAGCCCACGTGCGCACCGAGCCCGCCCACCAAGCCGAGCAGGAGAATCGACAACGTCCGCTTCATGGCTGAGCCCCCGGGCTCGGGTTCGCCGCAAACGCCGTCCGATCCGCCGCCTTCAGCAGCGGATCGACGAGCCGCAGGTAACTTTGCATCAGCTCGAAATTATATTCCTCCTGCCGGTGCGACCGCCGCACCTCGGCGAGAAACAGCCCGAGAAAGACGCACGCCGCGACGAACATCCCCGCAAACGACGGCCGCGCGAACACCGCGTGCACCCGCCCCCACCAGCCATCGCGGCGCGCGCCGTGCGCCGCAGCCAAGCGGCGCCGCACGTCGGCGCGCAGCGACTCGCCGAGCGACGGCGTGCGTCGCCCGAGTTGATCGAGCAGGGAATCGAGAGGATCGTCGGGATCGGTCATGGCAGGTTGAACAACGCGTGCACCGTCATAAACCCGTCCTCGCGAAAAACCCGCTCAAAAATCTGCGGCGGGTTTCAGGCACACGCGGCGTTTCACCTTGCAGACCGAACCTATGGTGCCTCCTCACCCTTCTTGTCATTCTGAACGCAGTGCAGAATCCAGTTTGAGCTTCGCAGCGGCTGACGGCTGCGCACGACCAAATGGATTCTTCGCTGCGCTCAGAATGCCAATCGGGTTGGCCGCCGCGCTTTCGCCGCTTGTCGCTCTTGGCGCCCTCGCTCCCGATCCTCGCTTCGGCCACGTCCTCGATCGCGTCGAGTGCGAGCGCATGCCCGCCCAGGCCTACGCCCTCTACATTCCGGCCAACTACACGCCCGACAAAAAGTGGCCCGTCCTCTTCTGCTTCGACCCCGCCGCTCGCGGCATCATGCCCGTCGAGCGCCTGAAAACCGCCGCCGAGAAATACGGCTACCTCGTCGCCGGCTCGCTGAATTCCCGCAACGGCCCGTGGACCGACAACGCCGCCGCCGCGAACGCGATGATTCACGACGTCACCGCGCACCTCTCCATCGACCCGCTCCGCATCTACACGGTCGGCATGTCCGGCGGCGCGCGCGTCGCCACCAGCCTCGCACTCTCCGGCGTCGCGAAAGGCGCGATCGCGTGCGGCGCCGGTTTCCCGTCGCTGAACGGCGGCCTCCCAAAAAACATCCCATTCGCATTCTTCGGTGTCGCCGGCATCGAGGATTTTAATTTCGCCGAACTCCAGCGCCTCGACCTGGACCTCGAGGCCCGCCACGCGCCGCACCGCATCGTTTCCTTCGAAGGCGGACACACCTGGGCGCCCGCCCCCGTGCTCACCGAGGCCGTCGAATGGCTCGAACTCCAGGCGATGCGCGCCGGCACGCGCGAAAAAGATCCGGCATTGCTCAACGCTCTTCTCCAATCCCGCGTCGCCGCGTTGCCGCCGCCGTCACCCGTGCTCGATCGTTGGAAAGCCCTCCGTTCCCTCGTCGCCGACTTCGACGGCCTCGCCGACGTTTCCGCCTTCGCCACCGAAATCGCCGCACTGGCCACGACCTCCGAACTGAAAAGCGCCCGTCGCACCGAGGAAAATCTCCTCGCTCGCGAAGATGAACTTCTCGCCGAACTCGGCGCGCTCTCCACCGCCGGCGCCGAGCCGAAACGCCAGCGCGCCGTCGAACTGAAGCGCAAAGCCGATGCTCCCCTCGACTCCCCCGAGCGCCGCATGGTCCGCCGCGCGATCGCCGGCTACGCCTCGATGGCCCGTGAAACCGTTCGCGCCCTCTTCGACCGCGGCGACTACGACACCGCCGAAGCGTTCCTCGCGTTCGGCGTCGTCCTCGATCCCGATCACAAAACCATGTGGTTCGATCTCGCCCGCGCCCGCGCCCTCGACGGCCGCCGCAAGCCCGCGCTCGACGCCCTCGAAAAATCCGCCGCCGCCGGCTACAGCGACGCCGCTCACGCGCAGCACGAACCCGCGTTCGCAAAACTTCAGACCGATCCGCGGTTTCTCGTCACGCTCGAGAAAATGCGCGCCGAAGCCGCGAACCCTTCGCTTCGTCTGCCCGCGCTGCGCGTTTCCGCGGCCCTCACCGGCGCCGAACTTCGCCTCGTGTACCTCCCGCCGAACGGTCCCGGTTCACCGCCGCTCTCACACCTCCGCGTCGAGACCGTCCGCCCCGAATCCGCAGCCGCACGCAGCGGATTATCCGCCGGCATGGAAATCACGTCGATCCAAGGTCTCGCGATCCGCGGCATCACCGAACGCGAATTTAACGACGCCATGGCGCGCCCCGTGAAAAAAGAAATCACGCTCGCCGCCCGCGACGCCGATGGCCGCGAAAAGGAAATTCGCATCCCGCTCCGCGCGCCCGAAGCAGGTAGGGCGGTTTATCCCTAACCCGCCGTCACGCCATCTCGACACTTCGACGCTCCGCGCCACCCCTTTTGCTAGAGGGGATTCGATCCTTTCCATCCGCCCCGCAGCCGAAGTTCCCTCTATCAAGAGGGGTGCCCGAAGGGCGGGGGGTGTAGGCTTGCGAACAGACCGCGCCCTACCCGCGCCCCGCCCTGATCTGCTCCTTCAACTCCTTCCAGCGCGCGAGTCGGTCCGCGATCTTCGCCTCCCAGCCCACCGGCTTCGGCGTATAGATCGTCAACGGTTTTTCGAGATAGTCGTCGCCCGAAATGTTCTCCGCATAATCGTGCGCATACTTATACCCCTGCCCCTGCCCGATCCGCTTGTTCGCCTGTCCGCTCTTGCTGCGCAGCGCCGCCGGGATCGTCTGCACCGGCTGCTCTTTCAGCACGCGATGCGCCTCGCCCAGCGCGAGCGTCGCCGTGTTGCTCTTCGGCGCCGTGGCGATGTAGAGCGTCGCATGCGCGAGTGTGAGTTCCGCCTCGGGCAACCCGATGAAGTCGCACGCGTGATGCGCCGCGACCGTGAGCGGCAACGCCTGCGGATCGGCGAGCCCCACATCCTCGCTCGCGAGAATCACGAGCCGCCGCGCGATAAACCGCGGGTCCTCGCCGCCCGCGAGCATCTTCGCCAGCCAGTACATCGCCGCGTCCGGATCGCTCCCGCGGCAGCTTTTGATGAAGGCCGAGATCGTGTCGTAGTGCTCGTCCTCGTCGGCGTCGTAACGAATCCGCCGCTCCCGCGCGAAAACCTCCAGCTCCGCCGCCGTGATTTCGCCGTGCTCCGGCAACCCGAGCACGAGCACCTCCAGCGCATTCAGCGCGCGCCGCAGGTCGCCGTCGCAGAGCACCGCGAGATCGCCGAGAATCTTGTCATCCGCCTTCACATCGCGCGCGCCGAGTCCGCGCTCCACGTCGGCAAGCGCCTGCTTCAACACGCCCGTCACCGCCGCCGGCGAGAGCGGCTCGAGCCGGAAGAGATGACTCCGCGAGAGCAACGGCGGATTCACGTAGAAACCGGGATTGTGCGTCGTCGCGCCGATCAGCCTCACGTTGCCCTCCTCGACATCGGGCAGCAGCAGATCCTGCTGCGATTTGTTGAAACGGTGCAGCTCGTCGATGAACAGAATCGTGCCCGCCTCCGGCAGCTTGCGCGCGGCTGCGAGGATTTCGCGCAGCTCCGCGACGTTCGACATCACCGCGTTGATTCGCACGAAACGGCTGTTTGTTTCCCGCGCGATCGCCTCCGCGATGCTCGTTTTCCCGCAGCCCGGCGGTCCGTAGAACAGCAGCGAGCCAAACCGGTTCTGCGCGACAAGCCGCGGCAACAACGAACCCTCTTTCAGAATGTGATCCTGCCCGACGACCTCGCTCAACCGCCGCGGCCGCATGCGCGCCGCGAGCGGCTGGCTCGCGGATCTTTTCGCCGGCGACGGCTCGCGCGGCAACGGCGGCGTCTCGGCGGCAAAGAAATCGGGCTGTTCAGATGAAGCCATTTTTAACCACTAATGGACACGAATGGACCCGAATGCCAATCCCGGTGGAGGCGGATGGGTGTGAAGGCGAACGCAAACCGCGCGGCGGCGATCTCCGGATATTCGTGTTCATTCGTGTCCATTCGTGGTTAAAAAAAATCATGACTAGCCGCAGCCTCGGACATCGCGCGCCTCTCCTCTGGCTCGTGCTGCCGCTGATGGCGGGATTGGCTTTCGGCAAGGCCTTCGATCTTTCCTCCGTTCGCGCGCTCCTCGCCGCCGCCGCGCTCCTCACCGCCTTCGCCCTCTGGGCAGCCTGGCGCACGCGCCGCTGGTTCGCCCCGGCGATTCTCGCCGCCATGACTCTCGCCGGCGCCGCGAGCTACGCGCTGCACCGTCCGCGCATCGCCGCCTGGGACCGGCTGCCCCCGCGCGAAGCCCGGCTCGCGCTGCGCATCGACCGCGTCTTCACCTCGCCCGGCGAAAAGAAAGCCAGCGGACTCGCCACGATCCTCCGCGCGAACGAACCGCTGCTCGAACTCGTCGGCCAGCGCGTTTATTTTTCCTTCACGTTGCGCAAAGGCGAAGCCGCACCGCTGCGTTCCGCGATCATCTCGACCAGCGGCGTGATCGCCGCGCTCCCGCGCGATCCGCCGGGCGACACCTTCGACGGTTTCCTCGCGAACGCCGGCATCAATTTCCGCCTCACGCGTGGCCGCGTCTTGAACGAAGAGCGCGCCGCGTCCGCGTATCGGCAATTCTGTGCGCGCCAGGCGGCGCGGTTCGCGCAGATGCTCGGGCGCGGCGTCGAGGGCAAGCAGCCCGAACTCGTCGGCGTGCTCCGCGCGATGCTGCTCGGACAGCAGAACGAGTTGAGCGAGGAGCAAAATACGATTTTTCGCGAGAGCGGCACGATGCATGTCTTCTCGATCAGCGGACTCCACATCGCGGTGATCGCCGCCGGCCTGCAAGCGCTGCTCGGCCTGCTGCGCTTGCCGCGCGTCGCCCAGCTTCTGCTCGGCCTGACCGCGCTCTGGCTCTACGTCGACATCACGGGTTGTGCGCCGTCCGCCGTGCGCGCGTTCGTCATGGTGGCCCTCGTGCAGGCGGCCTTCGTGCTGCGGGTGCCGCGCAATCCGATCTCGGCGCTCGCGGCCTCCGCGCTGCTCGTCCTGCTGTTCGATCCGCTGCAGTTGTTCAGCGCGAGTTTCCAGATGAGCTACGGCATCGTCGCCGCGCTGCTGCTGCTCGGACTGCCGCTGGCGGATCGCTGGCAGGAGCGGTTCGCGCTGTTTCGCGAGTTGCCGAAAGTCTCGTGGGGCTGGCACCGGCGCGCGATCGACTGGCTCTGGCGGACGACCCTCGTAGCGACGGCGATCGGCGTGGCCGCGTCGCTCGTCAGCGCGATCACCGGCGTGCTGTTCTTCAAACTTTTCACGCCGGGTGCGTTGCTCGCGAATCTGTGGCTGATCCCCGCGTCGACCGGCGTGATTCTGATGGGCTTCATCTCACTGCTCTGCGGGCTCGCCGGATTCTCCGCCGGCTGCGTGCTGAGCAATCACGCTGCCGTGCTGATCCTCCTCCTGTTGGAAAAAGCCGTGCGCGGCTTCGTCACGGTGCCCGCGATGTGGTTCGGTGCGGAATTTCGTGCGTCGTGGATCGGCGCGCTGTCGCTCGCCGCGCTGCTGCTCGCACTCGGCGCCGGCTACGCGAACGGCTGGCGCGGCCGGCATCGCTTCTACTGGGCGCCGTTCGCGGTCGTCGTCGTTACGCTCCTTGCCGGAGTGAAGTTCGGCTAACGCCACCGCGAAGCGGCGCTTCAGACGCGAGCCCGTATCCGGTTTTGTGCGGTTCCGCACCGCTGCGGCCATTAGGGTGTGTGGACCCCATGGACGATACCCTCCTGCTCCGGCGCTTCGTGGCGGATCGATCCGAGGCGGCGTTCGCCGAACTCGTGCGGCGACACCTGAATCTCGTTTATTTCACGGCGCTGCGGCGCACCCATGGCGACGCCCATCGCGCCGAGGACGTCACGCAGCGCGTCTTCACCACGCTCGCGCGCAAAGCGCCCGCGCTCACCGGACACCCCGCGCTGACGGGCTGGCTCTACACGACGACGCAATTCGCCGCGCGTGAGGAAAACCGCGCCGCCTGGCGTCGTCAGCAACGCGAAACCGAAGCCCACGCCATGAACGAAATCTCCGCGAACCGCGGGCGCGAGCCCGCCTGGGAGCAGGTCCGCCCCTTGATCGACGATGCCCTCGCCCAACTCGGGCCGCGCGATCGCGAGGCGCTCCTGCTGCGCTTTTTCGAAAACCAGCCCTACGCCGCCATCAGCGCCACCCTGCGCCTTTCCGAAAACGCCGCGCGCATGCGCGTCGACCGCGCGCTCGAAAAACTCCGCGACGCCCTCGCGCGGCGCGGCGTGACTTCGACCGCCGTCGCGCTCGGCGGTGCACTGGCCGCGCCCGCCGCCGTCGCCGTCCCGGTCGGGCTGGCCGAGCAAATCACGAACGCCGCTCTCACCTCGACCGCGGTCACCGCCGCCGGCGCCAGCCTTACTTTCGTCACCCTGATAAAAATCATGACCTCTGCAAAAATCGCCGCCCTCACCGCCGGCATGCTCGCGCTTGTCGCTGCGGGCGTCGCCGTGCGCCAACATCGAATCCTCGCCGCGACGCGGACCGAAATCACCGCGCTCCAGGGCGCGCAAACGCATCTCCAGAAACTCGTCGACGACCTCGAGTGGCGGCTCGCCGCCGCGCGGGAACGCGAAGCCAACACCGCGGCGGCGAACAAGGAACTCTCCGCCGCCAAAGGTCTGCCCGCCGCCGCCGACCCGCTCGCGGCCCCCGCGAATCCGGTCACGCACGACATGGTGGAAGCGCGCCACGCCAAAGCGCGCGAACTCGCCGCCGCGGGCCGCTCCGCGGAAGCGCTGGCGGAATTTCTGTGGTGCTTCGACACCGGCATGCGTCAGGTCGAAGGCTACTTTCTCCCCCGCTACTCCGAGGTGCTCGCGGAAATCGTCGCGCTCGGGAAAAATTATCCGCCGGCGCTCGATGCCCTGCGCCAGCGGCGCGACGCCGCGGAGGCGCGGCTGAAGCTGAGCGGCACCGACATGGCCACGGGCAAGGATGTGAATCAGATCAACCACATCCTCGGCGACGACGAGCGGACGTTCGCGTTGTTCGATTCCTTCGGCGAAGACGATCCCCGCCGCGTCCATCTCGTCGATACGTCCATTGCCCGTCTGATCGAGGCGAAACGCTACCGCGAACTCGCCAAGGCCATGGACTACTCCAGCATCCCCTCATGGTGGGAGGCCATGTCGCAGGTGGCCCGCTCGCCCGCCCCGAACGACGCGATTTACGAGCAACGCCTGCACGCCATCGTCGAGGCGGGCGCCGCCCAGATCGAGACGCGCGCGGGTGCGGGCGAATTCGTTCAGGCGAGCGATCTGATCGAGCGCGTGCTGGTCCTCGACAACTCGCCGAAGACCGTGGCCGCGATCAAACAGCATCTCGCGCGCGCCGGACATTCTGAACTTTTCACCGGCCCGTGACGATCTGACCGGGCCTCACGGCGGCGACCGGGCGAGAAATCTTGTGCATTTCCGCCCGTTTCGCGTTTCATTCCGCGCATGAAAAGCGCCTACGAACTCGCCATGGAACGCCTCGCCAAGTCCGATCCGCAGTCCGGCCGCCCGCTGCAGCCGGAGCAGAAAGCGCGGCTCGCGGAGATCGACCGCGTTTATCAGGGCAAGCTGGCGGAGCGGGAGATTTTTCTGAAGAAGCAGCTCAACGACGCCTACGCCGAGGGCAAAGCCGACGAGGTGGAAAAAATCCAGAAGCAGATCGCGAGCGAGAAGGCGCGGATCGAAGAAGAGCGTGAGGACGAGAAGGAATGCGTGCGGCGCGAAAAGTAGGCCCGACCGGCGGCCTTCGCCGCGCAAAATCCTTCCTTCGTCGCCACGCGATGGACACTCACTGCCCGCTTCGTTTTTTTTTTCATCCCCATGAAGTTCTACCCCCGCTTGGCCGCGCTGCTCGTCGCTCTCGTTTTACCCCTCCACACCCGCGCCGCCGCTGCTGCCACCGACCCTTTCGCTTCCGTCCCCGCCGCTGACGCCAAGCTCTTCGAGTACGATCGCTCCGCGCCGCTCGACCTGAAGGAAATCAAAAGCGAAACCCGCGACGGCGCGCTCATCCGCGACGTCACTTTCGTCGGCACGAAGGATCCGATCGCCGCCTTCATCGTCCGCCCCGCCGCCGCCTCCTCCCCCGCCGCCGCTTCGTTCGCCGGAATTCTTTACGTGCACTGGCTCGGCGAACCCGCCACGACCAATCGCACCGAGTTTCTCCCGGAAGCGATCGCCCTCGCCAGCCGCGGCATCGTCTCCGTTCTCGTCAACACGATGTGGTCGCAGCCGAAATGGTATCCGGCTCGCATCCCCGAGGAGGATTTCGCGCATGCTGTCCGTCAGGTCATCGAGCTGCGCCGCGCCATGGACCTCCTTCTCGCGCAGCCCGGCCTCGATAAAAGCCGCGTCGCCTTCGTCGGCCACGATTTCGGCGCGATGTATGGCGTCGTCGCCTCCGCCGTCGACCGCCGCGCGAGCACTTATGTTTTCATGACCGGCGTGCCGCACTTCATCGATTGGTTCCTCTTTGCCCGCCAGCCGAAGGATCTCGACGCTTATCGTCTCCAGATCGCGCCGCTCGATCCCGTCCGTTTCGTGGGACAACTCGCGCCCGCCCCCGTGTTCTTCCAATTCGCCTCGCACGATGACTACGTTTCCGCCGCCGCCGCGGCCGAATTCTACGCCGCCGCCGGCCCGCGAAAACAAACCGCCACCTACGCCGCCGGCCACGACCTCCACAACGCCGACGCCTCCGCCGACCGCGTAAACTGGCTCATCCGCGAACTCGACAAGCCCTGAGTTCTCCGGTCGGCCCCCGCCGTTACGAACGACGGCGATCCGTCTTTCTCCGCACGCGTTTCAAGAACTGCACCGTCCGAAACGTCTCCCGAAAACCCATCGCCCGGTGCGCCGCGATCGCCGCCGCATCGTCCAGCTCCGTGTCGCTCGCCAGCTCCACGCTGCCGTGTTCGCGTGCCCACCCTTCCGCCGCCACGATTAGTTTTCGGCCCCAGCCCCGTCCCCGCAGCTCCGGCTCGACGAACCACCCCTCGAGAAACGCCGTCACCTCGCGCGCCGCGCCGTCGATGCCGTCCCGCAGCGCCAGCTCCGCGAAGTCGCCCAGCTTTCCGCCGCCGCGATCGATCACGATCACGCCGCATTTTTTCCGCGCGCGCATCGGCTCGCGCATCTCGAGCTGCGCCCGCGCGCCCTTGCAGTCCGGCCACAACGCCCGCCGCAACCGCGCCCACTCGGCGAAATCCGTTTTCTTTAACGCTCTGATTTTCGATTCCCGCATTCGCGTCTATTCGCGTCCATTCGCGGTTAAAAGAATCCCAGCACCGCCGCCAGCGCGACCACCGACAACAACACGCTCAACACGATCGAACTCGAGGCGAGACCCTCGTCGCCCTTCAGCTCCACCGCCATCGCATACGACGCCACCGCCGTCGGCGTCGCCATGAAGATCATCACCATCTTCAACTCGAACGCCCCCAGCCCCATCGCCCGGCCCACGCCCCAGCCGAGCAGCGGTGACACTGCCGTTTTCAGCAGCGCCGCGCTCCACGCCGCCCGCCCGCCGCGCCGGTGATCCACGGTCATCAGCGCGCCGCCCACGCCGAGCAGCCCCAGCGGCAGCGCCATTTCGCCGAGCGCAGAAAACGCCTTGTCCACCGCCGACGGCAGCGTCCAGCCCGCCAGCGCGAAACCGATCCCCGCCGCCGTCGCGAGCAACGGCGGCGTCGTCAGCAGTTGCCGCAAAAACGGCCACACCATCCCGCGCCCGATCCGATGCTGGCTCAACAGCAGCACCACGACCGCAGCCAGATTGTAGGCCACCATCATCGGCCCCACGACGACGATCGCCACCGTGCGCGACGACACGCCACCGCTCAACGTCATCTCCGGCATCGCATAAATCACCGGCAGTCCCACGAACGCCAGATTCCCGCGAAACGCGCTCTGCACGAGCGTCCCCATCGCCGCGCCCGGCACCCGCAGCGCCCACGCCAGCGCGTAGCCCGCCACGATCACCAGGAGTGTCGCGAGCGCCATCGCGCCCAGCGCCGCGCGCGCGCCCTGCGCTGCATGAAACGAACTCGCCAGTTGCGTGAACACGAGCGCCGGCAGCGCCAGCCAGTAGGTCACGCGGTTCGCCTCCTTCAAAAATCCCGGCGACACAAACGCCGCCCGCTGCAACCACGCCCCGAGCGCGATCAGCAGGAAAACCGGCGCGAGTGTATTTAAAACAAACACGCGCCCGACTCTTCGTCATCCCCGTCCCGCCGTCCACGCGAATTCAGCCGCCCCTGTAGCGGCGGTCTATGACCGCCGTTTTACACTGTAGGGCGGGGTCGCCGAACCCCGCCGTTTTTACGCCGCCTTCCTCGTAGCCCGCGGCGTGAGCAGTGGAACCTCACGCCGCCTTCTTTAACCTCACCCCCGCCGCCTCCGCCCGGCACCGCTCGATCTCCGCGCGCGTCGCCGGATTTTTCAGCAACGCCTGCACCACCACCTCCGCAAAAATTTTCCCCGCCGCCGTGTCGCTCGGAAAGTGCGCCCCGCCGATCACGCGCCCCCAACTCACCGCCCGCGCCCGCTCCGCCAGCGCCGCGCGCGATTCGGGAAACATCTCCGCCAGCAGTCCCGCCCAGAGCCACGCCCGCACCGCATGCCCGCTCGGATACGAACTCGTCTCCGGCACATGCACGCACGCCTTCACCCGCGCGTCGGCCAGCGGCGGCCGCGGCCGCATGAACAGCTTCTTCGCTCCCAGCGCGTTCACATCCGTCTCCACCTGCGCGAAAAACTTCGCCGTCGCCGGCAGGTTTTCCGCCGTGAACCACGCGCCCAGCACGCTCGCATTGCGAAACACCTCGTCGTCCTCCACCTCACGCGCCCACGCCACCTGCTCCGGCGTGCGCGCCGCCTGCACCTGCAGCACCGTCTCCACATCCGCCTGCCCCGCCGGCGAATCCGCCGCCGGTGGCGGTGGGATCACCTTCGCGGCATCGATCGCATCCGGCGCCAGATAATACCCGCCCGGCTTCACCGGCGGCGCGTCCTGCGCCGAATACGGAGCCCGCGCCACCACCGTCGTCATCGACGCCCAACCAGCGAAAATTGCCAGGACCAATCTGAACATCAGCATTCTATAGCCGGTTTCCTCTTCGCCGCGAAGCGCAGAAATCCAAATTTTATCTTCCCATCGTCCATCCGGTAGGGACGGCTCTCCGAGCCGTCCGCGCTCGTCTTTCCCCCCGCGCTCATCTTTCACCTCCACTTCCAATCGCCGCCCTGTTTCTCGCCTCGCCTCCCCCGCGCGTTCCGCCACGTTCCGCCCATGCGCCGAAATCTTCCGCGCCGCCTCGCTCTCGCCGCCGCCGCATTTCTCTCCGCCTTCGCCCGCGCCGCCGACGCGCCAGCATTGCCCGACGGCCTCTACGCCGAGTTCTCCACCCCACACGGCGCGATCGTCGCCGAACTTTTCCCCGATCGCACTCCGCTCTGCGTCACCAGCTTCGTTGGCCTGGCCGAAGGCACGCTCGCCGCCCGCGACGGCCATCCGTTTTTCACCGGCCTGAAATGGTATCGCGTCGTCCCCGACTTCGTCATCCAAAGCGGCAATCCCGGCCTCGCCGACACCGGCGACACGCCGATCCCCTACAGCTTTCCCGACGAATTCGTTCCCGGCCTCCATCACGACTCCGCCGGCGTCCTCTCGATGGCCAACGCCGGCCCCGACACCAACGGCTGCGAATTCTTCCTCACGCTCCGCGACACCACGCGCCTGAATTATCTCCACAGCGTCTTCGGCCGCGTCGTCCGCGGTCGCGAACTCCTCGCCCAGATCAAACCCGACGAGCCCTTCACGATAAAAATTCTGCGCCTCGGCCCCACGGCGAAAGCCTTCCGTGCCGACCAATCCGCCTTCGACGCCCTCGTCGCGAAAACGAAAAAATATTCCGCGCTCCCCGCCGCCAAACCGACCCCCGGCCCCGACGCGCCCTTCGACGATCCCGATAAACTTCTCCCCGCCGATCCGCCCCGCGCGAAAAACTTCAACTTCAAACTCGCCAACTTCGAGCGCGCGACCGGCATCAAAGTCTACGCTCGCACCTTCGCGAAATTCCTTCCCGCCAAGCCCGCTCAACGCCCGGGCAGCCTCGCCGCCGCGCTCGCCCGCGACCTCGATCTCTCCTCCGACGGCATTCTCGCCGTCTACTACGCCGACGTCGACAAATGGGGCCTCTGGATCGGCGACCGCTACGTGAACCGCTTCATGGGCCGCCCCGGCACTGTCGCCGATTTCACGAAAGACGGCTCTTTCCACGACGCAAAACAGGCGCTCCTCGCCGCGGCAAAGGCCCAGTCGCTCGTCTACGCCGCCGAAGCCGAAAAAGCCGCGACGCCCAACCAACCCGTCACCCCATCTCAGAAAATCAAATACCAAGTCGACGCCGTCCTCGACGCGCTGATCCTCAAGTTCGAGCCTCGCCGCTAACCATGCCCATTCCAGACTATCAAACCTTGATGCTGCCGCTGCTGCGTTACTACTCGGATGGCGGCGTTCACCCGTTGAGTGATGCCGCCAAATGGCTTGCTCACGAGTTCAAGCTCACGGAGGACGATCTGCGACAGCTTCTCCCGAGCGGGATGCAAGCTACGTTTAACAACCGTGTGAGTTGGGCTCGCACCTACATGTCGAAAGCCGGCCTGCTGACGACGGTGAAGCGTGGACTCTTCGAGATCACGCCTGCCGGGAAACGGGTGCTCACGGAAAATCCTGAGCGCATCGATGTCCGGTATCTCCGCCGTTTCCCGAGCTTCGTCGAATTCCAATCGGCAAAACACGACGAGAGTTCCTCTTCGAACTCCACTCCTATACTGATCGAAGCGCGTGAGAGTCCGGCTGAACTCATCGAGTCGGCCCATACCCAGTTGAAGCGTGCACTTGCCGCCGACCTTCTTGCACGCATCGGCACTGCAGCGCCCGATTTCTTCGAACGTCTCGTCGTCGAACTCCTGCTCAAGATGGGCTACGGCGGCTCCCGCGCCGATGCCGGTCGCGCGATCGGTCGCAGCGGCGATGGCGGCATCGACGGCATCATCAACGAAGACCGCCTCGGCCTCGACAGCATCTACCTTCAAGCGAAGCGTTGGGAAGGTGTTGTCGGCCGGCCGGAAATTCAAAAATTCGCCGGCGCTCTAGCCGAGCATCGCGCAAAAAAAGGCGTCTTCATCACGACTTCCTCCTTCACGAAAGAGGCACTCGCTTCCGCCACCAAGCACGACGCGCGCATCGTCCTGATCGACGGCGAGAAACTCGCCACGCTGATGATCGATCACGGCCTGGGCGTGACGCTGGAAGCGAGTTATGAAGTGAAGCGCATCGACTCCGACTATTTCGCCGAGGACTAGCCCTCGCATCCAAAATCCCGTTTGTCTTCATCCTTCGCCTCGCTCACTCTCCCACCATGTCCACTGTCGCCCAGATCAAAGCCGCCGCTCGCAAGCTGCCGGTCAAGGATCGCGCCGACTTGCTGAATGATTTTTCCAACGACGCCGCGGTGCGAAAAGAACAGCTCTCTCGCCTGCGCGCGGAAATTGCCGAAGGCATTCGGGATCATGCCGACGGACGCTACATCGAGGTAACCACGCCAGCGGAACATCGCGCGTTTTTCGCCGCCATCAAACGTCGAGGCCGCGCTCGGACCACTCAAAGCGCCTGATTCATGGCGACGCTGCGTTATTCGGCGCGCAGTCAGACGGACCTCCTGGAAATCTGGGAATTCATTTCGGTCGATAGTCCGCGAAACGCAGACGCCGTTATCGGCCGGCTTCATGACAAGATCGAGCAGCTCCGTCTCCAGCCTCTCGTCGGCCATCGACACACCGGCCTGCAACGGAACGTCCGCTGCATAAACAGCGACGGCTATCTCGTCTTTTATCGTTTCATGGGCGGAATCGTCCGGATCGACCGCATCGTCCACCACTCTCGCCACCTGCCTGGTATTAACCTCGACGAAGTCCCATGATCCTCCGCCACCTCCCTGTCCTCGCGGTTATCACCGCCTTCGCCACCGGCCCCGCCCCGCTCCTCGCCGCCGACGACACCACCCGCTCCGCCGTCGCCCAAAAACTCGCCGCCGATTACCCGTCCCTCGACGCCCTCTACAAAAATTTCCACGCCCACCCCGAGCTCTCGCTGATGGAGGAAAAAACCTCCGCCGCCCTCGCCGCCGAACTCCGCTCCGCCGGCTACGACGTCACCGATCGCTTCGGCGGCTTCGGCGTCGTCGCCGTCCTGAAAAACGGTCCCGGCCCCACGCTCCTCATCCGTTCCGACACCGACGCCCTCCCCGTCGCCGAGCAGACCGGCCTGCCCTACGCCAGCACCACGCGCGTCACCGATCTCTCCGGCCGCGACGTGCCCGTCATGCACGCGTGCGGTCACGACATCCACATGACGATCCTCGTCGGCGCCGCCCGCCAGCTCGCCGCGTTGAAGGACAAATGGTCCGGCACCCTCATCCTCATCGGCCAACCCGCCGAGGAACGCGGACTCGGCGCGCGCGCGATGCTCACCGCCGGCCTGTATCGAAAATTCCCCAAGCCCGACTTCGCCATCGCGCTTCACGACGCACCTTCGCACGCCGCCGGCACCGTCGGCGTCGCCGAAGGCTACCTCATGGCCAATGTCGACTGGGTCGATATCACCGTGCGCGGCATCGGCGGCCACGGCGCTTATCCGCACCTCACGAAAGATCCCGTCGTCCTCGCCGCGCGCATCGTGCTCGCGCTCCAGACGATCGTCAGCCGCGAGACGCGCCCGGTCGATGCCGCCGTCGTCACGGTCGGCACGATCCACGGCGGCACCAAGGCCAACATCATTCCCGACGAAGTGAAACTCCAGCTCACGCTTCGCTCCTATTCGGCCGACGTCCGTGCCCACACCATCGAAGCGATCAAACGCATCTGCCGCGGCGAGGCCATCGCCGCCGGCCTCCCCGACGACCACATGCCTCTCGTCAACGTCATCGAAGACGAAGCCACGCCCGCCACCTACAACGACCCCCCGCTCACCCGCCGCGTTCGCGCCGCGCTCGTGAACTGGCTCGGCGAGGCCAACGTGAAATCCGCCGACCCCGAGATGGGCGGCGAGGACTTCAGCCAGTTCGGCCTCACCACTGAGCACATCCCGATCTGCATGTTCCGCCTCGGCGCCGTCCCCGCCGACCTCCTCGCCGAGAGCAAACGCACCGGCGTCCCGCTTCCCTCGCTGCACTCGAGCAAGTTCGCTCCGATGCCCGAGCCCACGATCAAGACCGGCGTCACCGCCCTCACCGGCGCCGCCCTCGACCTGCTCGCGCCGAAGTAAATCCGTCGTAGCCCTGCGCGGAAGCGCAGGGACGAATCACGATAAACCTAAATTCCGCGATTAAAACGTGGAGTGCGCGGAGGCCGCGGAGGAACAACCGCGAGATTGGAATTCCCGAGAGATACACCCGCGACGTGAAGATCCGGCGCGAAGCGTGGTTTGGTTTTCTCCTCTGTGCGCTTCGCGGGCTCCGCGTTTCAACGGCGTTTTTCACGATAAATTTTACCTGCCTCTCGCAAACCGCATTGCCGCCCATCCTCCGCAGCCGCATTCTCTCCGCTGCTTCGCCAACCCGCTTCCACCGATGCACCCCCGCTCCGCGTCCGGTTTCACTCTCGTCGAGATCATGATCGTCGTCGTGATCATCGGTCTCCTCGCCGCGATGGCGATTCCCGGCTTTCAAAAAGTCCGCACCGCCTCGCAAGACAAAGCCGTCCTCAACAACGCCCGCCAGCTCGCCGCCGCCGCCGACCAATACATGATGGAGAGCGGCGTCTCTTCCGTTTCCTACGGCAACATCGTCGGCCCGACCAACTACGTGAAAGCGATCAACCTCGTCGCCAACGAGACCTATCCCACCGGCTTCACCCAAGGTGTCGCCGTCACCGTCTCCAACGTCGCCGGCGCCCGCACGGTCACCTACGGCTTCTGACGCATCGTCGCCCCATGTAGGGGCCTGCTTGCAGGCGATAAGTTCGCGCGCCTGCTGAAATTGTCACCTCGCCGGTACCTCCATCCGCTCCGCGAAATCCCGTATCCGGATTCCGTCGCGCTCAATTTTTCCACGAAAAATTCGACCGCCCGAGACTCGAATCGTCCTCGCCGCGGTTGAACACCTTGATCGCCGACAGCGTCAGCAGCACGATCACCACCGCGAGCGCGGCGACCGACAGCCACGGATCGAAGAAAAATTTCCCCATCACCGCTCCCCGCATCAGATCCACCGCATACGCGACCGGATCCGCGTGCGCCGCCACCTTCATCCAGTGCGGCGCGGAGTTCAGCGGATACAGCGCGCCCGACAGAAAGAACATCGGCAGCAGCACCGCATTACTCACGATCGGAAACACCGTCACCGACGTGAACCGCGACGCGAACGCCACCCCGATCGCCGAAAACGCCAGCGACGCCAGCACCATCGCGCCGAGCAATTCCACCTCCGGCAGCACGCTCAGCGGCACGCCCGCCAGCGGCGCGAACGGCAGCACGATCACGCCCTGCAGCGCCGCCTGAATTCCACCCGCCACGATCTTGCCGATCGCGATCGCCGGCCGCGGCACCGGCGCCACGAGCACGGCTTTGAAAAACCCGATCTGCCGGTCGAAGACGATCGAGATCGCTGAAAACGTCGCGGTGAACAGCATCGAAAGTCCCAATACGCCGGGAAAAATAAACGTCTGGTAGTTGCCCGCCAGCTGCGAACTCGACCCGATCCCCGCGCCCAGCACGAACAGATAGAGCAGCGGCTGCAGCAGCCCCGTGACCAGCCGCGTGCGATCGAGCCAGAAGCGCTTCAAGTCGAGCACCACCACCGCATAAATTCCGCGCAGCATCATGACCCGGCGCCTCCGTTTCCACCCGCGCCCCACCGCCCGCTCCCCGGCGGCATCGCCGGCCCGCCGCTCAATCCGCGGCCCGTCAATTTTAGAAACACGTCTTCCAGGCTCGGCTCATGCACCTCGACACGCTGCACCTTCACCGGCAGATGGCGCAGCAACTCCGGCAGCGCCGCCGCCGGGTCCGCGTGCACGAGCATGATCTCGTCCCCGCCCGCTTCCGGCGCGAGCGCGTGCTCCGCCATCCACGCGCGCGCCTTCGCATCGTCCTCCGTCTTCAACTTGATCACGCCCCCGCCGATCCGCGCCTTCAGCGCCCGCGGCGTATCGAGCGCGACGATGCGCCCCGCATCGATCAGCGCGATCCGGTCCGCCACCTCCGCTTCCTCCATGTAGTGCGTGGTGAAGAACACCGTCCGTCCCGTATTCGCCAGCGCACTCACCTGCGCCCAGAATCCGCGCCGCGCATCCACGTCGAGCCCCAGCGTCGCCTCGTCGAGAAACAAAATCTTCGGATCCGTCACCAGCGCCCGCGCCAGCTCCAGCTTCCGTCGCTGCCCGCCGGACAGCGTCTTCGCCGGCCGGTCCGCCGCCTCGGCGATTCCGAGTTCGCCCAAAATCTCCGCCGCGCGCTGCTTCGCCGCCGCCGATCCCAACCCGTAAAATAATCCCATCAGCCGCAGATTTTCTCGCCCCGACAGCCGCTGCTCGATCGCCGGCTCCTGAAACACGATCCCCATCGCGCGCCGCACCGCATCGCGATCGTTCACCACGTCGAGCCCGAGCACGCGCGCTCCGCCTTCGCTCGGCGCGCGCAGCGTCGCGAGGATGGAAAACAACGTCGTCTTGCCGGCGCCATTCGGCCCCAGCAGCGCGAACCGCTCGCCGCGTTTCACCGTCAGGTCGACGCCGCGCAACGCCTCGACTTTGTCGTAGCGTTTCACGACGCCGCTCACCTCGACCGCGGGTGAATTCGTTGGGGGTTCGGCCGTCACAGGCCGCACACGAGAAACAACCTTTCCCGCAGCGCAATCCCTTTCCCCATCATACCGCGTGCGGCATAACGGGATGCCGAACGCTTGGGCATGCCGCGTCGCAGGGTTATTCGAAGGACTCCTGTCCACTTCATGCGGCACAATTCGGAAGCCCTTTTGGCGGATGCCGCCACTGCCGGGAATACGGCGGAATGCTGCGGCAATGAACCCCGGTCTCGACGGATTCGTGCCCAAGGATATTGCCCACGCCATCAGTGCGCCGACCGGGGGCAGGAGCCACCCGGCCCGGCGAATCAGTTGACAGCGCAATGACCCGTGCGCTTGATCGCTCGCGCGTGGGAGACGCATCCGGGTCCGCGGAAAGAGCTGAGCTCACTCATCTTCTCAGGCTAATCATTAACCTTGATGCCGCCTGTTAGCGGACCTCAGGCCTGGGCAGAAAGGTTATATGTCGAAGTCATTGCCGTCGCGGCCAAGTCTCGAGCAGCTCAAGACGCAGGCCAAGGAACTCCTCAAAGCGCTACACGCGGGCGAGCCCGCCGCGCTGAAACGCTTCAGCGAAAATCATCCGGAAGGCTCCCACCCCGCCACCTTCACCCGCGAGGTGACGTGGTCACTGTCCGATGCGCAACTCGTGCTCGCGCGCGAATACGACGCGGCGAGCTGGCCCAAACTCCGCGAGCAGGTGGCCGCGAAGCTGGTGGCAACCGGCGATCCGATGGATCTGCTCCGCCAGGCATTTGCCGAGGACGATGCGACGCTTTTTCGCCGGTTGCTGGAACGCTATCCAAGGCTCAAGGCGCGCATCGACGAGCCGGTCGCGATCTTCGACTCGCCGGTGATCACGCAAGTGCGCAGTCGGGAAATGCTCGATGTGCTGCTCGCTGCCGGCGCGAAGATTGATGTGCGAAGCAAGTGGTGGGCGGGCGGCTTCGGTTTGTTAGACACAGCCGAACCCAGTCTCGCTCACTATGCCATCGAACGCGGCGCAAAGGTGGAGGTGCACGCCGCCGCGCGCCTGGGCATGTTGGAAAAACTTCGCGAGCTTCTCGCCGCGGACTCGAAACTCGTGCACGCCCGGGGCGGAGACGGGCAGACGCCACTCCATTTCGCCAGCACGATCGCCGTCGCTGAATTGCTCCTCAATCACGGCGCGGACATCGATGCACTCGACGTGGATCACGAATCCACGCCGGCGCAATACATGGTGCGCGATCGCCAGGAGGTCGCGCGCTATTTGGTGCAACGCGGATGTCGGACGGATATCTTGCTCGCTGCGGCGCTGGGCGACGCAGCCCTCGTGCGTCGCCACCTCGACGCCGATCCTGACTGCGTCCGCACGCGGGTCACGCCCGAGTATTTTCCCAAGCGCCACCCTCATTCGGGTGGGACGATCTATCAATGGACGCTGGGATCGTCCGTTTCGCCGCACGAGGTGGCGCACGAATTCGGCCATGCCGACCTCGTGCGGCTCTTGATGGAACAGAGTCCGGTTGATGTGCGCTGCCTCGCTGCGTGCTGGATGGCCGACGAAAAGCAAGTCTGCGAGTTGCTCGCCCAACATCCGCACTTGTCCGAGATGATCACCGCAAACGATCGCCGGCACGTCGCGCTCGCTGCCCGCAACAATCGCTCCGCCGCCGTTCGCACCATGCTGGCCGCGGGATTTCCCGTGGACGCGACGGGGCAGCACGAAGGCACTCCGCTGCATTGGGCGGCGTTCCACGGCAACGTGGAGATGACGCGGGAGATCTTGAAGTATAACCCGCCGCTCGAAAAAACGGACCGCGATTTCAAAGGCACGCCATTGGGCTGGGCGGTCCATGGCTCGCAGCATGGCTGGCATGCGAAAACCGGGGACTATGCCTCGGTCGTAGAACTGCTGCTCGGTGCCGGTGCAAAGCCGCCGGAGGATTCATCGAAGGGAACCGAAGCTGTGCGGGCTGCCATCAGACGATTCAGCGGGCTCGGTTAAAGCACGTTGAAAAAAGCTGTCGCCGAAAACTTATTCATGCGCGCCAAATTTCAATTTGTCATTCTGACCCTCCGAACCAACGCCAAGCCGTGAGGTGGCCTACGCCTATGAACTCTCAAATGCCTGTCATTCTGAGCCTCCGAACCATCGTCAAGCCATTGGGTGGCATCCGCCGATGAACACTCAAATACCTGTCATTCTGAGCGCAGCGAAGAATCCATTTAGCCTTTCGCACGCGCGTCGTGCCACGAAGCGCGCATTGGATTCTTCACTTCGTTCAGAACGACAGACAAAAGGATGATGCTGCAGAAAGCGGCTATGGCTCGCCGCTGTGGGATGATCACGTCTCGGTGCTCCAAACGCTGGACTGCGCCTCGACCGACGCGGAGTTGCGCAACGAGACGGGCGCTCACGTGAGCATAGAAGGCGCAAACTTCCACACCTCCTCACCAGTCCGTAGCCCCAATTCTCGGATCATGCCGCATCGCATGGCGCATCGTCATTCGAACGACGATCGCCGATGCGGCATGTCCCGGTGTTCGGCACAATCCCCGCCGTGGTTTCCTGCCCCGCTCTCCTTTTCGTCCGCTCACCGCTCCCCAAGGTTGCCAACTCCCTCCCTCGCGCCCTAATCCTTTCATTCTCATGCGCAGCTTTTTCTACCTCCTCCTGCTCGGCGTCGTCCTCATCACCATCGCGATCGTGGTCCGCTCCGGCCTACTTGCGCGCAAGGATCCCGGCCGCCCGATCAACAGCGCCATGCGCGAAGCGCTCTCGAACGAGGGCACGCCGGAACTCAGCACCGCCGACGCCGATCTCATCCGCCACAAATATCCCACCGCGCACGCCACCTCTTCCGGCTTGATGTTCGTCGTGCGCGCGCCTGGCGAGGGCACCGCCACCCCGCAGGTCGGCCAGGACGTGATCGCCCACTACGACGGCCGCCTCCTCGATGGCACGCCTTTCGACAGCTCCTACAAATCCGGCGTGCCGCTCACCTTCCGCGTTGGCACCGGCGCGGTGATCAAAGGCTGGGACGAAGCATTTCTCACGATGAAACGCGGCGAGAAGCGGACGCTGATCGTCCCCTACTGGCTCGCCTACGGCGTCACCGGTCGCCGGCCGAATATTCCGCCGAAAGCCACGCTCGTGTTCGAAGTCGAGCTGCTCGACTTCCACTGACGCCGGCAGGGACGGCTCTCCGAGCATCCGCCTCAGCCCGCCCTTCGGCGTTACTCGCCCGCCGCCCGCCGTCGAGTCTCGCCCGCCCGGCACCGCGCCGCCAGCTCGGCGCCCAGTTCTCGGGCCACCTCGATCACTGTCTCGAGAAATACTGGCCGCAACGGGTTCGCGTTCTCTCGTTTCCAAATCGCCGCCATCGTCACCGGCGCGATCGCATTCGCCACCGGTCGGTAAACCAACCCAGGTCGCGTCGAAAACGCCGACGACGCCGGCACCATCGTCAATCCCATCCCTGCGGCGACGAGTTCCATCATCAACGTCTTTCCGCCGACTTCCTGCACGACCTTTGGCACGAACCCCGCCTCCTCGCACCGGCGCATGATCACGTGCTGCACCGGCGTGCGCTCGGCCCGCTGGCACATCACAAACGGCTCTTCCGTCAAATCCGCGAACGAGATTTCCTCCTTCTTCGTCAACCGATGCCCCGCCGGCATCGCCAGCATGAGTCGCTCCTCGTGCAGCCCGCGCTGGATCAAACCCGGGTCGTCGATCGGCAGCCGCGTCAGCGCGAGATCGAAACGTTCCTCGCGCACGCCGCGCTCCACTTCATCCACCGAGCCTTCGCGCACGTCGAACACCGCCTCCGGCGCGCGCTCGCGCAACCGGCCCAGCACGCGCGGCAGCAACGCATACGACATGTTCGTGATGAAGCCCACGCACAACCGTCCCCGCCAGCCTGCGCCCACCGCGCGCGTCTCCGCCACCGCCGCGGTGATTCCCTCCACCTGCGGCCGCACGCGATCCCTTAAAATCTCCCCGGCCCGCGTGAGTTTCACGCCGCGCGACCCGCGCTCCACGAGCGGCACGCCGACCTCCGCCTCCAATTGCTGGATATGGCGGCTCAACGGCGGCTGCGCGATCCCGAGCCGCTCCGCGGCGCGCCCGAAATGCAGCTCGTCCGCCAACGCCAGAAAAGATCGAAGATGTCTCAGCTCCATGCGCGATACGGATTCGGTATCGAACGATGCCGCGACAGTTTTGGACCGCAAGCGCAGGCGGGTGTATCCTGCGTCCATGAGCCTCCCCGCCAAATCGCCCACGCCTTCCGCCCCGCTCCCCACCCGCCGACTCGGCCGCCGCGGCCCCGTCGTTTCGGCCCTCGGCCTCGGCTGCATGGGCATGTCCGAGTTCTACGGCCCGCGCGACGACGCCCGCAGCCGCGCCACCCTCGAACACGCCTTCGCCGCCGGCATCACCCTTTTCGATACAGCCGACATCTACGGCCCGCATCACAACGAAGAACTCCTCGGTCGCTTCCTCCCCGGTCGCCGCGCGTCCGTCGTTCTCGCCACGAAATGCGGCATCGTCCGCGATCCCGCCGATCCGACGAAACGCGGCGTCGACAACACGCCCGCTTACCTCCGCGCCGCCTGCGACGCCAGCCTCCGGCGTCTCGGCGTCGACACGATCGATCTCTACTATCTGCATCGTCACAATCCCGATTCCGCGCCGATCGAGGATGCCGTGGGTGCGATGGCCGAGCTCGTCCGCGCTGGAAAAATTCGTCACCTCGGCCTCTCCGAAGTTAGCGCCGCCACGCTCCGCCGCGCCCACGCCGTCCACCCGATCGCCGCCGTGCAGTCCGAATATTCCCTCTGGTCCCGCGATCCCGAGACCAACGGCATTCTCGCCGCCTGCCGCGAGCTCGGCGTCGGCTTCGTGCCCTACAGTCCGCTCGGCCGCGGTTTTCTCAGCGGCACGATTCGGCGCTTCGAGGATTTCCCGCCTGACGACTTCCGCCGCCAGCTTCCCCGTTTCCAAGGCGGGAACTTCGCGCGCAATCTCGCCCTCGTCACCACGCTCGAAGGCCTCGCCGCCGCGCGCGGCGTCACCGCCACGCAGCTTGCGCTCGCCTGGGTTCTCGCCCAAGGCGACGACGTCGTTCCGATTCCCGGCACCACGCGCGCCGCGCATCTCGACGAGCTCATCGCCGCGACCCGCCTCACGCTCACCCCCGCCGAGCGCGAGCAAATCGACGCCGCCTTTCCCATCGGCGCCGCCGTCGGCGCGCGCTCCTCACCGCAAATGGCGCCCTTCCTCCCTCGCTGATTCACCATGCTTCGCGTTTCCATTCTCTATCCCGCCACGCCGGACGCCGTGTTCGATTTCGAATACTACCGCACCCGCCATGCGCCGCTCGTCCTTTCCCGTCTCGGCGCGCACGGCGTCGACCGCTACGAACTCGACCGCGGCGTCTCCAACGGCGCCAGCACCCGCGCCCCGTATGTCGCGGTGGCGCATTTCTACGCCTCCGACCTCGCGCATTTCCAAGCCGGTCTCGCGGCCCACGGCGCCGAACTCCTCGCTGACGTGCCTCGCTTCACCAATGTTTCCCCCACGCTGCAGATCTCGGAAACTTTTCCGCTCCCGTCATGAGTTCGCGCGCGGCAACGCCCGTCGCGCGCCGCGGTCGCGAAAAACTTCCTTTGTTCCGCACTCACTTCCCACCACGCGGCTGCTTCCCGAAACGCGCGCCGTTATAATCCCACCAGCGATCCGTTGCGCTTGATCCACCGTTCCGCGTCGCGCCAGCCCGGGCACACTTCCTCCACCCGCGCCCAAAACCGCTCCGAGTGATTCATCTCCCGCAGGTGCATCAGCTCGTGATAAACGATGTAGTCGCGCACGAACTCCGGCGTCTGCACCAGCCGCCAGTTCAGCGAAATCGTCCCGTTCGCCGAGCACGAACCCCAGCGCGAACGCTGGTTGCGCACCACGACTTGCTTCACGTCCACGCCCGTCACCGCCGCCAGCTCCCACGTGCGCGCCGGCAATTCGATTTTCGCCTTCCGCGCAAAATGCGCCTCGAGCGTCGGCCGCAAATCGCCCTCGAGCCGCGCCACGCGAAACACATCCGCCGCCAGGCACACCTGCGGTTTTTCCCCGCCCGCCGCGACGCGGATCTCCGTCAACTCGCCGCGCCACAGCACGCGCGTGCCCACCGCCCACACCTCCGCGCCGCGCGGCCGGTGCCGCTGCCGCTCCCGCGCGCGCTCCAGCCAGTCGCGCTGCTGCTCCACAAACCGCCGCGCCTCGCGCTCCGACCCGCGCAGCGGGATCGTCGCCACCGCCGTGCCGTCGCGCTTCAGCGTCAGCCGGTAGCCGCGCGCCTTCGCACTGCGTTGAAAAACAATTTCCTCCTGCGGCCCGGGCTCGGGCGCGATCGCGACCGTCTCGCGCGAAAGCCCGATGTCCACGCCACCGCTCGGCCTCGTGGGCGACGGAGACGGCGGGGCCTTGTGCACGCCCGGCTCGGGCGTGAACCACCCGAACAAATCCTGCTGCTGGCCCGCGTCGCTCATCGCGCGTCGGAATTTCCAGATCGGCGCGCCGCCGTCAACAACGCCATGCTCTCCCGGCGCATCCGCCACGCGTGCCACACGCTCGGCATCTCGCCCACGTGCCACGGCACGAGCATCACGATCGCCACTTCCTCGACGCCCACGAGCACCTGCAGCGGCGCCACGACATGAAACGGCACCGCCGTCCAGCCCGCGAACAGCGGCACCAGTGACACCACGCACGCCACGACCGTGATCTTCGCCGCCCACGTATGGTAAAACGGCGCGCGACCCAGCCGCAGCAGTCCGTAAATCATCGCCGCAAAAAACGATCCCATGATCGCCACGATCCACGGCAGTTCGCGCCGCACCACCTCCGGCCACAGCAGCGCGACGCCCGCCAGCCCCACAAACAGCGTCGCGTAGTCCGCGAGGCTGTCGAGCTTCCGCCCGAAATCGGAAAACGCGTTCAACCGCCGGGCGAGAAACCCATCGAGCGCATCCGTCGCCAGCGCCACCGCGAGCAACCCCACAAACCAGCCGCGCCAGCCCGCGATCGCCACGACGAGCACCGCCGGCATCAAAGCGATCCGGGCGGCGCTCAGAATATTCGGCCAGCGCGATTTTGCCACGGCCGGAATTTGCGCGCTCCCGCTCGTACTCACAAGCCCGCGCCCTCGGCTTTCGGCTCCGCCGCCGCCCGCTCTCGCCGCACCATCGTCAACCGCGCCCCGCCGACCACAGCCTGCAGCACCGCCGCCGCATGAAACGGCCATGCCTCCCCGCCGATCAAAAAGCCCGCCAGTGCCAGCGGCACCAACCAGCCGAGCGCTTTCAAAATCCAGTTCGGCGCCGGCACCGTCGTGGGCTGCACAAACCGCCGCACGCCATCCGCCGCATAGCCCGCGAATGCCAGCAGCACCCAGATCCATTCCTGCTCCACTTCATTCGGCCAGATGAAACTCACGCCCACCGCGCTCAAGCTCA
Source organism: Verrucomicrobiota bacterium (assembly GCA_048498075.1). Lineage (GTDB taxonomy): Bacteria > Verrucomicrobiota > Verrucomicrobiia > Opitutales > Opitutaceae > Opitutus. The sequence continues at coordinate 21,585 of JBEHYR010000033.1, read as the reverse complement.
TCGTCAGCACGTCGCCCCAGCGATCGAGCCGCCGTCCCAGCGCCGTCTCCGCCGACCACCGCCGCGCGAGAAATCCATCCAGCGCATCCGTCGCCAGCGCCACGGCGACCAGCAGCGTGAAGCCGACTCGCGAATTTGAATACGCCGCCCCGAGGATCGCCGGCGCGAGCACGATGCGCAGGCTGCTGAGCAGGTTCGGCAGATAAGCGGGCTTCTTCACGGCGGGCGCAGGTTCGCCCGCGAAAGTCACCTCACAGCCGCACCGGTTCCCACGCCTCGATCTTACCGCCTGCCACCGTGAGCCATGCAAAACTCGCCGGCGCCCCTCGATTCGGCCGCGTGATGCACCCCGGGTTCAGCCAGCGCACGCCGCCGATCGTCTCGTCGCGCGGCACATGCGTATGCCCGTGCAATACCGCCGTGCAACCCCGCGGCGCACGAACCGGCGGGATGTGCGTGAGAAAAAACTTCACGCCCTCGCGTTTCAACTCGAGCGACATCGGCCAGGGATGCGAGTCGCAGTTTCCCACAACGACGCGCAACGGCGGCCCAAGCTGCTCGAACTCCACCAGCGTCGCCGGATCGCACACGTCGCCGAGATGCCAGATCTCGTCCGCGCCGCGCAGCCGCTCCGGCAGCGTCGGCGGATATTTGTCGTGCGTGTCCGAAATCACCGCGATGCGCATGGGAAATCTACCTCGCTTCCACCTGTGTTATTCTAAAATCGTAGACCAGCGTGGATGCTTCACGGCGTTCAGACCGACCACTCATGGTGCGCGGCGCGTTTCGAGCGGATCGGTTTTTCATTCGTGTTCATCTGTGTCCATTCGTGGTTCAACTGACTTTGTTCACCTTCACCCTTTCGCCAGTTCGCGCTCCAGTTGCTCGATGCTCGGCAGCGCGCCGCGCAGATTTTTCGGCAACGAATCCACGAGCCGTGTTTTCCATTCCGCCACGCCGATGGGTTTCTTCACATCGCGCAGCGCATACTCGACTGTCACGCGGTTGTTTTCCTGACACAGCAGCAGCCCGATCGTCGGCTGGTCGTCGCGATGCCGCAGCCGGTCGTCCACCGCCGAAAGATAAAAATTCATCTTGCCCGCAAACTCCGGCTTGAACGCCTCCACTTTCAAATCGATCACCACGAAACACCGCAGTTTCAGGTGAAAAAACAACAGGTCGATGAAGTAGTCCTGCCCGCCCACCTCGAGCGGCACCTGCCGCCCGACAAACGCGAACCCCACACCGAGCGCCACGAGGAATTTCTGGATGTGGTCCATCAATCCCTGCTCGAGATCGCGCTCCCGCGCCGCCGCGGCGAGCGTGAGAAAGTCGAACGTATAAGGATCCTTCAACAACTGCTGCGCCAGGTCCGACTGCGTCGGCGGCAGCGTCTGCGCGAAATTATTCAGCGCCTTTCCCGCGCCGCGGTGCGCTTTCGCCTTGATCTGCGCCGTGAGCACCGAGCGGCTCCACCCGTGCTCGACCGCCGCGCGCATGTACCACTCGCGCTCGGCGCGATCCTTCACGCGATCGAGCAGCGCGACGTGGTGCCCCCACGGTAATTTTGCAACGACCTGCTGCAAAATTGGAGCGGCCGCCAACAGCTCCGATTGTGCAGCAGGTTGCTGCACAATTGATGAACCGCTCGCTTTCTCACCCGCCTTCAATTGTGCAACAGCCCGTTGCACAATTGGCGGTGCACCGTATTCCGCGGCGAATCGCACCATGTATTTTAGATTCCGCTCCGAGAATCCCTGCATCTCCGGAAACTCCTCCCGCAAATCCGCCGCCAGCCGCGGGATCACGCCCGCGCCCCAGCCTTCCCTCGCTTGCTGCTCCGCGATCGCCCGCCCGATCTGCCAGTAAAGTCCCACCAGCCCCGCGTTCACCGCCGCCGCGGCGCGCACCTGCGCCATGCGCACACGCTCCTTCAACTCGACCAGCAGCGGCGCATAACCCGCCAGCGCCGCACGCGCTGCTGGGTTGCTCAGCTTCTCACCTCGTCTTGCGCGCGTCGTCATCGCCCGACTCTCACCAGCCGACCGCGCAGCCGTCCTTCCGGCTCTCGCTCGCGCCCCAGAAAACTTTGTTCACCGGATCCCAGCGAATCGCCTGGTAACCACCGAAACCACCGTTGCCCGCGCGCACCTGATGCCCCCGCTGCACGAGCGCGCGCGTGCTCTCATACGGAATCCCGCTCTCCACCTCAACGTATCCGCCGTCGCGCATTTTCTCGCCCGTCGGCTCGCTCGAGCCGTCATGCTGCCAGCGCGCCGCGTCCCCCGCCTCCTGTATGTTCATCCCGAAATCGATCTGGTTCACCAACACCTGCACGTGCCCTTGCGGCTGCATCGCGCCGCCCATCACGCCGAACGCCTCCCACGGCACGCCGTCCTTCATCACGAACCCCGGAATGATCGTCTGAAACGGCCGCTTGCCCGGCGCGTAGACGTTCGCGTGACCCGCCTCGAGCGTGAACATCTCGCCGCGATCCTGAAACGTGAACCCCAGTCCCGGCACGCTGATGCCGCTGCCCATCCCGCGATAGTTCGACTGGATCAGCGAGACCATGTTGCCCTCCGCATCCGCCGTGCAGAGGTAGATCGTGTCTCCATCTTTCATGGACGGGTTGCCTGCGTCGTAGGTTTTCGCCGCGTGCAGCGGATCGATCAGCTTTCTCCGCTCCGCCGCGTACTCCTTCGAGAGGAGCCCCGCCAGCGGGATTTTGGCGAACGCCGGATCGGCGTAGAACTTCGCGCGGTCCTCGAACGCCAGTTTCTTCGCCTCGATCATCAGGTGCAGCGCGTCGGGTGAATTGTAGCCGAGCTTCGCGAGGTCGAAGCCTTCGAGAATCGCCAGCGTCTGCAACGCCGCGATGCCCTGGCTGTTCGGCGGCAGCTCGTAGACATCGTAACCGCGATAGTTCACCGACGCCGGCTCGACCCACGTCGACGTGTGTTTCTCGAAATCCACCTTGCGCAGATACCCGCCGTTCGCGCGCATGAACGCGTCGATCCGGTCCGCGATTTCTCCCTTATAGAAGCCATCGCGCCCCTGCTCCGCAAGCAGCGTGAGCGTGTGCGCCAGCGCCGGATTCTTGAAAATCTCGCCCTCGCGCGGCGCGTCGCCGCCGGGTGCGTACACCTCGAGAAACGCCCCGGGAAATTTGTCCGCCTTCGCATACCGCACGCCGATGCTCCAGTAATACGCGATCAGCTGCGTGACCGGAAAACCTTCGTTCGCGTAGCGGATCGCCGGCGCGAGCACGTCCTTCATCGGCAGTTTGCCGAAGCGGTCGTGCAACGTGAACCAGCCGTCGACCGTGCCCGGCACCGAGATCGGCAGGAAACCGCGCGGCGGGATGTGGTTCGGCTGCGCCGTCTTCGCGAGTTCCGCCTTCAGCTGCTCGTAACTCAGCCCGAGCGGCGAGCGGCCGGAGCCATTGAGTCCGTAAAGTTTTTTCGCCTTCGCGTCGTAAACGATCGCGAATAAATCGCCGCCCATGCCGTTGCTCACCGGCTCGACCAGCCCGAGCACCGCGTTCGCCGCGATCGCCGCATCGATCGCCGAGCCGCCCGCCTTCAATACGTCGAGCCCCGCCTGCGACGCGAGCGGCTGGCTGGTGCAGACCATGCCGTGCTGCGCGAGCACCGGCGAACGCGTCGCAAACGCCCGGCCGTTGATCCGATCCGGCTGCGCCCGCGCGCTCAGCGCCAACGCGAAAACCATCCCCGCCGTCCCCAGAACATGGCGAATGCGCATGCTCGCACGCTGCCACGCGCGCCCTCTCGCGCAAGCGTCCTCTCCGCCCTCCGCCCCACGCTGCCACCGCCATCCCGCACCTCGCGACACCGACGGCAATTACGCCGCCGAATCCACGCCGAATCCCGCCCTTGACACCCCCCCGGCCGTCCGGCACCACTGACCCTCTTTTTCTTAAAAAGTCATGCAACCTACATTCCGTCCGCATCGCAAAAAGCGCGCCCGCAAGATCGGCTACCGCGCCCGCATGGCCACCGCGTCTGGCCGCAAAGTCATCAAAGCCCGCCGCCTCAAGGGTCGCAAGCGCCTCACCGTCGTCTGATCGTCGCGCGTCCTCGGTACGCGCCGTTCGCCGCTTCCATGCGTTTTCGCCCTGAGCAGCATTTGCGGCGTCAGCGCGATTTTCGCGCCGTCCGGGAACAAGGCCGCCGCATCAACTGCGGCGCTTTTACTTTGTGGTGCCTGCGTCGCGATCCCGCCGTCGACGCCACGGTGTCGGTGCCGCGCGTCGGCGTCGTCGCCTCGACCGCGGCCGTCGGCCACGCCGTTCTCCGCACTCGCGCCAAGCGCCGCCTCCGCGAAATTTTTCGCGCCCACCAGGCGCTCGTCCCGGCCGATTGCGACCTGATCCTCACCGCCCGCAACGCCGCCACGACCTGGCCGTTCACCGAGCTGGAGAAAAAATTCGTCGACGCCTGCGCACAACTCACACCCCCGAAATAACCGTGATGTCGCCCTCCGTCCCCATATCCGACGCCAGCCGTCGCGCCGCTTACGGCGCGGCCCGACCACTCACGGACGCGCTTCGCTCCTTGGCGATTTTCCTGTTCCACCTTCCGGCCCGCGCCCTCCTCGCCCTGCTCTGGCTTTATCAACGCCTCCTCTCGCCCGTGCTCCCCGTCGTCACCGGCGGCGCCTGCGGCTGCCGCTTCTCGCCGACGTGCTCGCACTACGCGGTCGACGCGATCCGCCGGCACGGCGCGATCGCCGGCGGTTTTCTCACCGTGCGGCGTTTGCTGAAGTGCACGCCCCTGCACCCCGGTGGCTTCGACCCCGTGCCCGTTTCGCTGCACCGGCCGGTCTGCCGTAGGGCGGGTCTTCAGCCCGCCTTGGATCGCTGCTCTCGAGCGGGCTGAAGCCCTCTCCGCTTTATTTTCCAACCACCCGCTCCCTTTTCATGGATAAGAAGAACACCGTCATCGGCGTCGCCCTCCTCATCGCCGCGTTCGCCAGTATTTATCTCACCGGCAAATTCTCGCCTCCGCCCCCGGTCGCTCCGGCGCCGACCGTCACCGCCCCGACTGTCGCCGCTCCCAGCGCGACCGCTCCGGCCGCTTCCGCGAACCAGCCCGCCGCGCTGTCCGCGACGAATCCCGCCAACGCCGCCTTCACCGCCGTCTCCGCCGATGCGTCGGGCGCGAAAATCACCACCCTCGAAAACGAGTTCATCCGCGTCGGCTTCACGAATCTCGGCGGCGCGATCTCCGATGTCGCCCTGAAAAAATTCCCCGTCGAAATCGGCAGCCCCATCCCGTACGTCTTCAACGCCCGCCACGTCGAGCCGCTCCTCTCGTTCGTCGATTTCCCCGGTCTCGATCAGCACACCTCGTTCGAACTCGTCTCGCAGACCGCGAACGAAATCGTTTACCGTGCCGTCTTCGACCACCGCTTCGAGGTCACCCGCCGCTACGCGCTCGTCGCCACCCCCGACAAGGCGCACGACCCGTATCAACTCCGCCACGAAACCACGTTCCGCAATCTCACCGCGCAGCCCCTCCCGCTTCCGCGCGTGGCCTTGAGCGTCGGCACGATCGCGCCCGTCAACGAGACCGTCTACGGCCGCGTGATCTCCAGCGGTTTCTCCAACGGCAAGAGTCAGACCTTTTTCCCCGCCACCAAACTCTCCGGCGGCAACGGCTTCTTCGGCATCGGCGCGAGCGGCCCCCAATCCTCGATCGTCAGCGGCGGCCCCGTCGCCTGGTCGGCCGTCGATAATCAATTCTTCGCCAGCATCCTCACGCCCGACCAGCCCGCCGCCGGCCACGTCACGCGCCGCGTGAAGCTCGTCGCCGCGCTGCCCGACACCGATCCGCTCGCCTACGGCCTCGCCGCCACCACGCAGGTCGATCCCACGCCGCTCCCCGCGAACGGCGAGACCAAGCTCGGCTTCCAACTCTACGTCGGTCCGAAAGAATATCACCGCCTCGCCAACGCCGACGCCTTCAAGGCCGACGAGGACAAGGTCATGCAGTTCGGCACCATCTTCGGCTTCTTCTCCCAGATCCTGAACACGCTCATGACGTGGATGCACGACCTCACGAAAAACTGGGGCCTCGCGATCATCCTCACCACCCTCACCCTGAAATTCCTCTCGCTGCCCCTCACGCTCTCCGCCTCCCGCTCCGCGAAGCGCATGCAGAAGCTCCAGCCCGAGATGCAAGCCATCCGGGAAAAATTCAAGGACAACCCCCAGAAGCTCCAGGCCGCCACGATGGAGCTCTTCAAAAAGCACAAGGTGAATCCCGTCGGCGGCTGCATCCCGATTCTCATTACGCTGCCGTTCTTCTTCGGTTTCTTCACCATGCTGCGCAGCACCGCCGAGCTGCGCTTCGTGCCGTTCCTCTGGGCCGCCGACCTCTCCGCCCCCGACACCGTCGGCCATCTCTTCGGTTTTCCGATCAACATCATGCCGATCCTCATGGGCGCGACGATGATCATCCAGCAGCACCTCACGCCGATGCCCCAGGTCGACAACGCGCAGGCCAAGATGATGAAGTTCATGCCCTACGTTTTCGCGCTCTTCTGCTACAGCTTCTCCTGCGCGCTCGCCCTCTACTCGACGATCAACGGCCTCTTCACCATCGGCCAGCAGCTCCTCATCAACCGCATGCGCGACGACGGCGATCCCACCAACGCCCCCGCCACCGTCACCGCCGGCGGCAAAGTCGTGAAAAACGTCACCCCGAGAAAAAAATAAGGTAGGGACGCCTCTCCGAGGCGTCCGCTCCGCGCAGGTTTTCCCCATGGCCGGCCATAACAAGTGGTCCAAAGTCAAACGCCTGAAAGCCGTCACCGACGCGCGCAAGGGCAAGGTCTTCTCCCGCCTCTCCCGCGACATCACGCTCGCCGCGAAATCCGGCGGCGGCGATCCCGACGGCAACGCCCGCCTCCGCACGCTCCTCCTCGCCGCCCGCGAGGCGAACATGCCCGCCGACAACGTCGACCGCGCCATCAAGAAAGGCACTGGCGAACTCCCCGGCGTTGTCTACGAAGAGATGACCTACGAAGGCTACGGCCCCGGCGGCGTCGCGTTCATCGTCCAGGTCACGACCGACAACAAAACCCGCGCCGCGAAGGACGTCCGCTCCGCCTTCGCCCGCTGCGGTGGCAATCTCGCCACCACCGGTGCCGTGTCGTTTCAGTTTCAATACGCCGGCCAGTTCCTCGTCGCGCGCGAAAAAATCGCCGAGGACGCCCTCATGGAAATCGCCCTCGAAGCCGGCGCCGACGACGTGATCGCCAGCGAACAGGGCTGCGAAATCCGCTGCGCCATCCCCGCCTTCGATAAAATTTCCCAGGCCCTCGAGCAAAACGGCCTCAAGCCCGACTCCGCCGAGATCGCCTACATCCCGACGACCACCGTCCCCGTCACCGACGCCGCCGTCGCGGAAAATCTCGAGCGCCTCCACGAGTCGCTCGACGAACTCGACGACGTGCAACACGTCTTCTCGAACGAGGAAATCGCGTAGGGCGGGCTTCAGCCCGCCTTGGTCCGTCCGCTTTCCAAGGAGCTCACGCGCCGGTCCCCTCGCCGCGCCTGATGACAAACGCCCCCCTTGTCTCCTTTCCCCGGATGCGCGACTGTCCTCCTTCTTCCGCTTCAGCACGCGCACCCGCTCTCGCATGACCGACGACACCGACACGCTCGTTTACGACCCGCTCGCCCAAGGCGAGGTCGGCCTCGTCGTGCCGCGCGACTTCGTCTGCCCGCATCCTTTCACCTTCAAGAGCGGCCAGACCCTCCCCGGCTTCACGCTGCGCTACGAAACCTACGGCACGCTCAGCGGCACGCGCGACAACGTCATCCTCATCTGCCACGCGCTCAGCGGCGACCATCACTGCGCCGGCCTCCACGCGCCCGACGACCGCAAGCCCGGCTGGTGGAACAACCTCGTCGGTCCCGGCAAAGCCGTCGACACCGCCCGCTACTACGTCGTTTGCGCGAACGTCCTCGGCGGTTGCCAGGGCTCGACCGGCCCGTCCTCGATCAATCCCGCCACCGAGCGGCCCTACGGCATTTCATTTCCGTTCGTCACCATGCTCGACATGGTCCGCGCGCAGAAACTTCTCCTCGACCACCTCGGCGTCAGCGAACTCCACGCCGTGATCGGCGGCTCGATGGGCGGCATGCAGGCGATGCTCTTCGGGATCGAGTTTCCCACCTACACCCGCCGCGTGCTCGCGATGGCCACGACCGCCCGCGAAGGCGCGCAAGCCATCGCCTTCAACGAGGTCGGCCGCCAGGCGATCATGCAGGATCCCGAGTGGCACAACGGCGACTACGGCCGCGGCGGCGGCCCGCGCGTCGGCCTCGCGATCGCGCGCATGATGGCCCACATCACCTACGTCTCCGACGCGTCGATGGACCGCAAATTCGGCCGCCGCAAAAAATCCGCCGCCACCACCAGCGGCGACGGCTACAACTTCGATGTCCAGTTCGAGGTCGAGAGCTATCTGCGCCACCAGGGCCAGAGCTTCATCAACCGTTTCGACGCCAATTCGTATCTCTACATCACGCGCGCCCTCGATCACTTCGATCTCCCGCAAGCCTACGGCTCGCTCGAAGCCGCCTTCGCGCCCGTGCAGGCCGAGACGCTCGTCGTCGGCTTCACCAGCGACTGGCTCTTTCCGCCCGAGCAAAACCGCGCCATCGCCCTCGCTCTCCTCCGCGCCGGCAAGCGCGCCAGCTACGCCGAACTCTCCACCGACCTCGGCCACGATTCCTTCCTCCTCGAATCCGAGGAACTCTACAAACTGGTCCGCGGCTTCCTCTCGAACAAGACCTCCGCCGACTTCGATTTCTCGATTTAGTTGAACCACGAATGGACACCAATGAACACGAATCCGACCGGCCTGAATTCATTCGTGTGATTTCGTGTCCATTCATGGTTAAAAAAATCCGCCCATGACCAAGGTCGTCGAGAAACGCACCGTCGACATGCAGATCATCGGGGAGTGGGTCGATCCCTCCTCCCGCGTCCTCGATCTCGGCTGCGGTCGCGGCACGCTCCTCGAGTATCTCGTGCAAACGAAACAGGTCTCCGCTGTCGGCGTGGACCTCGATTTCGAACGCATCGCCGCCTGCGTCGCGCGCGGCCTCGCCGCCTATCAGGGCGACATGACTTCGTTCATGCGCGAATTTTCCGATCGGCATTTCGACCGCGTCATCTGCTCGCGCACCGTGCAGGAACTCGACGACCCGACCGCCGTCATCCTCGAGGCGCTCCGTGCCGGCCGCGCCGTTACCGTCGGCTTCGTGAACCACGGCTTCTGGAAAAATCGCCTCGCCGCCCTCCTCCGCGGTCGGAAAGTGCGCAACGAAGTCTACACCACCGAGTGGTTCGAGAGCCGTCCCGCGAATCCGCTCACGATCGCCGACTTCGAACATTTCTGTGACGTGAAAGGCATCCGCATCGTCCGCCGCGCGCTCCTCCGTGGCAACTGGCACACGCCCTGCCGCACGCTCCCGAATCTCTTCGCCGGTTACGCCCTCTACGACCTGACCAGGTAGCGCCGGCTTCCAGCCTCGCGCCTCCATAAAAATGTAGGGCGGGGTCTCCGCACCCCGCCGCCCACGCCGCCCCACTCCCCTGATCGTTTCGTTGCCCGCATCTCTCGTCCGACCGGTCTCCGCACCCCACCCCTCCCGCCGCCCTGCTCACCCCCCGAAGGCCTCCGCCTGCTTGTTCAGCTGCTTCTCCAGGCTGCCGCACACCAGTTCGCACAGCTGGAAAATCGACGGATCCGCGATCGAATAAAAAACCTGCAGCCCCTCCTTTCGCCGCGCCAGCATGTGCGCGTGCGTGAGCGTCTGCAGGTGCCGCGACACGTTCGCCTGCGTCCCGCCCGTTAATTCGACCAGCGCGTTCACGTTCTTCTCTCCCTCGAACAGCAGGTGCAGCAGCCGCAGCCGCATCGGCTCCGCCAGCACCGCGAACCGCCGCGCGATCAATCCCAGCGCCTCCTCCGACATCGGCTTCGGCTTCTTTTTCGTGCTCTTCATGCGCCGGCACCAAACCACCCCTTGACAGGTTTTCAAGTATATACGTATATGCGCATATTTGAATCGCATCATGAAAACCGACTCCCTCATCCGTCTTCTCGCCGGCGCCGTCGTGCTCACCGGCACCCTCCTCGCCTGGCTCGTCAGCCCGTGGTGGTTGCTGCTTCCCGCCTTCGCCGGCGCGAATCTCCTCCAGTCCGTCTTCACCGGCTTCTGCCCGCCCACGCGGCTCCTCCGCCGGCTCGGCTGGGTCGATCAAGACGACGTCATCCACTGGGGCGGCCGCCGCTGACCGCCATGCACCCGCTCTCCATCCGCTCCCTCGCCGCCGAAGCCCTCTCTGGCCGGAGGGGTGGCCGAAGGGCGGGAAGCGTAGTCTCAACGCTCCTCTTCTCCCTCTCCCTCACTGGCTGCACCAAATCGCCCCCGCCTCCCGACGCCCCGCCCCCCGCCACTGTCGTCCACGCCTCTCCCGTCACGACTGAGAACCTCCCCGTTCTCATCGCCGTCAACGGCACCGTCAGGCCCGTCCAGCGCGCCCTCATCGCCGCCAAAGTCACCGGCGTCATCGAGCAACTCCCCGTCGCACTCGGCCAGCGCGTCGCCGCCGGCGATCTCCTCGCGCAACTCGCCGCGGCCGATCTCGCCGCCCGGGTCGCCCAGACCCGCACCACGCTCGCCCAAACCCGCCGCGACCTCGACCGCGACACCCGCCTCGCCACCGGCGGCGCCGCCACCGAGGACGCCGTTCGCCTCTCCACCGATCGCGTCGCTCTCGCCGAAGCCGCCCTCCGCGAAGCCGAGACCACGCTCGCTTACGCCACGCTCCGCGCGCCCTTCGCCGGCGTCGTCTCGCGCCGCCTCGTCCACGCCGGCGACCTCGCCAGTCCCGGCCAGGCGCTCGTCGAAATCGAAGGCGCCTCCGCGTTCGAGATCGAAGTTCCTGTCCCCGACTCTCTCGTCGCCCACCTCGCCATCGGCGCCGTACTCGCCTTCGAACTCCCGTCTGGGAGCGCGGGCGGCCCGCCCGCTTCATTCACCGCCACCGTCACCGAGTTCTCTTCCGCCTCCGACACCTCCGCCCGCACCAGCTTCGCAAAACTCGCCGTTCCCGGCGACCTCGCCGTGCGCTCCGGCCAGTTCGTCCGCGTATTCCTCCCCGGCGACGCCACCCGCACGATCCTCGCCCCCACCGCCGCGATCACGACCTTCGGCCAGATGGAGCGCATCTTCGTCGTCACCGCCGATCGCCGCGCCTCCCTCCGCCTCGTAAAAACCGGCCCCCGCCACGGCAACCGCATCGAGATCGTCTCCGGCCTCGACGGCAGCGAAACCATCGTCCTCGCTCCGCCCCCCGGCCTCCGCGACGACCAGCCGCTCACCCTCGCCCCATGAGCGACGAGCACTCCACCCATGGAGGGCGGGGTCTCCCGACCCCGCCGCTCCCACGCCCTGGCCTCGCCGGCCGCCTCGCGCACACCTTCATCGCCTCGAAGCTCACCCCGATCGCGATCATCGCGTCGCTCCTCCTCGGCCTCTTCGCCATCTGGCGCCTCCCGCGCGAAGAAGAACCCCAGATCAAGGTTCCGATGATCGACGTGCAGGTCGCCATGCCCGGCGCCACCGCCGCCGAAGTGGAAAACCGCGTCACGCGCCCGATGGAAAAATTGCTCTGGGAAATCCCGGACGTCGAATACCTCTACTCCACCTCCAGCCCCGGCGCCTCGCTCGTCATCGTCCGCTTCCTCGTCGGCACCAACCTCGAGACCGCGCTCGTCCGCCTGAATCAAAAACTCCAGGCCAACTTCGACCGCATTCCCACCGGCGTCTCCCCGCCCCTCGTCAAACCCCGCTCGATCGACGACGTCCCGATCCTCGCCCTCACGCTGCACAGCGCACACCACGATCACCTCGCGCTCCGCCGCCTCGCCGCGCAACTCGACGAGGTCGTCAAATCCATCCCGCAAGTCGCCGAGACCACGCTCATCGGTGGCACCCGCCGCGCCGTCCGCGTGCAGTTCGATCCCGCTGCCCTCGCCTCGCGCAACCTGACTCCAGCCCAGCTTACCGCCGCCCTCCAATCCGCCAACCGCCAGACCCAAGCCGGCTCCCGCCCCTTCGCGAACTCCGAAATCCTCCTCGAAACCGGCGCCTTCCTCCGCGACACCGCCGATATCGGTTCCGTCGTCGTCGGCGTTTTCGCCGACCGTCCCGTCTATCTCCGCGATGTCGCCACGATTGCCGACACCGCCGAAGAACTCACCACCTACGTCCTCCACGGCGACGCCAACTCTGCAATCGAAAATCACGAATCCAAGATCGAAAATCCTCTCTCGCCCGCCGTCACGCTCACCGTCGCGAAGCGCCCCGGCGCCAACGCCATCGCCGTCGTCGACGCCGTCCTCGCCAAACTCGCCTCCGTCCGCGGCACGCTGCTGCCCGCCGATGTCGCCGTAACAATCACGCGCGACTACGGCCACACCGCCGCCGAGAAATCCAACGAACTCCTTCTTCATCTGGGCCTCGCCGTCTTCGGCGTCGCGCTGCTGATCCTCCTCTTTCTCGGCTGGCGCGAATCGCTCGTCGTCCTCCTCGCGATCCCGACGACCCTCGCCCTCACGCTCCTCGTGTTCTTCCTTTACGGATACACGCTCAACCGCATCACGCTCTTCGCCCTGATCTTCTCGATCGGCATCCTCGTCGACGACGCGATCGTCGTGGTGGAAAACATCGCCCGTCACCAACGCCTCCCGGGCGCCGCGCAGAAATCCCTGCCCCAGATCGCGCTCGAAGCCGTCGCCGAAGTCGGCAATCCCACGATCCTCGCCACCTGCGCCGTGATCGCCGCGATCCTCCCGATGGCCTTCGTCGGCGGCCTGATGGGCCCCTACATGCGACCGATCCCGATCGGCTCCACCGCCGCGATGCTCTTCTCCGTCGCCATCGCCTTCACCCTCACGCCCTGGGCCGCCCTCCGCCTCCTCCGCCGCTCTCCGTCGAAAAATTATTCTCAACCGGCCGCTCACTCAGGCGATAGCGCAACGCAGGTGGAACCCGACGTCCTCGTCGGGTTTGAGGATGTCGCTTCTCAAACCAGCCCGACGAGGACGTCGGGCTCCACCAACCACACGCCTCCGGCCCCCGCCGACTGGTTCACCCGTCTCTATCACCGCATCATGGGCCCGCTCCTCGACCGCGCCCGCGTGCGCTGGGCGTTTCTCGCCGCCATCGCATTCCTCCTCCTCGCCGCCGCGAGCCTCGTGCCCTTCGGCGCCGTGCAGGTGAAAATGCTCCCCTTCGACAACAAATCCGAATTCCAACTCGTCCTCAAAACCCCGGAGGGCACCACGCTCGAACAGACCGCTCGCATCGCTCAGGAAATGGCCGCCGCCCTCCGCGCCCTCCCCGAAATCCGCGACTACCAAATCTACGCCGGCACCGCCGCGCCCTTTAATTTCAACGGCCTCGTCCGCCACTCCTATCTCCGCCGCGGCCCCAACGTCGCCGATATTCAGGTCAACCTCGTCGAAAAAAATCTCCGCTCCGACCAAAGCCACGCGATCGCCAAACGCGCCCGCCCGCTCGTCGCGGCGATCGCAAAAAAATACGGCGCCGCCGTCGCCGTCTCCGAAGTTCCGCCCGGGCCGCCCGTCCTCCAGTCCATCGTCGCCGAAATCTACGGCCCCGACGAACCTCAGCGCGTCGCCATCGCCCGCGAAGTCCGCTCCCTCATGGAGCACACGCCCGGCATCGTCGACGTCGACTGGTTCGTCGAAGACCCTCAGCCGAAAATCCGCTTCGTCGTCGACCGCGCGAAAGCCGCACAGCACGGCATCAGCGAAGCCGCCATCGCCTCCGCCGTCGCGCTCGCCGCGCAAGGCGCCGCGATCGATCTCCTCCACGCCCCCGCCGAGCGCGAAGATGTTCCCCTCGTCCTCGAGCTTCCCGCCTCCGCCCGCTCGCATCCCGAATCACTCCTCGCGCTGAACCTCCGCGCCGATCTCGATCCCGCCGCACCCCTCGTCCCGCTCTCCGAACTCGTCCATCTCGAGCGCACCACGGGTGAAAGAAGCATCTATCACAAAAACCTGAAGCCCGTGACCTACGTCACCGCCGACGCCGCCGGCATCGTCGAGAGTCCCGCCTACGCCATGTTCGCCATCGACCACCAGCTCCGCGCCCTCGACGCCCGCCGCTTCGGCGCGACCGCTCCGCGTCTCCCGATCTATCATCTCAACCTCCCCGCCGACGACCAGTCCCCCGCGCTCAAATGGGACGGCGAGTGGCACATCACGCTCGAAGTTTTCCGCGACCTCGGCCTCGCCTTCGCCGCCGTGCTCGGGCTCATCGCGATGCTCATGGTCGGCTGGTTCAAAAGCTACCTCACGCCGCTCGTCGTCATGGCCGCGATTCCGTTTTCGCTCATCGGCATCCTGCCCGCGCACGCCGCCCTCGGCGCATTTTTCACCGCCACCTCGATGATCGGCTTCATGGCCGGCGCCGGCATCGTCGTGCGAAACTCCATCATCCTCGTCGACTTCATCGAACTCCGCCGCGCGCAAGGTCTTCCTCTCCGCGACGCCGTGATCGAAGCCGGCGCCGTGCGCTTCCGCCCGATGTTGCTCACCGCGCTCGCCGTCGTCGTCGGCGCGAGCGTCATCCTCGCCGATCCGATTTTCCAAGGCCTCGCGATCAGTCTCATGGCCGGCGAGATCGCCTCGCTCCTCCTCAGTCGCCTCGCCGTGCCCGTGCTCTACTTCATGGCCAACCATGACCACATCGGCGCGCCCCAAAAAAAGCCGGCGGAGGTTCCGGCTTCATCCGGTCCGGTTTGACCTCGCGGGCCCCACCGGGACCGTCCCTCCTTTTCGTCCACTCCCGCTCATCCGTTTCGCTTCGGCGTTTTATCCATCCGCGTCTCTCCGCGTCATCCGCGGTAAAAACTCCCTCCACCGTTTTCTCTTTTTCTTACGCCCATGAGTTTTCTCAAAAAATTCTTTTCCGCCTTCATCTCCAGCGCCGCCGGCGTCCGCCACGTCTCCCCCGACGAAGCCGCGCGCCTCATCACCCGCGGCGCTGCCGTCCTCGTCGACGTGCGCGAGCCCGCCGAATGGACGAGCGGCGTCGCCAAACCCGCGCAACTCCTCACCCTCAGCGATCTCCAAGGCCCGCGCCAGAAATGGAAACCGTTTCTCGCCCAGCATCGTCAGCGCGAAATCATTCTCTATTGCCGCTCCGGCGGCCGCTCCGCCGCCGCCGCGCGCCTCCTCGCTCGCGAAGGCTTCCGCGTCGCCAACCTCGGCGGCCTCAGCGCCTGGACCGACGCCGGTCTCCCGACGCGCACGCCCTGATCGAACGTCGATCCCGTTCCGCTCCACGCGCGCGAACCCCGCTCGCCACCGCGCGAAATTATCGTTCACTCGACGCATGGACCCGGCGCCCGTCTCTTCGCTTTCGTTCGAGTCACTCGCCCCGTGTAGCGAGAGCTGCCGCTACGCCGAGAAAATGCGCGGCGAGTACCTCGATTGGATCTGGTGCACCCGGCCCGGTGCGAGCACCCGCGTCGTTCACGCCGGCGACGACTGCGCACGCTTCGCGGCGCTCGGATCGCCCTCCGACTTGTCCGCGAAATCCGTCGCATAAGACGGCTGCCATGGACTCCGCTTTCTGGAACGACCGCGACGCAGGCGACGATTCCCTCCACGGCACCGCGCCCGACGCGTGCTCTTTGCGTTCTCTACGGCTATACTCCTCTGTTTTGCCCCCACCCTCCTCTCTCGCATGAAATCCCTCGCCCTCGTTTCCTTCTCTCTCGCCGTCGTCGCCTCCGCCTTCGCTGCCGATGTCGCGAAGGTTTCTCCCGCCGATGCCGCCAAACTCGTTATCGACGGCAAGGCCGTGCTCGTCGATGTCCGCGAACCCGACGAGTGGGCCGCGACCGGTGTCGCGAAGCCCGCGTTGCTTCTGCCGAAAAGCGATTTCGACGGCCCGCAAAAACTCTGGAAGCCCTTCCTCGAGAAAAATGCCGGCAAGCAAGTGATCCTCTACTGCCGTTCGGGTCATCGCGCCGGCATCGTCGGCGCGAAGCTCGCCGCGAAAGGTGTCAACGTCGCCAATGCCGGCGGCTTCCAAGCCTGGGCCGACGCCGGCCTCCCGGTCGCCAAGCCCTGAAAACGCATCCGGAAATCCAGAGACCAACAAGGTTGGAGCCCGACGTCCCGTCGGGCTTGTCTTGAAAAAAGATCGCCTTCGCCAATCCAGCCCGACGAGGACGTCGGGCTCCGCCTTTTCGACCACGGCGATTCGATGCGGCTATTTCAGCCGCGCCGCCTGAAACAGGCACACGCAATCGCTGCCGTCCTCCGTGTGCAGCCACTGCGGCTCCAGCGCACCGAACTCGCGCTCGATCGCCGCGCGCAATCCGCCCACCTCGATCACCACGATCCCGTGCGGCGCGAGTCGCTCGCGCGCCTGGCGCAGCAGCTTCCGAATGATCGCGAGCCCGTCCACGCCGCCATCGTGCGCCATCCTCGGCTCCGCCGCGAATTCCGGCGCCTGCGCGTCCACGAGCCCGCTCGGTTCATACGGCGGATTGCTGAGAATCACATCGTACTTTTCCGCCGGACCTGTCCGCCGCCGACCCGCCGAAAGCGGCACCGCATCGAACACATCGCTCGCGAACAGCCGCACGCGTTTCCCCAACCGATGCTCACGCACATTGATCGCCGCGACCTCCAGCGCCGGCGCCGAAAGATCGATCGCATCGACGCGCGCCTGCGGAAAATGGTGCGCGAGTAAAATCGCGAGACAGCCCGAGCCCGTGCAAACATCCGCCACCCGCTTCACCCTCTCCAGCTGTAGGGCGGGGTCTCCCGACCCCGCCGTTTCGCTCGTCCCCAAAGCGCCGATATCAGGAGACCCCGTCCTACATCCGAGCCGCGGAATGATCTCCAAAAAATAACTCCGCGGAATGATCACGCGCTCATCGACGTAGAATCGATGCTCGCCCAGCCACGCCTCGCGCGTGAGATACGCCGCCGGCACGCGGCCCAGCACGCGCTGCCGCAGCCACTCCGTTACTTTCGCGCGCTCCGTGTCCGTCAATTTTTTCCCGAGCACGCTCGCGTCGCTCTCGAGCGGCAGATCGAGCGCGCGCAGCAGCAGATAGAGCGCCTCGTCGTGCGCGTTCGTCGCGACTTGTCCGAGCGCCAGTTTCTCCCGCGCATACAGCTTTTCCGCAAACCGCAGCCACTCGCCGAGCGTGAGGAGCTTCCGTGTCGTTTTAAACGGGTCCGTCATCGATCCCTTTTACCCGAAGCCCGCACAGGTCGCCAAGTAACCGGCCCGCCTCTTCTTCGCGTCCTTTGCGAGCTTCGTGTAATATTCCGCCGAGCCTCACGGCTTTTTCTCTTCCCCGTCCGTCAACACGTGCTCGTGATTGAAAATATGCTCCGGGCAGTAGCACTGGTCGCCCGCGCATTTCGAGCAGTAGCGGAAATCCATTTCGGGATTCGTGAGATCCGTCTTGCCGCACACATGGCAGCGATGCCGCGGCTCCGGGCCTTTTTTCTCCTCCGCCCGCCGCTGCGCCTGCATCGCCATCGTCCGGCGGCGAAAGCGAATCGTGTTGAGCACATCCGAGCCGATGAACAACGCCAGGGTGACCCCCGTCGCCGCGATCTGCCAGCGCGTGCTCGGCGCGCCGGTCACCAAATCGTAGATCATCGCCGCGACCGACAGCAGCGCCAGCCACTTCATTTTGACCGGCAGGATGAAGAACAGGTTGATTTCGAAATCCGGGTTCAGCCACGCGAACACGAGCGCGACGCCCAGCATCAGGTGATAGTTCGTCGTCGGCGCGAACGGATTGAGGAACGCCCCCGCCACCGTGAGCGCAAACCCGGTGAACAAAAATGCATTGTAGCGAAACACGCCCCAGAATCCCTCGAGCGCGTTGCCCATCAGGAAAAACAGCCACCACGCGAACGGCAGCAGCATCAGGCTGATCCGCCCGCCCACCGGCGGCGGCAAGAACATGAAGGTGAACAGCCGCCACGGCTCCCCGTGCGTCGCGAGCTGCGGATAAAGCACGAGCCGCGTCGGATCCAGCAACTGCAGCATCGCCGTCAGCGTGACGAACACCTGCCCGATGATGAGATAGAGCGTGAGGTTCGAGATCGCGAAACGGCCAATCTTGCGGTCGAGGAAATCGAGCATTCGAAAAAGCGGCGCGACAGGCGCCGCCTTATTTCTCGACGCTCGGCTGCAACTGCGCAACGAGCTTTTCTTTCTGCTTCTGCAGCGTCGGTTCCGTCACGGTCGCCAGCAGCGCCTTCGCGTGATCCGGCTTGCCCTGCTTGATCAGCACATTCGCCGCGTGCAGTCGCATCGTCTCGCGCTCCACCGCCGTCGGCGCCTTCTCCTCGAGCGCGCCCCATGCCTTCAACGCCCCGTCCCAGTCCGGCGGATCCATGTCGTAGAACGATTCCGCGTAGCGATACGTGAACTCGATCCGGTCCGGCGCCAGCTCCGCCGCGTGCCCGAACGCCTCGTGAATCGCGTGATTGATCGCCTCCTTCTTCCACTCGCCGGCTTTCAGAAAATCGTCCCGCGCTTCGTAGAGCAGCGTGCCGAGCTGGTAGTGATAAAGCGGCTCCTTCGGCGACAGTTTGATCGCCGACAAATAATACGGCAGCGCATCCAGCGGCTGCCCGCGCTCCGCGAGATAATTGCCGATCTGGTTTTTCACCAGCGGCTGGTCCGGATCGAGTTTGTTGGAGGTCAGCAGCATCGCGATCGACTGCTTCTGCTGGTCCAGCTTGCTCAACAAATATCCATACGCCGCGTACCCCTTGGCCGATTTCGGATTCTCCCGCAAAAACGCCTCGTAGCCCAGGCACAGCCGCTCCATCTGCGACTGGAAATTTCCCTCGTCGAAATTCGGATTCTCCTTCGCCGCGTCCGCCAGCAATTCCTTCTGCCGCTCCACGAGCTGCCGCAGCGTGCGATCCGCCATCGATTCGGAAGTATCCGCCGCGGGTTCATCCGCCGCGCGCAGCGGTGTCAGGAAAGCGATGCCAACGAGGAGGAGAAATGAAAATAACTTCATGCCGGGCGGAGTGCGACAGGCTCAACCGCCGCAAGTGCCGCCGCAACCCATCCCTGGCGCTTTGAAAATTTCTGTAGCCGCTGTAGGAGCCTGCTTGCAGGCGATGCTGGACCCTCGCCCACCGGGATCGCCTGCAAGCAGGCTCCTCCATTCGACCCGCCTCGCCTACACTATTTTTCAAACCACTAAAGCCGGCAGGGCGCGTTGTCCCCAACGCGCCGCTCGCGCCGCCTTCGCCACCTGAACCGGCGCGTTAAGGATAACGCGCCCTACCTTCTCAAAATTTTCCGCCCTGCATTTGCCAAGCCCGGGAAAAACTTCCTCATGTGTTCACATGAACACACCACCCTCCCCTCGTCCCGCCGCTCCCGTCGGCCGCGGCACCGCGCTCAATCCGCCCAATCGCTTCGAATCAATCCAGCTCGCCGCCGACCCGACCTTCTCCGACCTCCCGACCGAGGAGCGTCCGCACCCGCGCACCCAATTTTTCTACGACGCCACCGAATCGCTCCTCACGAAAAACGACAGCCCCGATGTCGGTTTCATGTGGGGCCTGAACTCCTACCGCGGCTGCGAACACGGCTGCGCCTACTGCTTCGCGCGGCCGTTTCACGAATATCTCGGCTGGAGCAGCGGCCTCGATTTCGAGACGAAAATTCTCGTGAAGCTCCGCGCGCCCGAACTCCTCCGCCGCGAACTCTCCTCGCCGCGCTGGACGCCTGCGCCCATCGGCATGAGCGGCGTCACCGACTGCTACCAGCCCGCCGAGCGCCACTTCCGCCTCACGCGCCAGTGCCTCGAAGTCTGCGCGGAGGCGCGCCAGCCGATTCTGATCATCACCAAAAACGCGCTCGTCACCCGCGACCTCGACGTCCTCGCCGAACTCGCACGCCACCAGTGCACGCTCGTCAATCTCTCCGTCACTTCGCTCGACGCCGACCTCGCCGGCGAACTCGAGCCGCGCGCCTCGCGCCCCGCCGCCCGCCTCCGCGCGATCCGCGAACTTTCCGCCGCCGGCATTCCGGTGAACGTGCTCGTCGCGCCCGTCATTCCCGGACTGAACGACCACGAAATCCCTGCGATCCTCGACGCCGTCGCCGCGGCCGGGGCGCAGAGCGCGAGCTACGTCCTCCTCCGCCTGCCCTACGCCGTGAAGGAAGTTTTCACGCAATGGCTCGACGACCACGCGCCCACGAAAAAAGCCCGCATCCTCGACCGCCTGCGCACGCTCCGCGGCGGCAAACTCTACGACAGCGCCTGGGGCGCACGCATGCACGGCGAAGGTATTTTCGCCACGCAGCTCGACCAGCTCTTCACCGTCGCCGCCCGCCGCGCCGGCCTGAACCGTGCGCACGCCGAACTCACGACCACGCACTTCCGCCGCCCCGCAGGCAATCAGCTCGAGTTATTCTGACCGCGTTTCGATCGCCGCCGCTCAAACCGGCCGGCTTCGAATCCATTCACCCCTCACCGCGTCGCCAGCCTTGGTTCTAACGCGCCAGCGCTGGCTGCTCCGCAGGAATCGAGACTGCGGGCGCAGGCATTTTATAAGGTTCGGCTTGAACGATCGACGGCGCAAAAAAATCGTAGGTACGCTCGTAGGCATTGCTGACCACATACATCCCCGGGGCCACCTCGTTGGCGACCATCTGGTCTGAACTCGAAATCATTCCGCTCGGCAGCATGGCAAAAAATGGAGTTGCTTGCCGTCATAGAGCCCGAGTTCCGCGCTGAATTGTCCGATCAAGGCGGCGTGGCGTTTGGCCGCGCTCCGAATTTTCCAGGCGCCCCACAGCCCCGGCATCTTGCCGCCGCAAGCAGCGACGACCTCGGCAACCAATTGCTTCGCCTCGTCGAACCGCGGCCCGCCGTCGTCCAAAAATGTCCGCAGATGAAAATCTTTTTTCAACAATCCGAATATCTCTTCGCCCGAATAGCCTGCGCTCGCCAGCGTCGCCACCAGCGCGCCTGCAGACGTGCCGCCGTAGCCGACAAACTCGATATTCTGCTGCTGCGCCGCCGCCAGGCATCCGGCGAGCGCCGCGCCTTTGACCCCGCCGCCATCGAACACGGCAAACGCTCTCATCGCGTCAAACTCCCGCGCCGCCACCTGATTCGTGTCGGCGAACCATCGCTTGCGTCGCCGTCTTCGTTTGCCGTGCTCCAGCGATGAGGGGTGTCGCTCGCCATGTTGCTCAAGGGTTTGAAAGCGTACTCGCCAGCAAATTGCCAGCCACTTGTGCCACTCCCTCGCTCAATCGCCACTGGCTTGGGCGAACTTTCCCGACGCCCTTGCTTGCTCTTCGCCTCCCGCTCCCGGTTCTTTTTACCATGCAGCCCTTCCGCGCCATCGGCCTCGATGCCGACGACACCCTCTGGCACAACGAGACGATCTTCGAGCGCGTCCACGAGCGCTACCGCGCGCTCC